>JBBRAZ010000027.1:0-49919 GCA_038206295.1 Acidimicrobiales bacterium
GAACCCGGCCGCCGCTACTACCCCTCCGGCAAGCGCCGAGGCGGATCACGACAACCCCGAACCAAGCAATGATGACCACGACCAACTGTCAGCGATGTCCCGCGACAGAACTGTCAGCGATGTCCCGCGACAACACACTTCGGACTATCCGAAGCCACCATGCACAGAACGGCGGGAGGGACGCCGTGTCCTCGCCCTTCGACCGAGGACACGGCTGGTACCATCAAGTCGCCTCAGCTGCAGCCGACTGCCCGCCACCGGCGCCTTCACCACGCCCGGGGCCGCTCAAGGCTCCGATCCCTCGACCACGGAGTCCAGAGATGGACACGATCACCGATTCGGGCTTCAGCAAGCAGCTCGTAGCGCGCGTGAACGGCTGCATCACCGACGATCTTCTCCGACAGGCACATCGCCGCCTCCATCGGAAGGCCGCCGTGGTGCTGGCCTGGTACATCGCCTCGGGAGGACTCGTGCTGTTGGCCCACGGCTGGGTCTTCGGGGCGATCGCTTGCGTGTCTCTGGGGTTGTCGATCGGCGCGATCGGGGTCAACATCCAGCACGACGCGAACCACAACGCGTTCTTCGCCACAAGAGGCGGCCGAAGGCTGTCAACCGCCAATCGGATCGCCGGCTACTCGCTCGAGATGATCGGCGGCAACTCGAAGGGCTGGATCGAGATTCACGGGCGAATCCACCACTCGTCAACCAACATCGCCGGGAAGGATGGCGACATCGACCTCGGACCGTTCGCTCGCCTCGCTCCGAGCCAGCAGCGACGGAGGTGGCACGCCTACCAGCACCTCTACATCTGGGCGCTCTACGGGTTGACGACCACGTACATCTTCGGCGCTGATGTGGGCCGAGCGGTGATGCGACTGGTCTCCGGCAACCGGAGTGGTGCAACCACGAGCGTCACCGAGGATGCTGCCCTCGTCGTCCGCAAAGCGACGTTCGTCGCTGTCATGTTGGGTGCACCCATGCTGCTCCACCCATGGTGGACGGTCCTCCTCGGAGCCCTTGTGGTGCTCGGCGTCTCAGGTGTCGCTCTCGGCCTCGTCTTCCAGCTGGCCCACGTCGTCGAAGAAGCCGAGTTCGCCGACTGCGCCGACCCTCCCAGCACCCGATGGCACGAGTGGCAGGTTCGCTCGACGGTCGACTTCTGCCCCGGGCCCGGGCCCGGGGCCCGCATCGTGACGTGGTGCGCAGGCGGCCTCAACTACCAGATCGAGCATCACCTCTTCCCGAGCTTGCCCCACACCCTCTATCCGGCCATCGCACCGGCTGTGGCCGACGTCTGTGCCGAGTTCGGCATCCGCTACCACGTCCATCCCACGCTGCGGAGCGCGCTTCGCTCCCACTACCGTCACCTTCGCGGCCTGAGCCGACCCCCTGGCACCACGGTTGCGTTGACCGCTGCCAACCTCTGACGTCGTCTGCGGACCGACTCAGGACTCATCCGCCTCGGTCGGTGGTGGCGCGTAGGGCTCGATCAGCTCGGGGCCCTGGTTGCGCACCGAGCCGACCGCCGGGCTGACGGGGTGCATCACCGTGAGCAGCTTCGGTGCGGGCACCAGCAGCTTGCCCAGGGCCTCGACGTCGTCGTTCGTCGGGTCCAGCCACTCGTCCCACGCCGAGGCGGGCAGGATCACCGGCATGCGGTCGTGCACCTGCGCCATCGTCTCGTTCGCGCTGGTGGTGATGATCGTGGCGGAGCGCAGCGGCGCCTCATCGGGCCGGTCCTTCGGCCGCCACTGCTCCCAGAGCCCTGCGAACGCGTACGGCTCGCCGTCGGGTCGGTGGATGTACATCGGCTGCTTGGTGCGCTGGCCGGGCACCCGCTGCCACTCGTAGAACCCATCGGCGGGCACGATGCACCGGTGCCGCTTGAACGGCCCCTTGAAGCTGGGCTTCTCCGCCAGCGTCTCGGCGCGGGCGTTGATCATGCGATTGCCGATCGACGGGTCCTTGGCCCAGCGAGGCACGAGCCCCCAGTGCGCTTGCGTCACCTTGCGCACGTCGCCGTCGGCGAGCACCACGTACACGTCGGTCGTCGGAGCGACGTTGTAGCGCGGCCCGCGCGCATCGGCATCGATCGGCGGCTCGGCGTCGAAGTAGCGCGCCAGCACGTCGGGCGGCGTCGTGGCGACGAACCGTCCGCACACCGGCGATCAGCCCCGTCGACCAGTTCGCAGCGGCGTGGTGAGGCGACGGCTCACCGGACGTCCTCTGGTCGCAGCGTCGGGAACAGCACCACCTCGCGGATGCTCGTGACCCCCGCGAGGAGCATCACGAGGCGGTCGATGCCGATGCCCATGCCGCCGGTCGGCGGCAGGCCGTACTCGAGCGCGCGGAGGTAGTCCTCGTCCACGGTGCCAGCCTCGACGTCGCCAGCGGTGCGCCGGGTCTGCTCGGTCTCGAAGCGGCGACGCTGATCGACGGGGTCGTTCAGCTCGCTGTAGGCGTTCGCCAGCTCGCTGCCGCCGATGATGAGCTCGAAGCGCTCCACCAGCGTCGGGTCGTCTGCGTGCGCCTTGGCCAGCGGCGAGACCTCGGCGGGGTGATCGAGCACGAAGGTCGGTTGCACGAGGCGGTGCTCGACGAGCTCGTCGTAGACGTGGTGCGTGCAGCGCCCCGGCCCCCACGACGGATCGGGGTCGAGGCCGACCTTCTCCACCGCGGCTCGCGCCGAGGCGAGGTCCATCGAGGGGTGCATCTGGAGGTCGAGGTGCTCCTCGATCAGCTCGACCATCGACACCTGCCGCCACGGCACGGCCAAGTCGATGCTCTCGCCGCGCACCTCGACGACGGTGGTGCCGAGCGCACCCAGCGCCGCCGCGGTGATGAGGTCCTCGGTGAGCTCCATCATCCCGCGGTAGTCGGTGAGCGCCTCGTACGCCTCGAGCATCGTGAACTCGGGGTTGTGCTTGGTGTCGATGCCCTCGTTGCGGAACACCCGCCCGATCTCGTACACCCGCTCGATGCCACCCACGACCAGCCGCTTGAGGTGGAGCTCGAGCGCGATGCGCAGGTAGAGGTCGAGATCCAGCGCGTTGTGGTGGGTGGTGAACGGCCGCGCGGTGGCGCCGCCGGGCTCGTGGTGCAGCACCGGGGTCTCGACCTCGATGAAGCCCCGCTCCCCCAGCCGCCGGCGCAGCGCGTCGATGGTGCGGGTGCGCACCTCCAGCACCCGACGGGCGTCGTCGTTGACGATGAGGTCCACGTACCGCTGGCGGTAGCGCTGGTCGACGTCGGTGAGGCCGTGCCACTTGTCGGGAAGCGGCCGCACCGCCTTGGCGAGCAGCTCGCACGAGGCCACCGCCACCGACAGCTCTCCCTTGCGGGTCACCATGACGGTGCCGGTGACGCCCACCCAGTCGCCCAGGTCGAGCGCCGCGATGCGATCGAAGGCCTCGTCGCCGACGGTCGCCTTCGACACGAACAGCTGGATCGATCCCGTCGCATCGCGCAGCTGGGCGAACACGAGCTTCCCCTGGCGCCGCAGGAGCAGGATGCGCCCGGCGACGCGGACCTCGTCGTCGGTCTCAGCACCGGCCTCCAGCTCGCCCCAGCCGGCATGGACGTCCGCTGCCTCGTGCGTGCGATGGAAACGAGTCGGATAGGGCTCGATGCCGTCAGCGCGCAGCGCGTCGACCTTCCCCTGGCGGTGCGCGCGCAGCTCATCGAGGGCGCGCGTCCCAGTCGGCTCGTCTTCGGTGGTGGTCATCGTCCTCCTCGGCGACGTCAACGGACGCTACCGCCTCGCTCCCCCACCACCCAGCACGATCCGTGACGGCGTCCCTGCGGGGCTGCGATACTCCGCCCATGACGCGACGTGCCTGTGCGCTCCTGCTCGCCCCGCTCCTGCTGCTCGCAGGCCTCGCTGCGGCGCCGTGGGCAGCCGCCAGCAACCACTCGGTGCCCATCGGCAGACTCGACCGCTTCCGCCAGGCCCCCGGCGGCATCGAGATCTCGGGCTGGGTCGTCGACGCCGACACCGCGGCCTCGCTCGCCATCCACATCTACGTGAACGGCACCCTGACGCGTGCGGTCGTCGCCGATGCGCCACGTCCCGACATCGGGGCCAAGTTCCCAGGCCTCGGGCCGAACCACGGCTTCAGCACCGTGGTCCCCGTGGGCTCGTCTCCTGCGCGGGTGTGCGTGTTCGCGATCAACCGTCCCGGCGGACCGAACCCGAACCTGGGATGCGCCACCTTCGACCAGAGCCCCAAGGGCCACCTCGACGTCGTCGCTCGCCGGCCAGGAGGGTCGGCGTCCACCGTGCAGGTGAGCGGCTGGGCGCTCGATCCCGACGTCGGCGGGCCGATCTCGGTGCACCTCTACGCAGACGGCGCGCTCGTCGCCGGCACGACCGCCAACGTCCCACGCAGCGACATCGGTGCGGCCTACCCCCTGTACGGCTCGGCACACGGGTTCAGCCGAGCGCTGCTGCTCGGACCGGGCACGCACCAGGTGTGCGCCTACGCCATCGATCAGGGCGCCGGGAGCCATCGGCATCTCGGCTGCCGCACCGTCAACGTCGGCACCCTGCCGTTCGGCGTCGTGGACAGCATCACCCGTTCGGGTGAGAACGTACGAGCCAGCGGGTGGACCATCGACCCCGACACCACCGCGGCCACCTCGGTGGAGGTGCGGGTGAACGGCGCGCTCGCCGCGACGCTGCCCGCTGACGGCATGCGCACCACGCTCGGGCTGTACGGCCTCGTCTACGGCACGAGCCACGGGTTCTCGACCAACGGCGTGCCCACCGGGTCGAGCTCGGCCGCGCTGGTGTGCATCTACGCCAAGAACCTCGAGCTCGGCTCCGGCACCCGGCTGCTCGGCTGCCGCACCGTCTGAGCGCAGACGCTGCGGCGGGTCGGCTCTGCGGAGCCCACCCTGTGATCGCTCAGCCAGCCAGCTGCGTCGCCTGGGCGGAGACGAGCGCATCGGCCAGCGCCGGTGTGCCCTGGCGGACGATGACGAGGTAGATGCGGTCGCCGCGGCGAAGGGACCGACCATCGATCGTGGTGCCACCGCCCTGCCAGCGGAACGCCCTGCTCATCGCCGCTCCGGTGGACTCGACTGCTCCCTCGCCGATCAGGCTGATCATGCTGTCGACCTCGTAGGACAGCGCACCCTCTGCGTCGGCGAACTGGTAGGCGACGAGCGTCGCGGTGGCGCCATCGGCGCCGACCCACCGCCGTGCGTGTGCGGCGCGCAGGCGGCGGGTGGTCAGGAGCGCCAGCTCAGCTTCTGGGTCGCCGAGAGCCTGCGCCGCCTCGATCACCGTGAGCGCCCCCAGGTCCGGCGCGTCATCAGGTGCTCGCTCCCATCCCGTGGGCCCGTTCGCCAGCAGCGCGGTGCCGAGCGGTGCACCGGGGTCGACAGGCTCGATGGGTCCGATCGTCGAGCTGCCTTCGGGATCGACCGACGCCGGACCCGTGAGGGCGTCGTCGCTGACCGCCGGCGGCTCCGGCTGCGAGGCGCCGGTGGCTTCCGACACACCTGCGGACGGCCGGTCGATCGTCGTGGTGGAGCCATCGGTGCGCACGTCGACCTCGGCATCGCCGTCGCCCCCATCAGCGCGGACCGATACATCTGGATCGTCGCTGCAACCGCCCAGCACCAGGACGAGCGACAGCAGCGCAGCCGACGCCGCGGCGGTGACCCTCACCTCACCTCACCCACCCGCGGGAGCGAGCGACACGAGCGCAACGACCGCCACCGCCGCGAGGGTCGGCGTGACCACCTGCACCTCCGCCCGCTGCACCGCCGCCATCCGTTGCGCCATGGCCTCGTCTGCTCGCCACACGACCACGAGCTGCACGAGGATCCGCCATGCGCCGAACGCTGTCCCCAGCGCCGCAGAGCTCCACGCCCCGGTCGTCGCCCCGAGCATCACGCCGACCCACCACAGCCACGAGCGCAGGTGCGTCAAGGGGCCGATGCCGAGGCGCAGGCCGTAGAGGACCGTCGCCCCCGGCAGCGGGAACACGCGAGCCCACAGGCGTGGCACCTGGCGCTGCACCGACCACGGACGTGGTGATCCGCGGCGCACGTGCACGAGGTCCAGGGCGACGCCCACGAGCACCGCAGCCGCTGCGACTGCACCCCCAGCGGCGCCCAGGCCCGTCGCCAGCCACAGCGCACCGAGCACGAAGCCCAGCAGGCCACCGGCGACGGCGGAGGTGAGCAGCAGGAGGCTGCCGATGGCGATGCGCGTGCCGCCTCGGACCGAGGGGGTGATGGTCTCCGCGACCGAGAGCCCTCACGGCGACCACAGCGACCGGATGCCAGCTGCGATCAGCGCGAGCAGGGCGAGCCCGGTGACCATCAACCGCCCCACCCCAGCCACGACGACGAGGGCGCCGAGGGCGGCGGCGGGCTGTCGCCCGGCCGGGCGAGGCCTACGGGGCGCTCGGCGAACGGCTGGCTGATGACCGGCAGCCCCTGGCCAGACACGCCGCGCAGCAGGTGCACCCCGTACCCGTTGAGGTCGGACTGGAGGCGTCGGAACCACGGCGTGGTGAGCGTGCCGGAGATGCCAGCGAGGTAGCAGCGACCGGGCGACTCCGGATCGCGACGAGCGAGGACGGCCTCGGCGCTGCCGAGCGAGCCGCGATCGTGCAGCACCAGGGGCACGCCCAGAGCGGCCAGCTCGAGGAGTGCGCCGCTGGTCTCGGGTACGAGGGTGAAGCGCTGCAGCGGCGGGCCGGCGGCGGCGACTGCGGCAGCGAGCCGCTGCGGCGTGCTGCCGTCGAGCCGAGTCGAGCCGGGTACCAGCGCATCCAGCCCGCGCGTGCTGGCGATCGCCGTGACCGGGTGCTCGGCTGCGAGCACCGCGTGCGCTCCGACGACGAGCGCGGTGCGAGCGCTTGCGGCGAAGGCCGCCGCGATCGCGAGGGTGGTGGAGCTGGCGTCGACCTCGACGGAGACCACGCGCGCAGCGGAGTAGCGGGCGAGCAGCCACTGGGCGACCTCGCCGGAGAGCACGTCCACCTCGCCGGCCGCGCCCACGCGCTCGACCTGGACGCCATCGGCCCCGAGAGCGACGTCGATCGACGGGGGCAGGGCGCTGCCGACGACCTTCACCGAGGACGCGCCCATCGCCGCGATGAGGGAGCGCACCGACGAGGCGAGTGGGCCCACCTCCTGGTGCACCAGCGCGGCTCCGAGGACCGAGGCCAGCGGCGTGGCGACCGCCCGAACCAGCGCATCGCTCTCGCACAGCACGACGGTGCTGGAGCCGCCGGGGAACCGAATCTGACGCACGAGTCGCTCGGTGGTGCCCCGATCGTCGCTCGCCACCCGGGTGACCGGACTCAGCTGCACCCGTGGATCCGTGCCGCAGGACTCCAGCACGCACAGCACGTTGGTGCCCGACGGGCAGTAGCCGTGCACGTTGTTGACCGGCGCACAGCAGTCGCAGATCTTCTTCAGCTGCCCGCCGGCGCAGCAGCCGACCGCGTACCAGCACCACCCCATCGTCTCGCTGCAGTCGTAGTCGGGGCACAGGGGGCTGATGCCGCTCTGCCCGCACACCCGCGCATCGGCGATGTCGCTCAGCAGCGCCGCCATCGTGGAGCCACCGGCGACCATCACCCCGACCTTGCCCATCCGGCCGATGAACCCGCGTCGGCCGACCCGGTTCGCTGTCCACCGGCCGACCCGCTCGACCTGATCGTCCATCGACACCTACGCGACCTCCTCGGCCAGGGACTCCTCGAGCATGACCTCGATCTGCTCGAGCGTGTTGGCGATGCCCCGAACCCGGACGATGCCGGAGGGGTCGACCGTCACGAAGTACGGGGTGGACCGGACGTTGAACGCACCGAACACGTCCTCGGTGGCGGGGCCGTGCTCGAGCTCCTCCACGCGCACGCCAGGGTACGTCCTGCGGATCGCAGCGAGCCCGGGGCGAAGCACGTGGCAGATCTCGCAGGTGGGCGAGAGGAAGGCGACGAGCGTCATCGTGGGCGCGCCGTAGTCGAACGCCGGCGGCGCTGGTGCGAGGCGTTCGGGTCCCTCTCCGGCGAAGTGCGTGCCGACGGGCCGCACCCGTGCGTGGAGGACCCCGATCTGGCGAAGCAGGGCGACGACCGTCAGCGAGAGCACCAGGACGGTCGCCCACAGCAGGACGTAGGACGCGATCCACACCGAGCCGCTCACGCCGCCTGCACCTCGCCGGGCAGGGTGTTGTCCCACACGACCCCGAGCTCGCCGCGCAAGCGCACGAGCCCCATCGCCATGAGGACGCTCGCCGCGGCGGACGTCACCGCGATGGCGGCCGGAAGGGTGGGTGCGGTGACGGCCTCAGCCCACAGCGCTGCGCTCGCCGCTGCCAGCAGGCCGGCGTTGCGCACCAGGTCCGCTGCACCGACCGGTGCGGCCGCAGCGCTCCCGAAGCACCCGCAGGCCACAGGCTCCGGCCGCCGGAGCAGCACGCCGAGCACACCGGTGAAGGCGCTGAGGAGCACGACGGCGCCAAGCGCGGCTGGCGCCGGAGCGACGACGAGCCCGATCGCCAGCACGAGCTCCGCGCAGGGCACACCCACCGCGAGCGCCCTGGGTGCAGGCAGGCCCATGGCCGTGAACGAGCCTTCGGTGCGCGCCGGGCTGCGCAGCTTGGTGATGCCGGCCCAGCTGAGGACCAAGGCGAGCAGCACCGCAGCCGCGGTGCCGATGTCGCTCACGCGTCGCTCGTCGTGGGCTCATAGGGGACGGTGCGCACGCCGCGATGATCGCAGGTCTCGGGGTGAGCGGAGTGCACCTCGAGGTCAGCGCCCGAGCAGCTGCCCGTCCGGGCGGCTGCCACGACCGAAGAAGTAGAGGTCGTCCTTGCCGTCGCCGTCGTAGTCGCCGCCGGCCCAGTCGTCGTAGGTGCCATCGACGCCCGGGGTCCGCACGCCGATCATCGGCCCGCTCGAGCGGCCACGCAGGAGGCCTTCGCACGTCGTGCCCCGGGCGTAGAAGAACAAGTCGTCGAGCCCGTCGCCGTTGAAGTCGCCGGGCCGCATCTCGTCGTAGACGCCGTTGGCGATGCCCGGGGTCGTGGCGTGCAGCCACGTCGGCCCACCCACGAGCAGCCCCTCGGGTGCCGAACCACGACCGTAGAAGAAGATGTCGTCGAAGCCGTCACCGTCGAAGTCGCCAGACTGGACCTCGTCGTAGCTGCGGCTCACCTGGACCGAACCCGACACCGCGCGCAGCCCGAGCGGCGTGCCGCGCAGCAGGCCATCGGGGTTCGAGCCTGCGCCGTAGAAGAAGATGTCGTCGAGGCCGTCGCCGTTGAAGTCGCCGGCCACGAGCCCGTCGTACACCCGCGTCACCTGCACCGACCCCGTGACCGGCGTCAGCGCGAAGCTGCCTGGCGTGGCGAGCAGGTAGCCGTCGGGACGTGCACCCTCCCCGTAGAAGAAGATGTCGTCGGCGCCGTCGCCGTTGAAGTCGCCGGCCACGATGCCGTCGTAGTTGCCGTTGACCGGCGGTCGGTACGTGACGGCCTGAAGACCTGCGGCGCTGCCTTCGAGGAGGCCGTCGTCGGCGGACCCTCGCCCGTAGAAGAACAGGTCGTCGATCCCGTCGCCATCGAAATCGCCACCGACCATCCGGTCGTAGGCGCCGTACACCTGACGAGCTGCAACCTTGGCGAACGTGGTCGCGCCGATGCCGCAGGGGACGCGCATCGTGCGCCACCCGTCGTCGGGCGCCCGGTCGCGGGTGCCGCTGTTGGAGGCGAGGATCAGCGCCCACCGGAAGTCCTGGTCGTGCGCGATCGCCGCGCCGCCGAACTCGACGTCCATCACCGACGAGCCGTCGAAGAAGCCTGATGCGTTGCCGGTCACCACCCATCCTGCGTCGTTGCAGGACGGCGTGGCGAACACCACGCCGGCAGGCACGCCGCCCTCGAGGATCACCACCACCACGGTCTCGTAGCCCTGGCATCCCGTAGCTGCTGAGCCGTCTCGGTCGATCGTGATGGCGTAGCCCTCGAACGACCCGAGACCCCACGTGTCGCGCGTGCCCACGGCGATGTCCCACACGCGCGCCTCGCAGTGGTACGCGATCCCGTAGCCGGCGACGTCGAGCTTGGAGACCTCGTACGTCGTGTCGTCGTAGAGGCCGACGTGGCACGCGTCGCGCTGCTGCGCGAGGCCGCGGTCGCTGGCGGCGAACGTCGCACCGCCGGAGCTTCGCTGCGTCGATGCCGAGGTGGGCTGGGCGTGCTCGGCGGCGAAGGCGAAGTAGGCGTCCTCGGTCGCTGCGGACGTGGGAGCAGGAGCTGGAGCGGGAGCGGGAGCGCTCGCGGCTCCGGCGACGATCGGGGTGAGCGCTGCGGTCACCGCGACGAGCGCGGCGAGGAGAGCGAGGGTGGGGCGGGAGCGCATCGGTGACCTCCTGTGGTCGACGGCGCAGGGCGAGGGTAGCCCGCGAGGGTCCCGGCCGCTCGCCAGCGGACCCCTACAGGGGGACGACGCCGGCGAGGAACGGCAGGGTGAGCAGCGACAGCAGGAGCCCGGCGCTCACGGCGAACGTCGCCAGCTCCTCGTCGAGACCGGCGTCGACGGCAACGATGCCCGCGGTGATCATGGGGGGCATGCCGGCCTCGAGCACGGCGGTGGCCCATGCCGGGCCCGAGGCGTCGAGTAGCGCCGCCGCGCCGAGGACGGCGGCAGGCGCTACGAGCAGCCGCAGCCCGAGACCGACTGCGGCCGGCGCCAGCACGCGCCTCGCGGTCGGCACCCTCGCCCGCAAGCCGATCGAGAAGAGCGCCACGGGGCCCACGCAGGCACCGAGGAGCTCGAGCGGGCGCATCGCGTCGTCCCCGACGTCCACACCCCGCAGCGCCAGCGCCACCAGCAGTGCGAGGAAGGGCGGGAAGGTCACCACGCGGCGCACACCGCCTCCACCGCCGCTCCCCCAGCGACCGGCGACCCACGTGCCGTAGGTCGCCAGCGCCAGGAAGGTTCCGAGCTGGTCGTACAGCACGGCGTGCGCGATGTGATCGGCGCCGAGGAGCGCCTCGATCGCCGGGAAGCCGAGGAAGGACGTGTTGCCCAGCGGGACGACGAGCAGGAGCGTGCCGACAGTGCGCCGCGACCATCCCGCAGCTCGCCCGATCACCCAGACCGCCACCGCACAGCCGGCGACGACCGACCACGCGACGACGACGGGCACCGCGGCATCGCTGTCGAGCGGCATCCGGCTGACGCGCTCCACCACCAGCGCCGGCAGGGCGATCCGCACCACGAACCAATCCAACGTGCGCGCCGCATCCGGCGGCGGGGAGCCGACCCTGGCCACCGCGACGCCGAGGAGGAAGATCGCAACGACACCGAGCACGCTCGCGAGCCTCGCCGCTCACCCACCTCAGCGGCCACTCCACCCACCGAAGCGTTCTGTGCATCGTGGCTTCCGGCAACCGGAACCCACGATGCACAGAACGAGCGGGCCCTCTGACCTGGGCCCCTCGTGGTCGGGCTGGGGGGACTCGAACCCCCGACCTTCGGTCCCCCAGACCGACGCGCTAACCAAGCTGCGCCACAGCCCGTGACCGGCGCATGCTATCCGATCCCCCGCGCAGCTCGTGCAGCCCGCGGACGGCCTCGATGCAGCCTCAGCCAAGGAGCCAGGCGACGCCCTGCACCACCCGCCACCCCAGGTAGAGCGCCAGGGCGGCGAGCATCACCCAGAAGTGCCAGGGGACGGTCGTGTCAATCTCGTCGGGTCCCATCCCCCGCGTCGGATCCCACGCCGCCGGGGTGAGCTCGCCGGCGGGATCGTCGTCATTCGAGGCGAGCGGTCGCCCGCACCGAGGGCAGGTCCCGTCCTCGGTCATCGAGTTGGGGTTCCAGAACTTGGTGCAGTCATCGCACCAGGGCACGCGCCGCGCTCCTAGACGGGCGGCACGCCGTGACGGCGCTGCGTGAAGTGCCGGTCGCGCCCCTCCGCTGCGCGCAGGCGACGGATCAGGTCATCGCGCAGGTCCTCGAACTCCACCACGGCGTCGATGACCATCTCGGAGGCGAGACGCACGAGATCCACGTCCTCCTCGTAGATGCGGCGCTGCTCGGCGACGAACGACTCGCGCTCCGCCGGGTCGTCGATGGCAGCGATCTTGTTGGCGAACACCGCGTTGACCGCTGCCTCGGGGCCCATCACCGCGATCTTCGCCGTGGGCAGCGCCAGGGTGGCGATGGGGTCGAACGCCGGCCCCGCCATCGCGTAGAGCCCGGCGCCGTAGGCCTTGCGGACGATGATCGACACCTTGGGCACCGTCGCCTCTGCCACTGCGGTGATCATCTTGGCGCCGTGCCGGATGATCCCCTCGCGCTCGACCTGCGTGCCGACCATGAAGCCGGGGACGTCGGCGAGGAACAGGAGCGGGATGCTGAACGCGTCGCAGGCCCAGATGAAGCGAGCGGCCTTGTCGGCCGAGTCCGTGAACAGCACGCCACCCTTCGCTGCCGGGTTGTTGGCGACGATCCCGACCGGGCGACCATCGAGGCGACCCAACCCGACGATGAGCTCCGGAGCGAACAGCGGCTTGACCTCGAAGAAGCTCTCGGCGTCCAGCAGCCGATCCAGCACGGCGTGCATGTCGTAGCCCTGCGCCTCCTCGGCAGGCAGCACCTCGCGCACCAGCGGCGCCACCGGCGCCTCAGCCAGGTAGCTCGGCGGGTCCTCGCGCCAGCAGCGGGGGAAGTACGAGAGGTAGGCGCGAGCCTGGTCGATGGCGTCCTCGTCGTCGATCGCCAGGTTGTCGCCGCACCCCGAGACCGTGGCGTGCATGCGCGCGCCGCCCATCTCCTCGAGCGTCGCGATCTCGCCGATGACCATCTCCGCCATGCGCGGCGAGCCGAGGTACATCGAGGCGTTGCCCTCGACCATGATCACGAGGTCGCAGAAGGCGGGGATGTAGGCGCCGCCGGCAGCCGACGGGCCGAACAGGCAGCACACCTGCGGCACGCGACCGGAGAGCCGGACCTGGTTGGCGAAGATGCGACCGGCCCCGCGCCGGCCGGGGAAGAGGTCGACCTGGTCGGTGATGCGCGCTCCTGCGGAGTCCACCAGCCACACCACCGGCAGCTCCTCGCTGAGCGCCCGCTCGGTGAGGCGCACGATCTTCTCGACCGTGCGCGCCCCCCACGACCCGGCCTTGACCGTCGGGTCGTTGGCCATCACCGCCACAGGCCGGCCATCCACGGTGCCCACGCCGGTCACGACGCCGTCAGCGGGCAGGTCCGCAGCAGACGCGTTGGCGAGCAGCGCGTCCTCGATGAACGACCCCTCGTCGAGGAGCAGCGCCAGGCGGTCGCGCACGAAGAGCTTCCCCTGGGCTGCGAGCTTCTCGCCTCCGCTGGAGAGGTTGCCCTGCACCGCTCGCTCGCCCGCGGCGCGCACGCGCGCCTCCTGGTCGGCGGCGAGCGGCGAGCTCTCAGGTGCGTCGGATGGCGAGGATGGCGAGGTCATCGGTGAGGGGTCCGCTCGAGAAGTCCTTGGCGGCCTCGAGCAGGGACTTGCACAGTACGTCCGGGGCCACGCCCGGATCACGCCGCAGGGCGTTGGCGATGCGCTCCTCGCCGAACATCACGTCGCCGGAGCGGACCTCCGACAGGCCATCGGTGTAGAGGACGCACAGGTCCTGGGGTGCGAGAGGGATCTCGCGCGACACGTAGTCCGAAGCCGGATCGAGCATCAGCAACGGCCCGGTCGCCCGAAGCGGCAGCACCTCGCGGTCGTGCCACAGCCACATCGCAGGATGGCCCGCGGAGCAGTACCGCAACGTGCCGGCCTCGGTGTCGAAGAGCACGACCGACAGCGAGATGAGCTCGTCGCCGCGATCCATCGAGCTCATCTGGCGGTTGAGCTCCTCGACCGCCTGCGCCGGGTCACGGAACTGCCGGAGGAACACCCGCAGCAGGTATTTGGCCTGGAACGCGGTGATCGCCGGCTCGATGCCGTGGCCGGTGACGTCGCCGATCACCGCCGCCAAGCGCGACGGCGACGGCCGGAAGAGGTCGTAGAAGTCGCCCGCCATCATGCCGGTACCCGGCTGGTAGGCGCTGCCGACGTCGAAGCCCACCACGTCGGGCAGCTCGTCGGGCGCGAGCCGCGCTGCCCACCGCTTGGGTGCGAGCGCATCCTGGGTCAGGACCTCCTGGGCGCGCTGCTCGAGCTCGGTGCGCGACTGCGCCAGACGCGCCTCGCGCGCGAACTCGCGGGAGAAGACCAGCGTGGCGCCCACCGGAGCCAGCAGCAGGACGACGATGAGCTCGATGTGCTCGACCTCAACCAGAGCGAGGGTCGTCACCACCACCGTCGCTGCCGCGTAGAACGCCGCAGCGTGCACGTCGTTGCGGATGCCGGCGCGTGCCAGGACCTTGGCGTCCTGGTCGCCGGAGCTCTTCTCGAGGCGCTTCAGCTGGCGGACGCGCTGCTGCGCTGCGGTGGCCCAGACGACAGCCCCGACGACGCAGCCCGCGGCCACCACGAGCATGATGGCGAGGTCCATGAGGAGGGGATCCTACCGGTGCGCCGCGACGCAATCCCCCGCGACGCGTGACGATCGCGCCGCGATGCGAGCGCTGCCAGCCACCTCGACATGCGATCGACATGATCGGTGCACGAGGTGCACCGGGAGACACCGAGAGCGCCCCGGGATCAGCTGGTCCTCTTGCGCACCCGGAGCTTGATCGGGGTGTGCTGCAGGTCGAACGCCTCGCGGATCGATCGCTCGAGGTAGCGCACGTAGTGCGCGGGCAGCTCCTTGTTCGCGAACAGCGTGAAGGTGGGTGGATCGGTGGCGCCCTGCGTGGCGTACAGGACGCGGGCGCCGTGCGGACCCGGCTGCGCCTGCTGGGCCAGGCGCAGCACCTGGTTGACCTTGCGCGTCGGCACGCGTCGGCGGTAGTCGCTGATCGCATCCTCGAGCGCGGGGAGGATCCGCTGCACCCCCTTGCCCGTCAGCGCCGAGATCTTGAGGATCGGCGACTGGCCCAGGAAGTGCAGCCGCTGGCCGACCTGGTACTCGACGTCGAGCTTCGCCTCGGCGTCGAGCAGCTCCCACTTGTTGAGGAGGACGATGATCGGGCAGCCGGCGGCGTCGACGCGCTCGGCGAGGCGCTGGTCCTGGTGGGTGATCCCCTCGGTGGCGTCGATCACGAGCAGGGCGACGTCTGCGCCATCGATGCTGCGAAGCGCACGCACGAGGGAGTAGTACTCGGTCCCGTCATCGATTCGGCTCTTGCGCCGCATCCCGGCGGTGTCGACGAACCGGATCGGGCCGAGGTCGGTCTCCACCACCGTGTCGACGGAGTCTCGCGTCGTGCCCGGCATGTCGTGCACCACGGCGCGGTCCTCGCCGATGAGGCGGTTGAACAGCGTGGACTTGCCGACGTTCGGTCGCCCCACGAGGGACACGGAGACCTGGCCCGGCTCCTCATCGGCCATCGCTGCGGCCTCGGCGTCGATGCCGTCGGGATCATCCTCGAGCGGCAGCAGGTCGACGATGCGGTCGAGCAGGTCCCCGGCCTGGCGACCGTGGAGCGCGGAGACCGGCACCGGCTCGCCGAGGCCGAGCCCGAGCAGATCCCAGATCGACGCCTCGCGCTGCTCGTTGTCGACCTTGTTCGCCACCAGCAGCACCGGTGCCCCGGCTCGCTGGGCCAGGTGCGCGACTCGCTCGTCCTCGGCGGTGATCCCGACCGTCGAGTCGACGACGACCAGCAGGATGTCGGCATCGTGGATCGCTCGCTCGCTCTGCGCGCTGACCTTGTCATCCAGCGCATCGCCGCCGGCCATCCACCCCCCGGTGTCCACCACGGTGAACGCACGGCCCCGCCAGGTCGCCTCGACCTCCTTGCGGTCGCGGGTCACGCCTGGGCGCTCCTCGACGATCGCCTCCTGCCGCCCGACGAGGCGGTTCAGCAGCGTCGACTTCCCGACGTTGGGCCGACCCACGATGGTGACCAGCGGCAGCGCCTTCATCGCCGGAGCGCCTCTCGCAGCGCGTGGCCATCGGTCGGCAGCACCTCGACGGGGCGGGGGAGGTCGTCGATGCCGGTGCCGTCGAGGAACCGCCCCTCGGTCAAGCACACATCCGGCAGGAGGTAGCGACGGCCCTCCGGCGACGCCGCGAGCGCGGCGGCGACGTCCTCGCCGACCAGGAGGCCGGTGACGCCGATGTTGCCGCCGAAGAACCGGTTCTCGACCGGCAGCACCTCGACGTCGTCGCGCCCGAGCGCAGCCACCAGCGGCGCCACGATCCGTGCGCCGTACGTGCCGGTGAGCACCGTGATCGGTGCGGAGCGTCGCGGGCGCAGGAGCACCGGCGTCGGTCCGTCGGCGCTCGCGTCAGCCACGGTGCGCGGCGCCCTGTACCCAGCAGCTGGGGCCCCGTCGACCCAAGCGAAGAAGCCGCGCTGCACGCCGGTGGCCACGTCGTGGTCTCCGTGCCACTCGGCCTCGAAGGTCCGCGCCATGCCGACGCCGTCTTCGTGCATCGGGAAGCCCTCGTAGGCCTCGGCCTCGGGGAACGGTCGCTCGGCGAGGAGGTAGTACTCATCCGCTGCCTGCACGAGCCGGTGCCCGACCGCGGCCTGGAAGACGCCCTGCCAGTCGTGGACCGCGTCGAGGACAGCAGCCGCTTCGGCGCTCGTGTGCGGTCGCATCGTCGGGTCGGTGGTGTGGCGGCTCACGCCGAGGGGCACGACGCACAGCGTGGCGAGCTCCGGATAGCGATCCAGCACGCCGGCGAAGGTGTCGTCGAGGACGGCGCCGTCGTTGATCCCCGGGCACAGCACGACCTGGCCGTGGACCTCGATCCCGTGGTCGAGCAGCGCCCGAAGCCACCGCAGGCTGGTGGCGCCCCGGCGGTTGCGCAGCATGGAGGAGCGGACGTCGGGGTCGGTGGCGTGGATGCTGACGAACAGGGGCGAGAGACCCTCGGTGACGACGCGCTCGAGGTCGGCTTCGGTGAAGCGGGTGAGCGTCGTGAAGTTCCCGTACAGGAACGACAGCCGGTAGTCGTCGTCCTTGAGGTACAGCGAGCGGCGCATCCCCTTCGGCAGCTGGTAGATGAAGCAGAAGTCGCAGTGGTTGTCGCAGGTGCGGACACGGTCGAACAGTGCGCTGTCGACCTCGGCGCCGAGCGGCTCACCGGCCCCCTTGCGCACCTCGAGGTCGAGCTCGAGGCCACCGCGACGCACCGAGAGCAGCGGGTCCGCCTCGTCGACCAGCCACCGGTACTCGATGACGTCGCGCGGCGCGCGTCCGGCGATGGCGATCAGCTCGTCGCCGGGCTCGAGCCCGGCGCGAGACGCAGCGGAGCCCGGCGCGATTGCGGTCACCCGCGGTGCAGACACCCCGAGAGCCTACGGGGCGAGCGGTGCGATGACCCACCGAGTCGGCGGTACCCTACGACCGTGAGCGTCGATCACGTGCTTCTGGCCGCACCGCGCGGCTTCTGCGCCGGGGTCGAGATGGCCATCAAGGCCCTGGCCTGGATGGTGAGGTCGTTCGAGCCTCCCGTGTACTGCTACCACGAGATCGTCCACAACCAGCGGGTCGTGCGGCGCTTCGAGGATCTCGGGGTCGTGTTCGTCGACGACATCGCGGAGGTGCCGGCCGGACGCCCGGTGATGCTCAGCGCCCACGGCTCGGCACCCGAGGTGGTGGCAGCGGCCCGCGCTTCGGGCGGCTACGTCGTGGACGCCGTGTGCCCGCTGGTGACCAAGGTGCACCACGAGGTGAAGGTCCGCGCCGGCAAGGGGTACCGCATCGTCTACGTGGGACACGATGGCCACGAGGAGGCGGTGGGAACCATGGCGGTGGCTCCCGAGGCGATCAGCCGCGTGGAGTCGGTCGAGGAGGTCGACGCCCTCCCGGCCTTCGACCAGCCCGTCGCGCTCCTCGCGCAGACCACGCTCAGCCACCGCGACTGGGCCGAGGTCCTCGAGGCCACCCGCGCCCGCTTCGAGGACTTGTGGGTGCCCGGTCGGAGCGACCTCTGCTTCGCCACCACGAACCGGCAGTCGGCCCTGATGGAGATCGCACCCCGATGCGACGCCGTCGTCGTCATCGGATCTGCCAACTCGTCCAACACCCGTGCGCTCGAGGCCCTGGCACGGGCGGCGGGCACCGCACGTGTGTTCCGGGTCAACGATGCCGACGAGATCCCGAACGACCTCACCGGGACCGTCGGGGTCACCGCTGGTGCGTCGGCACCCGAGGAGCTGGTCGACGCCGTCATCGCCCGCCTGGCGCCGAGCCACGGCGTCACCGAGGTGCGGATCACCGACGAGGACGAGTACTTCCCGCCGCCGCGCGAGCTGCGGGACCTGCTCGCGGCGGTGGACCTGGTCGCCGCTGCTGCGGTCGGCGGCCCCGGTGGGGCGGCACCGGAGAACGACCGCCGCGTCGCCGCCAGCGAGGTGCTCGCCTCGCTGGGTTGATGCCTGGGTTGCCAACCACGCGCCGAGCGTGGTGGCGTGGAGCGCCCACGACGGAGGTGCCCGGTGCTTCCAGCTGATCTCGGCGACGTCCGCCTCTTCCTCCACGTCCTCGCCGCCTGCGTCTGGGTCGGCGGGCAGGCGGCGCTCGCAGGCCTGGTGCCGGTCCTGCGATCGCTCGGCCCCGATGCACCGAAGCTCGCTGCCCGACGCTTCGCTCGCATCGCGTGGTCGGCGTACGCGGTGCTCGTCATCACCGGCATCTGGAACCTGCTGTCCATCGACGTCGGCAGCACCAGCACCGCATGGCAGGCCACCCTGTTCGCCAAGCTGGCTGTCGTCGCCCTCTCGGGGATCGGGGCCTACGCCCACCAGGTGGCGCGCACCAAGGCCGCCCTCGCCGCCTGGGGCGCCATCGGCGCGCTCGCGTCGCTGGGGGCGCTGTGGCTCGGCCTCCTGCTGCACCCCTGATCGATCCCGCAATCGGTGCACGACGCTCCCCAGCGCGGCAGACTGCCGCCATGGGCGACACAGAGCTGCGCAGCTTCACGAGCATGGACACCAGCACCGCCGAGCAGTGGGCGGTCATCGGCCAGGAGACCATGGCCAACCAAGGTCGTGTGGCCGATCGGATCCTCGACCTGCTGCGATCGCTGGGATCCATCACCGACGGGTTCATCACCGACCAGCTGACGCACTGCCTGCAGACCGCGACGCTGGCCGAGCGGGCCGGAGCCGATGAGGAGGTCGTGTTCGCCTCCCTGTGCCACGACATCGGCAAGGCCATCAGCGTGCCCAACCACCCTGCCATCGCGGCGGAGATCATCAAGCCCTACGTCCGCGACGAGGTCTTCCACATGATCCGCACCCACCAGGACTTCCAGGGCGCGCACTACTACCACCACTTCGGTGGCGATCCGGATGCACGCGCTCGCTACGCAGGCGAGCCGTGGTTCGATCTCACGGCGCGCTTCGCAGATGAGTGGGACCAGAAGGCGTTCGACCCCGACTACGACACGGAGCCGCTCGAGCACTTCGAGCCCCTCGTGCGATCGCTCACGGCACGCGCCCGCATGCTCTGAGCGCGACGCTCAGGGCTGCGACGTCGGAATCCCGAGCTCAGCCTGGACTTCGTCGAACATCCTCTGGAGCTCCTCGCCGAGCCGTTGCGTGAGCTCGCGCACCGCCCGCCTCGGCACGCGGCCGCCGCCCTCGACGACTGGGGGGTGCAGCGGTTCGCCCACCACCAGCCTGATGGCGGTGGGACGTGGCACCTTGGCGCCCTTGCCCATGGCCCGCTCCATGCCCCCCAGCACCACGGGGATGATCGGCACGCCGCTGCGGCAGGCGAGGTAGGCCGGTCCGTCGAACAACGCGCCGAGCGTGGGACCGTGCTGCCGCGTGCCCTCCGGGAACATCACCAGCGGCTCGCCGCGCTCGAGCACCTCGGTGCACGCCCGAAGCGCCTCTCGATCGGCGTTGCCGCGCTTGACCGGGAACCCACCGAGGGCGGTCATGAACCACCCGCTGCGATCGTTGGCCCACAGCGACTCCTTGCCCATGAACCGCATCTGGCGGTAGCCGATGAGCGCCACCACCGGGCTGTCGAGGTTCGAGCGGTGCACCGGCGCCACGATGAAGGCCCCCGAGCGAGGCACGAGACCGGCGCCGCGGATGCGCAGCCGGAAGTAGCACCGAGCGATGATCTGGGCGACGAACCACCAGAAGCGGTAGAACGCTCGCTGACCCAGGCTCAGGACCTCGCCGCGGCGGTGCCCATCGGGCAGGTGCAGCTCCACCGCAGCGGTCTCCGCGGCGTCGATCCCCGCTTCCTTGGCCCGGTCGCCGACCGGGGAGCCGTCGGTGCTCATGGGACCTTGGCGACCAGGCGGTCGACGATCTCCTCCACGCCCAAGCCGGAGGTGTCGATCACGAGCGCGTCGGTGGCGGTGCGCAGCGGGTCCACGTCGCGACCGCTGTCGAGCGCGTCGCGACGAGCGATGTCCGCAGCCACCGTCTCGTAGTCCAACGCCTCCACCTCAGCGCTGCGCCGAGCGGCGCGGATCTCCGGGGATGCGGTCAGGTACACCTTCAGCGCCGCGTCCGGGAACACCACGGTGCCGATGTCTCGCCCCTCCAGCACGCCCCCGCCGCGCTCCTCTGCCCACGCACGCTGGCGCCGGCGCAGGTCGTCGCGGACCCCCGCGTTGGCAGCGACCGAGCTCACAGCGCGCGTGACCTCCGGCCCGCGGATCTCGATCGTGGCGTCGACGCCGTCCACCCGCACGCCGTCGGCATCCACCGCGATGTCGAGCCGACGAGCGAGCGCCGCGATGGGCTCCTCGTCGGACGGATCCAGGTTGTGGCGCAGGGCGGCGAACGCGACGGAGCGGTACATGGCCCCGGTGTCGAGGTACTCGAGACCGAGTCGCCGAGCCAGCGCTCGTGCGACGGTTGACTTGCCCGATCCCGCGGGACCGTCGATGGCGATGACCTTCACGGGCCAGACCCTACTCAGCGCGCGCCGGTGGTCGAAGCGTGTCGAGGACGTCGAAGAAGCCGGGGAAGGTCTTGGCGACGCACCCCGGATCGACGATCGCGATGTCGCCGGTGGCGAGCCCGAGCACGGCGAAGCTCATGGCGATGCGGTGATCGCGGTAGGTCTGGACCTCGGTGGGGGTGATCGTGCCCGGGTGCACCACCAGTCCGTCGGGCTCCTCGTCGCAACCGATGCCGCACCGGCGCAGCTCGCGGGCCACGTCGCCGATGCGGTCGCTCTCCTTGCCCCTGATGAACCCGATGCCCCGGATGCGCGTCGGGCCCTGCGCGAGCGCGGCGACGACCGCGAGGGTGGGCGCTGTGTCCGAGAGATCCGCGAGATCGACGTCGATGCCCTGCAGGACGCCGGTGCCACGCACCTCGGTCCAGTCGGGCCCGGTGCTCACCTCCGCCCCCATCTGGCCGAGGACGGCAGCGAAGGCCGCATCGCCCTGCACCGAGGCCGATCCGAGCCCCGCGATCCGCACGCGGCCGCCCAGCACCGCCGCCGCAGCGAGGAAGTAGCTCGCCGCGGTGGCATCGGGCTCGATGTCGAGCGTGGTCGCCGCATAGCAGCCCTCCGGCACGACCAGGCGGCCACCACCCAGCCAGCGCGCGTCGATGCCGAACCGCTGCTGCACAGAGAGCGTCATCTCCACGTAGGGCCGTGAGATGAGCGGCCCCTCCACCACGACCTGGATGCCGCCGGGCAGAAGCGGGCCGGCGAGCAGGAGACCCGAGATCAGCTGCGACGACACGGCGCCACCCACCCGGACCACGGTGCCCGGCGCGGTCCGGGCGCCGTGGATCGTGACCGGGAGGCGGTCCGCCCCACCGTGTCGCTCGACCGTGGCGCCCAGCGCCTCGATCGCCTCGATGCCGCCGGCGAGCGGTCGGCGCAGCAGCTGCTCGTCGCCGGTGAGGAGGTACGGCCCCTCCCCCGCTGCGAGGACCGGGAGCAGGAACCTGCCGGTGGTCCCCGACTGCCGAGCATCGATCGTCAGCGCTCCGGCGGGCAGCGCTCCACCGATGCCGTCGACGGTGGCGGTGCTCGCGGGGACGTCGTGCACCACGCGCGCTCCCAGCACGGTCATCGCATCTCGCATGGCTGCGGTGTCATCGGCGGACAGCAGCCGCACGAGCGTGGAGCGCCCCTCGGCAAGCGCGGCGGCGAGCAGCGCCCGGTTCGAGATGCTCTTGGATCCCGGCAGGTCGACGACGGCGTCGATCGGTCCCTCGATCCGCTCGACGACCCGGGGGTCGCTCATGGCAGCGCTGCGAGGGCCGCTCGCATCCCGCTCGCAGCAAGCGACTCGACCAGCCGTGCACCGTCGTCGGCGGCGACGACGAGCACCAGCACGCCGCGGTCGCCCTCGCCGCTGTGCGCGATCTCGAGGTCGTAGATGTTGACGCCGAGGGTCGACGCCGTGGTCGCCACCTCCGCCAGCGCGCCGGGTCGGTCGGGCACCGGCACCCTGACCTCAGCGAGGCGGTCGGGCAGGTCGCCGGACACCGGGAGGTTGAGCCGAGCCGTGCGGGCCTCGTCGAGCACCTCGTAGAGGTCGGAGCGACGGCCGTCGGCCACCATCGAGCGCACCTCGCCGAGCTCGCCGATCAGGTCGTCGAGCACTGCCACGATCGCGTCGCGGTTCTCGCTGCAGATGTCGGGCCAGATGCCGGGGTGGCCAGCCGCGATGCGGGTCATGTCGCGGAAGCCGCCGGCCGCGAGGCGCAGCAGCGCACGGTGCTCCTCGCTGCGGGCACCTGCGAGCCGCATCAACGTGGCGGCGGTGAGGTGAGGGACGTGGGACACCATCGCCACGAGCTCGTCGTGGTGAGCCGGCTCGAGCACGATCGGCTCCGCGCCCAGCGAGGCCACCAGCGAGCGGAGTGCGAGCAGGGCGTCGTCAGAGGAGTTCGGCCCCGGCGTCAGCACCCAGGCTGCCCCCTCGAAGAGCGCTGCGGTGGCACCCTCCACGCCGACCTGCTCCGAGCCAGCCATCGGGTGGCCGCCGACGAACCGAGCGTCAGCCACGGCGCGCACGATGGGCGCCTTCACCGAACCGACATCGGTCACCACCCTCACCCCGGAGGCGAGCAGCGACGCCGCAGCACCAGCCACCGCGCCCACCGGCGTGGCGACGAAGGCGACGTCTGCTCCCGGATCGTCGCCGACGCGGTCGAGCGCGCCCAGCGCCAGCGCTCGATCTGCCGCCACAGGATCGTCGTCGACTCCCGAGACGTGCCAGCCCTGTGCGCGCAGCGCGAGGCCGATCGACCCGCCGATCAGGCCGGTGCCGACCACGACCGCTCGACCGGGCGCTGAGGCTGTCATCCCGGGAGGTCGTCGCGCAGGTTGCTCGCACCCTCGAGGTACACGTGGTGCAGCTCGGCGCGCGACCGGGACGTCGTCAGGTGCACGAGGATGCGCAGGCAGCGGGGTGTGGCGCCATCGATGTCGAGCTCCCGGGCGCACAGCAGAGGGACGTCGCCGAGCCCGAGCGCCCGCGCTGCCTCGGCGGGGAAGCACGAGTGGATGTCGTCGGTGGCGGTGAACACGATCGAGATGAGGTCGTCGTGATGGACGTCGTTGCGTTCGAGCATCGAGGTGAGCAGGGCCTGGACTCGCTCGAAGACCTGCGCTCGGGTGTCCTCGTCGACGGTGGTGGCGCCCCGAAGGGCACGAACGGCGGTCACGGGCGGCGATGCTACCGGTCGCCGGCGACGTCCCCGGTGCCGGTTGCACGCTCGAGCGCGATGATCTCGTCCTGCGTCAGCGCGCGCCACGAGCCCGGCGGGAGGTCGCGGTCGGCGAGCGGTCCGATGCGAACGCGCACGAGCCTCTGCACGGGGTGGCCGACTGCCTCGAGCATGCGGCGGACCTGGCGGTTGCGGCCCTCGTGGATCGTGATGCGCAGGAGGCCCGGCTGCATCTGCGAGGCCCCTGCGGGGGCGGTGCGGCCGTCCTCAAGGTCGAGCCCCTCACGCAGGCGACGGAGCTCTCCGCGACCGACCTCGCCCTCGACGCTGACGAGGTACTCCTTCTCGACGCCGTGGGACGGGTGCGAGAGCCGATGCGCGAGGTCGCCGTCGTTGGTCAGCACGAGGAGGCCCTCGGTGTCGAGGTCCAATCGCCCGACCGGGAAGACGCGCGGCTCGTCGGGGACCAGCTCGAGCACCGTTCGCCGGCCCTGCGGATCATCCGCGGTGGTGATCACCCCCGCCGGCTTGTTGAGCAGGTAGTGCACGAGGCCTGGACGAACGCCGATCGGGTGGCCGTCGACCGCGACGACGTCGGTGTCCACCTGCACCCTGGCACCAGGCACGGCGACCCTGCCGTTGATCTCCACGCGCCCGTCGGCAACGAGGTCGTCGCAGGTCCGCCGGCTGCCGAAGCCGTGACGGGCGAGCACCTTCTGGACGCGCTCTCCGTCACGCTCCGGATCGTCGAGGTCCACCGCGCCATCCTCGCGCAGCGAGGATCAGGCCCCGTCGTCCTCGTCGATCTGCGCCACATCGATCGTCGGCTCCGCCGATGGCGGCGATTCGGCCGGGTGCTCATCGTCGGCGTCGCTCAAGCCAGCCGCGAGCTCGGCAGCCATCTCGGCATCGGTCGATGGACGCAGCGTGCCCTCGAGCGCCTCCACGACCTCCGCTCCGGGCACGAACTCAGCCAGCGGCGGCAGGTCGTCGAGCGAATCGAGTCCGAGGCGCTCGAGGAACAGCGGGGTCGTGCCGAACAAGACCGCCTGGCCGGGCCCCGCATCACGCCCGCCCGGTCCGATGTAGCCGCGCTGCTCGAGCGTGCGGATCACCCCGTCCACGTTGACCCCGCGGATGGCGGCGATCTGGGCCCTCGAGATGGGCTGCTTGTAGGCGACGATGGCGAGCGTCTCGAGGGCCGCGGACGACAGCCGCGCGCTCTGGCCCTCCAACACGAACCGCTCGACGTAGGCGGCCAGGTCGGGGTGCGACTGGTAGCGGTAGCCGCCAGCGACGCGCACGAGGGCGAAGCCGCGACCTGAGCGCTCGTACTCCCCGGCAAGCTCTGCGCAGAGCGATTCGACCGTCGCGACGGGGATCTCGAGCAGCTGCGCGAGCAAGCCCGGCTCCACCGGTCGCTCGGCGACGAGCACCACGGCCTCGATGGCCCGGCGAGCCTCCTGCTCCATCAGCCCTCGTAGGAGTCGATGGCGGCCAGCTCGGCGACGTGGCCCACCTCGCCGCCCAGCCACCAGATCTGGATGTCGCCGAAGCGCTCGTGCTGGTCGAGCTCGACGAGACCCTGCTTGAAGAGCTCGAGCACCGCCAGGAAGTGGACGATCACCTCGAGGCGATCCACGAGGCTCGCGGTGAGCTCGCGGAACGAGACCCGGCCCATGCGTGGTAGCTCCTCGACCAGCTCCTCGCAGGCCTGCGCAACGGTGATGCGCACGCTCGAGACGTGGGAGAGGTCGACCACCGGGGTGGGCCGAGGGATCATGGCCCGAGCCATCGCTGCGGCGAGATCCTGCGGCGTGATGCCCTCGAGCAGGTCTGGCGTGAGCTCCAGGAGGTGCTCCTCGGGCCCCGCGGTGCGCGGGTACGAGCGGGACGCCCCGACGGCCAGGCGCTGCAGCGCGATGGCGGCGTCCTTGAAGGTCTTGCACTCCAGCAGGCGGGCGAGCAGGAGGTCGCGCTCCTCCCAGAGCGCCAGCTCCTCGTCGAGGTCGCCGTCGTCGGCGTCGGGCAGGAGGCGACGGGTCTTCAGCTCGACGAGCGTCGATGCGATGAGCAGGAACTCCGTGGCGACCTCGAGGTCGCACGACTGCATGGCCTCGAGGTGGGCGAGGTAGGCCTCGACGATGTCGGCCAGCGACACCTCGTAGAGCTCGACCTCCTCACGGAGGATCAGGTGCAGGAGCAGGTCGAACGGACCAGCGAACGCCTCGGTCTGGACCTGGTACGACACAGGTGCGGACTCTACGGAGGCAGCCGGCGCAACGCGCGGATGCCCGCTGCGGACGGTACGGTCCCCGCCGTGCCGCGCCGTCGCCTGCTCCTGGTCCTCGTCCTGCTCGTCGGATGCGGCGCCGCATCGTGCAGCGACGACGGCACAGCCACGCCGAGCGACTCCACGCCAGCGCTCGCCTCGACCACGACGGACAACCGGTCGGCGACCTCGACGAGCGAGGTGCCGCCGTCCACGACGACGACCCTCCTCGACCCGGAGCTCGATTGCCTGCGCGCCGCCCTCGGCGATCGCCCGGAGCTGCTCGAGGCGCTCGACGCACCGACCCCTCGTCCGCACGACCTGGTGCGCGCGGTCGTGGTGGCTCGCAACTGCCTTGACGAGCCGCAGCTGGGCGCAGCGCTCGTCGATGGCCTCCGCGCCAGCCTCACCATCGAGGTGAGCGACTTCCAGGCCGAGTGCCTCGCGACGCAGCTGCTCGAGCTCGGCGACGACGAGCTCACCACCCTCCTCGCTGGCGGAGCGGACGATCCGGCGAAGGCCCGACTCGCTTCGAGGGTCCTCGCGCTGTGCCAGGTCGAGCGCTGAGCCGAACCCGGAACGGGGTCGCAACGGCGGCCGCCTAGCATCCCCGCATGGCGCGCGTCTTCTCCGGCATCAAGCCGACCGGCCCGGTCCACCTCGGCAACCTCCTGGGTGCGCTGCGGCACTGGGTGATCGAGCAGGACGAGCACGACGCCACCTACAGCGTCGTCGACCTGCACGCACTCACCGTGCCGCAGGATCCAGCGGTGCTCGGTGCCCGCACCCTCGAGCTGGTGCAGCTCCTGGTGGCCATCGGGCTCGATCCGCAGCGCTGCACCCTGTTCGTGCAGAGCCACGTGCGCGAGCACAGCGAGCTCTCGTGGGTGCTCGAGTGCACCGCGGCGTTCGGTGAGCTGCGTCGCATGACGCAGTTCAAGGACAAGTCCGAGTCCGAGTCCTTCGTCTCCGGAGGGCTGTTCACCTACCCGGCGCTGATGGCGGCGGACATCCTCCTGTACGACACCGACCGCGTGCCGGTGGGCGACGACCAGCGCCAGCACCTCGAGCTGGCACGCGACGTGGCCGAGCGCTTCAACCACCGCTACGGCGAGACGTTCGTGGTTCCCGAGGGCGTGATCGCCTCCGTCGGCGCACGGGTGATGGACCTCCAGGAGCCGACGCGCAAGATGTCTGCGTCGAACGACGCTGAGCCGGGCCGCATCCTCGTGCTCGACGACCTCGCCTCGGTCGCCAAGAAGGTCAAGCGGGCGGTCACCGACAACGACGGCGAGGTGCGCTTCGACCCCGAGGCCAAGCCTGGCGTCTCGAACCTGCTGTCGATCCTCGCCGCGGCCACCGGCGGCGACCCGGTCGACCTCGCCGAGCGCTACGACCAGTACGGACCGCTGAAGTCAGACACCGCGGATGCGGTGTGCGAGCTGCTGGCGCCGATCCAGGCTCGCTTCGCGGAGCTGGCCGCCGACCCAGCCGAATCGCACCGAGTGCTCGCCACCGGCGCCACCAAGGCCGGCGGCCGAGCCAGCACCAAGATGGCCGCGGTGCGCACCGCCCTCGGCCTCCTCCCCCGCGCCTGACCCCGCCCCGACGTTCTAGGAGTCCTGCGGGTACTCCCAGTCTCACCAACGCGCCCAGATGGTGGAGGGAGGGGACCGCTCAGTCGTCGTCGGCGTCTCTCAGAGCGGTGGCGAGGTGCGGCGGCAGGGTCCACCGAGCCTCGGGTAGGTGGTGCTCGGCGGTCCAGGCCGTCGTGAGCGGATCGCTGCCAGCAGCCTCGAGCATCGCCGCGCCGCGCTCCGGGTGCTGCACGTACCGGCCGATCCGCCCGAGGATCCCGGTGCGGTCGGACCACCTCGCGGCGACCTCTCGACCCACCAACGTGGCGACGACGGTCGCCAGCACCCGACCGAAGGTGCCGAGGCCGGCATCGAGCTTGCCGGCGTCGTGCAGCAGGGCGGCAGCCAGCACCGGACGGGTGGCGTCGTCACCCAGATCGGACGCCACGCGCCGAGCCACCGCAGCGCTGTGACGCCGGTCGGGCCCCGGCAGAGACGACCAGATCTCGAGCTCGTCGGGCAGGAGCACCCCTCGCGCCCAGTGCACCTCGGAAGGTGATGGGCCGCCGGGTCGCAACGATCCGGCGAACCGGCGCACCAGGTGCGCCGGACGGCTCGCCACCTAGGCGTGCTCGATGCAGCTGACGGTGGCGGGCATCGCAGCGAGGCGATCGTCGCCGATCGGCGCTCCGCACGTCGCGCAGGTGCCGTAGGTGCCGGCGTCGATGCTGGCGAGCGCCTTGTCGATGTCCGCCAGCTGGCCCTCCAGCGTGTTGGCCAGTGCTCGGTTCTCGCCTTGCTCGGCGCTCACCTGCGCTGTGTCGGCGAAGCCCTCGTCGAAGCTGAGCGATGCATCGGGGCCGGCGTGGACCTCGTCGAGGCGGCCCTGGAGCTGCTCTCGCTCGGCGAGGAGCGCGACCTTGACCTCTTCAGGAGCGGACATGGCCGGCAGGCTAGCCGGTGCCCCCCGATCGGGGATGCGCGCGGGCGTACGCATCTCGGAGCCGGGCGTGGCTGACGCCGGTGTACACCTGCGTCGTCGACAGCGAGGCATGTCCCAGGAGCTCCTGCACCACCCGGATGTCGGCGCCGTGGTCGAGGAGGTGGGTGGCGCACGAGTGGCGTAGGACGTGAGGCGAGAGCTTGGCGCCGAGCCCGACCGCGCTCCCCCGTCGCTGCACCACCGCCCACGCCCCCTGGCGGCTGAGCCGGCCGCCGCCCCGGTTGAGCAGCAGCGCCGCCTCGTCGCTGCGCTGCTGGCGACGGTCGGGCACCATCGACGGCCTACCGGCCGGCTCCAGCCACTCGACGAGCGCTGCGTGCGCCAGCCGACCCAGCGGGACGATCCGCTCCTTGCGACCCTTGCCCATGACGCGCATCGAGCGCTCCTGGAGGTCGAGATCGCCGAGCGACAGACCCACCAGCTCGCTGATGCGGATGCCGGTGCCGTAGAGCACCTCGAGCATGGCTCGGTCTCGCCTGTCGGTCGCAGCGCCTCCCTCGATCGAGCCGAGCAGGAGCTCGACCTCCGCTTCGGTCAGCGCCTTGGGCAGGCCGCGAGGCACACCGGGCACCTCGACGTCGCGCACCGGATCCACCGCCAGCGCACCGTCTTCGACCAGGAAGCGGTAGAGCGCTCGCACCGCCACGACGCCGCGCCGCACCGACGCCGGCGCTCGACCCGCGGCGCGCAGCGCAGCGATCCAGGCGGTGAGGTCCTCCGAGCGGGCCGCGGGGATCCGGGTGCCGGTGGCCGCCAGGTGCGCGGACCACGCCGCCAGGTCCCGCTTGTAGGCGGCGATCGTGTTGGGGCTGCGGCCGCGCTCGGCTGCGAGCCACCCGAGGAGGTCGCGCACCTCCGGGGCGACGGGCTGCGCCGGCGTGTCCCGGGGTGCGGGCATCAGCCGCCGAGTCGGCGAGCGAGCGCCAGCAGGCCGATCACCGTCTTGGCATCGGTCAGCTCGTGGCGATCGACGCGCTCGAGCGCCTCAGCGAGCGGCACCCACGCCACCACCAGGTGCTGCTCCTCGGGGCCCTGCCGGTCGTGCGGAACCTCGCGCAGGCCGGTTGCGAGGAAGCACCAGGAGTGCTCGTCGCAGAAGCCGGGAGAGTTGTGGAACTCGGCCAGGAGCTCGAACCGCTCGGCGACCAGACCCGCCTCCTCCGCCAGCTCGCGCGCTGCGGTCAGCTCCGGCGGCTCATCGGCGACGTCGCGCTTGCCTGCGGGGATCTCCCACAGGTCGATGTCGAGGGCGGCGCGGTGCTGGCGCACCAGGACCACCTCCTCGGCCTCGTTCAAGGCCACCACCGAGACGGCTCCGGGGTGGTGCACGACCTCACGATCGAGCACGGTCCCATCGGGCGCCTCGACCCTGAGCAGTCCGAGGCTGATCACCGGTCCGGCGTGCAGGAGCTCCTCGCCGACGCGCCGGAACCCCGCCACGTCAGGACCCGCTGGATGGCTCGAGATCGAGCAGGTGCGGGTTCCTGCCCTCAGCGCGCGCGAGCGCGGCGCCGACGAACGCGTTGAACAGGGGCGCCGGTCGATCAGGGCGGCTCTTGAACTCGGGGTGCGCCTGCGTGCCGACCCAGTAGGGGTGATCCTCGAGCTCGATGAACTCGACCAAGCGCCCATCGGGCGACTCGCCGGAGAGCACGAGTCCGCTGTCCTCGAACCGCGTGCGGTACTTCGGGTTGAACTCGTAGCGGTGGCGGTGGCGCTCCGACACCACCTCCTTGCCGTACATGGCAGCGACGCGCGAGCCCGCCTTGAGCTTGGCGATGTACGCGCCCAGCCGCATCGTCCCGCCCATGTCCGTGACGTCGCGCTGCGACTCCATGAGGTCGATCACCGGGTGGGCGGTCTGGCCGTCGAACTCGCTGGAGTTCGCGCCGGCGAGGCCGAGCACGTTGCGGGCCACCTCGATGGTCATGACCTGCATCCCGAGGCACAGGCCGAGGCACGGGATCTCGTGCTCGCGTGCGTAGCCCGCTGCGGCGATCTTCCCCTCGACGCCGCGCTCGCCGAATCCACCCGGGATGACGATGCCGTCGAGGTGGTGGAGCCGCCCCGCGGTGAGCAGCCCCTCGACCTCCTCCGCCTGGATCCACTCGATGTCGACATCCGCGCCGTGGTGGATGCCGCCGTGGTTGAGCGCCTCGACGACCGACAGGTAGGCATCGGGCAGGCTCACGTACTTGCCGATGATGCCGACGCGCACGGGCCGGTCCGCGGCGAACACCTTGTGCACGAGCGCCTCCCACGAGGAGAGGTCGGGCTCGCGGTCCTCGAACCCGAGGTGCTCGCAGATGACCCGATCGAGCCCCTCGTCGTGCAGCACGAGCGGTACCTCGTAGAGGCTGCGGGCGTCCGCGGCGTTGACGACCGCGTCGACCGGCACGTCGCAGAGGTTGGAGATCTTGCGCTTGAGCGCTGCGGAGATCTCGCGGTCGCTGCGGCAGACGATGACATCGGGCTGGATGCCGCGGCTGCGGAGCTCGGTCACCGAGTGCTGCGTCGGCTTCGTCTTCAGCTCGCCCGATGGTCCGATGAACGGCACCAGGGTCACGTGGATGTACGCCACCTGGTTGCGACCGACGTCGAGCCGGAACTGCCGGATGGCCTCGAGGAACGGGAGGATCTCGATGTCGCCGACGGTGCCGCCGACCTCGGTGATGACCACGTCGACGTCATCGGCAGCCAGCCGGCTGATCCGGCGCTTGATCTCGTCGGTGATGTGCGGGATGACCTGCACCGTGCGTCCGAGGTAGTCGCCTCGACGTTCCGCAGCGATGACCGACGAGTAGATGGAGCCGGTCGTGGCGTTCGAATCGCGCGAGAGGCTCTCGTCGATGAACCGCTCGTAGTGCCCGAGGTCGAGGTCGGTCTCGCCGCCGTCGTCGGTGACGAACACCTCGCCGTGCTCGAAGGGGTTCATCGTGCCCGGATCGACGTTGAGGTAGGGATCGAGCTTCTGGATCGTCACCCGCAGCCCTCGGGCCTTGAGTAGCCGACCGAGCGATGCCGCGGTGATGCCCTTGCCGAGGGAGCTCGCGACCCCTCCGGTCACGAAGATGTGCTTCGTCACGCGGGTCGCCTCCAGGGTCCCGTCGAACATGCCAACGGGATTGCACCGTAGCGCGCGTGCGGGAGGTCCCGGTGCACCGCTCTCGCGCGCCGCATCGGGGTGCCGCGGTGGGCACCAGCGCCCGCCGGTACCGTGGCGCCCGTGCCCGATGACCTGCGCTCCGCCGCGTCGCGGGCGGCGAACGACAGCGACGCCGCTCGGTTGCCGTGGGGGCCGCGCCTCGACCTGCTCGTGGTCGGGGGGCTCGCGATGGCGGTGCGGCTCCCCGCGCTCCTGGCGAGCGCGCACCTCACGTTCGACGACGGCGTCTACGGCGCCAGCGCTGTTGCGATGCGCAACGGCGGCGTGCCCTTCCGCGACGTCTTCTCGAGCCAGGGCCCGCTCCACCTGCCCCTGGTTCGTGCGGCGGACCTGCTCGGGCTCCAGGGCTCGCAGGCGCCGCGCCTGCTGCCGATGCTGTCCGGCATCGCAGCGAGCCTGGTGTGCGTCGCGCTGGGTCGGGCGCTGCGCGACCGGGAGGCGGGGCTCCTCGCCGGCGCGCTGCTCGCGGTCAGCGGTTCGTTCGTGTGGGTCAGCAGCGCGATCCACGCCGACTCCCCTGCCATCGCGCTCGGGCTCGGCGCGCTCCTCGTCACCCTGCGCTTCCGCGAGGCGCCGAGGATGGGCCGGGCCATCGGCCTCGGCGCGCTGATCGGCGCCGCGCTGGCGACCAAGAGCGTCGTGCTCCCGTTCGCGGTCCCCATCGGTCTCGTCCTGCTCGCCACGCGGCGGTGGGCGCTCACCGCTGCCGCGGTCGCCTCGAGCGCAGCGGTCGCTGTCGCAACGGCGCTGCCGTTCGGCATCGATCGGGTGATCGACCAGGCGTTCACGTACCACACCGAGGCCGCCCAGGGCCGCGAGCCGCTGCGCAACATCTCGAAGATCTCCTCCACCATCGTCGACCGCGACCCGGTGCTCGTGGTGCTCGCCCTCCTCGCGCTCGGCGGCGCCCTCCTGCACCGTTACCGCTCTGGGCCGGCAGCTGACCGGACCACCGACCTCATGCACCGCTGGGCGACGCCGACGGCGCTGCTGCTCACGTGGCTGCTCGCCACGGTGATGCTGCTGCTCTACATCCACCCGCTGTGGCGTCCCCACCTCTCGCACGTCGTTGCGCCGCTGGCCTTGCTGGTGGCCATCCACCGGCCACCAGGCCGTCTCCTCGCCGCCGCGCTCCTCCTCGTCCCCCTGCAGCTCGCGCACGTGCGCACCGTCGTCGCGCCGACGGCATACGAGGGCGATGAGGCCGTCATCGTCGAGCAGCTGCGCTCGCTCCCTGACGGCGCGCTCGCCATCAGCGACGAGCCTGGCCTCGTGTGGCGGGCAGGTCGGCGCACCCCCGCCGACCTGGTCGACACCAGCTCGCTGCGGGTCGACGCCGGGCGGATCACCGCCGCCTCGCTCGCCCGCGATGCCTCGGCGCGCCAGGTGTGCGCCGTGGTGGTGACCTCGTCGCGCTTCGGCGGCTTCACCTCGCTGCCGACCGACCTCGCCGACGCCGGCTACACCCGGGTGCCGTTGACCAGCGCCGAGCCGCTGCCCGCGCTCTACGTACGCGCCGGCGCAGGCTGCGAGCCTCCAGCGGGCTGAGGTGCAGACGGCTCGCCAGCGCCGCCCGCCGCGGACGAGCCTGATCCGCGCACGGCTTCGGCGACCACGAGCGCGCACAACGTGGCGTTCAGGATGCCGAAGGCCGTCGCGGGCACCGCGATGCCGCTGTCGTTGAGGGCGAAGCCGAGCACGGCCACGAGGAAGAACGCTCCCATCGCCGGCCGCAGCGGTGGGATGCGGCGCTGGAGCACCCCGTAGGGCCCGGGCCCGCGCCAGAACGACCACCCTGCGATCGCCAGCAGGACGGGTACTGCCAGCACCAGAGCGCTGCTCGTCAGGACGCTCAGGTTGGCGGCGATCTTTCGGCGCGCCACCACGACGAAGGCGTCCAGCCCCGTGGCGTCGACGCTCTCGGCGAGTCGAGCGAGGTGGGTGCGCTCCTCCTCAGGCCGTGCGAGGTCGGTGGCGAGGAACGAACCGACCACGACGACTGCCGCGACCCCCAAGAGCAGCCAGGTGGCCAGGCGCGGCCGGCGCCCGCTGAGCAGCACGAGCAGCAGCCCGGCGGCGGGTACGAGTGCGAGGACACCGCCGACGTCTGAGCCCCAGAACGGCAGGCCGTCGACGAGCACCACGGCGGCGAGCAGCAGCGCAGCCACCCCCCACCCGTGTCGACCGTCTCGGCGCCAGGCCACCAGCGCAGCCAGCAGGAGCGCTGCGGCCGACAGCTGGGCGAACGCCAGGTTGCCCACTCCGGCGAAGCGGCCGGCGACCGTCGGCGTGTAGCCGAACACCGCGTTCATCTGCAGCGACGCGCCGGTGACGACGTCGAGCGCGAGCAGACCGACGACGCACGCCAGCGCACCCATGAGCGCTCCGACGGCGTCGACCGCCAGCCAGCGGAGCACCACGGCGCCAGCGACCGCGACCGTCGTGGTCAGCGCGAGGTACGCGAGCAACCCCCAGCGGTGCATCGGCAGCGCGGTGGCGGCGAAGGTGAGCGGGACGTAGACGAGCAGCGACAGCGAGGCGGTGAGCACCCCCGAGCGCAGGCTGGGGTGCGAGCGCCACGCGAGCAGGGCGAGACCGAGGACGACGATCTGCACCACGATCCATGCGGTCGCCACCGGCCCGATCGCCTCGTCGCGGAAGACCGCTGCGGCCTCGATCTCAGCGAGCTCGTCGAAGCGAACCTCCGCTGCGCGCCCATCGGGCATCACCTCGGCGGCGCGCCCCTCCATCGAGCTGGGACGCGCCACGTCGAGGAGCGACAGCACCGTCGGAGCGAGGTCGACGAGCAGGAGGTGACCAGCGCGCCGCGTCGACGCGCTGCGCAGCAGGCCGGAGGGCACATCCAACCCGGCTACCGCCACGACCGTCAGCTCCTCAGCTCCCGCGTAGGGGCCGGCCACGATCATCGTCGTCCGCCCATCCAGACGTGCCTCGATCTCCCCGATGAGACGGTCTGCCTCCCGGAGCGCTGCAGCGTCCGCAGCGGCGCGCGGCCCCGGCGCCATCCCCGGTCCCGCTGCAGCAGCACGAGCGGTGGACGAGGCCTCCACGAGCACCACACCCGTCGAGCCCCACGCGGCATCCAGCGCCTCGAGCACCCGCACGCCGTCGTAGCGCAGCCCGAACGGTGCAGCTTCATCGGCGACGAGCACCGACGCTCCGGTCGCACCTCGGTCGATGCGGCCCTGCTCATCGGTCAGGGCGAGGGCGGCGTGTCGTCGAGGCACCACCTGGCCATCGCTGGCCACGATGTCGGCGGCGGCGACGACGGCACGATCGATGCCAGCGCCGTCGAGGGCTTCGGCGAGCGCTCCCACCTCACCGGCGTAGGGGAGACCGTCGTTGACACCGCGCAGCGAGCCGACGCCAGGCAGGATCAGCTCCGCACCCGCGACCCGCTGGCCGGCGCTGGCCTCGAACCGCTCGCCGGCGGTCTGGAGCCCGACCGCCTCCTCGGGCTCGAACGCGACGGCACGGACGCTCCCCACGACGCGAGCTCCCGCTCCGAGGGTGGCGTACGCGTCATCCGCCCCGCTGTCCAGAGCTGCGGTCTGCGTGGAGAGCAGGCCGACCGCGCTCCGGGCCAGGAGCGCTCGGAGGATCGGCATCTGCGCAGCGGAGGCGTCGCCCCAGCGGAGCCCCGGCACGGTGACGATCACCACGCGCTCGGCCGTGCCCTCCATCGAGCGCGGCGGGCCGTGCTGCGGGGTGGGGCGAGCGACGATCGCCGCCAGGGCCAGGACGACGAGCAACCCCCATCCGACCCGTCGCGGCGTCACTCCGTGGATCGAGCGGTCCACACCGGGACGACCCGGTCAGCACCTTCGAGATCGCCGTAGTGCCCGACGACCGAGCGCGCCAGGTCGGCGGCGGCCAAGACCGCAGCAGCGCGCCCCTCGTCGAGGTGGCCGTTGTCGACGGTCGACACCCGCTCGGCGAGGGCGTCGTCGCGCAGCACCGACTCCACAGCTGGAGCCAGCGACCCCTCCTCGGCGATGGCGACGAGCACCGTCGGCACCCCCACCGACACCTGGGTCGAGACCAGATCGACGGTGAAGCCCGTGACCTCGAGGTCGCTGCCGGGGCCCGTGACGACGATGACGGTGACCTGCGCGCCGAGCAGGTCACCGAGCTGCGGTCCTTCCGCGGTGCTCGACTCGAGCGTCACCAGCCCGGCGTCGACGAGAGCGCCGAGCGCGTCGATCGACGGAGCGATGGTGGTCGGTGGCGCGGTGGTGGTGATGGCCACCGTCGTGGTCGGGCCCGTCTCGGTGGTCTCCGGGGCGGGGGTGGAAGGCGTCGTGGTGGCTGGCGCGGTGGTGGCCGGCGCAGTGGTGGACGTGGTCGGATCGACGTCTGACGCGACGAGCTGGTCAGCGAGGAGCCGCCACGCCCGGTTGCGCAGCACCTCGGGCTCAGCCGCGGTGACGTCCAAGCGCTCGGCGAGATCGGCGCGCGCCTCCTCGTCGGCGAGGGCCCAGCCCTTCTCGAGCCACAGGACGCCGGGTGAGGTGGCGCCAGATGCCTCCACGAGATCCTGCACCTTGTGCACGCCGTCGGCGTCGATACCGCGCTCGGCCACCACCAGCACGGGCGTCCCCGTGAGCGAACCATCGACCATGTGCGGGGCCGCCGCGGCCAGCACGTCGTCGTCTCGCTCGGCCTCTGCACGCAGCTCGTCGTTCTCCTCCGACGCTGCGGTGGCGCGCCGGTCGACGGTCGTGATGCGGTTCTCGAGCCCCTCGACGATCGACTCGTCGAGGGCGGAGCCGATCACCACCCCGAGGGCGAGGGCGAGGAACATCGCAGTCATCGAGACCACGTAGAAGCGGAAGGTGATCACGTCAGAACCAGTCCCTGTAGAGGTCGCTCACCGACACGGAGATGCCGTGCCAGAACACCTGGATCGGCTCGGCCACCGAGGCGACCGCCAAGATGGCGACCATGGCCGAGAGGATGAGCAGCAGCATGTCACGGCGCCGGACACGTCCCTCGTACAGCCGGGACACGCCCTTGGCGTCGACCAGCGCCGGGCCGAGACGAAGCCGCGTGAGGAACGTGGAGGACATGCCGCCGCGACCCTTGTCGAGGAACTCGACCATCGTCGCGTGGGTCCCGACGGCGACGATGAGGGTGGCACGCGCCTCGTACGCGAGCAGCATGGCGGCATCCTCGCTGGTGCCCTCCACGACGAACTCCTGGAACGGGAGCCCGTGGGCCTGCAGCTCCTCGCGGCCGGGGCCGCGACCGTCGGGGTGGACGTGGTGGATCAGCTCTGCGCCGCAGCTCCACGCACGCTCGGAGAGCGAGTCGAAGTCGCCGATGATGATGTCGGGGGTGAAGCGCATCTCGAGCAGCGCGTCGGCGCCGCCATCCACTGCGATCAGCACGGGGTGGTACTCGACGATGTAGGACCGCAGCGCCCGCAGATCCTCGCGATAGTCGATGCCGCGGACGACGACCAGCGTGTGACGCCCAGCGATCGGTGTGCGCAGGTCCGGCAACGTGAGGGGCTGGAAGGTGAGCACGGCCTCGTGCTCGACGTACTCCAGCGTGTTGATGGCGAACTGCCGGAGCTCGCTTCCGATCGTGGACCGGGCATCCTCCATGCTGGTGAGCACCGACGTGGAGGTCAGGGGCGTCCCTTGCGCCAGCACCTCGCCGCCACGCAGGACGCGACCACCATCGATGACGATCTCGTCGCCCTCCGCCACCTGCTCGAGCAGCTGGCTGCCGACGGCATCGATGAGCGGCACCCCGGCATCCACGATGCGGATCGGCCCGCCGTTCGGGTAGCGCCCCGAGATCGACGGCGAGGCGTTGATCACCGCGCCGACGCCACGGTCGAGGAGCGCGTCGGCTGCCACACGATCGAGATCCTGGTGGTCGATGATGGCGATGTCGCCGGGCTCGATGCGCTTCGCGAGGTCCTTCGTGCGCTTGTCGACCCGGGCGCGCCCCTCCAGGTGCTCCGCTGGACGCTTCTTCGAGGATCGTCTACCCATGGGTGGTGCTCCGCGCTCGGTGCATCGCCGGCAGGTGGCCGCATCCCGGATGCCGAGCGTCTGATGGTAGCTCTGCGCACCGTGCGCCATGGAGGACGGAGGCGCCGATCACCGCAGGCGACCGAGCTGATCGAGCGCCCGCAAGGGCGGGGTGCGGTCGATGATCCTGCTGAACGACACGACCTCGCTGAGCAGGTTCAGACCCAGGGCCACGATGGTCACCACCACCTTCGCTGGCACCGAGCAGGTCACGGCGATCCCGACGGCCAGTGCTGCGCCGAGCACGTTGGCGCCGGTGTCGCCCAGCATCACCCGCTCTCGAAGGTCAGGGCCGAGCAGCGCGAGACCTGCGCCGACGACGACCGCGCTGGCGAACAGCTCGGTCGCGAGCGCGGTGCCCACCGCGGTGACGGCGAACGCCGCGGCGACGGCCTTGGTCGTGCGCCCGGGTGCGCGGTCCAGCAGGTTGGCGACGTTGGCGACCAGTGCGATCAGTGCGCCGTCGAGCACAGCAACCGCTGGTGACTCCTCGAGGACGAAGCCCAGCACCAGCGCGAGCACCCCGCCGGCGAGCAGCTTCACGGCACCGGTGGTGAGCTCCCCACGAGCCAGCGATCGCAGGTGGCCGCGGAAGCCGCTGACCGACCCGTCACCGGCGAGGTCGTCGAGGAGGCCGAGGAGCCCGAAGCCCACCACCGCCGCGAGCACGAGACGCCGCGGTGACGGCTCCGGCTCGAAGACCCCGGCGAGGGTGAGGCCGAGCTCGACCGCCACCACAGCAGCGACGATCACCAGGCCGCCCGCAGTCGCGATCCGGTTGCCGCGCAGGTTGGTGCGGGCGAAGCGATCGCCCCCGAGCAGGCCTCGCAGCGCCAGCCAGCCCAGCGTGCCGGCGAGCACGCCGAGCACCATCGCGGCCAGGATGCTCACGATCGACGTCCGGCAGCCCCACGCCGCGCGGCGAGGAGCTCGCGGGCGTGGTCCTGCGCCGCGTCGCTGTCAGGGCGCCCCGCGAGCATCCGTGACACCTCCAGCACACGCTCGTCCTCGGCGAGGGGACGCGCCGTGGTGCGCGTCGTGCGACCGTCGTCGTGCTTCTCGACCAGGATCTGCGCCGATGCCGCTGCGGCGACCTGGGGCAGGTGGGTCACGACGAGCACCTGGTGCGCTGCGGCCACCTCCGCCAGCGCCTCGCCCACGGCCTGCGCTGCCTGACCCCCGACGCCTGCATCCACCTCGTCGAACACCAGCAGGGGTGGGCCGGCGGTGAGCACGAGGCGCAGCGCAAGCATGGCGCGCGCCAGCTCGCCACCCGATGCTGCGCGAGCGAGCGGCCCTGCGGGCTGACCCGAGTTGGCGGCGAGCAGGAACGTGACCTCATCGCCCGCCCCGTCGCCCACGCCGACCTCGAGGTGCGCGCCGGGCATCGCCAGCGAGCCGAGCCGCTCAGTCACCGCCTTCGCGAGCAACGGCGCCGCGACACGCCGCTGCTCACCGATCCGAGCTTCGACCTCCTCGAGCGCAGCGGCCGCTGATCGCTGCTCACCCTCGAGCGCGGCCACCCGCTGGGCATGGCCCTCGAGCTCGGCCAGCTCGGCGCGAGCCGTGTCGCGAGCGGCGAGCACCTCCTCCAGCGTGGCGCCGTGCTTGCGCTGGAGATCGCGCAGGAGCTGACGCCGCTCTCGCACCTCAGTCAAGCGCACCGGGTCCTCGTCGATGGCTTCGCCGGTCGAGCGCAGCGCGCCAGCGACCTCCGCGATCTCGGCCTGCAACGAGGCCAGACGCTGCGCGAGGTCCGAGAACGGCGCGCGGTCCCGAACGAGGTCGAGCGCCCGGCCAACCTCGTCGCTGGCGCCGCCATCGTCTGCCAGCGCGCCGTGCGCCGACGTGGCGGCCTCGCGGTGGGCTGCAGCGTCAGCGAGCTCGTCCTCGAGGAGGTCCAGCTCGTCGCCCTCGTCGGGTCCGGAGATGGCCGCGGCCTCGATCTCGTCGATCTGGAACCGCAGGAGGTCGATGGTGCGCTGCCGCGATCGCTCGTCACCCCCGAGCTCCTCGAGTGCGGCGGCGAGCGATCGCACCTGCGCTCGGGCAGCGGCGAGCGCATCGACGTCGCTGCCAGCGAACGCGTCGAGGGCGGCGCGCTGCACCGCAGAGCCGAGCAGCGACTGGTGGTCGTGCTGACCGTGCAGGTCGACGACCTCCGTCGCCCAGCTCGCCAGCTCCGCGGCGCTGCACAGGCGACCCCCCAGGTAGGCCCGGCTGCGCCCAGTGCGCGGCACGATCCGCCTGGCGATGATCTCGTCGCCATCGATCTCGAAGCGGCCTTCGACGACCGCCTCGTCAGCGCCGGCGCGCACGAGCGAGGGATCGGCGCGGCCGCCGGTCAGCAGCTCGATGGCGCCCACCACGAGCGTCTTGCCTGCCCCGGTCTCGCCGCTGATCGACGTCATGCCGGCTCCGAGCACGATCGAGAGGTCCTCCACGACGCCGAGGTCGCGCACGGCGAGCTCGATCAGCACGGGGCCCGCTCCCCCGCTGGGGGCTTCATCGCTGTCGTCACCGCTCGCTGAGGCCGAACTTCGTCTTCAGGACCCGCAGGAAGTCCCGCTGGCCGAACACCACGAGCCGAGCGGTGCGGCGCGACGCAGTGCACGTGACGGTATCTCCCGGTCGCAGCGCGCCGATCTCCCAGCCATCGACCGAGAGGGTCGCTGAGCGGGTGCCCACCACGTGAACCTGCACCGCCCGCTCGGGACCGAGCACGAGGCTGCGGTCGAAGAGCATGTGCGCCGAGACCGGGGTCAGCAGCAGCGCCCGGTGCTCCGGGGCGACGATCGGCCCCCGGCTGGAGAAGGCGTAGGCGGTGGACCCGGTCGGTGTGGCCACGATGAGGCCGTCGGCGGCGTAGGTGGTGAAGAACTCCCCGTCCACGCTCACCTCGAGGCGCACCGTGTGGCCGGAACCGGTCTTCTCGACGACGGCCTCGTTGAGCGCGAGCGGCACGGGACCGTCGATTCCAGGTGCGTCCGTGCTGACCTCCAGCAGCATCCGGTCCTCGATCTGGAAGGACCCGGCGAGGAAGCGCTTGAGCGCGACCTGGGCGCCGGAGGGCTCGATCTCGGTCAGGTACCCGAGCTGGCCGACGTTGACGCCGAGCACCGGCACGTCCTCGGCCACGACGAGGCGCACCGTACGCAGCATCGTCCCGTCGCCACCGAGGCTGACGGCGAGGTCGAGGCCGATCGCAAGCTCCGCCTCGGGTGTGGCGAGCTCGCCCAGCCCGATGCGCCCTGCGTCGCCAGCGGGGACTCGCACCTCGTGGCCGCGCGACCCCAACCAGGCGGCGAGCTCGAGCGCGAGTCGGACGGAGTCCTCCCGCTCGGGATGCAGCACCAGGGCGACGGCAGCCACTCAGCGCTCCAGGGAGGCGAGCGCGCTGTCGATCGCTGCGTCGGCGTCGGGCGCCGCAGCCCAGCGGTCGCCACCGGGCGCGGCAACCAGCACGAGGAACTCGACGTTGCCCGACCCTCCGCGCACTGGGCTCGCCATGACCCCCATCATGGTGGCTCCCGCAGCGGAGGTCGCGTCATTGATCTCGCCGAGCACCCGGCGCCAGATGGCCGGATCCCTGATGACGCCGCGGCCGCGGTCGGCCTCCTGCTTGCTGGCCTCGAACTGCGGCTTCACCAGCAGCACCAGCGGTCCGCCAGCGGGGAGCTGCGACAGCAGCGCAGGCAGGACCGCCCGCAGCGAGATGAAGCTGAGGTCCGCCACCACGAGGTCTGGCAACGGGTTCAGCGGCGGGAGGTGGCGCACGTCGGTTCGCTCGTGTACCTCGGCGAGCGGATCATCTCTGAGTCGCTCGTGGATCTGCCCGTGGCCGACGTCGACCGCCACCACCGAGCTGGCACCCCGCTGCAGCAGGCAGTCGGTGAACCCGCCGGTGGATGCGCCCGCATCGAGCACGCGCCAACCGGTGACGTCGAGGCCGAAGCGATCGAGCGCCGCATCGAGCTTGTCGCCGGCACGGCTCACGAAACGGGGGCCGTCGCCGAGCACCTCGACCGCCTCGCCGGGATCGACCAGGCGAGCAGGGTTGACCGCGACGGCACCCGAGACGAGGACCCGCTGCGCCTCGATGGCGGTGCGGGCCTGCTCGCGGCTCTCGGCCAGTCCCCTGCGGACCAGCTCGAGGTCGAGGCGGCGGCGGGTGGCCGTCGCCGCTCCCCTCAGGCCCGCGGTGAGCGGGCGGGGGCCTTCTTGCCCGGGGCCTTCTTCGCCGGGGCCTTCTTGGCCGGCGCCTTCTTCTTGGCCGGGGCCTTCTTGGCCGGGGCCTTCTTCTTGGCCGGGGCCTTCTTGGCCGGGGCCTTCTTCGCGGGCGTCTTCTTCGCGGGCGTCGTCTTCTTGGCCGGCATGCCGAGGATTGCGTTGATGCGGTCCTCGAGGCGGGCGATGTCGGCCTGGGTGGCGACGCGGACGCGAGCGAGCTGCTCGCGCACCTGGCGCTCCACCTCGCCGACGAAGCGCTCGCGGTTGCGGCGGCTGCGCTCGAGCACCTCGCTCACGGCGCTCTGCGCCTGCTCGGCCTGGACCTCGCCGCTGCGAACGAGGTCACGCACCAGGCGCTCGGCTCGCTGCTGGGTCATCTCGCGGAAGCCGCTGACCTCGTCGAAGGCTCGCTGGATCGGGTGCTGTGCCATGCCGCGACGCTACGCCTGCACGCGTTCCGCTTGCAAAAGTTCGCACATTGTCCGCCGGGTGGCGACTGAGGACCTGCCGGACCGTCCCGCCGGCGTCGGCGACAGCGCGCCCGGCACGGTCTGCTAGCAAAGGGGGGTGCCACGCTTCGAACCCTTCCGCGCACTGCGCTACGACCTCGCCGCCCTCGACCTCGCCGAGGTGACCGCGCCGCCCTACGACGTCATCAACGCCGAGGACCGCCGAGCGCTGGTGGCCCGCCACGATCGCAACATCGTGCGCATCGACCTCCCCGAGACCGAGGACGGGCACGACCCGTACGATGTCGCCCCGAAGCTCCTGGCTGCGTGGAGGGCGGACGGGACCCTCGTGCGCGACGAGACGTCGTGCCTCTACGCCTACCAGATGCGGTACACCATGGAGGACGGCACCGAGCGCGAGACGCTCGGCGTGGTGGGTGCCCTGGAGCTGTCCCGTCCCGGGGAGGGGGGCATCCTCCCGCACGAGCAGACCACGCCGAAGGCCAAGAGCGATCGCTTGGAGATGCTCCGCGTCTGCCAGGCCAACCTGTCGTCGGTCTGGGGGCTGTCTCCCGCTGCCGGGCTCACCGATCTCTGCCGACTCGATCGCGCCGCCGACGCCGCGTGGGACGACGAGGACGGGGTGCACCACGCGTTCTGGATCATCGACGATCCGGAGCGCATCGCCGCCATCAGCGCCGCTGTCGCTGCCCATCCGGTGGTCATCGCCGACGGGCACCACCGGTTCGAGACCTCGCTGGCCTACCGCGACGAGCAGCGCGCCGCGCACGGCGACGTCCCGGCACTCGCCGACCTGGCGATGACCTACGTGGTGGAGCTGGCCGACGAGCAGCTCACCGTCCTGCCGATCCACCGGCTGATCAACGGGCTGCCCGGTGGCTTCGACCTCGCAGCGGCGTTCGAGCCGTACTTCGAGCAGCGCCCGGCGGGCGACGTCGATGCCGGCATCGTCGGCCGCCTCGTCGCCGAGGGTGCGCTGTGCCTGGTCACCGCCGCCGGCGCCACGCTGCTCGTCCCCCGGGCCGAGGCCATGACCGGTGCCCGCGACCTCGACACCAGCCGTCTGGACGTGGCACTCGCTGCGCTGCCCGAGCACGAGCTCGTGTTCCAGCACGGCGTCGGCCACGTGGTCGACCGCGTCGCCAGCGGCGAGATGGACGCCGGGGTGCTGCTGCGTCCAGCCAGCGTCGAGCAGATCCTCGCCATCGCTGACGGCGGCGAGCGGATGCCCCCGAAGACGACGTTCTTCCACCCCAAGCCGCGCACCGGCGTGGTCATCCGCCCGCTGATCTGAGCAATCCGACGACGCCGGCGACGAGCGCGATCTCGGTCAGTCGACATCCCAGGTGGGGAGGCTCCGCAGCAGCGCAGCGACGTTGCCCGGACCACGTGAGGCGACCGTCGAGGCGATCTGCGCGTCGACCGCCGCGCCGTACTCCTGGCGGGGGGCGGCGCGGAAGACGCCGACCGGCGTCGGCTGATCTGGGCTCGACGACAGGCGAGAGAGGGCGAACGCGAATCCGGCGTCGGCGGTCTCGTCGTGGATCAGGATCTGGCGCTCGTCGACCTCGGCGACCGGGCGGATCTCGAGGTGGCCGGGCCGTCCTGCGACGACGCACATCTCCCGGGTCGAACCCCAGCGGATCTGCTCGCCGTGCACGAGGGGGATCAGCATGTCCTCGCGGGTCTGCTTCTTGAGGATCCCGTCGAAGGCGCCGTCGTTGAAGACGTTGCAGTTCTGGTAGATCTCCACCAGCGACGCGCCAGGATGGGCGTGGGCCCGCTTGAAGGTGTCGATCATGTGCTGTCGGTCCATGTCGTGGGTGCGGGCGACGAAGCTCGCCTCCGCGCCGAGCGCCACGCTCACCGGGTTGAACGGCTGGTCGATGGATCCGAACGGTGACGACTTCGTCACCTTCCCGACCTCGCTCGTCGGCGAGTACTGCCCCTTGGTCAGCCCGTAGATCTGGTTGTTGAACAGGAGGATCGTGAGGTTGACGTTGCGGCGCAGCGCGTGGATCAGGTGGTTGCCACCGATCGACAGCATGTCGCCGTCGCCGCCGACGACCCACACGTCGAGGTCCGGACGCGCCATCGCGAGCCCGGTCGCGATCGCCGGGGCTCGGCCGTGGATCGAGTGCATCCCGTAGGTGTTCATGTAGTACGGGAACCGCGCCGCGCATCCGATGCCCGACACGAACACCGTGTTCTCCGGTGTCACGTCCATCTCAGGCAGAGCGAACTGCATGGCGGCGAGGATGGAGTAGTCGCCGCACCCCGGGCACCACCGGACCTCCTGGTCGGTCATCCAGTCCTTGCGGGTGGTCGTCTCAGCCATCGAGGGCCTCCAGGATCGCTCGCTCCAGCTCTCCAGCGGTGAAGGGCAGCCCCGTCACCTTGGAGATCGACTTGGCATCGACGAGGTGCTCGGCGCGCAGCACGCGAGACAGCTGGCCCAGGTTCATCTCAGGGACGATCACCGTCGGGTACCGGTGCAGGACCTCCCCGAGATCGGCCGGCAGCGGGTTGAGGTGCCGCAGGTGCACGGTGGCGACGCGTCGGCCACGGGCGCGGATGCGGTCCGCCGCGCCGGCGATCGCACCCCAGGTGCTCCCCCACCCCACGATCAGCACCTCGGCGTCATCGACGTCGCCGTCCACCTCGAGCGGCGGGATGTCGGCGGCGACCGCGGCGACCTTCTCGGCGCGGAGGTGGACCATCCGGCCGTGGTTCTCCGGGTCGTAGCTCACGTTGCCGCTGCCATCGGCCTTCTCGAGCCCGCCGATGCGGTGCATGAGCCCCGGCGTTCCCGGCAGCACCCAGTCCCGAGCCAAGGTCTCGGGATCGCGGTGGTACGGGTGGTACCGCGGGTTGCCGTCGGCGTCGACGACGTTCGGCTCGGTGGTGAACGTCGTGCGGAGGTCCGGCAGGTCTGCGACGTCGGGCAGGCGCCACGGCTCGGACCCGTTGGCGAGGTAGCCGTCTGACAGCAGCAGCACCGGCGTGCGGTACTTCAGTGCGATGCGGCACGCCTCGATGGCTGCGTGGAAGCAGTCAGCCGGCGTCCGGGCCGCGACGACCGGCAGCGGCGCCTCTCCGTGGCGGCCGTAGAGCGCCATCATCAGATCCGCAGCCTCGGTCTTGGTCGGCAGCCCCGTCGATGGCCCGCCTCGCTGGATGTCGACGATGACCAGCGGCAGCTCCATGCTCACCGCCAGGCTGATGGTCTCGGACTTGAGCGCCACGCCCGGACCGCTGGTGGTGGTGATCGCGAGGTGACCGCCGAAGGAGGCGCCGAGCGCCGAGCCGATTCCAGCGATCTCGTCCTCGGCCTGCAGGGTGCGGATCCCGAACTCCTTGTGCTTGGCGAGCTCGTGGAGGATGTCCGACGCCGGCGTGATCGGGTACGAGCCGAGGAACAGCGGCAGCTCGGCCTGCTGCGCTGCCGCGATGAGCCCCCACGCCAACGCCGTGTTGCCGTTGATGTTGGTGTAGGTGCCGGGAGGCTGGTGCGAGGGCCGCACCTGGTACTGGTGGTCGAAGAGCTCAGCGGTCTCGCCGAACGCATGCCCAGCCTTGAACGCCGCCTCGTTGGCGGCGATGACCAGATCCTTCCCAACGAACTTCTCACGGATCCACGCGAAGGTCGGCTCCGAGGGCCTCGTGTACATCCACGAGATGAGCCCGAGCGCGAAGAAGTTCTTCGAGCGCTCCGCTATTCGCGGCTTCACGCCGAGTGGCTCGCACGCCTGGCGCGTCAGCGACGTCATCGGGACCTCGTACAGGCGGTAGCCCGCGAGCGCGCCGTCGGTGAGCGGATTCGCTGCGTAGCCGGCCTTCTCCAGGTTCCGCTCGTCGAAGGCGTCGACGTTGACGATGAGCGTGCCGCCGGGCTCGAGGCGACCGAGGTCATTGCGAAGCGCAGCGGGGTTCATGGCCACCAGGACGTTCGGCGCGTCGCCAGGGGTGGTGATCTCGTGATCGGAGATCTGCACCTGGAACGCGGACACCCCGGCCAGGGTGCCCGCCGGTGCGCGGATCTCCGCGGGGAAGTCGGGAAGCGTGGCGAGGTCGTTGCCGAACAGCGCGCTGGCGCTGGTGAAGCGATCACCCGTCAGCTGCATGCCATCGCCGGAATCGCCAGCGAAGCGGATGACGACCCGGTCGATCTCCACCAGGGTGGAGCGCTCGGCTGTCTCTGACACAGAACCCCCTTGTTCCGACGTCGAAGGCCACTGTACCGAGCCGCGCCACCACCGAGTGCCACCGGCACGCGACGGTGCCCCGCTGCATGCAGCGGGGCACCGTCGACGAGTGGGCGCGCTAGGCGACGGTGATCGCGTCGTCGAGGTAGACGTCCTGGATCGCGTGCAGCAGCGCCGCTCCCTCGGCCATCGGCCGCTGGAACGCCTTGCGGCCGCTGATGAGGCCGGTGCCGCCCGCGCGCTTGTTGATGACCGCAGTGCGCACGGCTTCGGCGAGGTCGCTCTCACCAGACGACGCGCCGCCGGAGTTGATCAGCCCGGCGCGCCCCATGTAGCAGTTGGCGACCTGCCAGCGGGCGAGGTCGATCGGGTGATCGGTGGTGAGCTCCTCGTACACCAGCTTGTGCGTCTTGCCGAACTTCAAGGCGTTGTAGCCGCCGTTGTTCTCCGGCAGCTTCTGCTTGATGATGTCGGCTTCGAGCGTCACGCCGAGGTGGTTCGCCTGGCCGGTGAGGTCGGCGGCCACGTGGTAGTCGATGCCGTCCTTGGTGAAGGCCGGGTTGCGCAGGTAGCACCACAGGACGGTGAACAACCCCAGCTCGTGGGCGTGGGCGAAGGCCTCGGCGACCTCCTGGATCTGACGAGTCGCTTCGTCCGAGCCGAAGTAGATGGTGGCGCCGACGCCGGCGGCGCCGAGGTCGTAGGCCTGGTCAACCGAGCCGTACATCACCTGATCGAACTTGTTCGGGTAGGTGAGCATCTCGTTGTGGTTCAGCTTCACGATGAACGGGAGCCGGTGCGCGTAGCGCCGAGACACCGATGCCAGCACGCCGAAGGTGCTCGCCACGCCGTTGCACCCGCCCTCGAGCGCGAGTTCGCAGATGTTGGCCGGATCGAAGTAGGCCGGGTTCGGTGCGAACGACGCCGCCGCCGAGTGCTCGATGCCCTGATCGACGGGGAGGATGGACACGTAGCCCGTGCCCCCGAGCCGTCCGTGGTCGAACAGCGACTGCAGGTTCCGCAGCACCTGCGGCGAGCGATCGCTCTGCGCCACGACCCGATCGATGAAGTCGGGGCCAGGGAGGTGGAGGTGCTCCTTGCCGATGCCCTGGGCCTCGTACGAGAGCAGGTGCTCGGCGTCGTCGCCGAGCAGGCTGGTGATGTCCACGGTTCAGGCGCTCCTGGGTCGATCGTGTGGTGACGCCCGCACGTTACGCGCATCGGCGACATGCCAGCACCTCGTGCTCGGCCCTTCGTCAGCGGCAGCGGGTGAACCACCTCCGCCTCATCAGTCCCAAGCCGTCGTCGCCAGCGCTGCTACCCGAGCGACGAGGAGCGCGCTGCGACGTCGCCGAATGTCGGCTCGCGCTCTGCGATCCAGGTGAAGAGCTCGCGAGCCGCCACCACCTCGCCGGCGCGCTCGAGCAGATCAGCAAGCGCGTACGCGCGCCGGAGGTGGTGCTCCTGAGGCCGACCTGGTCGCCGGAACCCCTTGCGGAGCAACGCGACCGCCCCGCCGAGATCGCCGCCATCGGCGAGGGCGCCGGCGGCGACGATCCTCCCTTCGGTCATCGTCGCCGCATCCGGCGAGATGTCACCGAGCTCGCCCCACAGCTCCTGGACTGCGGCCGGATTCCCGAGCGCCCGCTCGCAATCCATGAGGACCGGATGCTGGCTCACGTCACGAGTCAGGGCGTAGAACGCCTCGAGCTCGCGACGCGCTGCCTCCCACTTGCCCTCGCGGTAGAGGATGAGGCCCTGCAGCTCCCGAACCTCGGGCACGTCCGGCGCGCTCTTGACAAGCGGCTGCAGCGCGCGTCGGGCGTCGACGAACCGCTCGGCGAGGAAGGCCTCGGCCGCCTCGTCGAGTCGTTGCCGGGAGCGCGCGATGCGCCGCTCGCCGACGGCGTCGACCAGCGATACGGGCCGCATCGACTCCGCCTTGCGACGCCCGCGGCCACTCGGCCCAACCGCTGAGCCTCGGGCGACCGCAGCGTCCGCGGCCTTGCGCACCGATGCTGTCGTGCGCTCGTCGGTGGGTGGACGCCCCTCGGCGTCCGGTCGCCGAGCGTCAGATCCTGGGCCGTCCTCCCGACGGATCCGCTCATCACGACGCAGGCGACCCGCGCCACGACGCGCCACGCCGCCCCAACCTGCTCGGCTGAGCGACGGATCCTCGGAGTAGTCGATCGACTCGCGCGCTCCATCGCGCCGCACAGGCCGATCTCCGCTGCGCACCGGCGGGCGACCGCCGCGCGCCGCACCCGAGCCCGCCGATCTTCCGCCTCCTGCACCACCGCGCGCGCCTGGTGCGCCGCGATCTGATGCGCTGCTGCGGCCCCCGGGTCCGCCTCGACCCGATCCGCCTCCGGGACCGCTGCGCCCCCCTGGTCCCCCACGACCTGAGGTGGCTCCTGTCCCACGACGTGCGCCCTGCGCAGAGCGGCCGCTGCCGGCGCCACCGGGGCCCGAGCGGCCACCCGCTCCGCTCCGGGTCGAGCTGGCTCCGCCTCCGCTCCCAGCTGCACCTTCTCCACCGCGGCCCGTGGGTGCACGGCGTGAGGTGCCGCCACGACCGCTGGTCCCGCCAGAGCCAACCCCACCTCCTGCAGGTGCACTTCCACCAGCTCGGCCCGATCCTTGCTTCCTACCGCCGACGGGCTTGCCAGTGCGACCCTCTCCTGCTCGAGGGGGCCCGCCCGCACCCCGCGACGGACCGCTCGACGACGTGCGCGCCCCGCCGGGAGCACCCCGCCGGGGTCGATCGTCGTCGGAACCGGGCTCAGGCATGGCCGGCGACTCTATCGCAGCGCCCACACAGCTCTCGCATCGCACCAGAGGCGAGCCCGGCCGCGCCCGAAAACGCAGAAGAGCCGCCCAACGGGCGGCTCTTCACGTGAGAAATCCGGCGGCGACCTACTCTCCCAGGGGGTCTCCCCCCAAGTACCATCGGCGCAGGCGGGCTTAACTTCCGTGTTCGGAAAGGGAACGGGTGTGACCCCGCCGCCATCGCCACCGAAATCTGTATGTCTCAAGCACCTCTCGGTGCCGGGTGTCGACGCGAGTCGACAACCCCTGAGAACTCCATAGCGAGCACGAACATCGTACAGACCAAGCCCTCGGCCGATTAGTACCGGTCAGCTGAACGTGTTACCACGCGTACACTTCCGGCCTATCAACGTGATCGTCTATCACGGGCCTTACCTGGTTATCCCAGTGGGAGATCTCATCTTGGAACAGG
>JBBRAZ010000028.1:0-49384 GCA_038206295.1 Acidimicrobiales bacterium
TCGAGATCGCTGCTTGACACCTGCGGTCCTGGGGTGTCTGACCCAGCCCGCCCCGCCGCCGCCACACACCACCCGCGTCCAGGCCTGAACCGCCCCGCCCTAACGCAACGGCCTCCCCAGTCTCAAAACCCTGCCCAGATCGGAGCGTGGGGAGGGTGGTTGCACCGTGGGATAATCATGGTTATCATCCCAATGTGACCGCAGTCGCCTCTGCCCCAGCTGTCGACGACGTCGACCTCTTGGGCGCGCAGCTCGTCGAGGCTGCAGCAGCGGTCTTCGGTGAGAAGGGCTACGACCGGGCTGGGGTGGCCGAGATCGCCCGCCGCGCCGGGGTCACCACCGGCGCCATCTACAGCCGCTACCGCTCCAAGGCCGAGCTGCTCGTGGAGGCGGTGCGGGTCCACTGCACCGGCCCGCTCGACGATCTCCTCCTCGACAACGGCTCCCGCGACACAGCGGCCGCGCTCGACGAGGCCGGCGCCGTCATCGGCAGCCGAGGCCTCGGCCTCGGCCAGGCCCTGCTGCTCGAAGCCATGGTGGCCGCTCGCCGCGACGAGGAGCTGCGCGACGTGCTGCTCACCCGCATGGTCGAGCGCCGGGCCAAGCTCGAGGGAGTGATCATCGCCGGCCAGGAGGCGGGCAGCCTCGATCCAGCGCTCGACACCCACGCCGTGGTGCAGCTCGCCCACGCCATCGGTCTCGGCTTCCTCCTCCAGGACGCCGTCGGCATCGCCGCACCCCAACCCGACGCCTGGGGTGCGCTCGTCCATCGGCTGCTCGGTGCGCTCACGCCGCCGACAGCCGATCCATCGCCAGCTCCGGGGGGTGCTGACCATGGCAACTGAGCAGGAGATCCTGGGGCGCGAGGGAATGAACGACCTCGAGTCGATCCTGGCCATCGCCAACCACGACGTGGACGAGCTCGTGCACGCGGTGCGCGACAACGCAGACGCCATCTTCACGTGGGACTACGAGAAGGGTGCCCGCCCCGGCCTCGCCAAGCTGTACGAGAAGGCGAAGCACAGCCAGTGGAACGCCGAGACCGACCTGGACTGGTCGATCGAGGTCGATCCCGAGCGCGCGCTCGAAGGCCTGTCGGGCTCCGGTCCCGCCGCCGCCGGCCCGTTCGCCGCGCTGGTCGACCAGCCCGACTCGCCCTTCAAGGGCTTCGGCGAGGCGCAGTGGACCGAGCTGGCCGTCGAGAGCATGAACTGGCGGCTCAGCCAGTTCATGCACGGCGAGCAGGGTGCGCTCATCTGCACCGCGAAGATCGTCGAGACGGTGCCGTGGATCGACGCCAAGTACTACGCGTCCACCCAGGTGATGGACGAGGCCCGCCACGTCGAGGTCTTCGCCAAGTACCTCGACGAGAAGCTCACCGGGTACTACCCGATCAACGCCCACCTCAAGCTGCTGCTCGACGACATCATCGAGGACAGCCGCTGGGACATGACCTACCTCGGCATGCAGATCATGGTCGAGGGGCTGGCGCTCGCCGCGTTCGGCTTCATGCACCAGATGACGAACGAGCCGCTGCTGAAGAAGCTGCTGCGCTACGTGATGAGCGACGAGGCGCGCCACGTGGCCTTCGGCGTGCTGTCGCTGCAGGAGTACTACACGCAGCTCACGCACGCCGAGCTCCGCGAGCGCCAGGAGTTCGCCTTCGAGGCCGCCGTGCGCATGCGCGACCGCTTCATGCAGCAGGAGGTGTGGGACCGCATCGGCGTCGATGGGCGCAAGGTCGTGCAGTTCATGCTCAACGTCCCCAAGGACCAGCTCATCTTCCAGCAGATGCTGTTCTCCAAGATCGTCCCCAACTGCAAGAAGCTCGGTCTGCTCGACGCCGGTGACGGCTGGCTGCGGACCAAGTTCGAGGAGATCGGGGTGATCCAGTTCGAGGACTGGGTCGACACCTCGATGGAATACGAGTCCCTCGACGCGGTTGCACAGGACAAGGCCGACACGGCCTAGCGATCTCTCTCCCTCCCACCCGAGAGACGTCAACAGGGCCCTTCGGGGTCCTGTTGGCGTTTTCGGCCGAGGTGCGCCTCGTGGCACGCTGGGCCACCGACACCTGAGGGGGACCGATGGAGAACACGACCTGCTTCGACGTGGAGATCAGCGACCACGTCGCTCACGTGCGCCTGAACCGACCCGACGAGATGAACTCGATGGTGCCGGCCTTCTGGCGTGAGCTTCCCGCCATCGTCGAGGAGATCTCCGACGGCGCGCTGGCGCGAGCGATCGTGGTGTCGTCCACCGGCAAGCACTTCTCCGCCGGCATGGATCTCGCCGTGTTCACCGGCGGCGGCGGGGCCGTGGGGGGAGGCGACGGCGCCGCGCGTGCCGCAGCCGAGCTCGGACGCCAGCGCGCCGACCTGCGCCTCACGGTGCTCGCGCTGCAGCGGTCGTTCACCTGCCTCGAGGAGGCCCGCATGCCGGTGCTCGCCGCCATCCAGGGCGGCTGCGTGGGCGGTGCGGTCGACCTCGTCACCGCCTGCGACCTGCGCTACGCGACACGCGACGCGTTCTTCTGCGTGCAGGAGATCAACATCGGCATGACTGCGGACGTCGGCACGCTGCAGCGCCTCCCGAAGATCATCCCCGACGGCATCGCCCGCCAGCTCGCGTACACCGGCGAGCGGTTCCCAGCGCAGCGGGCGCTCGAGGTCGGCCTGGTGAACGGCCTGTTCGACACCCACGACGAGCTCGTCGCCGGCGCGCTCGAGGTGGCCTCCGAGATCGCGAGCAAGAGCCCGCTGGCGATCTGGGGCTCCAAGCAGATGCTCACCTACGCCCGCGACCACTCGGTGCGCGACAGCCTCGAGCACATCGCGGCGTGGCAGAGCGGCATGTTCCAGCCCGCCGACATGATCGAGTCGTTCACCGCCAAGGCGGAGGGGCGCGCCCCGAAGTTCCAGGACCTGCTGCCAGCGTCCAAGGGCTTCTGACCCGCTCCCCCCACCTGTTCTGTGCATGGTGGCTTCCGACTACCGGAAGCCACCATGCACAGAACGCGAGGAGCAGTCAGGCGTCGTCGGCGGCGGGGAGGTAGTCGAGGGTGAGGTCCCCGACGCGCACGAGCGTGGCGGAGATCCAGCCGCCCATCGCGGCGAAGTGCTGGTCGAGCACGGACCCGTCAGCGAGCATGGCCTCCGAGAGCTCGTAGCTCCCGGCGTAGGACACCTCGAGCGCGTACTCGCACGCGGCGAGGTCGTCGTCGAACAGCGTCTCGACCGTCGGTGGGCTGCGGTGCAGCGGCTCGCCCCCGAGCTCGGGGCCGACCGGCGGCAGCACCGGGAGCACCGACGCCGGGTCGGGCGCCGAGCCGAGGCGCTGGATGCGCAGCACGACGCCGATCTCGATGCGCGGCGGCTCGTCGAAGGTCTCGCCGATGTACCAGGTGCGGTAGGCGGTCTGCGACCAGGTCGGCCACTCGAGGGTGATGTCGACCTGGACCCTGGGCGGGGTCCCCTCGCCGGGTAGGCCGTAGCTGGTCTCCCACGTGACGTCGCCCAGCAGGACATCCGCGTGGAAGCGCTCCTCGAAGGCCTGGCGCTCGAGGAGCGCCGACTCGAGCGCGTCGCGCATGGCGCCGATGGCGTCGGTGAAGACGTGGTCGAGCATGGACGGCGACCCTACTCGGCACCTCGGGGCGGGGTGGCCGGGGTCAGGTCGGGCGCGGCGTCATCAGCGCGGTGGGGACCGACGTGCCGATCGCCTCGTGGCGCAGGGTGGCGATCCGCCGGCCGGGCTGCACCGCATCGCGCCACTCGCCGAGGTGATCGCCGAGCGCGTCGGATGCATCGGCCTCGCTCGACACGACGAGTGCCAGGCCCCACAGCAGCGCCGACTCCGCGCTGACGGCCTCGATCGGTCCCACGACCTCGAGCACCGCGGTGCCGGCGACGAAGAACGCCTGACGTCCCGCGACCCCATCGATCAGGATGTCACGCTCCCGCCGCAGCTCCAGGCCGACCGCCTCGAGCGCCGCGACCGTGCGGCGGAGGTCCGGGGTGCGCACCACGACGTGGTCGACCGCGACCACCGCTGCGGGATGGCTCTCCTGGGTGCGCGGCGCGCCGTCACGGTGCTCGGTGGGGATGCCGTCGATGTCGGTCACGCCGGCAGGCAGGCCGTCGAACCCCCACTCGATCAGGCCGCGACCCCGATCGGTCCCGATGGGCTCGAGCTGCACGCCGCCCACATGCGCGGTGCCGTCGACGTCGAGCATCAGCCCGCAGGCGCCCAGCGCCGACGGGTCGTCGCCGAGGGTCAGCGATCGCAGGACGACGGACACGCAGCGCACCCTACCCACCGCCCACTGTGGTCAGCCTCACCGACCTTGCGAGGGTTGTCCGGCCCCAGCAAGGGCAACCCTCGCAAGGTCAGAGGGGGGCTGTGCGGGGGATGCACCGGCACCCGCGGCGCGGCGGCCAGGATGGGAAGCCGGATGCTGTTCCCGACCGTCGACTTCGCGCTCTTCTTCGTGGTGGTGTTCACCGGCCACTGGGTGCTGCGGCCGCGCCCCGCCGCATGGCGCCTGTTCATCCTCGCGGCCAGCCTCTTCTTCTACGGCTACTGGGACTGGGGGTTCGTCCCGCTCATCTCCGCCTCCATCGTCGGCAACTGGGCGCTCGGCCAGTGGGCGCGACGCACCTTCGAGGCCGGCGAGCCCACAGCGCGCACCCGCCTCGTCGTCGTCGTGGCGGCGCTCGGCAACCTCGGGATCCTCGCCTGGTTCAAGTACGCCGGCTTCTTCGCCACGTCGGTGGTGAACACGGCCAACGAGATGGGACTCGACCTCGGCCCGCCGACCATCGAGGTGCTGCTGCCGGTCGGCATCTCGTTCTTCACCTTCCAGGCGCTCAGCTACGTCATCGATGTCGCTCGTGGCGAGCTCGAGCCCGTCGAGCTCGCCGAGTTCGGCGTCTTCCTGAGCTTCTTCCCGCAGCTGGTCGCCGGCCCCATCGTCCGAGCGTCCGAGCTCGTGCCACAGATGCGCGCCAAGGGCGACCCCCGCCACGTGCAGTCCGCGGAGGGGTTCCGCCTCATCGCGGCGGGCCTGGTGAAGAAGGTCGTGGTCGCCAACTACCTCGGCACCCAGATCGTCGACCCCGTGTTCGCCCTGCCCGACCAGCACAGCGGCCTCACGGTGCTGCTCGCCGTCTACGCCTACGCCATCCAGATCTACGCCGACTTCTCCGGCTACACCGACATCGCGATCGGCTGCGCCCTCCTCCTCGGGTTCCGGTTCCCGCAGAACTTCGACGCCCCCTACGTGGCCACGTCGCTGCAGGACTTCTGGCGCCGCTGGCACATGACGCTGTCGCGCTGGCTGCGCGACTACCTCTACGTCCCGCTCGGCGGCAACCGCGGGTCGCCGCGCCGCTTGGAGCGCAACCTGCTCATCACGATGCTGCTCGGCGGCCTCTGGCACGGCGCGGCGTGGAACTTCGTCATCTGGGGTGCGATCCACGGGTTCGGGCTCGCCCTCGAGCGACGCATCAAGGTGTCCTGGAAGCCGATCGGGCTGCCGCAGCCGCTCGTGCAGGTGCTGCAGTGGCTGCTGACGTTCCACATCGTGTGCCTGGCGTGGGTGTTCTTCCGCGCCGAGACCTTCGGCCTGGCGACCGACATCCTCACTCGCATCGCCGACGGCGGCACCGGCGCGGACGTGGCCACCTGGGTCGTGCTGGCCACGATCGCCGGCATGCTCGCCTCGCAGTTCGTGGCGCCGGAGCGCGTCGCAGCCGCGCAGCGCCACCTCTCGCAGATGCCGGTCGCCGCTCAGGGCATGCTGCTCGCCGGCGTGCTGCTGCTCATCGACACGTTCGGTCCCGTGGGCGTCGCCCCCTTCATCTACTTCCAGTTCTGACGTGGCAGCACCGCACCGCTCCGACGACGCCGGCACCGAGGCCACGGACCGCACCATGGCGGCGGGTCGCGTCCTGCAGGTGATGCTGCTCGCGCTCTGCCTCGGCGCGCTGCTCAACGCCGACGCGCTGCTCGAGCGCGCCGAGCGGCGCGACCTCGACGACCCGCGCCGAGACGCGTCGGTGTTCACGTGGAACCTGGTGGCGGACCTCTCGCACCTCCTGTCGCTCGACCGTCCCCGGCAGCTCCTCGAGTCGGTGACCGGCCGCGACGACGACGTCGAGCCGTTCGTCTTGCCGCCGCCACCGTCCGGGTCGCCGTCGCCGGCCCCGACGACACCTGGCGGCGCGCCCGACCCCAGCGCCTCGGTCACCACGACGACGACCGTGGCTGGCCCCGAGCTGCGGACACCGACGGCCGCCGAGCCGCTGCGGACGTGGATCGGCGGCGACTCCATGGCGCAGACGATGGGCATCTCGCTCAGCCGGGCGATGCTCGATGTGGGCCTCTTCGAGACGTCCCTCGACTACCGGATCTCCACCGGCCTCACCCGCCCGGACTACTTCGACTGGCCCGGCCACCTGGCGGGCATCGTCGCCGAGCAGGACCCGGAGCTCCTCGTGATCATCTTCGGCGCCAACGACTCGCAGGGCATCGAGATGCCCGACGGCCGCGTCTTCGAGCGCAACAGCCCCGACTGGCTGGCGGAGTACCGCCGACGAACGGCAGGGACGATGGACCTGCTGCGCGACCCAGACGGCGACCGCCTCGTGGTGTGGGTGGGCCAGCCGCCGATGCGCGACGGAGGCTTCAACGAGCGCATGGCGTACCTCAACAACATCTACGCAGAGGAGGCGGCCACCCGGCCGTGGATCCGCTACTTCGACACCTGGCCGTTCTTCACCGACGGTGCCGGCGCCTACGCCCCGTCGCTGGCCTCCGCCGACGGCACGATCGCCGACATGCGAACCGGCGACGGGATCCACCTCTCCACGCCCGGAGGCGATCGCCTCGCGTGGGCGATCATCGAGGCGCTGCGCGACGACCTCGACCTCAGCGCATCGACCGCCGCCGCTCCGCCGTCGCTGGCCCCGCCCGATGAGGTCCGGGAGCGCACCGCGGTGCCCGCGCCGGGAGGCTGAGCCCCGGGTCGGTGGGGTGCGGCGCGACGTCGGTCAGCGGCTGGCGGCAGCGCGCCCCGGCGCGTCGTCGATCCGGCACGTGTCGGTGCTGCCTGGCATCAGGTGACGGTTGCGTGCCACCCACCGGTACACGACGCCGGCGATCCAGCTGATGGGGGGCACGAGCAGAGCCCTGCCGACGATGGGCCAGGGCCCCCCGCAGGCGAGCAGGCTTCGTCCGATGGCCTTCGCTCCGCCGTGCGCGACGCCTCGCACATCGATCCACCACGCGGCGGTGGTGACGTCGTGCTCGGTGAGGTGGAACGGCTCGAGCGTGTCGAGGGACTGCCAGCTCACCACCGGATGCCCGGGGGCGAGGCGCTGCTCGAGCCAGCGGGCGCTGGTGGTGCAGAAGCCGCAGTCGCCGTCGTAGATCAGCACCCCGTCAGTCTGCCGCGTCCCGACGCCTTCGCGTCGCTCGCTCAGCGACCGGCGTTGGGCTTGGTGCCGTGGTTTGCCTTGTTCCGACGGGCCTTGGCCCGCTTCTTGGAGGTGCGCTTCGACATAGTGGGGTGCAACCTAGCGCCGGTCGGCGCTCGCGACCCACTCGGCGGGCTCAGACGAACGTCGGCGGCGCGTATCCGAACGAGCCCGTCGCCTGCCACAGCACCAGCATGGCCACCACCGCCGCGGGCGGCAGCAGCACAGCCAACGTCTCGTCGCTGGCGCTCGACGAGCCGATCACGTCGGCGGCGAACGCCGTGGCGACCGCCGGTGCGATGAGCGCGATCGCGGACAGGACCAGGAGCCCGACGCCGGCGTCGACTCCCGTCAGGGCGCCGAAGACGGGGGTCAGCCAGAGCGCTGCGGCCAGCACGAGCAGGTCGCCGTGCAGCGGAACCGGCAGGCGGACCGTCGGGAGCTCCAGCCGTGCGGAGGGGCCGGCGGCGGCCGTGGCGAGGAGGATCCCGAGCAGCGACGCGGCGGTCGTGAGCTCGGGGCTGTAGTACCGCCGTGCGTCGTCGCCGCCCGGAAGCCACAGCAGCGCGGCGGCTGCGCAGCAGCCCAGACCGATCTGGGCGATGCGACGCTGGCGCTCGACGTCGCCGCGGGTGAGCGCCGCGACGCCGAGCCACAGCAGCGCAGGGCGCGCCGCCGCGGCGACGAGCCACGTGCCCGCGGCGGGGTCGTAGGTGCCGGCATCCCAGCCAGCGGCGCGCCACACCATGGCGTGCACATCGGCGAACCCGAGCCACAGCCAGGTCGTCGATCCGCGGAGCGCGGCGTAGGCGGTGTCGTCGCCCGTGAGTCGGGCCTGGAGCGCGTACCCGAGCGTGACGAGGATCAGCAGCGGGACGATGCGCCGGGCCCCCGCCCGCAGGACGGGACCGACCGGTGCGCCGGTGGTGGCCCACCGTCCCACCCGGTGGCCGGCCGTGCCCGCCAGGAGCGCGGCGGCGACCGCGCCGGTGGGGGCCACGCCGGCGCCGTGCACGACCGCGAGCAGCAGCGCAAGCAGTGCGATGCCATCGAGCTCAGCGGTTCGGCGGTTGGGCACGCCACATCCTCGCGCTGCTCGGCGGGGCATCGGGGCGATCGGTGCAGCAGCGCCACAGGGGAGGGCCGCTAGGTTGCCGCCATGGGGATCGGTCCGGCACCGGGCACCGAGGCGCTGCCGCGGATCCTCGTCGAGCCCGGTCGCATGGGCCGGCGCTACTGGCGCTGGCTCGCGGTGGCTCTGCTCCTCGCCGCGTGCCTCCAGCTCGGCCAGGTGCAGCGACGAGCAGACCTCATCGCGTACGACGGGCCGAAGTACGTCAACGACGCGCACCTCCTCGCCGACGGTGAGGGCTTCGTCGGCGCGGACGCGTGGTTCTTCTCGAGGGTGCGCCGGGAGTCGGCGATCCACCCGCCGGCCAACGCCTTGTGGATGTCGCTGGCGTCGGTGGCGGACTGGCGCAGCACCGTGGCAGCGCAGCGCTGGCAGGTCCCGCTCGGCGTCGCCGCCGTCCTCGCCACCGCGCTCGCGGCGCGCCAGGTCGCGGGGGACCGCGCCTCGCTCATCGCCGGCGGGCTCGCCGCGGTGCACCCCGCGGTGTGGAGCTACCCGGCGCTGGTGATGGCCGAGACGCCGGCCCAGGCGTACACGGCGGCGGCCCTCGCCGCCATGCTGCGGTGGTGGCGAGCCCCATCTGTCCTGTGGGCGGCCGTCATCGGCGGCTCGTGCGCGCTCGCCGCGCTGGCGCGCAGCGAGAACCTCGTGCTGCTGCCGTTGCTCGCGGCGCCGATGGTGGTGCACCCGGCGGTGCGAGGTCGCTGGCTGCCGCACCTCGGCGCAGCTGCGCTGTGGGCGACGGTGCTCGTCGCTCCGTGGATCGGCTTCAACCTGATGCGGTTCCAGGAGCCCGTGCTGATCGCCTCGGGCGTCGACGTGGCCATGGCCGGCGCCAGCTGCTCCAACGCCTTCGAGGGCGACTACCTCGGCTACTGGTCGCCGTTCTGCCGACCGTTCAACGAGGTGCAGCTGCACCCCGACGGCACGCCCATGGACGAGTCCGAGGAGGGGGTGCTCATGCGCGAGGCGACCGTGAGCGGCATCCGCGACAACAGCGATCGGATGCCCGTGGTGGTGCTGGCGCGCATCGCCCGGACGCTCAGCATCTGGAGCCCCGTCGCGCTCGCCGAGTTCGAGGAGACCGAGCATCGCGAGGCGCCCGTCCTGCTGCTGTCGAACCTCCTGTTCCTCGGCATGCTGGTCCCCGCGGTCGCCGGCGCCCGCCAGCTGCGCCGAGCGGGGTGGACGCTCGCGCCGGCGATCGCGCCGCTGGTCGCCGCCGTGCTCGGCGCCGCGGTCACCCACGGCACCACCCGCTACCGCGCCGGGTTCGACCTCGCGGTGGTGGTGCTCGCCGCCGTCGCGCTCGACGCGTGGCTCAGGTCGCGCGCTTCGGGGCAGCGGGCGCAGGAGGCGCAGGCGTGAGCGGCGACGACGCAGCGTGGCATCGCACGTTCGGCGCGCGCCTCGCAGCGATCGCCGCGCTCGGCGGAGCTGCGCAGCTCCTCTACGTCCTCGCCGTGCGGTGGGGCACCGTCTACTACGACGGGCCGTACTACAACGCCGAGGCGAACCTGCTCGCCGCCGGCGAGGGGCTGATCAGCGCCGAGGGGCTCCTGTTCGACGGCGTGGCGCGCCAGACGGCGGTGCACCCTCCGCTCACGCTCGGCTGGCTGTCGATCAGCTCGATGCTCGGCTTCCGCACCGTGGGGGCGCACCAGGTCGCCCTCGTCGTGCTCGGCATCGCGGTCGTCGTCGTGGTCGGGCTGCTCGCACGCTCGCTCGGCGGCCCCCGTGCCGGGCTCATCGCGGCGGGCATCGCGGCGGTGCACCCCGGTGTGTGGTCCTACCCGGCGACCGTCATGTCCGAGACCCCCGCGCAGCTGCTCGTGGCGACGTCCATGCTGCTCGCGTACCGCTGGTGGCGGCACCCGACGCCGCTGCTGCTCGCGGCCACAGCCGGGGCCGCATCGCTGGCCTGCTTCGCCCGCTCGGAGAACCTGCTGCTGCTCGCGGTGCTCATCGGCCTGCTGGCGTTGCGCCGGCCCGGTCTGGGTGCTCGGGAGCGGGCGACCGCGCTGGCCGCCGCCGCGCTGTGGTCCGGGGTGCTGGTGCTGCCGTGGGTGGCGTGGAACCAGGTGCGCATCGGCCCCGAGGTCGCCTTCGCCTCTGCGGGCGACATCGCGCTGACCTCGGCCAACTGCGACCTGGTGTACGAGGGCTGGGCCATCGGGTACTGGGATCCGCGCTGCCGGCCGATCGTCGGCGACCCGACCGTCGCGCGCACGCCCACCGATGCGTGCGGCTCGGCGCGCGACGGCTTCGAGACGGGGATCTTCGAGGAGTCGTGCCACCCGGTCGTCGCCTCGCCGCACCCCGACGGCGCGCCGTTGAGCGAGGGCGACATCATGGCGATGTACCGCCGTCAGGGGCTCGCCTACATCGAGGAGCACCCCGATCGCGCGCTCGAGCTCGCCGCCTACCGCGTGGCGCGCACGATGAGCATCGGCGACCCGGTCGCGCTCGCGCGGTTCGAGTCCGTGCCCGAGAAGCGCGAGCCGGTCGTCCTGCTGGCCTCATCGCTGCTGCTGTACGCGACCGCAGCGCTCTCGGTGCTCGGCGCTCGTCGCCTGCGCGCCGCAGGGCTGCCGGTGTGGCCGCTGCTCGTTCCGCTGGTGACCGCGGTCGTCGGTGGCGCCATCACCCACGGCACCACCCGCTATCGCGTGGGCCTCGACGTGGGGCTGATCGTGCTCGCCGCGCTCGGCATCGAGGCGCGGTGGCCGGGGCGCACCGAGCGCGAGGCGCAGGCGCTGGCAGCCCCGTCGCCCGTCGGGGGTGCCACGACCGCCCGCTAGCGTGGCGGCGATGGAGCGATTCGGGTTCGTCGGCCTGCCCAACGCGGGGAAGTCCTCGCTGTACAACGCGCTCTCCGGCGGCGCCGCGCTCGCCGCGCCCTACGCATTCGCCACCGTCGAGCCGAACGTGGGGGTGGCCAAGGTCCCCGACGATCGCCTCGACCGCCTCGCGGCGATGAGCGCGTCGCGCAGCGTGGTGCCGACCAGCGTCCAGTTCCTCGACATCGGCGGACTCGTCGAGGGGGCCAGCAAGGGCGAAGGCCTCGGCAACAAGTTCCTCTCGGGCATCCGCGAGGTCGACGCCATCGTCTTCGTGCTGCGGGCCTTCGCCGACGACGACGTGCCCGGCCCCACCGACCCGGTGGAGGCGCTGCGGATCCTCGAGGTCGAGCTCGCCTTCGCCGACCTGGAGGGCATCGAGCGCCACCTCACCAAGCGCGCCAAGGCGGCGCGCGTCGACAAGTCGCTGGCCGAGGGCATCGCAGCGCTCCAGGCGGCCTGCGACGCCGTCGGTGCCGGCATCCCGATCTACCGCAGCGACCTGACGCCGGCGCAGCGCGACGTGCTGCACGGCGAGTTCCTCCTCACCAACAAGCCGGTGCTCGCCATCGTCAACGTGGGCGAGGACCAGCTCGAGGACCTCGATGCCGTGCTCGCTCCGGTGCGCGCCGAGCTGGGCGAGCAGGCCGAGGTCATCGGCGCCTGCGTGCAGCTCGAGGCTGAGGCGGCGCAGCTCGTCGGTGACGAGCGCGTCGAGATGCTCGAGGGCCTCGGCCTCGGTGAGGGCGCGCTCCCGCGGTTCCTGCGCGCCGCGTACCACGCGCTCGGGCTGCGCACGTTCTTCACCACGGGGGAGAAGGAGAGCCGCGCGTGGACGTTCCACGCCGGATCGCGCGCACCGCAGTGCGCCGGGGTGATCCACACCGACTTCGAGCGGGGGTTCATCCGCGCCGAGGTGATCCACTGGGACGAGCTCCTCGAGATCGGCTCGTGGTCCAAGGCGCGCGACGTGGGCAAGCTGCGCGTCGAGGGCAAGGACTACGAGGTCGTCGACGGCGATGTGCTCGAGATCCGCTTCAACGTCTGAGCCGGCAGGCGACCGGTGAGCAGCCGGGCCTGGCTGGTGCGCGGCACGCAGGTGCTCGCCAGCGCCGAGGTGGCGCAGACCTTCGGCGAGCGTGCCCGGGGTCTGCTGCGCCGCGACGGCGTCGAGGGGGTGCTCGTCCTCGGACCGGCCCGCTCCATCCACACCCTCGGCATGCGGTTCACCATCGACGTGGCGTGGTGCGACGACGAGCTCCACGTCCTGCGGACCGCGACGGTGCGGCCGTGGCGCGTCACGCGGCCGGTGCGCGGCGCCGCGCTCGTGATCGAGGCCGAAGCCGGTGCGCTCGAGCGGTGGGGCGTCGCAGTCGGCGATCACCTCGCCCTGCGCACCGGTCCGTCGTGAGCGCAGCGGGCGTCCTGGTGCTGGTCGGCACGCCGATCGGCAACATGGACGACCTCTCGCCCCGTGCCGCAGCGGCGCTGGCCGCGGCCGACGTGATCGCCTGCGAGGACACGCGGCGCACCGGCGGGATGCTCCACCGCCTCGGCATCGAGCGCCCGAAGCTCATCGTCGTCAACGAGCACACCGAGGCCGACGAGATCCCGCGCCTGCTCGCCCGGCTCGACGCCGGCGAGCGTCTCGCGCTGGTCTCCGACGCCGGGATGCCGGGCATCTCCGATCCCGGCGAGCGGCTGGTCGCCGCAGCGGCGGCCGCCGGCCACCGCGTCGAGGTCGTCCCCGGTCCCAGCTCGGTGCTCGCCGCGCTCGTCCTCAGCGGCCTGCCGACCGCGCGCTTCGTGGTCGAGGGCTTCCTGCCCCGGAAGGGAGCAGCGCGCGCCGAGCGGGTGGCGGCGGTGGCCGCCGAGGTGCGCACCGTGGTGCTGCTCGAGGCGCCGCACCGCATCGAGCGGACCCTGGTGGACCTCGTCGGGGTGTGCGGGTCCGAGCGGCGGGCGGCGATCGCCCGGGAGCTGACGAAGCTGCACGAGGAGGTGCGCCGCGGGACGCTTGGCGACCTGCTCGCGTGGGCAGCAGACGGCGTGCGCGGCGAGCTGGTGCTGGTCCTCGACGGCGCTCCAGCCGCGCCGCCCCCCGACGACGACGTGCTGCGCGCTGCGCTGCGCGTCGAGCTCGATGCGGGCGCCACCACCCGCGACGCCGTGGACGCGGTGGCGCGGGAGCACGACGTCGCCCGAGGCCGCGTCTACGACCTCGCCCGCGACCGCTGAACCGGAGGAATCGACGGTTGCGGCGCGGCGCGGCGACCATGGATCGTGCTCTTCGCGACGGTGCTGGCCCTCACCTCCGCCGCGCTGCACGCCACGTGGAACCTGCTGGTCAAGACGAGCGCGTCGCGCGATCTCACCGCGTGGGGGCAGCTGCTCGTCGGCGGCGCGCTGCTGCTGCCGGTGCTGCTGGTGACGGGGGCCCCGCCGCTGGACGTCGCCCCGCAGCTCGTCGCCTCGGCGCTCGTCAACGTCGCGTACATCCGGTCGCTGGTGCGGGCGTACGAGCACGGCGACTTCTCCGTCGCCTACCCGCTGGCGCGCGGCTCGGGCGCGGTCCTCGCTGCCCTCGGCGGCGCCGCGCTCTACGGCGACGACCTCCCCGCTGCGGCGTGGCTCGGCGTGGCCATCGTGGCGCTCGGACTCGGCTCGCTCGTCGATCGGGAGGCGAGCCGCTCGGCGCTGCTCGCCGCGGGCACGACCGGCGCGCTGATCGCCACCTACACGCTCATCGACGCCTCGGGCGCGCGTGCCAGCGACGGCCTCGCCTACGGCATCTCCCTCACGTTCCTCGCCGGCGTGATGCTCACGGTCCTCGGGGTGGCCCAGGGCCGCGGCGCGGACTTCGTGGCGTACGTGCGCGCGGACACGTGGCGGGTGGTGGTGAGCGGGCTGTGCATCACGCTCGCGTACTCCCTCGTGATGGTGGCCGTGCGCCACGCCCCCGTGGGCTACGTGGCCATGCTCCGCGAGTCCTCGGTGGTGCTCGGCGCCGCCGCCGGGTGGCTGCTGCTGCACGAGCCGCTCGGGCACCGCCGGCTGGTGTCATCGCTGGTGATCACCGCCGGGTTGGTGCTCCTCGTCGTCGCATCCGCCTGAGCACCGATGCGGCGTCGGATCCCGGCCGGCCTCGGTAGCCTCGTCGCCGTGGCGGCGACGGTGGAGCGCGAGGAGGTGGTCGCAGCGGCGGCTGCGTGCTTCGCGACGTACGGGTTCAAGGCCACCACCCTCGAGCACGTCGCCGAGCGGGCCGGCACGTCGAGCACGACGGTCAAGCGCCTCGTGGGCGGCCGCCAGCGGCTCATCGACGCGGTCCTGGTCGCCGAGGCCGTCGGGATCCTCGAGCACCTCGCCCCGCTGGCGGGCACGGTGGAGGACCTCGACGGCCTCATCGGCGGCGTGGTCACGCTGGCGCTCGAGGCGGTCGAGGGCAGCCCCGTGCTCCGCCGGGCGGCGGGCCCCGACATCGGGTCGCTCCTGTTCGCTGCGACCACCTCGGCGATGCCGATGGTGTCGACCCTCGCCAGCGGCGGTCGGCTGCTGATGGGAGACCTCCGCACCCGCCTCGGGTCACCTGACGTCGACCCGGCCGTCTTCGACGAGCTGATCGAGGATCTGATCCGCTACATCCTCGCCTTGCTCCACACCCCCACGATCGACGGCAGGGGTCGGGATCCCGAGGTGGCCGCGGCTCGGGCGGTGCGGCTGTTCGCACCAGCGTTCGAGGCCGCCGCCCGCAGCGCCTCCTCGCCCCGCTGAGCTGCGCGTCGCTGCACCAACCTCGTGCGGCGGCCGTGCGGACGCTCGCTAGGGTTGCGCGGTGGACCGCTTCTACGTGACGACGCCGATCTACTACGTGAACGACGTCCCGCACATCGGTCACGCCTACACCACGGTCACTGCGGATGCCCTCGCCCGGTGGCACCGCCTGCTCGGCGACGAGGTCTTCTTCCTCACCGGCACCGACGAGCACGGCCTCAAGATCCAGCGGGCAGCCGAGGCGAACGGCATCACCCCCCAGGAGCAGGCCGATCGCACCAGCGAGCGCTTCAGAGAGGCGTGGGCGCTGCTCGACATCGCGTACGACGACTTCATCCGCACCACCGAGCCACGGCACCACGCCGCGGTGCAGCAGCTGCTCACGACGGCGCGCGACAACGGGTGGATCACCAAGGAGACGTACTCGGGCCTGTACTGCGTGGCGTGCGAGGGCTACTACGCGACCGGCGACCTCGACGAGGAGGGCGGCTGCCCGATCCACCACCGCCCCGTCGAGCACCTCGAGGAGGAGAACTGGTTCTTCCGGCTCTCGGCCTTCGAGCAGCCGCTGCTGGACTGGTACGAGGCGCAGCCAGACGCGGTGCAGCCGGCGGGGAAGCGCAACGAGGCCCTGGGCCTCATCCGCCAGGGCCTGCAGGACATCTCCATCTCTCGCTCGTCGCTGGACTGGGGCGTGCCGGTCCCGTGGGACGAGGACCACGTCTTCTACGTCTGGTACGACGCGCTGGTGAACTACGCGACCGCGGTCGGCTACGGCAGCGACCCGGATCGCTTCGAGCGCTGGTGGCCGCACGTCCACCACCTCCTGGCCAAGGACATCCTGCGGTTCCACTGCGTCTACTGGCCGGCGTTGCTGATGGCGGCGGGCATCGAGCCGCCGCACCGGCTGCACGTTCACGGCTACCTGCTCGTCGGCGGCGAGAAGATGAGCAAGACCAGCCTGAACCAGATCCTGCCGGCGGACCTCGTGGCCGACGTCGGCGTCGACGGGTTCCGGCACCACTTCCTGCGCCACGCCCCGTTCGGTCCCGACGGCGACTTCTCCTACGAGGGCCTCGTGGCGGGCTACAACGCGGACCTGGCCAACAACCTCGGCAACCTGCTGGCGCGCGTCGCCACCGTCACCACCAAGAAGTGCGGCGGGGTCGGCCCCGCGCCGCGCCCGGACAGCCCGCTCGCCGCGGTCGCCGAGCGAGCGGTGCAGGGAGCGATCGACGGCTGGGCGGCGGTGTCGCCATCGCAGGCGCTCGAGGCCACCTGGTCGCTCATCCACGAGACCAACGCCCACCTCGAGGCCAACGAGCCGTGGAAGCTCGATCCGGGTCCCGAGGTCGATGCCGTGCTCGGCGACGCCCTCGAGGCGCTGCGCATCGTCGCCATCCTGGCGTCGCCCGCGGTGCCGGGCACCGCAGATGTGCTGTGGGGTCGCCTGGGGCTCGAGGGGTCGCCGCGGGAGCGCCGCGTCCCCGACGACGTGACGTGGGGGCAGTACCCGGGCGGCCTTCCCGTCGAGAAGGGCGACGCCCTGTTCCCGCGGCTCTCCACGTGAGCCCGTCGGGCCCGCTGCCCGCTCCCAGCGGCGAGCTGGTGGCCGCCGCCGGCGTCGCAGGTGACCTGGAGTGGGTCGACAGCCACTGCCACCTGGACCCGGCGACGGTCGACGACGTCCTCGGGGACGCGCGTGGCGCGGGCGTCGGCGCGCTGGTGACCGTCGGCACCGATGCGGCCTCGTCCGCATCGATGGTCGAGCTGGCAGCGGGAGCCGACGGCGTGGTGGCCACGGTGGGGGTCCACCCGCACGACGCCACCGAGGGGGTCGAGGGCATCCTCGGTCTGCTCGGGCACCCCGGGGTCGTGGCGGTGGGGGAGTGCGGCCTCGACTACCACTACGACCACTCGCCCCGCGACCAGCAGCGGGCGGTGTTCGCAGCGCAGATCGCCCTGGCGCACCAGCACGACCTGGCGCTGGTGATCCACACCCGCGATGCATGGGACGACACCTTCGATCTGCTCGATGCGGAGGGGGTGCCGCCGCGCACGGTGCTGCACTGCTTCACCGGAGGCCCGATCGAGGCCCGCGCCGCGCTCGATCGTGGGGCGCACCTGAGCTTCTCGGGCATCGTCACGTTCCCGTCGGCCGGCGACATCCGCGAGGCGGCTGCCCTGTGCCCCGCCGATCGCCTGCTGGTCGAGACCGATGCGCCGTTCCTCACCCCGGTGCCGCACCGTGGCCGCCGCAACGTGCCCGGGCTCGTGCCCCTCGTCGGCGCAGCCGTCGCAGCAGCACGCAGCGTGGCGATCGAGGAGCTGGCCGCCACAACCACAGCCAACGCCCGGCGGGTCTTCCGGCTCTGACGCGGGACGCGGAGCGCTCCGCTCGGCGGGACCCGGAACCATCGCTGCGCCTCCCGCGGGCACGCCACGCTCTCGCCAGCTCGCCGTTGTGTGTCGACGGCGTGACAGGCGACACCTGACGGTGCGCTGGCAGATCGCCGAGCGCCTCGGCGGGGACCAGGTCGCTGAAGCGATCCTGGAGCGCGCAACCAGCCAAGAATTGCAAGGGTGTTGTTCATCGCAGGTGAGGTCAGGTGCAGCCGGCGCTGTCAAGTCCGTGCTAGGTGGATCAAGCGATCTGCTCGGGATCTGCTCGCTCAAGGTTGCGTTTCGATGACGACGCTCGTACCGTGCCCCGAGTGCCGACCCGACCGGGTCCCGGCCACGGAGGCAGCGCGGTGGACCGCACGAGCCACAACCGAGCACATCGCACGCCAGCGGTCGCGCTGCTCGCGCTCCTGGTCGTGCTCGCGCTCATCGTGGTCGAAGCGGTCGGATCGACCGACGCCAGGGCCGAAGGTGGCGACCCCGGCTCCTCGGCGCCGACCACCGTCGCCGACGACCTGCAGTCGCTCGCCAGCGCCCGGCGGGTCATCAGCGCCGCGGGCGGCACCGAGCTGCGCGCCGCACTGCTCGCGGACGCCCGAGCCGACCTCCTCGGGCTGATCGAGGCCGCCGGCGCCTCAGCAGGCACCTCGTTCACCGACCAGCTCGCAGCGCAGCCCACGACGACGACGTCCACGTCCACGACGTCGACATCCACCACCACCTCCACGACCACGTCGACCACCACGACCACCGCACCGCCCCCGCCGGCGCCGCCGGTGGCCGGAGGGTCGGTCTGGGATCGCCTCGCCGGGTGCGAGGCCAGCGGGAACTGGGCTGCCAACACCGGCAACGGCTACTACGGGGGCCTGCAGTTCTCGCTTCCGACGTGGCAGCACCACGGCGGCGGCCAGTATGCGGCCTACCCCCACCAAGCAAGCCGCGAGCAGCAGATCGCCGTGGCCGAGCAGCTGGTCGCCAGCGCCGGGGGCACCTTCGGGGCCTGGCCGCACTGCCGCTCCGCCCTCGGCCTCCCCTGATGGGGTGACCCACACCCCCACCGAGCTGCGCGCCCTCCTCGACGGGGCAGGCCTCGCGCCGAGCCGAGCGCTGGGGCAGAACTTCGTGGCCGATCCCGGCACGGTGCGGCGCATCGCCCGACTCGCAGGCGTCGGAGCGGGCGACCACGTGGTGGAGGTCGGGGCAGGACTCGGCTCGCTGACCCTCGCGCTGGCCGAGACGGGGGCCGCGGTGACCGCGATCGAGACCGACCGCCACCTCCTGCCGGTCCTCGAGGCGGTCCTCGCTCGCACCGACGTCGCTCTCATCGGCGCCGACGCCCTCACGCTGGACTGGACCGCGACGCTGGCGTCCGCCCCGAGCTGGGTGCTCGTCGCCAACCTGCCCTACAACATCGCCACCCCGCTGGTCCTCGATCTGCTCGACGGCGTGCCTGCGATCGAGCGGCTCCTGGTCATGGTGCAGCGAGAGGCGGGGGAGCGCCTCGTCGCCGGTCCGGGGGATCAGGCGTACGGGATCCCGTCGGTCAAGGTCGCCTACCACGCCACCGGCCGGGTCGTGGGCAGCGTCGCCGCCTCGGTGTTCGTGCCGCGCCCCCGCGTCGAGTCCGTCTTGGTGGAGCTGCGCCGCCGCGACGCTCCGGCGGTCTCGGCGGATCCCGTGGTGCTGTTCGGCCTCGTGCGCCAGGCCTTCGGGCAGCGCCGCAAGATGCTGCGCCGGTCGCTGGCGGACGTGGTCGACGCCGCAGCGTTCGACCGGGCCGGCATCGACCCGACCGAGCGGCCCGAGACGCTCGGCGTCGCGGCCTGGGGGCGGCTCGCCGATGCCGTGGTTGGCTAGGGTCCGGCGCGATGCCCCTCGAGCTCATCGCCCCCGCGAAGCTGACGACCACGCTTCGGATCACCGGGGTGCGCGCCGACGGCCTGCACCTGATCGACGCCGAGATGGTGAGCCTCGACCTGTGCGACCGCATGGTCGTCGATCCGACCCCGCATGAGGCCGGCGGCGGTACGCAGCTCGAGGTGCACGCCGCAGACGGAGGGTTCGCGGTGGCTTCAGATCCCGGCAACCTCGTGCTGCGCGCCCTGGCGATGGTGGAGCGACACCCCACCAGCGTCGTGCTGCACAAGCGGATCCCCGCCGGCGGCGGCCTCGGTGGCGGGTCGTCGGACGCTGCGGCGATCCTGCGGTGGGGCGGCCACGACGACCCGAAGACCGCTGCGGTGCTCGGTGCCGACGTCGCCTTCTGCCTGCGAGGCGGGCGAGCCCGCGTCCGGGGCTTCGGCGAGGTCGTGGAGCCGCTGGCGTTCGAGGAGCGGACCTACACGCTCGCCCTGCTGCCGTTCGGGTGCTCGACTCCCGCGGTCTACGCCGCGTGGGATCGCCTCGGTGGCCCCACGGGGGAGCACGGCAACGACCTCGAGCCAGCAGCCCTGACCGTCGAGCCGTCGATGGCGAGCTGGCGAGACGCGCTCGGTGACGCGACCGGCGAGCAGCCGCGCCTCGCCGGCAGCGGAGCGACGTGGTTCGTCGAGGGCGAGTTCCCCGATGCCGGGACCGTGGTGCGCACCATCGACGTGCTGCCGGCCCAGCCGTGATCGATCTCGCGGTCATCCCCGCCGGGGGAGCGGGGCGACGGGCGATGCCTGCGACCGCCGCGACCCCGAAGCCGCTGCTGCTCGTGGCCGGCCGTCCCCTCATCGCATGGAACATCGAGCTCGTGCGCGACCAGCTCGGCATCGTCGAGGTGATCGTCATCGTCGGCGAGGGAGGCGACGAGATCCGCGCCGAGCTCGGTGACGGCGGGTCCCTCGGGGTGTCGGTGCGCTACGTGGAGTGCGGTGATCCGCTCGCCGGGCTCGCGAGCGGCCTGCTGGCCGCAGAGCCGCTGGTCGACCGCCCGTTCGCGGTGGTCCTCGCCGATGAGCTCTACCTGGGCTCGCACCACGAGCACCTGCGGGCACCGAGCGGTGATTGGGTCGCGGTCTGCGGGACCATCGACCCGGTCGATCGCCGCCTGCTCGCCGGCAACTACCGCGTGGAGCTCGACGGCGACCGCGTGGTCGAGCTGGAGGAGAAGCCCGTCGACACCGCTCGGGGCCTGCTCGGCGTCGGGAGCTGGCTGCTCACCCCGGAGGTGTTCGAGTGGATCCGCTCGACGCCGCCGAGCGATCGCACCGGCAACGTCGAGCTCGTCGACGCCCTGCGCTCCGCAGTGGTCGCCGGGCGCCCGGTGCACGCGGTCGACGTCGGCGGCGACTACGTGAACGTGAACACGGTGGCCGAGCACAACCTCGCCAACGACCTGGCCCGCACCGCCGCGTTCGGTCGCAGCCGCACCTCGGTGGTGATCCCGTCGCGCAACGAGCAGGACGCCATCGCCACGACGGTGCGCGACTTCCTCGATTCGCCCCTGGTGGACGAGGTGGTGGTCGTCGACAACGGCTCCACCGACGACACCGTGGCGCTGGCGCGAGCAGCCGGGGCGCGCGTCGAGCAGGTGCGATGCGGCGGCTACGGCGACACGATCACCTGGGGGCTCGACCACGCGCTCGGCGAGATCCTGGTCGTCGTCGAGGCGGACCACTCCTTCCGATCCAAGGACCTCGGCAAGCTCCTCGAGTACCTCAAGGACGCCGACATGGCCATCGGCACGCGCACCACGCGCCAGCTCATCGAGCAGGGCACCAACATGCACGGCGTCGTGCGGTGGGCGAACGTCGCTGCTGGCAAGGTGCTCGAGCTCCTCTGGTGGGGTCAGGAGCCGCGCTTCACCGACGTCGGGTGCACGTACCGAGCCCTGTGGCGCGACACGTGGGTCCGCATCCGACCGGAGATCACCGGCATCGGACCCGAGCTGTCGCCGGAGATGATGATCGAGGTGCTGCAGGCGGGGATGCGGATCGTCGAGGTGCCGGTGAGCTACCACCCTCGCCTCGGCGGTGCATCGCAGCACTCGGCGGACTACCGATCGCTGGCGCGCACCGCCCTGAAGATGCTGCGCCTCATCGTTCGCCGTCGCCTCACGAGGCGGTAGGAGGCCCCGGGCGCGCTGCGACCCGGGCCTGCGGGACCCGGGTCGGAGACGGTGCGAACGTGTGCTGGTGCGGCCGGCCGGCTACTTGCCGGCAGCGCGACGCTGGAAGCGGGTGCGCTTGAGCATCTTCTTGTGCTTCTTCTTGCGCATGCGCTTGCGGCGCTTCTTGATGAGGGATCCCATGGCGGGACGCACGGTAGCGGGCGACCCCGGCGCGGTGCGAACCCGCGCCGCAGCGCGCGACGTGGCCGCCGCCGCGGGCGGCGGCGCTACCGTGGCACCACCCGGTGGCGGGTAGTTCAATTGGCAGAACGCCGGGCTTTGGTCCCGGAGGCTGCAGGTTCGAGCCCTGCCCCGCCAGCGCAGCGCAGCCAGCCCGACGTCTCCCACCCCTCCGGTGCCGCCGGTGGCGGGGCGCCGCGTGGTAGCACAGGGGCATGTCCACCTCGCACCTCGCCGCCCTCGTGCTCGCCGCCGGCGAGGGCACGCGGATGCGCTCGAGCCGCCCGAAGCCGATCCACGTGCTGTGCGGCCGACCGATGGTGCGCTACGTCATCGACTCGCTGGCGGGCTGCGACCTCGAGCGGGCGGTGGTGGTCGTCGGGCACGGCGCGGACCGGGTGACCAAGAAGCTCCAGGAGGCGGGCGGCTCGCCACGCATCGAGTTCGTGGAGCAGAGCGTCCAGCGAGGCACCGGCGACGCGGTGAGCGTCGGGCTCACCGCCTTCGACGACGCGCTCGACGACGACGACGCCGACGACCTCGTGGTGCTCCCCGGCGACACGCCGCTGCTGCGGCCGACGACGATGGCGGCCCTGGTCGCCGAGCACCGCGCCTCGGGCGCCGCGTGCACCCTGCTCACCGCGGTGCTCGACGACGCCACCGGCTACGGCCGCATCGTGCGCGGGCGCGACGGTCGTGTGCGCCGCATCGTCGAGCACGGCGACGCGACCGACGACGAGCTGGCGATCGACGAGGTGTGCACCTCGATCTACGTGTTCCGCCGCTCGGTGCTCGCCCCGGCGCTGCGCCGCCTCAGCCCTGAGAACGCGCAGGGCGAGTACTACCTGACCGACGTCGTGGCGGTGCTCGCGGAGGCCGGCTACCCGGTCGTGGCGGTGGTCGCGCCAGACTCGGACGAGACCCGCGGCGTCAACGACCGCGTGCAGCTGGCAGCGGCGGAGGCGGAGCTCCGTCGGCGCACGAACCTGGACTGGCTTCGCCGGGGCGTCACGATGATCGATCCCGACCGGACCTACGTCGACGCCACCGTCGAGCTCGGCACCGACGTCACGCTGTTCCCCGGCAGCATCCTGCAGGGGGCCACCGTCGTCGGCGACGGCGCGGAGATCGGCCCCGACACCCGACTCATCGACTGCGTCGTCGGGGCGCGCGCGGTGGTGCACAAGTCGATGGCTCGCCACGCCGCCATCGGCGACGACGCGGTGGTCGGCCCCTTCGCGGTGCTCGAGCCCGGCAGCGAGGTGCCCGCCGGCGAGCACACCGGACCGTTCGCCCACCGCGAGCGCTGATCTCGGTCGATCGCCGTCGGAGCCCTGGCCGCGCGCTGGCTACGATGCAGCGCCGGTCGGAGTCACCACGAGGGGTCGCGTCCATGGAGCTCGTCACCAAGAAGAGGCTGCACCTCGTCGCCGGTCGGGCGAACCTGCCGCTCGCCGACGAGATCGCATCGCACCTCGGCGTCCGCCTGGGCGACGCCCACCTCTCGGAGTTCGCGAACGGCGAGCTGCACTGCCGCTTCGGCGAGTCCATCCGCGGCACCGACGTCTTCATCATCCAGAGCCACGTCGGCACGGCGACCCAGAGCGTGAACGACGCGCTGATGGAGCAGCTGATCATGGTCGACGCTGCGAAGCGCGCGTCCGCCAAGCGCATCACCGTGGTCTGCCCGTACTACGGCTACGCCCGCCAGGACCGCAAGGCCGAGGGCCGCGAGCCGATCACCGCCAAGCTGGTGGCCGACATGTTCCAGGCCGCCGGCGCCTCCCGCCTGGTGTCGGTCGACCTCCACTCGGGGCAGATCCAGGGGTTCTACGACTGCCCGGTGGACCACCTCACAGCCATGCCGGTGCTGACCGCGCACCTCGAGGGCCTCGACGGCGAGCTGGTCGTGGTCTCACCCGATGCCGGTCGGGTGAAGGTCGCAGAGCGCTACGCCAACGTGCTGCACGCGGATCTCGCCATCGTGCACAAGCGTCGCCTCAAGGGCGAGAAGAACTCGGTCGAGGCCAAGGACGTCGTCGGCGACGTCGAGGGGCGCACCTGCATCCTCATCGACGACATGATCGACACCGCGGGCACGATCTGCGCCGCGGCTGAGCAGCTCGTCGAGAAGGGCGCGGCTCGCGTCGTTGCGGCGTGCACGCACGGGGTCTTCTCGGGGCCGGCGATCGAGCGGCTCGAGCACTCGGTCATCGAGAAGGTGGTCATCACCAACACGGTGCCGTTGCCGGCGGAGAAGCACATCGCCAAGATCGAGGTGCTGTCGGTCGCGTCCATCGTGGCCGACGCCATCGACGCGGTGTTCGAGGACACCTCGGTGAGCGAGATCTTCGGCGGCGCCAACCAGAGCTGACGGCCGCGTCCTAGTGGCCGTTGCGCAGCAGCCAGAACGCCGCGCCGGCGCCGCCGCCGAGGAACAGCGCAGCCCACATGCCTGCCCACACCGCCACCGCGACGATGTTGCCCGTCTCCTGGTCCGGGGTGAACACCATGAGCGCCCCGATGATCAGCCCGACGAAGATCGGCAGGCCGATGGCCATGCCGCTCAGGACGTGGACGGCGAAGCCCCGCTCGTCCGCGCTGCCGTCGTCGTGCACGTCGTGATCGGACATCCGGGGGGATCCTCCAGGGTCGGTCGTCGCGCCATCATCGGTCGTGGGGGCGCGCGGAGGCAAGCACGCCCCGCGGCGGGGCGCCGCGGGGCGTGCGCGACCGGTTTCGCTCCTGCGGCGGGTCCGCAGTAGGATCGTCCGCTGCTTCCCATCCGTCTGCACGCGCCAGGAGCCCGTGACGCCATGGCTGTTCGACTTGCCGCGACCACCGGTCGCACCACCGGATCCCGCCCCTCGACGCGCCTGCGGGGCGAGGGCCACGTGCCAGCGGTCCTCTACGGACTCGGCACCGAGCCGGTCGCGGTGTCCGTCGCGTGGCCCGAGCTGCGCCGCGTCCTGTCCACCGACGCCGGCATGAACGCCCTGATCGACCTCGATGTCGACGGCGACGTCAACCTCACCATCGTGAAGGACCTGCAGCGCCACCCCGTGCGCCGCGACGTGCTCCACGTCGACTTCCTGCGGCTGAACCCCGACGTCGACATCCTCGTGGACATCCCGATCCACCTCACCGGCGAGGCCGAGGAGGTCACCAGGAGCCACGGCATCGTCGAGCAGGCGATGCACCACCTGGCGATCCACGTCCGACCGGCAGACATCCCCGATGGCCTCGTCGCCGACATCTCGACGCTCACCATCGGCACCACGATCACCGTCGGCGACATCGAGCTCCCCGCAGGCGCTCGCACCGAGGTCGCGGCTGAGGAGGCCGTGGCGACGGCCTACATCCCGCGTCGCGTCGCCGCCACGCTCGACGCCGACGGCCTCCCCGTGGACGAGGAGGGCGGCGCCGAGGGCGAGGGTGCCGACAGCGATGGCGGCGATGGCGGCGAGTCCGGCGGTGCGGACGACGAGTCCGACGCCGACGCCGATTCCTGATCGGACCACCGCGTGAGGCCGCTGCGCCGCGGCACGCCGCGTCCCGGTGACACGCCGGCAGACCTGCTGGTGGTCGGGCTGGGCAACCCGGGAGCTCGCTACGCGGGGACGCGCCACAACATCGGCGCGGATGTCGTCGCCCTGCTCGCCGAGCGCCACGGCGGCAGCCTGCGCACCAGCAAGGAGCACGCGCTCGCCGACGTCGTGCGCATCGACGGCCGGCGCGTCGCGCTCGCAATGCCGACGACCTACATGAACGAGTCGGGGCGGGCAGTGGCGCCGCTCGCGCGACGCCACGGCATCGATGACCTGGCGCAGCTCGTGGTGGTCCACGACGAGCTGGACCTCGAGCCCGGCCGCCTCAAGCTGAAGCTGGGCGGTGGGCTGGCGGGCCACAACGGCCTGCGGTCGATCCGCGACCACCTCGGCTCGGCGGACTTCGCTCGGCTGCGCATCGGGGTGGGGAAGCCGCCGAGCGCGGCAGCAGGCGCCGATCACGTCCTGCGGCCTCCCTCCGCCCGAGAGCGCGAGGTGCTCGCGGTCGCCGTCGAGCGCGCCGCGGATGCCGTGGAGCTGGTGCTGACCGAGGGGCTCGACGCTGCGCTCCAGCGGGTCAACACCCGCTGAGCCTCCTGATCCCCCCTGGTCACGGGGTGGTCGCTCCGCCGTCAGGAGCGTGACGTCTGCCGTTCATGCAGGGATGAACGCTAAACAGCCAGTTCCCAGCATCCTCGTCACGCGACCGCCATGGTAGGGTGATGTTCGTGGACCATCGAACACTGAACGGTCTGGCGGGCGAGCTGCAGGCCGCGTGCAGCGAGCTGGGCCTGCCCGCCCGCATCGAGCCCGCCGACGCCGGCCGCGACGGGGTCGGCGTGCTCGAGGTCGAGATCGACGGCAAGCGCCAGCGCGTCGATGTGCTGGCCCGCGCCGACCTGCGACCGGTCCATACCGGCGACCTCCCCCCGCTGCAGGGCGACGCGGGCATGGTGTTCGCCGACCGGATCGCGGCGCGCACGCGCGACCAGCTGCGCGACCTCGGCTGGGGGTGGCTCGACCGCCGCCGTGGCCACGTGCGCCTGTGGAGCCCGGGCATCCGGCTCGATGCCGCGATCACGCCGGTGCTGCCGCCCGCGTCGGGCAGCCCCACCACCACGCCGTTCACCCCGAAGGGTCGAGCGGTGGCGCTGTGGCTGCTCACCCACCCCGACGAGCACGCGTCGCCGCGGCACCTCAGCCGCGAGCTGGACGTGTCCGCCGGGCAGGTCTCCAACCTCCTCGGCGCGCTGCGCTCCCAGGCGCTGCTGCGCCGCGACCGCCGACCTCTGGTGCCCGAGCTCTTCTGGGCACTGGTCGAGGTGTGGCGACCGCAGCGCCACGCCCTCTCCTCGCTGCCGACCCCCGAGGAGCTCGCCGCCGCTCCCGAGCTGCGCGCCGATCGATGGGTCGTCGGCGACACCCGTGCTGCGCTGGGCTACGGCGCCCCGATCGTCGCCCCGCCCGATCACCCCGTCGACCTCTACCTCCCCGACGAGCGCTCGCTGTCGTGGCTGCTGAGCCGCAGCGTGCTGGCGCCGGACTGGAACCATCGGGCGGCGACGGTGGCGGTGGCGCCCACGCCGCTGGTGTGCGACCCGCGCCTGCGCGGCCCCGTCGACCTCTGGCCGCTCGCTCATCCCGTGGTCGTGGCGCTCGACCTGGCCACCGACCGCAACCGGGGGCGCGAGGCGGTCGAGTCGTGGGAACCCGATCCGACGCTCGGGGTCCAGCGTGTCTGGTGAGGCTGCGGCCTGGCCGCCGATGTCTCGCTTCGGCCAGCGGTCCGTCGCGCTCGCCGCGGATGCGCGGGGCTTCGTGGTGCGCTCCGTGCGATCCCTCGCCGCGCTCCCCGAGGAGCTGCCGCGCCACGCGCTCGTCGGCGGCCTCGCCGTCATGGTGCGCCTGTACGAGGCCCACCGAGCCACGACCGACTTCGACGAGGTGACCGAGGCGCGCGAGGTGGCGATCGACCTGCTCGTGTCCCGCGGCGCCGAGCGGACCGCGAACGGCGTGCTGCTCGCGGAGCGTGGCGTGCGCCTCGACCTGATGGATGCCGAGACCGACGTCGCCACCCTCGTGGCGCTGGCCGCGAGCGACCTCGATGAGGAGGAGCGGCGGGCGCTCCAGCTCGCCTTCGTGTGCCGGTACGCCCTCGAGACGGCGGTGTCCACCGACATCATCGTGCTGGAGGGCGACGAGGTAGCGGCGCGCGTCGCCATCCCGGTCGCGGTCGCCGGCTCGCTCGTGGCGATGAAGCTCCACGCCGCGGTCGCTCCCGATCGGCCGCCGCCCAAGGCGGCCGGCGACGCGTACGACGCCTACCGCCTCATCCGAGCGTGGGGACCCTCGGTCGTGGCTGCCGACCTCAGCCGGGCCCCGGTCCCGATGCTGCACGCGACCATCGACCAGCTGCGGTGCGTCTTCGACGAGGAGGTCGACCGCACCGCCCACCGCCTGCGCAGCGCGTCGGTCCCAGGCATCGCCGCGGTGGATGTCGACGACCTGCTCGCGACCAGCAGCGTGGCGGAGCTCCTCGAGGCGTTCGCCGCCGAGGACGGCGCCGGCGGCGGTTCGCCGGCTGGTCGATAGGGTCATCGGTCCCGTGACGAGCAGCTCCCCAACGAGTGCCGCGCCGCTGCGCTCCCTCGCCGACGCCCTGGCCGACACGCCGGCGATCAGCGACGTGCTGCGCGGCCGCGCAAGCGTCCTCGCCGTCCCGGAGCCGGCGCGCGCGCTGGCGATCGCAGCACTCGCCATCGTGGGCGAGCGCCGGCCGGTGCTCGCCGCGGTGGCGACGACCGCTGAGGCCGAGCGACTCGCCGACGACCTGGCGCTGCTGCTCGGCGACGACGAGGTCGAGCTCTTCCCCGCATGGGAGACGTTGCCGTTCGAGCGGGTGAGCCCCGCCATCGAGACCATGGGGCGGCGGCTGCACGTGCTGTGGCGGCTGACCGATCCGTCGCGGCGCCCCGCGGTGGTGGTGACGCCGCTGCGCGCCCTCATCCAGCGCCTCGGCCCGCACGTGGAGGACGTGGCGCCGCTGGAGGTGCGTCGCGGCGACGTCGTCGACCTCGACGAGCTCGTGCGATCGCTGGTCGGCATCGGCTACCGCCGTGAGGACCTGGTCGAGCACCGCGGCGAGGTGGCGGTGCGCGGCTCGATCGTCGACGTGTTCCCCTCCACCGCCGACGGCCCGGTGCGCATCGACCTGTGGGGTGACGAGGTCGATCGCCTGACGAGCTTCTCGGTGGCCGACCAGCGGTCCACGGGCGATCTGGAGGAGGTGCGCCTGCTGCCGTGCCGCGAGGTGCTCCCCACAGCCGAGGTGCGCGCACGCGCCGAGGGCCTGGTGGCGCAGCAGCCGTGGGGGCGCGAGCAGTGGGAGCGCCTGGCCGACGGCCAGACCTTCGACGGCATGGAGTCGTGGCTGCCGTGGGTGGCGGGCGAGGAGCGCGTGCTGCCGGACCTGCTCGACGCCGACGCGCAGATCGTGCTCGTCGAGCCCCGTCGTCTGCGCGACCGCGCCGAGGACCTCCTCGCCGAGGAGGACGACCTCGCCTCGACGCTGGCGCGCACCTGGGGTGCTGTTGCCGATCCCGATGCCGCGCACGGCTTCCCGCGCCTGCACGTCGTGTTCGAGCGCGTCCTCGCGCAGAGCGCCGCGCCGGTCCTCCACGTGCTGGCCGCGCCCGATGGCCCCGACACCCCGGCGGTGGCCGCCACCGGCTGGGACCCCGTCGTCGGTGATGGCTCGGTGCTCGGCGGGCGCCTCGCGGCGCTGCTGGCCGCGGGCACGCGCGTGGTGGTGTGCGCCTCAGGTGCCGGGAGCGCCGCCCGACTGATCGACCGGCTCGGAGAGCTCGGCGTCGATGCCACCGTGGCGAGCGCCGTCGACCTCGCCCGTCCAGGCCTGTGGGTGATCGAGGCGTTGCTGGCGCGCGGCGTGGTGTGCCCCGAGGCCGCAGTCGCCCTCATCGGCGAGGCCGACATCACCGGACGGCGGCGAGCGCACCGCCCCGTGCGCCCCCGCCGCCGCGAGGCGCAGCGCTACTTCGACGACCTGCGCGCCGGTGACCACGTCGTGCACGACCAGCACGGCGTGGCGCGCTACGGCGGCATGGTCACCCGCTCCATCGGCGGGGTCGAGCGCGACTACCTGCTGCTCGAGTACCGCGCCGGCGATCGGCTGTACGTGCCCACCGACCAGATCCACGTGGTGCGGCGCTACAGCGGAGGAGATGCGCCCAAGCTGTCGCGGCTCTCGAGCGGCGAGTGGCAGAAGGCCCGCGCCCGCGCCCAGGTCGCCGTGCGCGAGATCGCTCAGGAGCTGGTGGTCCTCTACCAGCGCCGGGTCACCACCGTCGGTCACGTGTTCGGCGAGGACAGCCCGTGGCAGCACGAGCTCGAGGACGCGTTCCCGTACCTGCTCACCCCCGACCAGGCGCGCGCCATCGAGGAGGTCAAGGCCGACCTCGCCCGTCCGGTGCCCATGGACCGCCTGATCTGCGGGGACGTCGGCTTCGGCAAGACGGAGGTCGCGCTGCGCGCAGCGTTCAAGGTGGCGCAGGAGGGTCGGCAGGTCGCCGTGCTGGTGCCCACCACGCTGCTGGCGCAGCAGCACCTCCAGACCTTCAGCGAGCGGTTCGCGCCCTACCCGGTGCGCGTCGAGGTGCTCAGCCGCTTCCTCACGCCGTCCCAGGTCCGCTCGGTCGTCGCCGGTGTGCGCTCGGGCGAGGTCGACGTCGTGATCGGCACCCACCGCCTCCTGTCCGAGGACGTCGCCTTCAAGGACCTCGGCCTGCTCGTCATCGATGAGGAGCAGCGCTTCGGGGTGTCGCACAAGGAGCGGATCAAGGCGATGCGCCACGACGTCGACGTGCTGACGCTCTCTGCCACGCCGATCCCGCGCACCCTCGAGATGAGCCTGACGGGCATCCGCGACCTGAGCCTCCTGCACACGCCGCCGGCGGAGCGCCAGCCGATCCTCACCTACGTCGGCGAGCACGACGAGCGCGCCGTCGCCGAGGCGATCCGGCGCGAGCTGCTGCGCGAGGGCCAGGTGTTCTTCGTCCACAACCGCGTGCAGGACATCGACCGCGTCGCCGCCGACCTGCACGAGCTGGTGCCCGAAGCGAGGATCGCGGTCGCGCACGGCCAGATGGACGAGGGCTCCCTCGAGCGCATCGTGCTGGACTTCTGGGAGGGCATGTACGACGTGCTCGTCTGCACGACGATCATCGAGTCCGGCATCGACATGCCGACGGTCAACACGCTGGTCGTCGACCGAGCGGATCTGCTCGGCCTCGGGCAGCTCCACCAGCTGCGCGGCCGCGTCGGGCGGGCCGGGCAGCGGGCCTACGCCTACCTGTTCCACCCTGCGGACCGGGTGCTCAGCGAGGACGCCTACGAGCGCCTCCGGACGATCTCGGAGTCCACCGACCTCGGCTCGGGCTTCGCCATCGCCATGCGCGACCTCGAGCTGCGCGGCGCGGGGAACCTGCTCGGCACGACGCAGGCGGGCCACATCGCAGCGGTCGGCTACGACCTGTACTGCCAGATGGTCACCGAGGCGGTGGCCGAGCTGAAGGGGGAGCCGGTGCCCGAGGTGCCGGAGCTGAACCTCGACCTCGGCGTCGACGCGCACCTTCCCACCACCTACATCGAGCGCGAGGACCTGCGCCTCGAGGCGTACCGGCGCCTGGCCGCGGCCGCCGACGCCGCGACCGTCGAGGACCTGCGCGCCGAGTGGCTCGACCGCTTCGGCCCGCTGCCGCCCGCTGCGGACTCCCTGCTCGCGGTGGCGCAGGTGCGGGTGCGCTGCCTCGCGCACGGCATCACCGACGTGGCCATCACGACGGGCTCCACCTTCGACGGCCCGGCACGGCGAGTGGTGCTCTCGCCGGTGCGGCTGCGTGCGAGCCGGGCGCTACGCCTGGCGAGGCTGTTCCCCAAGGCCCGCTACGACGAGCGCGACGCCAGCTTGATGCTGCCCGTGCGGGGCGCGGACGCCCTCCACGAGGTCGTCCAGGCCATCGACGAGCTGCTCGAGGACGAACCCCCGGCGTCGGCAGCGGATCGCTGAGCGGCCGGTGCGGCACCCCCTGCGTGGCGCGGCGCCCCGGACATCCGTAGGCTCCCCCTCCTTGTGAAGCGCTTCGCGACGTTCCTCGTGCCCCTGACCCTCCTCCTGGCCGCATGCAGCGGCGAGGACACCCCTGCGGCGTCGGAGGTGGTGGCGACCGTCGGCGATGCGACGCTCGAGCGCGACACCCTCATCGAGATGCTCGACACGGTCGCTGCCAACGACGGCTACATCGAGGCGGTCACCGCCCAGGCGGCGCAGAGCGGCATCACCTACACCGTCAACGGCGACGGCGGACCGGGCACCTACGCGGCGGAGTTCTCCACCGAGCTCATCTCGCAGTGGATCTTCTACAACGTGCTGCAGCAGCAGGTCGCCGAGCAGGAGCTCACCGTCGACGACGAAGCCCGCGAGCGCGCCGAGGTGCTGGCGTCGTTCGTCTACGGCGGGCAGCAGCCGCCCGATCGCTCGGCGCTCGCCGACACCGAGCCGGACCCGACCGGCCTCGCCATCCTCAACGCCTTCGCCCCGATCTACCTCGACTTCTTCATCGAGGGCGTCGCATCGCTGCTCGTCCTCGAAGCAGCGCAGGCAGCAGACATCAGCGACGAGGCGATCGCCGAGTTCTACGAGACCAACAAAGCCAGCTTCGAGCAGGCCTGCGCGTCGCACATCCTCGTCTCGCCGGATCCCGAGGCCGCCGACCAGGAGGCAGCGCTGGCCGCGGCCAAGACCAAGGTGGACGAGATCGCAGCCGAGCTGGCGGATGGGGGAGACTTCGCCGCCATCGCCACCGAGCGATCCGACGACACGGGTTCCGGTGCTGCGGGCGGCGAGCTGGGGTGCGGGCCCAAGGGCCAGTACGTGCCCGAGTTCGAGGACGTGGTGTGGTCGATCGACCTCGACACGGTGAGCGAGCCGGTGGAGACCCAGTTCGGCTACCACCTCATCCTCGTGACCGAGCGGGGGACCGCGACGCTCGAGGAGTCCTCCGAGCAGATCCGCTCCACCCTCGAGGGTCAGTCGTCGCAGGGCTTCCAGACGCAGGTGCAGGGCTGGGTGGCCGAGGCCGACGTCACCGTCGACGAGGACTACGGGATCTGGGATGCCGCCTCGGGCATCGTGAACGTGCCCGCAGGCGCGGCCGCGCCGTCCACCACGGCGCCGACGGGCGGCGTGCCGGAGGGCGGCGGCGTGCCGGTCGACACGCTGCCGGTCATCACGGCGCCGGGCAGCACCGTCCCAGCTGGCGGGTGACCTCGAGGATCATCGTGGTGGGCCTCGGCCCGGGCGACGAGGACCTGGTCACCTCCGGCACGATCGCTGCGATCGCAGGGGTCGCACGTCGCCGCAGCCGCACCGACCGGCACCCAGCGGTCGGGGTGCTCGGCGAGCACGAGAGCTTCGATGCCCGCTACGAGGCGGCGGAGGTCATCGAGGAGGTGTACACGGGGATCGTTCGTGACCTCATCGCCGAGGCGCAGACCCACGGCGAGGTCCTGTACGCGGTGCCCGGGTCACCGGCGGTGGCCGAGCGAACGGTCGAGCTCCTTCGCGACCCGCTCGGCGCCGCAGCGATCGCCGGCGTGGAGGTCGAGGTGCTCCCTGCGCTGTCGTTCCTCGACCTGGCGTGGGTGCGGCTCGGGATCGATCCGGTGGCGCTCGGCGTGCAGATCGTCGACGGGCACCGCTTCGTGGTCGAAGCCGCCGGCGCAACCGGACCGCTGCTGGTCGCGCAGTGCGACACCGAGCAGGTCCTGTCCACGGTGAAGCTGGCCTTCGACGAGTGGCCCGACACGCCGGTCACGGTGCTCGCGCGCCTCGGCCTGCCCGACGAGGACGTGCGCACGGTGCGGTGGGAGGACCTCGACCGGATCGTGGAGCCCGATCACCTCACATCGCTGTACCTCCCGCAGCTCGGCGCTCCGATCGCAGCGGAGCTGGTCGCGTTCGCCGAGCTGGTCGAGCGACTCCGGCGCGACTGCCCGTGGGACCGCGAGCAGACCCACCAGAGCCTGACCCGCCACCTCCTCGAGGAGTCCTACGAGGTCATCGAGGCGATCGACGAGCTCGACGGCGACGTGCCGGCCTCGATCGACCACCTGCAGGAGGAGCTCGGCGACCTGCTGTTCCAGGTCGTCTTCCACGCCACCTTGGCCGTCGAGTCGGGGTGGTTCACGCTGGCGGACGTCGCCCGCGGCATCCACGACAAGCTCGTCGCTCGCCACCCCCACGTCTTCGGCGACGCGGAGGCCGCCACCGCCGCGGAGGTGCTCGAGCGCTGGGAGCGGATCAAGCGCGACGAGAAGGGACGCACCAGCGTCGTGGAGGGCGTGCCCACCAACCTTCCTGCGGGGCTCCTCGCGCTGAAGCTGATGAAGAAGGCTGTGGCGGTCGGCGTCGACTTCGCCGACCGCGACGAGGCGCTCGGCAAGGTGCACGAGGAGCTCGGCGAGCTGCGCACCGAGCTCGAGCGACCCCCGGGCGACTCCGACGACGAGGCGATCGCCGACGAGCTCGGCGATCTCCTCTTCGCCGCCTGCGGCGTGGGCTGGACGATCGGCGTCGATCCGGAGGCCGCGCTGCGCCACGCGGCGCTGCGGTTCCGAGATCGCGTGGCGGCGCTCGAGGCGCACGCCGCCGCCGACGGGGTCGACCCCGCCACCGCCGATCGCACGGTGCTCGACGCGCTCTGGTCCCGAGCCAAGCTCGCGTAGCCCCCACCACGCCCCCCATTCTGGGCAGCGTGGTGAGACTCCCAGTACCAGCAGCGCACCCAGATCGTTCACGTCGCGTTCTCGGCAGCGTGGTGAGACTCCCAGTACCCGCTGCGCACCCAGATCGTTCGAGGGGGATCGGGTGGGGGTGGGGGTGCGCGACACTGTCGGCCGCGCCGGCGTCGGGTCGGTGCGGAGGGTGACGTCGGTCACCCGCGCATCCGCCGGCCGCGCGCGGCCGAGCGGTAGCGTTCCCTCCCACCAGCCAAGGAGCGCAGGGTCGTGAGCAGCATCGAGCACATCGTCGGTCGTCAGGTCCTCGACTCGCGCGGCAACCCCACCGTCGAGGTCGACGTCGTGCTCGACGGCGGTGCGCAGGGCCGGGCCATCGTGCCGTCGGGCGCATCCACCGGCCAGTTCGAGGCGGTCGAGCTGCGCGACGGCGGCGAGGCGTGGGGTGGCAAGGGCGTCGAGACCGCGGTCGGCTTCGTCAACGACGAGATCTACGACGCGGTCGTGGGGCTGGATGCCACCGACCAGCGCGGCATCGACCAGCTGATGATCGACCTCGACGGCACCGACAACAAGGGCCGCATCGGGGCGAACGCAATCCTCGGGGTGTCGCTGGCAGTCGCCAAGGCCTGCGCGGACGACCTCGGCCTGCCCCTGTACCGCTACGTGGGCGGTGTCAACGCCCACGTCCTGCCGGTGCCCATGATGAACGTCCTCAACGGCGGCGAGCACGCCGACAACAACGTGGACATCCAGGAGTTCATGATCATGCCGGTCGGCGCGGCCTCCTTCACCGAGGCGCTGCGCTGGGGCACCGAGACCTACCACGTGCTGCGCAAGGTGCTCGCCGACAAGGGACTCGCCACCGCGGTCGGCGACGAGGGCGGCTTCGCTCCGAACCTCGGGTCGAACGAGGAGGCCGTCGCGCTGCTCGTCGAGTCGATCGAGCGCGCCGGCTTCACGCCCGGAGCCGACATCGCCATCGCCATGGATGCCGCATCGACCGAGTTCTTCCGCGACGGGGCCTACGTGCTCGCCGGTGAGGGCCGCACGCTGAGCCCCACCGAGATGGTCGGCTACCTCGCCGACCTCTGCGACCGCTACCCGATCGTGTCCATCGAGGACGGCATGTCCGAGGAGGACTGGGACGGCTGGGGGGAGCTCACCGCATCGCTCGGCGATCGGGTGCAGCTCGTGGGCGACGACCTGTTCGTCACCAACACCGAGCGCCTCGAGCGCGGCATCACCGCCGGCGTCGCCAACTCGATCCTCGTCAAGGTCAACCAGATCGGCTCGCTCACCGAGACCCTCGAGGCGGTCGCCATGGCCACGCGGGCTCGCTACACCTCGGTGATGTCGCACCGGTCCGGTGAGACGGAGGACGCGACGATCGCAGACCTGGCGGTGGCGACGAACTGCGGTCAGATCAAGACCGGAGCACCGGCGCGCACCGACCGCGTCGCCAAGTACAACCAGCTCCTGCGCATCGAGGAGGACCTCGGCGAGAACGCCGCCTACTGGGGGCACGCCGCGCTGGCTCGTGGGGCAGCCGGATGACGATGCGCCTGCACCGCAGCATCGTGCCGGTGCTGGTGGCGCTCGCGTTCGTCGCGGTCCTGTTCGTCGGCGTCTTCCCGACCCGCACCTACCTCGCCCAGCGCGACGAGATGGCCCAGAGCCGCGACCGCCTCAGCGAGCTCGACACGGCCAACGTCGAGCTGCAGGCGCGCGTCGACGCGCTCGAGTCCCCCGCCGAGGTGGAGCGCCTGGCGCGCGAGGAGTTCGGCATGGTGCGACCGGGGGAGGAGCCGTACCGCATCCTGCCTGCACCCGAGCAGCCGGTCCCCGTACCCGACACCTGGCCCTTCGGCAGGCTCGGCGCCCTCTACGCCTCCTGAGGGTCCCCGCGCGCACCCGGTCCGTCCGGCGCGGTCGCGCCGAGGTCCCATCGGCTGGTCGAGGCGCACCCGGCGACCGATAGATTGGGCCGCTGCGCCCCGCTGAGCGGCGGTGGCCGCACAGCTGCTGAGCAGAGCAGGGGGCCGCTCGTGACCATCCTCGGGACCAGGGTGCTGCGCACCGAGGACCACGCGTTCCTGACCACCGGTGCCACCTACAGCGCAGACCTCCGCGACCCGCTGCTCGACGGCGCGGCCCACGTCACCTTCGTTCGCTCGCCGATCGCCCACGGACGCATCTCGTCCATCGAAGTGGACGATGCTCGCGCGCTGCCGGGGGTGCTGGCGGTGCTGACCGCGGCCGATCTCGACCTCGAGGGCCCGAGCCCGCTCGACGTGCCCGGCCTCACGCCCGAGGCGATGGTGCGCCCGTGGCTGGCGACCGACGTGGTGCGCTTCGTCGGCGAGCCGTTCGCCATCGTCGTCACCGAGCGCGCGGATCAGGCCGAGGACGCCGCCGAGCTGGTCTGGGCCGACATCGAACCGCTGCCGGTGGTCGTCGATCCTCGCGACGCGGCGCGCGACGAGGTGCTGCTGTTCCCCGAGGCCGGCACCAACACCTCGGCGCGCATGGGCAGCGCCGGTGGTGACGAGCTGTTCGAGGGCTGCGAGGTCGTGGTGCGCGCCGAGCTGCGCAACCAGCGCCTCGCAGCATGTCCGCTGGAGGGTCGCGCTGCGGCTGCGGCGTGGCACGACGGAGGCTGCACGGTGTGGATCTCCAACCAGTCCGTGCACAACGCGCACCGGCGGTACCAGGCGATCTACGGGCTCGCCGCCGACCAGGTGCGCGTTGTGACGCCGGATGTGGGCGGCGGCTTCGGGCCCAAGATCCACACCTACCCAGAGGAGCTGCTGATCCCGTGGGTGGCGCGCCACGTCGAGCGGCCTGTGCGCTGGGTCGAGGCGCGCTCGGAGAACATGGTCGCCATGGGCCACGGCCGCGGCCACCTGCAGAGCGTCGAGATCGGGGGCCGGCGCGACGGCACCATCGAGGCCTACCGGCTCACCACCCTGGCCGACGGCGGCGCCTACCCGGCGCTGGGCACCTTCCTGCCCACCTTCAGCTGCAAGATGGCGACGGGCACCTACGCCATCGGCCGCGTCGAGGCCGTGGCGCAGGTGGTGGTCACCAACACGATGAGCACCGTCGCCTACCGCGGCGCCGGTCGGCCGGAGGCCACCGCCGCCATCGAGCGCGCCGTCGACCTGTTCGCGGCGGAGATCGGTGCCGATCCAGCTGCGGTGCGCCGCCAGAACCTGATCCCGGCCGATGCCTTCCCCTACGACACGCCCACCGGTGCCACCTACGACTCCGGCGACTACGTGGGCGCGCTGGACCGGGCGCTGGGTGCCGCCGGATACGACGAGCTGCGCAGCGAGCAAGCGCGCCGCCGCGCGGCGGGCGATGTCGTGCAGCTGGGCATCGGGGTGAGCACCTACGTCGAGATCACCGCCGGGCCGGTGGCGGGCCGAGAGAACGGGTCGGTGCAGGTCCGCCCAGATGGCACGGTGCGCGTGCTGACCGGTTCCTCCGCCCACGGCCAGGGCCACCACACCGCGTTCGCCATGCTCGTCGCGGAGGCCACCGGCATCGACATGGGCGCCATCGAGGTCGTGCACGGCGACACGGCGCTCATCCCGCGAGGCGTCGGTACCTTCGGTTCGCGCTCGCTGCAGCTCGGAGGCGCTGCGGTGCACGAGGCGACCGGGCTGGCCGTCGATGCCGGTCGAGCGGTGGCCGCGGACCTCCTCGGCGTCGACGCCACCGAGGTCGAGCTGGACACCTCGTGCGGCTGCTTCTTCGCCGGCGCCGACCGCACCGACGGCCGCACCTGGGCGGAGGTGGCCGCCGCCGCAGACCCCGAGCGGGGGATCATCGAGGAGACGGCGTTCGCCGGCGGCTTCCCCACGTACCCGTTCGGTGCCCACGTGGCGGTCGTCGAGGTCGACACCGAGACCGGCGGCGTGCGCCACGTGCGCCACGTCGCGTGCGACGACGCCGGCACCATCCTCAACCCGATGCTCGCCGAGGGGCAGCGCCACGGCGGCATCGCCCAGGGAGCGGCGCAGGTGCTCACCGAGGCGTTCCTCTACGACGACGACGGCAACCCGCTGACCTCCACCTTCGCCGACTACGGCATCATCTCGTCGGCCGAGCTGCCCAGCTTCGAGCTCGTGGGCATGGAGACGCCGACCACCGCCAACCCGCTGGGCGCCAAGGGCGTGGGGGAGTCCGGCACCATCGGCGCCACCCCCGCGGTGCACAGCGCGGTGATCGATGCGCTCGGCCACCTCGGCGTGCGGCACCTCGACATGCCGGCGACGCCGCAACGGGTGTGGCAGGCGATCTGCGACGCGCAGGCGAGCAGCACGTGACCGCACCCATCGTCGCTGAGGGGCTCGTGCGTCGCTTCGGGGACTTCGTCGCCGTCGACGGCATCGACCTGGCGGTCGACGAGGGCGAGATCTTCGGCTTCCTCGGACCCAACGGCGCCGGCAAGTCGACCACGGTGCGGATGCTCACCACGCTGCTGCGACCGAGCGCCGGGCGAGCGCTCGTGGCCGGCTTCGACGTGGTGACGCAGGCCGACGAGGTCCGTCGATCGATCGGGGTGGCGCTGCAGGACGCGGCGATCGACCCGCTCATGACCGGCAACGAGCTGCTGCACCTCCAAGCCACGCTGCACGGCATCTCCGGGTCCGCAGCCCAGCTGCGCTCAGGTGAGCTGCTCGAGCGCGTCGGGCTGGTGGCCGCGGCAGGCAACCGCGTCGCCACCTACTCCGGCGGCATGCGACGTCGCCTCGACCTGGCCATGTCGCTCATCCACGAGCCGTCGGTGCTGTTCCTCGACGAGCCGACGACGGGCCTCGACCCGACGAGCCGCATCAGCTTGTGGGAGGAGGTGCGTCGGCTCAACGCCGATGGCACGACGGTGTTCCTGACCACGCAGTACCTGGAGGAGGCCGACGAGCTCGCCGAGCGAGTCGCGATCATCGACGGCGGGCGCATCGTGCGCGCCGGGGCACCTGCGGCCCTCAAGGCAGCAGTCGGCGCGCCGACGCTGCGCCTGCACATCGACGAGGCGCACATGGCCCTGGCGGTGCAGACGGTGTGCGGTCGCTTCGGCGAACAGCGGCCGTCGCGAGAGGGGGTGCTGGCGATCGGGCTCGAGGGCGGCCCCAGCCAGCTCAGCGCGGTGCTCAACGCGCTCAACGACGAGGGTGCGGTGGTCGACCACGTCGAGCTGGCGTCGCCATCGCTCGACGACGTCTTCGCCGACGCGACGGGGCGCCGCCTGGAGGGTGCCGCCGACGACGCCGCGGTTGCGGCGGAGGCGAGCGCGGAGGGCTCCGGTGGCGGACGCCGCAGCCGCAGGAGCAGGAGGTGACCACGGCGGTCGCGGTGCGCGGGCGATCGCAGGGCGATGCGGTGGCCCAGACCATGGTGCTGGCGCGGCGATCGCTGCTGTCGACCTGGCGTCAACCGCAGACGTGGATCCCCGCCATCGTCTTCCCCCTTCTGCTCGCAGCGGTGAACTCCTCCGCGATGAGTCGCGCCATCCACCTGCCCGGCTTCCCCGAGGTCGACTCCTTCCTCCAGTTCCTCCTGCCGGCGTCGCTGGTGCAGGGCGTGATGTTCGGCGGCCTCTTCGGCGGTGCCGCGCTCGCCCTCGACGTCGAGAGCGGGTTCTTCGAGCGGCTCGTCGCCTCGCCGGTGCACCGCAGCACGATCGTCATCGGTCGCGTCGCAGGCGCAACGGTGCTCGGCGGCATCCAGGCGCTGGTGTTCGTGCTGGTGTTCCTGGCGTTCGGCTCGCCGATCGCCGGCGGGGTCGCAGCGGTGCTCGGACTCGTGCTCATCGGTATGGTGCTGGCGCTGGCCATCGGCGCGTTCGCTGCCGGCCTCGGGCTGCGCACCGGCAGCCAGGAGGCGGTGCAGGGCATGTTCCCGCTCGCCTTCATCCTGCTGTTCGTGTCGTCCGCGTTCTTCCCCACCTCGCAGATGAGCGGCGCCTACCGCGCCATCGCCGAGAACAACCCGATCACGTGGATGATCGACGGCGCCCGCGAGCTGGTCATCACCGGGTTCTCCTTCGCCGATCTCGGCGTCGCGCTGGCCGTGGCCGGCGCCATGTCCGCCCTCAGCCTCCGCTTCGCCCTGAGGCAGCTCGATCGACGACTGGCGGCATCAGCATGACCGCCACGACTCCGACCGTGGCGGCGCAGCGCGATGCGGCGCGCCCGCGGGCCTCCACGCTGGTGATCGCCGTGGCGCTGGCCCGTCGCTACGCGATGGGGCTGGTGCGCATCCCCGCCACGCTCGCACCCACCATCCTCATGCCGATGTTCTTCGTCCTCGCCTTCGGCGGCTCGTTCCACGGCCTGACCAACATGCCCGGGTTCCCCACCGACAACATCCTCAACTGGATGGCTCCCTTCGCCGCGCTGCAGGGCTGCGCGTTCGCCGGATTCGGCGCGGCGCTGTACGTGGCGCGCGACATCGAGACCGGCTTCCAGGATCGGCTTCTCGCAGCGCCGACGCCACCGGGCGCGGTCATGCTCGGCCCGGTGCTCTACGCCGCAGCCCGCGCGCTGCTGCCGCTGGCGATCGTGGTGCCGATCTCGATGCTGGGCGGCGCCAGGCTGCAGGGCGGCCCGCTCGGCCTGCTCACGCTGACGATCGCTGCGGTGGGCGTCGCGGTGCTCGCCAGCCTGTGGGGCCTTGGCGTCGTGTACCGGCTGAAGTCGCAGAGCGCAGGCGCGCTGGTGCAGATCGTCATCACCGTGTCCATGTTCCTGAGCATCGGGCAGGTGCCGCTGGCGTTGATGCGGGGCTGGCTGCACGCGGTCGCTCGCGTCAACCCGGTGACGCCCGTGCTCGAGCTGGCCCGGCAGGGCTTCCTGGGTCCGGTCACGATGCAGGACACGCTGCCGGGGCTGCTCGTGCTCGTCGCTGCAGGTGCGGGGCTCGGGCTGTTCGCTTGGCGTGGCTACCGGAGGTTGATCCCATGAGCGCAGAGCAGTCGGTATCCATGGAGGCGGTGGTGAACGGCGAGGCTCGTCGCAGCAGCGTCGAGGCGCGCACGCTGCTGGTCACGTGGCTGCGCGACGAGCTGGGCCTGACCGGCACCAACATCGGGTGCGACACGTCGTCGTGCGGGGCGTGCACGGTGCTGCTCGACGGCGAATCGGTGAAGTCCTGCACGGTGCTCGCCGTGCAGGCCGACGGCGCCGCGATCACCACCATCGAGGGGTTGGCCGACGGCGACGAGCTCCATCCGGTGCAGCAGGCCTTCCACGAGCACCACGCGCTGCAGTGCGGCTACTGCACGCCCGGCATGGTGATGGCCTCGGTCTCGCTGCTCGCCGAACACGACGCGCCGAGCGAGCAGGACGTGCGCTGCGGTCTCGAGGGGAACCTCTGCCGGTGCACCGGGTACCACAACATCGTCGCCGCCGTGCTCGATGCGTCCGGACGCCCCGGCTCCCGGTCGGTGCCGCACCAGCCGAGCGGCGCGCAGGAGGTGGCGCCGTGATCCCGAGCTCGTTCGCCTACCACCGCGCGTCGTCGGTCGACGACGCCATCGCGGCGCTCGTGGAGCACGGCGAGGAGGCCAAGCTCCTCGCCGGCGGCCACTCGCTGCTGCCGCTGATGAAGCTGCGCCTCGCCAACCCCGAGGTGCTGGTCGACCTCGGCCGACTCGGCGAGCTGCGCGGCATCGAGCTCGACGGCGACGTCGTGCGCATCGGCGCCCTCACGCGCCACCACGACCTCGAGACCAGCGCAGTGCTGGCGCAGCACGCGCCGCTGCTGGCGCACGCGGCCGGGCACGTGGGCGATCCGCAGGTTCGCCACCGCGGCACGTTGGGCGGTTCGCTCGCCCACGGCGACCCGGCGTCGGACCTCCCATCGGTGCTGTTGGCGATGGGAGGCTCGGTGCTGGTGCGCGGGCCGTCGGGCGACCGGACGATCGACGGTGACGACCTCTTCACCGGCTTCCTCGAGACTGCCATCGCACCCGACGAGCTCGCGGTCGAGATCCGCATCCCGTCAGCGGCCGGCGCCGGATGGTCGTTCCAGAAGCTGACGCGAAGAGCGCAGGACTGGGCCATCGTCGGCTGCGCGGTGCAGCAGCGAGGTGCAGGCGCCGTTGGTGCTGCAGGTGCTGCTGGCAGTTCCCTGACCGCAGCCGGCATCGGCTTGGTGCACATGGACAGCCGCCCGGTGCGTGCCGCTGCAGCGGAGGCGGCGCTGGTCGGTGGTGCCGCGCCCTCCGAGGCGGCCGAGCTCGCGGCCGAGGGAGCATCGCCGCCTTCGGACACATCAGCGTCGAGCGACTTCCGAGCGCACCTGGCTCGCGTCCTCGTGGGTCGAGCGCTATCAGAGGCCGCCACCGGCCAGCGCTCACCCTGATCGCGCCCGATCGGGAAGCTGCGAGGTGGGCGAGGTCGCCACCGCTGGAGGAACGAAGTGCAGGGCGATCGACGGTGGGGCGAGGAGGTGAGCGCGCTGCGGATCCTTGCGCTGGTGGTCCTCTCCCTCGCGTCCGCTGCCTGCGCCTCGCCTGGACCCGGCGCCGAGCCGGACGCAGGTTGCAGCAACGAGGTAGATCGCGTCGCGTGCGGGCGGTTCGTCGTCGAGTACGCCCACCCCGAGGAGGTGGGCCCTTCGACGTATGACGCGACCGTGTCAGCGATCGAGCCCGGGGGCGAGGTCATGGTGGAGGTGTCAGGCACCGATCGTGCTTTTCCGTGCATGGTGATCTGGACGCCCGCAGCCGAGAAGGGCACGTGGGCGCTGGACTGGATGGTGTACACGGACGAGAAGGTTGAGCCTGCTCCGTACATCGGCGCCGTCTGCCCTGCGGTCGGGCTCAAGGGTCCGCAGACGTACGAGCTGCCCGCGACGATCGAGCCAGGTGGCGAGGTCCTGTTGTGCGCTCCTACCTCCAAGGTGGGACAGCGCGGAGCGAAGGGCCAGGTGGCTGAGCAGGAGCTGGTCGACGTGCCGTGCATGCGCTTGGCGGTGCGATGACCGCGCCAACCTGCTTCCGGCGCGCTCGCGGGCCGTTGCCTCGGGACGTTGGATCGGCGTTGGACAGGTGATCGCCGGTCGGCGGCACGGAGCCGCCATGGGTTTGCTGGTGGCTCATCGGTCCGAGCCTTCCGTCAGCTCTGTGGTGGTTCCGGGGGTCGTGTGGGCGGGCGCGCGGCGTGCTGGGCGATCCACGTGTGCATGGCGATGCCGCTGGCGACGCCGGCGTTGATGGAGCGGGTGCTGCCGAACGTCGTGATGGCGCAGCAGGCCTCGACGGCGGCGAGCGCCTCGCTCGACAGCCCCGGCCCCTCCTGGCCGAAGAGCAGCACGCATCGCTCGGGCAGCTCGTAGCTCTCGAGCGCCACGCTGCCCTCGACGTTGTCGATGCCGACGATCGGCAGGTCCTCGCCGCGCGCCCAGGCCACCAGCTCGCCGACGTCCTGGTGGTGGCGGAGGTGCTGGTAGCGGTCGGTGACCATCGCGCCTCGCCGGTTCCACCGTCGCCGTCCGACGATGTGCACCTCTGCGGCGAGGAAGGCGTTGGCGTTGCGCACGACGGCGCCGATGTTGCGGTCGTGCTGCCAGTTCTCGATGGCCACGTGGAACGGGTGCCGCCGTGCATCGAGGTCCTCGACGATGGCGTCGACCCTCCAGTACCGATACCGGTCGATGACGTTGCGGGCATCGCCCTCGGTGAGCAGCTCCGGGTCGAGGCGCGGGTCCTCGGGCCAGGGGAGCGGATGCGGACCGACCCCGACGACGGGATCGTCGCCTGTGGGGCTCGCCATCGACGCGCTCAGCTGAGCTCGAACTGCGCAGCGCTGCGGCCGTGCGTGTGGGGCAGCAGGTGCTCGGCCTTGAACGCCTGGTGCGCGGGGTGGTCTCGGTACACGAGGTAGTCCTCGGCGGAGTCGAAGTCGGCGCAGATCACGAAGTCCGCCGTGCCGCCGGCGATGCCGAGGTCGGCGCCGTACTCATAGCGGCGCACCTGCGGGATCGCCGCTGGCAGCTCGGCGAGCCCGGCGGTGAACGCCGCCATCGCCTTCTGGCTGACCCCGTCGTTCCACTCGAGCAGCACGACGTGACGAAGCAAGGTTCCTCCTGGGGTGGCGGATCGGTCGACCCTACCGACCCAGCCCCGACCGCGGCCTGATCCTCTGCCCCTGCGCGTCGGGGGGTGAGCGCTTCGGTCACCCAGGTGCGCGCAGAGGGTCGGGTCGGGTCGGGCGGCTACTGGAGGCCTCGGTGGGCGCCGCCGTCGACGAGGACCGAGGTGCCGGTGATGAAGCGCGCCTGCGCCGAGCACAGGAACGCCACCACGGCGCCGAAGTCGTGCGGCTCGCCGACGAACCCCACCGGCAGCTCGCGGGCGATCGCCTCGAGGTCGGCGCCGAGCTCGGTCATCCGCTCGGTGGCGTGCGTGCCGGGCTGCACCGTGTTGACCGTCACCCCGTCGCGGGCGACCTCGCCGGCGAGGACCTTGGCGAAGCCGGTCACCGCGGTGCGGGCGGTCACCGAGGCGATGAGCGTCGGGATGGGCTGCCGGGCGCCGATCGAGGTGATGGCGATCACTCGACCCCACCCCTGCGCCTGCATCGCCGGCACGGCCTCCTGGCACATGGCGATGGTGGACGCCACGTTGAGGTGGAACGCCGTCTCGTAGGCGGCCAGATCGCTGGTGGCGAAGGTGCCCGACGGCGGACCGCCGGCGTTGGTGACGAGGATGTCGACGCCGCCGAGGCGTTCGACCGCCTCACGCACGAAGCCTCGTGCACCCTGCTCGGTGCCGACATCGGCGACGATGCCCACCGCGGTCGGGCCGAGCGACGCCACCGCAGCTGCGACGCGGTCCTCTCGCCGACCGCAGATGGCGACCTCGACGCCCTCGGTCACCAGCGCCCGGGCGACGCCGAATCCCAACCCGCCCGATGCCGCCGCCACCGCAGCTCGCCGTCCCGTGATCCCGAGGTCCATGCTGGCACGCTAGCGAGCAGGCGCGGCCGAGGCGGCCGGTAGCGTGGCGTCGATGCGGGACCTCCTCACCGACCTCGAGCGCATCGCTGCGAGCGGCCGTCGGGTGGTGGTCGCCCGCGTGGTCGACGTCGAGGGGTCGGGGCCTCGTGACGCCGGAGCGGCGATGGCGGTGGCAGACGACGGCGAGGTGGTCGGCTCGGTGTCGGGCGGGTGCGTCGAGGGAGCGGTCGTCGAGGCCGCGCTCGGGATCCTCGGTGGCGCCGAGGCCCACGTCGCCACGTTCGGCTACAGCGACGACGACGCGTTCGCGGTCGGGCTCACGTGCGGCGGAACGGTCCACCTGCTGCTGGCGCCGTGGGATGCCGCCGGGGATGTGCACGCTGCGCTGCGCACCGCGATCGACGAGCGCCGGGCGGTCGCCCTGGCTGCGGTGGTGGCAGGGCCGAGCGCCGGTGCGCACCTGGTCGTCGATGCCACCGGCGCCATCGCCGGATCGCTCGGCGACGGCGAGCTCGACCGGGTCGTGGTGCGCGACGCGCAGGGGGAGCTGGCCGCAGGCGGCGCGACGGTGCGCCACCACGGGCCGTGCGGCGAGGCCGGCGGCGAGGAGGTCACCGTCGCCATCGAGTCCTTCGCTCCGCCACCGCAGCTGGTGATCGTCGGCGCGGTGGACTTCACCGCCTCGCTGGCACGCGTGGGCCGCATCATCGGGTTCCGCGTCGTCGTGGTCGATCCCCGCGCCGTGTTCGCCACCGCGGCCAGGTTCCCCGAGGCCGACGAGATCGTGGTGCGCTGGCCAGACCAGCACATCACGGCGATCGGCGAGTCGTTGGGGGAGCGCGACGCGGTGTGCATCCTGACCCACGACCACAAGTTCGACGTGCCCACCATCGTCGCCGCCCTCGCCACCGACGTCGGCTACCTCGGCGCCATGGGGTCTCGCCGAACGCATGCGGCGCGCCTCGTGCGGCTCCGCGACGCCGGCGTCGATGACGGCGCCCTCGCTCGGCTCCACGCCCCGATCGGCCTCGACCTCGGCGCCCGCAGCCCCGAGGAGACGGCGATCGCCATCGCGGCGGAGATCATCGCGACGCGCACCGGCACCGCGGCACCGAGCTCGCTGCGCGACAGCGAGGGACCGATCCACCGCACCTGACGCGCGGCGACGGCCCGAGACTTCGCGCCGTCGGCACAGCGCGGCCAGAATGCCGGTGTGCGCGCCCCATCGACCACCACCGTCGCCGTCGTGCTCGCCGCGGGGGAGAGCAGGCGATTTCGCGACGGACCGAAGCTGCTGGCCGACTTCCGGGGTCGCCCCCTGGTGTCGTGGGCCGTGGAGGCCGCGCTCGGCGCCGGCTGCGACGAGACCTGGGTCATCACCGGAGCGACGGACCTGAGCGACGTCCTGCCGCCGGCGGTCGTGGTGGTGCAGCACGACGACTGGGCCGAGGGCCTCGCCCGATCGCTGTCGGTGGCGTGGTGGGCCGCCGAGCGCGCCGGGCACACATCGATGGTGGTCGGCCTCGGCGATCAGCCGCTCGTGCCGGCAGAGGCGTGGGCGGCGGTCGCGGCGAGCACCTCGGCGATCGCCAGCGCCACCTTCGACGGCGTGCGCCGCCCCCCGGTGCGCCTCGCCGCCGAGGTCTGGCCGCTGCTCCCCCTCAGCGGCGACGAGGGCGCGCGGGCCCTGTTCCGGCTCCGACCCGAGATGGTCGAGGACGTACCGTGTCCGGGGAGCCCGATCGACATCGACACCGTGGAGGACCTGCAGCGATGGAGCTGACCAACGAGTTCGAGGTTCCCGTCGACGTCGCCCGGGCGTGGGAGGTGCTGACCGATGTCGAGCGCATCGCTCCCTGCCTGCCCGGCGCGCAGCTGACCGAGGTCGAAGGCGACGAGTACCGCGGCACGGTGAAGATCAAGGTCGGGCCGATCACCGCGCAGTACAAGGGCACCGCCCGGTTCACCGAGCGCGACGAGGCGACGCACCGTGTCGTGCTCGAGGCCTCCGGGCGCGACCCGAAGCAGGGGCAGGCCTCGGCGACGGTGACCGCCACGATGGCCCCGGCCCCCGGTGGCGGCACGGCGGTGCGCGTCGTCACCGACCTCACCGTGGCGGGCAAGGTGGCGCAGTTCGGCCGCGGCGTGCTGGCGGAGGTCAGCGAGAAGCTGCTCGGCGAGTTCGTCACCAACCTCGAGACCGATGTGCTCGCGGCCCCTGCCCCGGACGTACCTGCTGCAGCGTCGCCCGCTGGCTCGTCGTCGGGCGAGGCGAGCGAGTCGACCGAGGGCGTGCGCCGCATCGATGGACCGGAGGCGGCACCGGTGGATCTCCTCGACGCGGCGGGGACACCGGTGCTCAAGCGCGTGCTGGGGCTGATCGGCGGGCTGCTCGCGCTGCTCGTGTTCCGGCGCCTCCTGCGCGGTACCCGCGACCTCGGGTCGAGCAGCTGAGCGCGCGGGTGGCGACCGAGCCGACCGCAGCGGATCGGGAGCGGGTCGCCGAGCTGCTCGGCCGGACCCCGCAGGGCGCGTTCGACGTGGTGGTGCGCGACGACAGGGGGGATCCGCTCGTGCTGCGCAACGCCCCGCTGCTCGACGACGGCACGCCCATGCCCACGCGGTACTGGCTCCTCGCCGGAGCGCTGCACGTCGCCATCGGTCGCCTCGAGTCTGCCGGTGGGGTGCGCCGCGCCGAGGCCGCGATCGACCCCGCCGACCTCCAGGCCGCGCACGACCTGTACGCGGCCGAGCGCGATGCCTGCATCCCCGCCGGTCACGTCGGGCCGCGGCCCAGCGGAGGTATCGGCGGCACCCGCGTCGGCGTCAAGTGCCTGCACGCCCACTACGCCCACCACCTCGCCGGAGGTGACGATCCCGTCGGTCGCTGGGTCGAGGAGCAGCTGCGCCCACCCGAGGATGCGGCACCGATGACGACCGAGGAGCAGCGCCCGTGAGCGAAGCCATCGGAGCGGTCGACATCGGCACCAACTCGGTGCGCGTCCTGGTGGCGGTGCCCGAGCCCGGCGGCGGCCTGCGCACGCTGGAGCGCCACATGCGCATCACCCGCCTCGGCCAGGGCGTCGACGCCACCGGATCGCTCGCTCCAGAGGCAGTCGAGCGGACGCTCGACGCGCTCCGGAGCTGGCGTGAGGTGCTCGACCGCCACGGCGTGACCAAGCTGCGCGTGGCCGCAACCTCGGCGGCTCGCGACGCCGCCAACCGCGACGACTTCTTCGACGCAGCGACCGCGGCGATCGGCGCACGCCCGGAGCTGCTCGGCGGCGATGAGGAGGCCCGGCTCTCGTTCCTCGGCGCCACCGCTGGCCTGGATCCCGCGGACGGCCCGTTCCTCGTGGTCGACATCGGTGGCGGCTCGACGGAGATCGCCGTCGGCTCGACGGTGCCCGAGGGCGTGCGGTCCATCGATGTGGGCTGCGTGCGGATCACCGAGCGGCATCTGGCGCACGATCCGCCGTTGCCCGAGGAGCTGGCCAACGCGCTCGCCGCGGTCGAGTACGAGCTCGACGGCGTGCTGCGCGAGCTGCCGGCCATCGCATCGGCTCGTCGGCTCATCGGGCTCGCCGGCACGGTGAGCACCGTGGCCATGGTCGAGCTCGGGCTCGCCGAGTACGACCGCGACGTGGTGCACCACCTCGTGCTGTCCAAGCCTGCGGTGGAGGACGTGTTCCGGACGTTGGCCACCGAGGCGCTCGAAGATCGCCGCCACAACCCCGGGCTCGAGCCCGAGCGGGCGGATGTCATCGTGGGCGGCTGCGTCGTGCTGGTGCGGCTGCTGCGCAGCTACGGCTTCGACGAGCTGCTGGTCTCGGAGGCCGACATCCTCGACGGCCTCGTGCTGTCGCAGGTGTAGGAGCGATGTGCGCGGTCGGTCGGGTCCACTTCGATCTGTACCATCGGGCGCCGTGAGGGGCGGCGGAAGTCCGAGATGAGCACGTTGATCGGGCGACGCGTCGTGCTGCGGCCGCTGGTGGAGGCCGACTTCCCCGCGTGGCGCGAGGTGCGCCGCCGCAACGCCGCGTGGCTCACGCGCTGGGAGCCCAAGCGCCTCGTCGGCCACCCCGATGTCGTGGAGGACGACGTGGCGTTCCGCTCGCGGTGCGCGGCGCGTCAGCGCGAGCGACAGC
>JBBRAZ010000029.1:0-45258 GCA_038206295.1 Acidimicrobiales bacterium
CGTCGCACCCGTTCGCGACCGCGATCGCGTGGGCGAAGGCCGAGGGGCTCGTCGGCGGCTACGCCGATGGCACCTACCGTCCGGGTGGTGCCGCGTCGCGCCAGGCGCTCGTCGCTGTGCTGTGGCGCGATGCGGGGTCGCCGGCGGGGCCGTTCGCGGATCCGGGGTTCTCCGATGTTCCGGCGTCGCACTCGTTCGCGACCGCGATCGCGTGGGCGAAGGCCGAGGGGCTCGTCGGCGGCTACGCCGATGGCACGTTCCGCCCGACGTCGACGCTCACCCGCCAGGCGCTCGTCGCCATACTCCACGATGCGGCCTGACGGTCCCGCCGGCCCCTGGCCCGGCGCCCCGCCGCACGCTGCGCGGCCGACATCTGGTGGTGGTCGTCGGGTAGCGTCGATCCGGGAGGGGGCATCATGCGCGAGGCACCTGTGGTGAGGTCACACCGATCGGCGGCGGTGCTCGCAGCGGCACTCCTGGGTGCGCTGGTGGTGGTGCCGTCGCCTGCTGGCTCCGCAGTGGTGCTGGTGGTCGACACGACGACCGACGTGGTGGATCCGACGCCGGGTGATGGCGCCTGCGGGTCGGGCGCAGGGACGTGCTCGTTGCGCGCCGCGGTGCAGGAGGCGAACGCGCTGGCAGGTGCGGATGCGATCACCCTGCCCGCTGGCACCTACACCCTCACGCTCGCCGGCGCGGGTGAGGATGCGGCGGCGACCGGGGACCTCGATGTCACCGGCGAGCTCACGATCACCGGTGCGGGTGCGGCGAGCACGATCATCGACGGGAACGGCGGCGATCGGGTGCTGCACGGTCGGGGTGCGCCGACGGCATCGTTGTCACTGCAGGGTGTGACGATCACCGGCGGTGTCGTGGGGCCGGGCGGCGCCTTCTCTGCGCAGGGCGGCGGGATCTTGGCGGAAGGCGCGCTGACGCTCGTCGATGCGGTGGTGGAGGGCAACGCCGCCGCGGATCTGAGCAGCACGGCCTTCGGGGGTGGCATCGCCGCTCGCTCCACGTTGACGATCACCGGTGGCGCGGTGCGCACCAACACGGTGGACGGCCGCGCTGGTGCGGGGCGCGAGAGCGGCGGCGGGGGCATCGCCGCGTTCGGCCCGACGACGATCACCGGCACCGAGATCTCGTTCAACGACGTGACCGCCACCGCGCAGGTCGGCGACACGGGCAGCACGTCGCTGAACTCGCGTGGCGGCGGCGTCCTGCTGCGCGCCGCGACCTCGACGATCTCCGACGCGGTCATCGCCGACAACGTTGCAGGGCACTCCACCCCCTATTGGGCGACGGGCGGTGGTGTGTTCATCGCGCCTGCCACCTCCGGCAGCTTCGTGTCCGCTGCCATCAGCGGCACCACCGTGGAGCGCAACACCGCCGGAACCGGCGGCGGCATCGGTGCGGAGATCGGCAGCTACTCGAGCTTTCTGGATGAGCTGGCGTCCATCACCATCACCGACAGCGACCTGCTCGACAACGAGGCGGGCGGGAGCGGGGGCGGGATGTCGGTCTCGCAGGGCACAGGTGTCGAGGTGCTGCGCAGCACCGTCGCCGGCAACGGCGCGGCCATCCAAGGCGGCGGCATCTACGTCGAGTCCGGATCGTGGGACGACTTCGAGGGCAGCGCCTACGCGAACGTGACCGACTCGCTCGTCGCCGGCAACGACGCGGGCTCGAGTGGCGGCGGCGCGGCGCAGAACGGCTACTACGGCACCGTGGGATTCGTGTCGTCGACGATCAGCGGCAACCACGCGGCGGAGGGGGCAGGGGGCATCTCCGGGCAGACGAGCATCGAGTTCTCGACGGTCGTCCAGAACTCGACCGGCACCCCGGGGGATCCGACCACCACGACCGGCATCGGCGGCATCTCCGCACTCGCGCGGGCGCACAACTCGATCCTCGGTCCGCAGGCCAACGGGGCGGATTGCCTCGCCTGGATCCTGGAGGGCGACCCCGCCGAGCCCGTGTGGCTCTTCGAGTCCGGTGGCTACAACACCGATTCGGACGGGTCGTGCGTGGGCGACGCGCTCAACGGACAGCCGACGCAGCTCCAGCAGTGGGCGCTGCCGTCGGACACCCCGGTGGTCGATCCGATGCTCGGTGCGCTGGCGGGCAACGGGGGTCCGACGTGGACCCACCTGCCGCAGGCAGGGTCGCCGGCCATCGACCACGGACCGGTCGCTGTTGCGGAGTGCTCGGGGACGGATCAGCGTGGGGTGGCTCGTCCGCAGGGGACTGCGTGCGATACCGGTGCGGTGGAGGTGGAGGTCGGAACTGCGGTGGTCGAGGGGACCGTGGTGGAGGACGGCACCGGCACGCCGCTCGCGGGCATCTCCGTGCGGCTGCTCAGGACGACGGGCGACTGCCTCATCCCTCCTCCGGAAGGGCTTCCGTCGCCGATCTGCGGTCTGCCGCTCACGCTGGTCGACGTCGCCACGACGGCGGCCGACGGCACCTACCGCTTCGATGACGTGGTGGCTGATGGGTACGGCGTGCGGTTCCTGGACATGGATGGGCTCCACACGCCGGAGTACTTCAGCGACGCCGCAACGGCAGACGCTGGGCACACGGTGGCCGCCTACGACTTCACGACGACGACCATCGACGCGTCGCTTGCCCCCGATGCGGTGGGTCACTTCCGCGGCACGGTCACCGAGGTCGGTAGCGGTGCGCCGCTGCCGGGGGTGTCGGTGCGGTTGCTGAGCGGTGACGGGATGACGTTGCTGGGGGGTCGCACCGCATCGGCGAGCGGCTACTACCAGATCCCGCTGCGGCCGTTCGGCAGCTACCGGATGCGGTTCATCGATCTCGATGGGTCGCACGTGAGCGAGTGGCACCTGAACGCGGCGTCGCGGCTGTCCTCGGCGGTGATCTCGCACGGCACGTGGTGGACCACCATCGACGCCGAGCTCACGCCGTCAGGCTGACCGAACCTTCCCCACCGTTCTGTGCATGGTGGCTTCTGACTACCGGAAGCCACCATGCACAGAACGGTGGGGGTCAGGGGGTCGCGACGCGCTGTCGCGCCTCCTCGAGGAGGTCCGCCAGTGTCTGGTCCATCGGGATCTCCGGGCGCCAGCCCGTCGCCGCCGTGAGCTTGCCGTTGTCGCCGAGCAGGACCGCGATGTCGACGGGGCGGTGCAGCGACTCGTCGACCACCAGCTCGACGGCGGTGCTCGCCATCGCCACCAGCGCGTCGGCCAGGTCCTGGACCGCGAGCGCGGTGCCGCTGCACACGTTGTAGACCTCGCCGCCGACCCCGTGCTCGACGAGCAGCCGGTAGGCGCGCACGACGTCGCGCACGTCGGTGAAGTCGCGGCGCGCCGTCAGGTTGCCGACCGGCACGTCGGTGGCGCCGGTGTGCTCGCAGTGAGCGACCCGCTCCGCGAGCGCGGGTGCGACGAACTTGGGCGTCTGCCCCGGGCCGAGGTGGTTGAACGCGCGAACCCGCAGCACGTCGAGCCCGTAGCCGAGGTGTGCCTGCAGGGCGAGGAAGTCCGCTGCGACCTTGCTCGCCGCGTAGGGGCTGACGGGCTGCAGCGGCGTGTTCTCGTCGATCGGCAGATCGGACTCGGCGACCTTGCCGTAGACATCAGCGCTGCTCACCGCGAGCACTCGGCCCACCTCGGCGGCGACGCAGGCGTGGAGGAGGTGCAGGGTGCCCTCGGCGTTGGCGCGGAACGTCTCGGTCGGCGCCGACCAGGAGCCGCCGACGTCGCTGGCGCCAGCGAGGTGGTACACGACGTCCGGTCGCACCTCGGCCACCAGCTGGTGGACGCCCACGTGGTCGAGCAGGTCCGGTCCGCCGCTGCTGCGGTCCGAGCCCACGACCTCGTCGCCCATCGAGCGCAGATGGGTGACGAGGTGTCGTCCGACGAACCCCTCCGCCCCCGTGACCAGCGCTCGCATCGCTCTCCCCGTTGCCCCTCGGTGCGCGGACGGGCGCAGTCTAGGGCCGGTGCTCGGACGCAGGAGCCGGACGGGGTCCGCCGAAGGTCGTGGGGCGCCACTCGTGGTCGAGAAGCACCTCGATCTCCTGGGGCGACACCGTGCGCCCCCTCTGGATCCGGCGGCGGTCCGCCAGCGCTCCGGGCAGGAGCCGAGCAGCTTCCAGCAGCGCTCGCGCCGCGACGCGCGGGCCGGCCTGGCGGATCGTGAACCACGTGCGGAACGCGAGCATCACCGCGAAGCGGTGGCCGTGGCGCAGCAGCAGCGCAGCGGGCACGTCCTTCGTCCACAGCAGCAGCAGGTTCTTGAGGGAGTGGTGCTCGACGAAGCCGGGCATCGAGATGCTGGTCCTGTTGAGGCCGTGGTGCGCCACAGCGGCGGGCTCGTAGCGCACCCGCCAGCCGCGCAGTCGGGCCCTGAACGCCAGGTCGACGTCCTCGTAGTACGCGAAGAAGCGCTCGTCGAAGACACCGACGTCGGCGAGCATCGTGGCGCGCAGCACCGTGGCGCCGCCGCTGGCGGCGAAGATCTCGCGCTGCGCCTCGCCGTCGTAGCGGCCGTCGTCGGGCTCGTCGCGCCCGCGTGGCAGCGGCAGGCCCCACGTCGTGAGGCGGTCCCCGGTGCTGTCGATCCGCCCGTCGTCGCGCAGGAACCGGCACGTCGCGATGCCCACGGTCGGCTCGGCGTCGAGCACCGCCACGAGGCGGGCGAGCCAGTCGGGCTCCGGGACAGCGTCGTTGTTCAGCAGCGCGACCATCGACGCGCCGCGCTCGGTGGCGGCACGGATGCCGGCGTTGACCCCGCCGGCGAACCCGTGGTTGCGGTCCAGCGCGACCACCTCGATCGTCGGATAGCGGCGGCGAAGCCACGCGACGGTGTCGTCATCGGATCCGTTGTCGACGACGATCACCTCGCTGTCGACCCCACGCTGATCGAGCGCACCGTCCAGGCACGCCACGAGCCCCTCCTCGCCCACGTGGCGCAGGCCGTTCCAGGTCGGGACCACGATGGCTGCGCGGGCGATCACGGGCCGCAGCGTAGAAGGGTCGGGGCGGGGCGTCCCCAACACCGGGGACCGCGCCGCTAGCCTTGCCGGTCCGTGCATGCGCCCGACCCGCCATCGTCGGGACCCCCGTCGGACGCCACCGACGACGAGGCCCCAGTCGCCGCCGTGCCTGCGGTGGTCGCCATCGTCGTCGCCCACGATCCCGGTGGCTGGTTCGAGGAGTGCCTCACCTCGTTGGCGGACCAGGACTACCCGCGTCTGCGCACCGTCGTGGTGGACGCCGGCAGCGCCACCCCGGTGGCGGCCCGAGTCGAGGCATCGCTTCCCGACGCCACGCTCCTGCGCATCGATGAGGCCGTGGGCTTCGGCCCCGCGGTCGCAGCCGCGCTCGACGACGTCGCCGACTCGCCGTTCGTGCTCGTCTGCCACGACGACGTGCGCCTGCACGCGGACGTGGTGCGCCTGCTCGTCGAGGAGGCCTACCGATCGAACGCCGGGATCCTCGGTCCCAAGCTGGTGGCGTGGGATGACGAGCGCGTCCTCGTGCACGTCGGCTCTGCGATCGACAAGACCGGTGTGCAGCTGCCGTTCGCCGAGCCCGGCGAGCGCGATCAGCAGCAGCACGACGCGGTGCGCGACGTCGCAGTGGTGAGCGGTGGCGTACAGCTGGTGCGCACCGACCTCCTGCGGGCGCTTGGTGGGTTCGACCCCGCCCTCGATCTCCTCGGCGAGGACCTGGACCTGTGCTGGCGCGCTGCAGTGGCGGGAGCCCGCGTGCTCGTCGTACCGCGGGCGGTGGCGGCTCACCGCGAAGGCCTCGCCGACCGCGGCACCCTCGATGATCGGCGTCGCCGCCTGGCGCGCGCTCGGCTGCGCACCACGCTCGTCTGCTACGGCCGCTGGCACCGGTTGCGGGTGCTCCCGCAGGCCGCGGTCCTCACCCTGGTCGAGGTGATCGCTGCGCTGCTGCTTGGCCACCTCGGCCAGGCGCGCGACGTGGCCGGCGCGTGGCCGTGGAACCTCCGACGCCTCGGCGACGTGCGTCGGCGCCGACGAGCGCTGCACACGATGCGCCGCGTGTCCGATCGCGAGCTGCGGCGGGGACAGGTGCGCGGCAGCGCCCGTGTGACCGCCTTCGTTCGCGGCCAGATCGGCGCGGAGCAGCGCACCGGCGGCGTCGCCGCGCTCCAGCAGAGCATCACCGGGCCATCTCTGCGGGTCGCGATCGGCACGTGGGCTGTCGTCCTCCTGGTGCTCGCCGTGGGCAGCCGCCACCTGATCACCCGCGGCGTGCCCGCAGTCGGCACCTTCGGCATGCTCCCGGATGCCGACACGCTGCTCGAGCACCTCGTCGCGGTGTACCGCGACGGCTGGACCGGCATCGACGCCGCCTCGTCCACCGGGTTGCTCCTGCTGCTCGCACCCATCGCCGTGCTCCCCGATGCTCTGCTTCGCACCGCGCTGATCGTCGGCATGCTGCCGCTGGGCGCCGTCGGGGCGTGGCGGCTGGCGAGCCCGCTCGCGTCGCGCCGCACCGCCGCCGCGCTGCTCGTGCTGTACCTGGCGATGCCGCTGGGCTACGACGCGATGGCGGCGGGGTCGTGGTCGGGTCTGCTCCTCTACGGCACGACGCCGTGGCTCGTGCTGCGCGCGGCGAGAGCGGCGCGCCTGGCGCCCTACGGCGACCGTCGGTGGCCGTTGCGTCGTGACGTCGTGTCGTTGGGCGTGCTCGTGGCGGTGATCACCGCGTTCGTCCCCGGGGCGGTGGTGGTCGTGGCGATCGTGCTCGGTGGGCTCGCGCTCGGCGGACTGGTGGCCATCGCCCCCCGCGGCATCCTCCGCCTGCTCGGCGTGTCGCTGGCTGCGATCGGTCTCGGCGCTGCGCTCCAGCTGCCGTGGCTGCTCGAGCTGGCCGACGCAGGATGGGCCGCCGTGGTCGGGCCACGGGCCATCGTCGAGGGGCAGCACGACCTCGGTGCCCTCATCCGCTTCGATGTCGGGCCCTTCGGCGACACCCCCCTGGGGTGGCTCCTGCTCGTCCCCGGCACCTTCTCCCTCCTCGTCGGGCGCGACTGGCGCTTCACCTGGGCGGTGCGCGGGTGGGTCCTGGCGCTCAGCTCGTGGGGCGTCGCGTGGGCCGCCACGCAGGGGTGGATGCCGTTCGCCGTGCCTGAGGCGGCGGTGACGCTGGCACCGGCGGCGGTGGGGCTCGCGCTCGCGGGAGCGATGGGCGTCGCGGTGATCGAGGAGGACCTCCCGGACCACCACCTCGGGTGGCGTCAGCTCCTGGGTGCGGTGTCGGTCGCTGCGATGCTCGTGTCGCTTCTGCCGGTGCTCGGCGAGGCGCTGGGTGGGCGGTGGGAGGTGCCGCGCGGCGACCTCGACACCATCGTCGCGTTCAGCTCCGAGCGCTCCGCTCCGGCCGACGGCCAGGCCAGGGTGCTGTGGATCGGCGACCCCGCTGTGATCACCGGTGACGCTCGAGAGGTGCGCCCCGGCACCGTCGCCGTGGTGACCTCGGGCGCTCGATCCTCGATCCTCGACAGCTGGCCGGTCGGACCGACCGCGGCGGACGCGCACCTCCTCGCGGCCGTGCAGCGCGCCGTCGAGGGTGGGTCGGGTCGTCTCGGCCAGGAGCTCGGGGTCTACGGCATCCGCTACGTGATCGCGCCGCAGCAGAGCGCGCCTGCTCCGTACGGCGGCACGATCGCCCGCACCGATCCCATCGTGCTCGACGCGCTCGCCCAGCAGCTCGACCTGGCTCGCATCGACGTGAACGCCGGAGTCGTCGTGTATCGCAACGAGGCCTGGGCGCCGGTCACCGGGCTGATCGACGAGGCCTCCGTCGGCGATCCGGTCGCATCGGCGCCGCCGGGTGAGCCCCTGAGCGTTCCGCCCGTGTTGCGCAGCCCGAGGACCTACCCGGACCGACGCGGGGTCGTGAGCGCCGGCACGACCGTGCGAGCGGCGTCGGCCTCGGCGCGCTGGCAGCTCGAGGTCGACGGCGAGGTGCTGCGTCCGGAGGTCGTCGCCGACGGCGTCCTCGCGTTCCCGGTGAGCGAGGGCGGCGACGCCTCCCTGCACCATCGTCCGTCGCAGGATCTCCGAGCTGCTGCAGCAGGCCAGGCCGTGCTGTGGGTCGTGGCCCTCGGGCTCCTGCTGCGGTGGCGCAGCCGCGCCGAGCGCGCCACCGGGCCGGTCGAGATCGGGGGAGCGCCGTGAGCACGCAGCGGTGGCCGACGGTGATCGTCCTGGCGGGCCTGCTCGCGGGTGCCCTGGGGTACGACCGAGGCGAGGATCCGCCGTCTGCGGCTGCGCCCGACGCCGACGTGCTGCTCGCGGTCGAGCGCTCCGTCCCGCACCTGGTGGAGGGCGACGTGGGCTCCGAGCGGTGGTTCTGCGCCGGTGCCGGGCTGCCCGGCGGTGCCGAGCACGAGCTCGTCGTGACGAACATCGGCACCGAGCCGTTGACCGCGGTGGTGTCGTTGGTGCTGGGCACCGATGGGATCGAGCGCAGCGAGCTGCGCGTCGACGCCGGCGCCACCGATGTCGTCGCGCTGCGGTCGCTGCGCGAGGCCGAGGCGGTCGCGGCGATCATCGAGTCGGCGACCGGCGGGCTCGTCGTCGAGCAGCGGCTCGATGCGGGCTCCGGCACGTCGGTGTCGCAGTGCGCCTCGTCACCGGCGTCGTCGTGGTGGTTCCCCGCTGGAGCGACGACCAGCGACGCCACCTACGTCGTGTCGGTGCTGAACCCCTTCCCCGACGACGCGGTCCTCGACGTGACGATCGAGACCGAGGAGGGGACGCGCGTGCCCACCGATCTGCAGGGGCTCGTCGTGCCCGGTGGATCGGTCGTGCCCGTGCGCGTGCGCGCCGAGGTCACACGACGCGAGCAGGTGGCGGTGGTGCTCGAGGCGCGCTCCGGGCGTGTGGTCGCCGAGCGGGTGCAGCAGCTCGACGGGTCGGTGGGCAGTCGCGGGCTCTCGGCGTCGCTCGGGGCGACGAGCCCGGCGGAGAGCTGGGTGCTGCCGTTCGCCCGAACCGCACCGGAGGTGGGGGAGCGCTACGTGGTGTTCAACCCCGGCGAGGTGCCCGCGGAGGTCGACGTGGAGCTGCGGCTCGACGACCCCGAGCGGCTCTTCGATCTCGAGCCGTTCTCGCTCACGGTCGAGCCGGGGCGCTACGCGGTCGTCGATCTGGCCGACCACGTCGACCGGGTGCCGGCGGGCACGCCGCACTACGCCATCGTGCAGTCGCGCGGCGGGGTGCCGGTGGTGGTCGAGCAGGTGCTGGCCGGTGACGGCGTGCTGTCGATGGGGCCGGGTCTCCCGGTGCAGGCGACGACGTGGACGGTGCTTCCCGTGCCGGGGGTGGAGTCCTCGGTCTCGGTCGTCAACGTCGGCGCGGAGGGGATCGCCGTCCTGTCCGTCGAGTCGCTCGGCGCCGGGGGCTGGCAGCCTGCCGCCGATCTCGCGGAGCTCGAGGTCGGCCCCGGCCGGCGGCTCCTGCTTCGAGCGCAGGATCTCCCCACCGGACCCCTGCGCCTCACCGCCACCGCACCGGTGGTGGTGGCGAGGCGCCTGCGCCAGGCTGCGTCGGTGTCGGTGGTGCCGGCGCTGCCCGCCCGCGGCACCTCCAGCCGCCCGGATCCGTTCAGCTAGCGGTCCACCCGTCTCCGGCAGCCATGATGGGGTGCGTGGAGCGCCTCCTGATCGCCGTGGTCCTCGGGGTGCTCGCCGCGTTGGTGGCGGTGCTCGTGGCGCGCCGCACCAGCGGTGCGCCGAGCACGTCGGGGTCCCACACGGTGCCCGCGCAGCTCCGCAGGAGCGACTTCGACGGCGCCGCAGCACCGTGGCTCGTGGTGGTGTTCGCGTCCGAGACGTGCGATGCCTGCGCTGCGGTCTGGGCGAAGGCCGAGCTGCTGGCCGCCGACGAGGTGGCGGTGCAGCGCGTGGAGGCCGGTGCCGAGAAGGCCCTCCACGATCGCTACGGCATCGACGCGGTGCCGCTCACCGTCGTAGCCGACAGCGACGGCGTCGTGGTGGCCTCGTTCCTCGGTCCGGTGTCGGCGACGGACCTGTGGGCCGCCGTCGCTCGGCTGCGGGCGCCAGCCGAAGAGGCCTGACCGCGCACCCTCGTGTCCGCTCAGGCGTCGGGTGGGGCGAGCCGGCCGGTCGGCGATGGCGCCGGGGAGCTGCCAGGAGCGGCCACCGATGCGGGAACGTCGGCGCTGTCGTCGGGGGCCCGGGTGCCTGCCTCGGGGGCGGGGGCCTCGGCCAGGGCGACCAGCCGACGCACCTCCTCGCCGTCGATCGTCTCGTGCTCGAGCAGCGCCCGAGCCACGAGGTCGAGCCCGCGTCGGTGCTCGCGGAGGAGGTCGCGGCAGCGGTCCTCTTGCTCGCGCAGGATCCGCTCGACCTCCTCGTCGATGATGCGGGCGGTCTCGTCGCTGTAGTCCCGCGAGTGCATGAGGTCCTCGCCGAGGAAGACCTGGCCTTGGCTGCCCCACGCCATCGGCCCGATGCGCTCGCTCATGCCCCACTCGCGCACCATGCGACGGGCGAGCTCGGTGGCGGTCATGAGGTCGTTGGAGGCGCCTGAGGACAGGCTGTCGAAGACCAGCTCCTCGGCGATGCGGCCACCCATCTTCACCACCAGCAGCGCGTCGAGGTAGTCGCGGCGGAGCTCGTGGCGGTCCTCGGGGAGGAACTGCGTGACGCCGAGTGCGAGCCCGGTTGGCAGGATCGTCACCTTGTGGATGTCGTCGGCGGCATCGATGACGGTGCCGCACACCGCGTGGCCCGCCTCGTGGTAGGCGGTGCGCTCCTTCTCGGCATCGGACAGCACGAGGGATTCGCGGCGCTGGCCCATCAGGACGCGGTCGCGGGCGTACTCGAGGTCCGCGTTGGCGATCTCCTCGCGCCCCTCGCGCACGGCGTGCAGCGCCGCCTCGTTGACGAGGTTCGCCAGGTCGGCGCCTGACATCCCCGGGGTGGCACGTGCGAGCACGTTCAGGTCGGCGTCGGGAGCGAGGCGCTTGTGCTTCGCGTGGACGTGCAGGATCGCCTCGCGCTCGGAGGCCTCCGGCAGCGGCACCACCACCTGGCGATCGAAGCGGCCCGGTCGCAGCAGCGCCGGGTCGAGGATGTCGGGCCGGTTGGTGGCGGCCATCATCACGATGCCCTCGGTCGGCTCGAAGCCGTCCATCTCCGAGAGCATCTGGTTGAGCGTCTGCTCGCGCTCGTCGTGGCCGCCGCCGAGGCCTGCGCCCCGCTTGCGCCCGATGGAGTCGATCTCGTCCACGAAGATGATCGCCCGGCCGAGCTTGCGAGCGGTGGCGAACAGGTCGCGGACGCGGCTGGCGCCGACGCCGACGAACATCTCCATGAAGTCCGATCCGGTCACCGACAGGAACGGCACCCCGGCTTCGCCTGCGACGGCCCGGGCGATGAGGGTCTTGCCCGTGCCCGGCGGGCCTACGAGCAAGATGCCCTTGGGGATGCGGGCGCCGATCTCCGCGAAGCGCTCGGGGAACTTGAGGAAGTCGACCACCTCGGTGATCTCCTGCTTGACGCCCTCGTAGCCGGCGACGTCCGCGAAGGTGGTGCCCGGCCGCTCGGTGTTGTAGCTGCGCGCCTTGGAGCGCCCGATCGACATCACGCTGCCCATCTGGCCTGCGGCGCGGCGCTGCATCCACACGAAGAAGCCGATGAGCAGCCCGACCGGCAGCAGCAGCGGGAGCAGCACCTCCCAGATGCTGCTCGTCGGCGTGGTGAACTCGACGCCGCTCTCGGCCATCAGGTCGTAGTCGGCGTCTGGCGGGACGATCGGCCCGGCGGTGTGGAAGTCGGTGCCGTTGCTCAGGGTGCCGTCGATGGCGCCGGTGGTGTTGTCGAAGGTGGCCTCCTCGACGTCGCCGGCGGCGAGCGACTCCTTGAAGTCGACGTAGGAGATCTCGTCGCCGGCGGGGGCGCCGGACAGGTCGAAGGCGAGGAACGCGATGACCACCGTGGCGAGAAGCAGCCACACGCCCCATCGCTGCCAGCCGACTTCTGGGCCGCGCTCCTTGCCGTCGGGTGCCTGCCGCTCGTCAGCCATGGCGACCATGCTAGGAGGCCCGCGCCCCCGTGCCCCCCTCACGGCCGGCCAGATGGGCTCGGCGCCCCGGCAGCGCGTCGCACCGCGCCCGGCATCCGCCAGCGGTCGCGGGCTCGGGGGTACCGTCGTGCGCATGACCCGCTTGTGCGCGCGACCGGGCTGCCACTCCGTGGCGGCGGCCACGCTCAGCTATGACTACCGCAACAGCACCGCCTGGCTGGCGGTGCTGGCAGATGAGGGTCACCCGATGGTGTACGACCTCTGCGCCGAGCACGCGGACCGCCTCCGCCTGCCGCAGGGCTGGCACCTCGTCGACGAGCGCGGCGAGCCCGGCACCCTCTTCCACCTCGCCGGCTGACGCGCGGCTGGCGCACGGGCACCAGTAGCCTGCGCCCGTGCTGCCCCCGCCACCGCCGTCGGTGCCGAACCCCGACGGCGAGCAGCTGGCTCAGCCCCCGGTGCGATGGGGGCTCGGCGATGCGGCGCTCGGCTGGCTGCTGGGCATCGGTGTGTCGATCGTGGCCGGCATCGTCGCGGTCGTCGCCACGGGCCACACCGACGACGCCGTCGCGTGGAGCGAGAACCTGTCCATCGCGTGGTTTGCGCTGCTGCAGCTGCCGCTCGAGGTGGTGCTGCTCGGCTTCCCCCTGCTGGTCGCCCATCGGAAGGGCAACGGCGCCCGTGTGGACTTCCGCATGGAGGCCACGTGGGCCGACGTACCGATCGGCTTGGCGGTCGGCGTCGGGAGCCAGCTGCTGCTGATCCCGCTGCTGTACGTGCCGCTCCTGCGCCTCCTGGGCGATCGCGACGTCAGCGAGGCGGCGCGGGAGGTCACCGATCGAGCGCAGGACGCAGGCGGGGTGGTCCTGCTCGTCATCGTCGTGGCGATCATGGCGCCGGTCGCCGAGGAGGTCTTCTACCGGGGCCTGGTCCTGCGATCGCTCGAGCGCAGGTTCGGCTCCACCGCTGCGGTGTGGGGATCGTCGCTGCTGTTCGGCGCGGCTCACCTGCAGCCGCTGCAGTTCCTCGGTCAGGCAGCGTTCGGCCTCGTCGCGGCGCTGCTGGTGCAGCGCACCGATCGGCTCGGCACCGCGATCTTCGCCCACGTGGGCTTCAACGCGACGGCCGTCGTCGGCCTGCTGATCGCCGGGTGACGTGGTGACGACCGCCGACGATGGCAACATGATCGCCCCCATGGTCTCCACCGGACTGCACCTCCCGGTCGCCGACGGCGATCCGCCGCCCGACGCCGAGCGGGCCCCCGCCAGCGACGAGCGGCGGCGCGCACCGCGCTCGGGGATCCGTGCCCTGCCTCGCCGCACCGTCGAGCGGGTGCTCGATGCTCCGCTGTCGAGCTGGGTGAGCTTCGCGGTGGTCGCTGCGTGCGTGGCGTTCACGGTGTCCCAGCTGGCACCGGCGTGGCTCGTTCGCAGCACGACGCCGACTGGCGGCGACATGGGGGCGCACGTGTGGGGGCCGGCGTTCCTGCGCGACCACCTCCTGCCCGAAGGTCGCATCGCCGGGTGGACGCCGGATTGGTACGCCGGGTTCCCCGCCTACACCTTCTACATGGTCGTCCCGTCGCTGCTGATCGTCCTGCTCGACGTCGCGCTGCCCTACGGGATCGCGTTCAAGCTGGTCGCGGTGTCCGGCGTGGTGTCCCTGCCGATCGCGTGCTGGGCGTTCGGGCGCCTCGCCCGGCTGCCGTTCCCGATCCCGCCTGCGCTCGCGGTCGGAGCCACGGCGTTCCTGTTCGACATGGGGTTCTCGATCTACGGCGGGAACATCGCCTCCACGCTCGCCGGCGAGTTCGCGTTCTCGATGAGCCTCTCCCTGGCGATGGTGTACCTCGGCCTGGTGCTCGGCGGGCTCGAGACCGGCCGCTACCGGGGGTGGGCGGCGCTGGTCCTCGCCCTGACGGGGTTGTGCCACCTCATCCCGGCGATCTTCGCCGCCGCAGCGACCATCGTGATCGCACTGGTCTACGTGGGGATCTCCGTCGCCGAGTCGCAGGCCGAGCGCGGACGCCGCCCCGACCGCACCGGCTGGGTCGCGCTGCTCGGCCTGGCGCTGCTGGTCGCCGCCGAGGTGAACCCCGACGTCGTCGATCTCCCGACGGTCGCATGGGGCCTGGCGTTCGTGGTCGCTGCGGTTGCGGGTGGTCTCGTCGTGGGCGGTGCGGTGGCGCCTGGTGCACCTGACGCGCCGGTGGTGGGCGGCGACGGGTCGAACCTCGGCGCGACGCAGCCTGCCGATGCTGCGGTGGATGTCGCTGAGGCCCCGCTCGACGTCGTCGAGCCCACGGCGCCGAGCGGCTTGGTGCAGCGCCTGCGGCCGCGGGTCTGGTGGGGGGTCACCGTGGGGGTCGTCGGCGCGCTGAGCGCGGCGTGGTGGGTCATGCCGTTCTACGGCTTGTCCGCGTTCCTCAACGACATGGGGTGGGAGAAGCTCCAGCCCTGGGACGACCCGACCAACCCGACCGCCTTCGACATCCGCGACGCGCTCTTCTCCCGCCAGCACCTTCCCGGCGATTCGCTGCAGGATGTGCCGGGGATCCAAGCGATGCTCGTCGGCGCCGCCTTCGGCGTGCTCGCATCGCTGCTGTTCCGCCGTCGAGCGGGCGTCGTGCTGGCCCTGACCGCCGTGCTCGCCGGCCTGGCGTTCGCCTGGTTCCCCGAGGGCCGGCTCTGGAACGCGCGGCTGCTGCCCTTCTACTACCTCTCGCTGGACCTGCTCGCCGCCATCGGCCTGGCGGAGATCGGCCGCTCGGTAGCGGTGGCCGTCGCGCGCGACCCGCGCCGACCCGTGCGCACGATCGTGCTGGCGACGCCGGTGGCGATCGCGTTCGGCGTCCTCGTGTTCCTCGGGATGACGCTGCGCGTGCTGCCCGGGGGCACCACCGATGTCGCGGGCGTGTACGGCTGGGGGCCGCTGCACTGGTCGGGGCCGCGGCACTTCGCGCCATCGTGGGCGAGGTGGAACTTCACCGGCCTCGAGGAGAAGCCCGCCTACCCCGAGTTCGCCGGGATGATCTCGACCATGGCCGACGTCGGCGACGAGCGCGGCTGCGGCATGAGCATGTGGGAGTACTCCGGCGACCTGCTCGGTCGCTACGGCACCCCGATGGCTCCCATGCTGCTCCCGTTCTTCACCGACGGCTGCATCGGCTCGATGGAGGGCCTCTACTTCGAGGCCTCCTCCACCACGCCGTTCCACTTCCTGAACCAGGACCAGCTGTCCGAGAAGCCATCGAACGCCCAGCGCGACCTCCCGTACGCGCCCGGCGCCCCCACTGCGGAGGTGTTCGACCTGGGCGTCGATCACCTGCAGCAGTTCGGGGTGCGCTACTACCTCACCGCCACCCAGCACATGTCCGATCTGGCCGATGGGCATCCCGACCTCCTGCGCGTGGCGGCGTCCGCGCCGTGGACCGTCTACGAGGTCGCCGGCTCCGCGTTCGTCGAGCCGGTCGACTTCGAGCCTGCGGTCGTGACCGGGCTCGACGACCACATCGATCGGTGGCTGCCACCATCGGTGAGCTGGTACCAGGACCCGGATGCGTGGCCCGTGCTGCTGGCCCAGGGCGGGCCCGACCGCTGGCAGCGCGTCCCGCTGCCCGAGGCCCCGGCCGAGGAGCTGGGACCGATCGGTGCACCGCTCCCGGAGGTCGACCAGCGGCCCGTGGACGAGATCGAGGTGTCGGACATCGACGTGCAGATCGACAGCATCAGCTTCGACGTGTCGGAGCCTGGCGTGCCCGTGCTGATCAAGTCGTCGTACTTCCCGAGCTGGGAGGCGGACGGCGCGCTGGGTCCGTGGCGGGTGATGCCGAACCTGATGGTGGTCGTCCCCACGAGCACCCACGTCGAGCTCTCCTACGGGCGGAGCCCCATCGAGGCGGTGGCGATCGCGCTCAGCGCCGTCGGGCTCGTCGGGCTCGTCGTGCTTTTCCGTCGACCGGGTGTCGCGGTGCTCCCACCTCCGCGTGCCGCAGCGGGGTCAGACGACGACGACGACGATGGTGATGATGGTGATGATGGTGATGATGGTGACGATGGTGACGATGGAGACGATGGTGACGACGAGCGCGCGGTGAGCACCGTCGATGTCGCCGAGGGGTGGCCGGCTCCCGCCGCGGCGACGCGCGCGGATCTCGGTGGGGGACCGGCGTGAAGGCGCAGCGGCTGGTCATCGCCGCGCTCGCCGCGTTGATCGCTCGCCTGGTGCTGCACCGCAGGGCGCTGTTCGCGGCCGTCCGAGCTGAGCAGGCCCAGCGCGTGCCGCGGCCGCCGCTGCGCGGCGACCTGCGCCTCAGCGTCGTGCTCCCCGCCTACCAGGAGGGTCCGAGGATCGCGGACGCGGTGCGACGCGTGCGCTACGAGCTCGAGGGAGAGCTCGGTCGCGGCACCGTCGAGGTGATCGTCGTCGACGACGGCTCGAGCGACGGCACGGCCACCGAGGCGGTCGCTGCGGGTGCGGACCAGGTGCTCGTGCACCCCGTCAACCGCGGCAAGGGTGCCGCGGTGCGCACCGGCGTCCTCGCCGCCCACGGCGACGTCGTCGCCTTCACCGACGCCGACCTGGCCTACTCGCCCGATCAGCTCCTCGGCCTCCTGGCCGCGGTCGAGGACGGTTGGGACGTCGTCGTCGGCAGCCGCCGGCACACAGACGCGACCACCCTGGTGCGTGCACGGCGCCTGCGTGAGATCGGCGGGCGGTTGATCAACCTCCTCACCTTCGTCGTGCTGCTCGGCCAATACCGCGACACGCAGTGCGGCATCAAGGCGTTCCGCACCGATGTGGCGCTCGTGCTCTTCTCGCACGCCCAGCTCGATGGGTTCGCCTTCGACGTCGAGCTGTTCCACCTCGTCGAGCGCTACCGCCTGACGCTGAGCGAGGTGCCGGTCGTGGTGGTCAACTCGCAGCGCTCCAGCGTGCACGTGCTGCGCGACGGCATGGCGCTCGTGCGCGACCTGTTCCGCATCGGCGCCCTCGCTCGCACCGGCACCTACCGGCTGGCGCCGACGGAGGTCGCGGTGCTCGAGCGCCGTGCGGCAGGTGACGCCGGATCGTGAGGCGATGAGGTCGGACCACTAGGGTGGCCGCTCGCATGAAGTCCCTCGATCCGATCGTCAAGGCCTACGACATCCGCGGCACGGTGCCCGACCAGCTCGACGCACCGACCGTCGAGCGGCTCGGCGCCGCGTTCGCCCGCTTCGCACTCGACGACGACCCGTCGGTGCACCGGATCTTGGTGGCGCGCGACATGCGCCCCACCGGCGTCGAGCTCGCCGAGGCGATGTCCGCCGGGATCCGCTCACAGGGCGTCGACGTGGTCGACCTCGGGCTCGCCTCCACCGATCTGCTGCTCTTCGCTGCCGGACGCCTCGATGCTCCCGGCGCCATGCTCACCGCGTCGCACAACCCGGCCCAGTACAACGGGATCAAGCTGTGCCTCGCCGGCGCCAAGCCGGTCGGCGAGGACTCCGGCCTCGCCACCATCAAGGCGCTCGCCGAAGCCGGCGTCGAGGCGGTCGGCGAGCCTGGCTCCACGACCGAGCAGTCCATGCTCGAGGCGTTCGCGCAGCACGTCCGCGGCTTCGTCGACGTGGCTGGGCTCTGCCCGCTGCGCATCGTCGCCGACACGGCCAACGGGATGGGCGGCCTCATCGTGCCGGCGGTCTTCGACGGGCTGCCCTTCGAGCTCGACGTGCTCTACGAGGAGCTCGACGGCACGTTCCCCAACCACCCAGCCGATCCCATCCAGGAGGCCAACCAGGCCGACTGCAAGGCGAGGATGGCCGAGATCGGCGCAGACGTCGGGCTCTGCTTCGACGGCGACGCCGATCGCGTCTTCCTCATCGATGATGAGGGTCGATCGCTGTCTGGCTCGCTGACGACGGCCATCGTCGCCGGCGCCACCCTCGAGCGCGAGCCCGGTGCCACGATCCTGCACAACCTCATCTGCTCCCGTGCGGTGGCCGACATCGTGCGCGAGCGCGGCGGCACGCCCATCCGCACCCGAGTCGGCCACTCGTTCGTCAAGGGCGTCATGGCCGAGACCGGCGCCGCGTTCGGCGGCGAGCACTCGGGCCACTACTACTTCCGCGACAACTACCGGGCCGACTCGGGCATCATCGCCGCGCTCGTGGTCCTCGAGCAGGTGTGCCGCTCCGGCCAGCCGCTGTCCGCGCTGCGGAAGCCCTACGAGCGGTACGCGGCCTCCGGCGAGCTCAACACCGAGGTGAGCGATCCGTTGGCGGTGATCGAGCGCATCGCCGCTGCGTTCGCCGATGGCGAGCAGGACCGCCTCGATGGCCTCACCGTCGGCTACGCCGACTGGTGGTTCAACGTCCGACCATCCAACACCGAGCCGCTGCTGCGCCTGAACGTGGAGGCGGCCTCCGACGAGGCGGTCGCCGGGCACGTCGCCGCGGTGCGCGCCATCATGAACGAGAGGTGATCTGACCATGGCACTCGATCCCAAGCTCCTCGAGATCCTCGCCTGCCCAGACGACAAGGGCCCGCTGCTCTGGTTCGAGGACGAGGCGGTGCTGTACAACCCACGCCTGCACCGCACCTACCCGGTGCGCGACAGCATCCCGGTGATGCTCATCGACGAGGCCACCGACGTCGACGACGCCGAGCACGCGCGGCTGCTGGCCAAGGCAGAGGCCGACGGCGTGCGCCCCACGTTCGACGCATGAGCGCGCCGCTGGACACCCTCGACATCTGGGGCGCCACGTTCGGCATGCCCGAGCAGATCGAGGCCGCCGTCACCACCGCGATGGCGGTCGATGGCCTGCCGGCGCATGACGACATCGAGAACGTGGTGGTCCTCGGCATGGGGGGCAGCGGCGTGGCCGGCGACCTCCTGGCGGCGGTGGTGGGCCCGTTCATGCCCGTGCCGGTCGTGGTCCACAAGGGCTACGCGTGCCCGTCGTTCGCCAGTCGCGGCACGCTCGTGTTCGCGGTGTCGTTCTCCGGCGACACCGAGGAGACGCTCGAGGCGACGGAGATGGCCGTCGAGTTCGGCGCCCACGTCATCGCGGTGACCCGCGGCGGGCAGCTCGCGGCCATGAAGGGCATCGAGGCGCTCGTCCCCATCCCTGACGGCATCCCGGTGCCGCGCACCGGCATCGGTGCGGTCGGCATCCCCCCGATGGTCATCGCCGAGCGCCTCGGCATGTTCCCCGGCGGGCGCCACTGGATCGAGCAGGCCGTCGAGCAGCTCACGCGCCGCCGCAGCGAGCTGCAGGTTCCCGGCAACCCCGCAGAGCAGCTCGCACGTCGCCTCGGACGGCAGCTGCCGATCATCTACGGCGGCGGGTCCCTCGGACGGGTGGCGGCGTGGCGTTGGAAGAACCAGCTCAACGAGAACACCAAGATCCCGGCGTTCGCGAACGAGGTGCCCGAGCTCACCCACAACGAGATCTGCGGTTGGGGCAACAACGGCGACGTCACGCGCCAGATCTTCCGGATCGTGCAGCTGCGCCACGATGCCGAGCACCCGCAAGAGCTCAAGCGGTTCGATCTCATCAGCGAGCTGGTCGAGGAGGCCGTCGCCGACATCGAGGTGATCGAGGCCGCGGGTGACGGCACCTTGGCCCAGGTGTTCGACCTCATCCTGTTCGGCGACGTCGTGTCGCTCGAGGCGTGCGCGCTGGAGGGCATCGACCCCGGCCCCACCCCAGCGCTCGACCACGTCAAGCAGTCCCTGCGCGCAGGCTGAGCCGCCGGTCCGCACGGACGGCACCTCCCGCACGTCTAGACTCGCGTCCCTGCGGGCTGCAGCGACCTGGCGGCAGATGCCCCCGGCCCCGTGACCCTGTACCGATTCGCCATTGGAGCGCGCATGTCCACGATCACCACCGAGAACGACTTCAAGGTCGCCGACCTCTCCCTCGCGGAGTTCGGCCGCAAGGAGATCCGACTCGCAGAGCACGAGATGCCCGGCCTCATGGCCTTGCGGGCCGAGTACGCGGATGCCCAGCCCCTCGCTGGCGCCCGCATCACCGGCTCGCTGCACATGACCATCCAGACCGCGGTGCTCATCGAGACGCTGACCGCGCTCGGCGCCGAGGTCCGGTGGGCGTCCTGCAACATCTTCTCCACCCAGGACCACGCGGCTGCGGCCATCGCGGTCGGCCCCACCGGCACCGCCGACGCGCCCGCCGGCGTCCCCGTGTACGCATGGAAGGGCGAGTCGCTCGAGGAGTACTGGTGGTGCACCGAGATGGTGCTGCGCTGGCCCGACGGCGCCGGTCCCAACATGATCCTCGATGACGGCGGCGACGCGACGCTCCTGGTCCACAAGGGCGTCGAGTACGAGCGCACCGGCGAGGTCCCGGCCGACAGCGACGACGACAGCGAGGAGTGGAAGGTCGTCCTCAGCGTCCTGCGCCGCACCGTCGCCGACGAGCCGAAGCTGTGGCACGGCATCGCCGAGCAGCTCCGCGGCGTGACGGAGGAGACCACCACCGGCGTGCACCGCCTCTACCAGTTGGAGCAGGCCGGCACGCTGCTGTTCCCGGCTATCAACGTCAACGACTCGGTCACCAAGTCCAAGTTCGACAACCTCTACGGCTGCCGGCACTCGCTCATCGATGGCATCAACCGCGCCACCGACGTGATGATCGGCGGCAAGATGGCCGTGGTCTGCGGCTACGGCGACGTCGGCAAGGGCTGCGCCCAGTCGCTGCGCGGCCAGGGCGCCCGCGTGGTGGTCACCGAGATCGACCCGATCTGCGCGCTTCAGGCGGCGATGGAGGGCTACGAGGTGGTGCGCATCGAGGACGTGATCGAGCGCGCCGACATCTTCATCACCACCACCGGCAACAAGGACATCATCACAGCCGAGCACATGGCGAAGATGAAGCACCAGGCCATCGTCGGCAACATCGGGCACTTCGACAACGAGATCGACATGGTCGGCCTCTCGCGCATGTCAGACGTGCAGGTGATCAACATCAAGCCGCAGGTCGACGAGTACGTCTTCCCCGACGGCCACTCGGTGATCATGCTGGCCGAGGGGCGGCTGCTGAACCTGGGCTGCGCGACCGGCCACCCGAGCTTCGTGATGTCGAGCAGCTTCACCAACCAGGTGATCGCCCAGATCGAGCTGTTCGGTCACCCGGACTTCTACGAGCGCAAGGTGTACACGCTGCCCAAGCACCTCGACGAGAAGGTCGCACGCCTGCACCTCGACGCCCTCGGCGTGCGCCTGACCGAGCTCACCGAGGAGCAGGCCTCCTACCTCGGGATCCCCGTGGACGGCCCCTACAAGCCGGACCACTACCGCTACTGATCACCGCCGGTCCGCCCGCCCCGGTGGCGGGCGGACCGCCCATCGCGCCAGGCACCACATGACCTCACCTCCCCCCACGAGCCACGAGCTCGACGACGACGACGGCGGCAACGGCTTCAGCGACCTGGGGGTCGCCGATGACCTGGTGGCCGTGCTCACCTCACGTGGCATCCTCGCCCCGTTCGAGATCCAGTCGATGACCATCCCCGACGCGCTCGCCGGCCGCGACGTGTGCGGCAAGGCGAAGACGGGCTCCGGCAAGACCCTCGCATTCGGCATCCCGGCCATCGAGCGCCTCGTCGACGCCGAGCCAGGTCGCCCCACGGCGCTCGTCATGGTGCCCACCCGCGAGCTCGCGGTGCAGGTGGCCGAGGAGCTGGAGCCGCTCGCTCGGACGCGCGGGCGAGTCGTCGAGGCCATCTACGGCGGCACCGACATCGACAAGCAGATCAAGCGCATCGAGGCGGGCGTCGACCTCGTCGTCGCCACCCCGGGACGGATGATCGACCTCATCGAGCGCAAGGCGATCTCGGTGGCGGACCTCACGATGGTCGTCGTCGACGAGGCCGACCGCATGGCCGACATGGGCTTCCTCCCGCAGGTCGAGTGGATCCTGCGCCACGTCGAGGGGAGCCACCAGACGCTCCTGTTCTCCGCCACCCTCGATGGCGTCGTGGCCGTGCTCATCGAGCGGTACCAGACCGAGCCGGTGATGTGCGAGGTCGAGGAGGAGCAGATCACCGTCGACCGGATGCACCTCCTGTTCCTCTCGGTCCATGAGATGGACAAGATCAAGGTCGCCGCCGCGATCGCTCGCAACGCCAACCGCACGCTGATCTTCCGCAACACCAAGCGCGGGGTGGACAAGGTCGTCGAGCGCCTCATCGACGAGGGGATCGACGCCGCGGCGATCCACGGCGATCTCCGCCAGAGCGCCCGTGAGCAGGCGCTGGACCGGTTCAGCTCCGGCAAGCTCCACGTGCTCGTGGCCACCGATGTGGCCGCCCGTGGCATCCACGTCGACGACGTCGACGTGGTGGTCCACTACGACCCCACCGAGGACGCGAAGACCTACCTGCACCGCTCGGGGCGCACGGCTCGAGCGGGGGAGTCCGGCGTCGCGGTGACGCTGGTGCGCTGGGACGAGGAGATGCCGGTGCGGCAGCTCCAGCGCCGCCTCGGGCTCAAGCTGCCCATCGTCGAGGTGTTCTCGAACGATCCGCGGCTGGCCGATCTGGCCGCCTGGAAGCCAGAGGCCGGGGACGGCCTCGGGGCATGACCGCGCTGGCGGACGTCGCCGAGCGCGCCCGCTGGATCCACGGGCCTGCACGCGACGCCGCCCTCGCGCTGGCGTGGGTGCCGTTCTCGTTCGTCGCCTGGCGGCTCTCCGGCGACGTGGATTCCCTGCAGGTGTGGATGTCGGCGGTGTTCCTGCTGTCGTTCTCGCACCAGCCCCTCACCGTCGCCCTGGTGTACGGGGACCGCAACCAGTTCGATCTCGCTCGCCGCGTGTTCACGTGGAGCCCGCTGGTGTTCGTCGTGGCCATCGCCCTGGCGCTGCAGGTGAGCTTCGTGACGCTCGCGATCGTCGGTGGCCTGTGGAACGCCGAGCACACCCTCATGCAGCGCTACGGCATCACGCGCATCTACGGCCGCAAGGCGGGGGAGCAGGACGGCCGCCTCGAGCGCAACCTGCTGTTCGCTCTGCTGGCGCTGGCGCTGGTGTGGGTGGGCGCTGATGCCCGAACTCCTGAGCGCGCCGACGTGCTGGGCCTCGGGGGCGCCAACCGAGCCGGGGTGGAGGTCCTCACCGACCTGCAGCCGGTGGCGCAGCTGCTGCTGGTGCCCGCAGCCGCTGTCGTGGCGGCGCTGCTGACCACCTGGGTGCGGCGCGAGCTGCGCGCAGGCGCCGCAGCGAACCCGGCCAAGCAGCTCTACCTCGGCTCGACGTTGGCGCTGTTCGCGCTGATCCTCGTGCACCCCATCGCCGGCTTCGTCGGCTACGTGGGCGCCCACGCCGTCGAGTACTTCGTGATCGTGCACCAGGCGCTCGGTCGCCGCTACGTCGCCCTCGACGACCCCTCCCCGCTGGGGCGCGCGGTGCGCGCCCGGCCGGGGCGCACGGGGTTCCTCGCGCTGTACCTCGGCACCATCGTCGGCGTGGTCACGCTGCTCGAGCTCTACGGGTCGCCCGTGGCGTACGCGCTGGTCTTCTTCACCCTCGGCGGGCTGCACGTCTTCTACGACGGCTTCATATGGAAGCTCCACCGCCCGGAGGTGGCGCAGAGCCTCGCCACCGGCTGAGCGGCTGCGCCTGCACGCTCGGCCGTCGCCGAGCGGGGCCACGCCGCCACGCGGCGCGCGGAGGTGGTCCGGTCCGCTAGCGTCACGGCGATTTCGTGACCGAGTCCCGGGGGATCGATGGCCGACGACAGCACCGAGGAGCCCGAGCTCCCGCAGACCCTCTTCTCGCTGGGCCGCAACGCGGCCGACGCCGACGACGGCGCCTGCGTGTCCTGCGGCGAGCCCTTGCCCGACGGGGCCGGCTTCTGCGGCGAGTGCGGCGCCATGCAGCCCGCAGCCGCCGAATCCGGCGACGCGGGGGAGGCCGACGAGGCAGCTGAGAGCGGTGCGGCCGACGACCTCGAGGGAGCCGGCGAGGCCGACGAGGAGGCGCTCGAGGAGGTCGCCGCGCGCGACGACCAGGACGAGATCGACGCTGCCCTCGATGACCTGTCCGAGGAGGACCTCGACGCCGACGACGACGCCGACGAGGACGACGACGCATTCGATGCCGGCCTGGTGGCGCTGCTCCCCGACGACACGTCCGGCGGCGAGCCGGCGGCGGAGGCCGAGGTGCTCGACGACGAGGAGCTGGTGTGGCTCTGCGGCGAGTGCGGCGAGCCCCTGCGGGCAGGAGCCACCTTCTGCGGCGAGTGCGGCACCGAGGTCGCGAGCGACGAGGAGGTCCTCGAGGACGAGGACGAGGATGACGATGACGGCGCTCTGGTCGCCGCGGCAGGCGTCGGCGGTGCTGCAGCAGCGGTCGGCCTGGCCGACGAGGCGGCAGCGCTCGGTGGCGACGACGTCGCCGAGGGAGCCGTTGCCGACGCAGGTGGTGCCGGCGATGCCGGCGATGCAACCACCGTGATGGAGGATGGCGAGGTCTCCGCTGAGGCCGAGGCCGCATGGTTGGCGGCGCAGTCCGGCGGCGTCGCGACCGGGGCCACGGTCGCGGCCACGTCCACTGCGCCCGCAGGTGCGGGCGGCGGTGGTGGCAGGGGCGGCATGATCGCCGCGGTCGTGGTCCTCGGCGTCATCGGCCTCGGCGTCCTGCTCATGCTCATGGGCGGCGACGACGGCGGCAAGGGCGAGGATGTGACCGCCGGCCCGACCGTCACCGCAGCGCCGACCACCGACGGCACCACCGACACCACCGACGACACGACCGACACCACCGAGGCGCCCACGACGACCGAGGAGGCGACCACCACGACTGCGGCGGCCACCACGTCGTCATCCACCTCGTCGTCGACGTCGTCGTCGACCTCCAGCAGCACGTCGTCCTCCACGTCGACGTCGTTGTTCGTGCCGACGCCGCCGCCACCGCCCCCGCCGCCACCGGTGGTGATCCTGCCGCCGCCGCCGCCGGCAGGCACGGCCAACTTCAGCGCCAGCACGAGCAGCCTCCGCTTCCCGAAGGGCAGCCAGCGCACGTTCTCGCTCCGCAACACCGGCACCGCGGCCGGCCAGTGGTCCGGCGGCCCATCGGGCACCGGTGTCACGATGAGCCCCCGCAGCGGTTCGCTGGCCCCTGGAGGCTCGACGACCATCACCATCGGGGGAACGCAGGACATCGGAGCGAGCGGCAAGATCACGATCTACGCCGGCAACAAGGTCATCAACATCACCGTCGACGTCTGCACGCCGTCGCCGGGCTGCACCTGATCGTCCGCTGACGTCCCCCGGCGAGCGCGGCGCGTGGCTGGACCACGTCACGAACATCGCGCTCGAGCACGGTCGTGCCGCCGCGCTCAGCGGCGCAGCGCGCTCGATCGGTGCGCTGATCGGCGACGACGCGGTCCTCGTCGGCGGAGCGGCCGCGGTACCGGTCCGACCGGCGCCCGCACCTGATCCGCTGCTGCTCGACGAGCTGCACCACCGGCTGCTGGTCGCCGAGCAGCGCCGGTCCGGCGGCGTCGTCCGCACTCCGCCGTCGCTTGCCGCAGCGATCGTCGAGCGCGCGCTCGACGATCGCCCGACGCCGCGTCGAGCCGTGGATCCCGCCTGCGGCGGCGGCGTGTTCGCCATCGCCATCGCCGACGCCCTCGTCCGGCGCGGGTGCAGCGTGGACGAGGTGCTCGACGGCATCCTGCACGCGCTCGACGTCGATCCGGTCGCGGCTGCGGTGACCGTGGCGGCGCTCACGCTGTGGGCTCGTGGCCACGGCTGCGGCGCTGCGCCCACCGGCGTGGTCGTCGGTGACGCGCTCGTGATGCTCGATCGCCTCGCTCCCATCGATCTGGTCGTCGGCAACCCCCCGTTTCGCAGCCCCGTCGGATCAGGCGGCGCCACCACCGCCGGGGGCGGCGGGATGCGCTACGCGGACGATGCCGCCCGCTTCCTCGACGCTGCGCTGCGGGCGGTCGGCGCAGGCGTCGTGGCCCTGGTCGTCCCGCGCACCCTGCTGGGCGCTGATGACGCCGGAGCGGTGCGGACGCTGGCGGGAGAGCGCGGCGCGCTGCGCGAGGTCTGGATCGACGACGAGCCCTGCTTCGAGGGCACCGCGGTGCGCGTCGCGGTGCCGATCATCGACGTCGCGCCCGATCGCTTCGAGGTGCGCCCGGTCGTCGCGGTGACCGCTGGCCTCCCGCCGCGCCCGGTCGCCGTGGTCGAGCGCCGCCAGCTCGTCGATCGCTGGTCGCCGGCGATCGCAGCCGCGCACGCCATCCCCGCGGTGCGCGCGGGAGCGCACGGGCACCTCGGTGACCGATGGCGGATCACCGCCGGGTTCCGCGACGAGTTCTACGCGCTCGCCGCAGTGGTCCGTGAGCACGACCCGTCGCACGCCGGCTGTCGACCGGTGCTGACCAGCGGACTCATCGATCCGCTGGACCGTCGATGGGGGAGCGCGTCGGCCCGCATCGGAGGACAGCGGCTGCACGCGCCGTGCATCGACCCGCTGGAGCTCGCAGCGCACGACGAGCGAGCTGCCCGCTGGTGCGAGGCGCGGCGGGTGCCGAAGGTGCTCGTGGCCACGCAGACGCCGGTCATCGAGGCCATCGTGGACCGCGTGGGTGCCGACGTGCCCTGCACCCCCGTCGTGTCGGTCGAGGGCGACGACCAGTGGGCAGCCGCAGCGGTGCTCTGCTCGCCGGCCGCATCGGCCTGGGTCCTCGCCCAGCGAGCCGGCACCGGCCGCTCCGTCGGATCGGTCCGGGTGAGCGCCTCGGTGCTGCGCGCCCTGCCGCTGCCGAGCGACGCCGCCGCCTGGCGTGCCGGCGCAGCGCTGATCGAGTCGCTCGCCGGCGTGCCCGATGCGGCGTGGCTCCAGGAGCTCGGAGAGGTGATGGGTGCGGCCTACCGATGCAGCCCCGAGGTGGCGGCGTGGTGGTTGCCCCGGGTCGCCGGGCGCCTGGGTGCGCGCCGGTAGCCTGGCCCGCTGCGAGGGGAGGGCACGTGCGAGCTCAGCGGTTGCGTGAGGCGATGGCGACGTCGGACGGCCCGCTGCTCCTGCCCGGCGTGTGGGATCCGCTCTCAGCGCTGCTCGTGCGCGAGGCCGGGTTCGCGGCTGCGTTCGTGTCGGGCTTCTGCGTCGCTGCATCGCACCTGGGGGAGCCCGACATCGGGCTCCTGGGGCAGGCGGAGATGGCCGACGTGGCTCGCCGGACGTGTGCGGCGGTGCCGGAGCTGCCGCTGATCGTCGATGCCGACACCGGCTACGGCGACGCGCCGGCGGTGGCGCGCACCGTGGCGCTGTGGGAGGCCGCCGGCGCGGCCGGCCTCTTCCTCGAGGACCAGGTGTGGCCGAAGCGGTGCGGCCACATGGCGGACAAGGAGGTGGTGCCCGTCGAGGCGTGGCTGGCGAAGCTCCGCGTCGCGATGGAGGAGCGCGGCGACCTCCACATCACCGCGCGCACCGATGCCCGCGGTCCCCTCGGCCTGCAGGAGGCGATCGACCGCGGCCGCCGTGCTGCGGAGCTGGGGGTCGACGCCGTGTTCGTCGAGGCACCGACCTCGGTCGACGAGCTCGCGGCCATCGGCGCCGCGCTCGACGGCGTGCCGCTGGTCGCGAACATGGTGGAGACCGGGCGGACGCCGCTGCTGACGCCATCGGAGCTCGGCGAGCTCGGCTTCTCGCTCGTGGTGTCGCCGCTCAGCCTCCTGCTGGGCATCGTCGGGGGTGCCCGTGGTCTGCTCGCGCAGCTGCACACCGAGGGCACCCTGCGCGACGAGCTCGACGGCGTGGCGCCGTTCTCGTCGCTCACCGACCTCGTGGGGCTGCCCGGTCACCTGTCGCTCGCCGCCCGCCACGCACCCGAGGGCTCGAACGTGCTTGACGGCGAGGGCGGGCCACGGCCACGCTGATGCACGACATCATGAGTGGCCCGGGCGACCGGGTCCGGCAACCTGGGACGGACACCCAAGGTGCCATCCCGCCCTCGGGTGGGGATGCGGCCTCGCAGCACGCGAGGCAACGAAGTGTCCGACGGGAGCGCACGCCTGGGTGTGCGGCCCCGTCGCCGGCGCCGTCGTGTCCGTCCCGTGCAGGAGCGAAGGCGTGAGCGACCCATCGACCCGTGGAGCTGAGGTGAGCGGCGACGGCTCCATCGCTGCGCGCCCCGTGACGGGCAGGCCCAGCGCCGCAGCGGTCGATCTCCGCGCCCTGCCGCCGACGGGAGCGTGGCGCCTCGGCGACGAGGTGGGTCGTCGGCAGCTGGTCGAGATCGCGCCTGGTCGCCCGTTCGCCCTCGAGGGCGGCGGCGCGCTGCGCGACGTCACCGTGGCGTACGAGACCTGGGGTGCGCTCGATGACGACGCAGGGAACGCGGTGCTCGTGTGCCACGCGCTGACCGGCGACAGCCACGCCGCCGGTCCCAGCGGGCACGGTCACCCCTCCGAGGGGTGGTGGGACGAGCTCATCGGTCCGGGTCGCGCGCTCGACACCGATCGCTGGTTCGTGGTCGCCTCCAACGTGCTGGGGGGCTGCCAGGGCACGACGGGGCCGGCCTCTGCGCAACCGGGCACCGCCACGCCCTACGGCGCATCCTTCCCGGTGATCTCGATCCGCGACATGGTGCGCGCCCAGGCCGCGCTCGCCGACCGGCTCGGCATCGCTCGGTGGGCATCGGTGGTGGGCGGCTCGATGGGCGGCATGCAGGTGCTCGAGTGGGGCGTGATGTACCCGCAGCGCGTGCGGTCGCTGGTGCCGATGGCATCGGCAGCGGCGGCGTCTGCCCTGCAGATCGCCTACAGCGCGGTCGAGCGCTCGGCGATCGCCCTGGACCCCGCGTTCGCCGGCGGGGACTACTACGACGGGCCGACCGGGCCGAACCGCGGGCTGGCGCTCGCACGATCCATCGCGCAGATCACGTACCGCAGCGACGCGGCGTTCACCCAGCGCTTCGGGCGCAAGCTCCTCGACCCGCTGGACGCGTTCACGCTCGACATGCGCTTCGATGTGGAGGGCTACCTCGACTACCACGGGGTCAAGCTGTGTGGGCGATTCGATGCCAACACCTACCTTCGGCTCAGCAAGGCGATGGACCTCCACGACATCGGCCGCAGCCGTGGCGGCGTCGGCGCAGCCATGGAGCGCATCGTCGCGCCCACCCTCACCGTGAGCATCACCTCCGACGCCTTGTACCCGCCGCACCAGCAGGAGCTCCTGCGCGACGTGCTGCGCTCCAACGGCACGGCCGTGCAGCACTGCACCATCGAGAGCGACCAGGGCCACGACGCGTTCCTGATCGAGCACGAGCAGGTCGGCGCCGCGCTGCGAGCCTTCCTCGACGACCTGGACCCCACGGAGGATCGGACATGAGCGAGCCGTCGCACGATGCGCTGCACCCCGAGACGACCGCCATCCGGGCCGGTCGCGCCCGCAACGGCGACGCGCTGGCACCGGTGGCGTGGACCTCGACCGTCTTCACGTCGCCCGACGCCGCCAGCGCAGCGGCAGCTGCGCGCAGCAACCGGCCGGGTGCGTTCTACACGCGCCACGGCAACCCCACCGTGGACGACTTCGAGGACGCGGTCGCTGCCCTCGAGGGCGCCGAGCGGGCCCGGGCCTTCTCGTCGGGCATGGGAGCGATCTCGGCGGTGGTGCTGGGCCTCTGCTCGACCGGTGACCACATCGTCGCTGCGCGGCAGCTGTACTCGCTGACCTCGCTGCTGTTGGCGACGGCGTGCCCGCGCCTGGGCATCGACGTCACCCTGGTCGACGCCACCGACCACGGCGCGATCGAGGCGGCGGTGCGTCCCGGCAAGACGCAGGTGGTGCTGGTCGAGACCCCGGCGAACCCGCAGCTCGATCTCGTGGACCTCGAAGCGCTCGGTTCGCTGCGCGGGCCGATCACCGTCGTCGACTCGACGTTCGCCACACCGCTGATCCAGCGACCGCTCGACCACGGGGTGGACCTGGTGCTGCACGCGGCCACGAAGGGGATGGCTGGGCACAACGACGCCACACTCGGGGTCGTCGCAGGCTCCGAGGAGCTGATCGCCTGGCTCTGGGGGTTCGCCATCCTGCAAGGAGCCAACGCCTCGCCTTACGACGCCATGAACGGCATCAGGGGGCTGCGGACCCTGTCGGTGCGCTTGGAGCGCCAGTGCGCCACCGCCGGCGTGCTGGCGAGCGCCCTGGAGGGGCACCCGGCGGTGGCGTCGGTCCGCTACCCGGGGCTCGCCTCGCACCCGCAGCACGAGCTGGCGAAGCGTCAGATGCGGCTCCCGGGGAGCCTCCTGTCGTTCGACCTGGCTGGAGGCGCCGCGGCTGGGAGACGGTTCGTCGAGGGCGTGCAGCTGGCCCAGCTGGCGACCTCGCTCGGCGGACCCGAGACGCTCGTCACCCACCCCGCGTCGACGACCCACGCCGGGCTGACCTCCGAGGAGCTCGCTGCAGCTGGCATCGGTGACGGCACGATCCGGCTGTCGGTCGGCCTCGAGCACGTGGACGATCTGCGCGCAGACCTCCTCCAGGCCCTCGAGGTCTCCGACGAACCCGAGCGCTGAGGGCAGCGCCAGACGGACCTCAGCCCCCGGTCTCGCGCTCGAGGATGGCGCTCAGGGCCGCCGCGTTCGTGGCGTCGCCGACGAGCCGCTCGAACACGGCGAGCTCCCGGTGGCGAGCAGCGCGGATCGCATCCAGGCGTCCAGCGAGGAGGAGCTCCTTGGTCGCGATCAGCGACGCCAACGGGAGCCCCGCCACCTGCTGGGCGAGCTCATCGGTCACCGCCGCCAGCTCAGCGCGCGGCACGCTGCGCACCGCCATGCCGAGCTCGACCAGCTCCGGGCCGGTGAGCCACGGCTCGGTGAACAGCACCCTGCAGGCCTGCTGCCACCCGATCGTGGCCGGCAGCAGCACGCTGGCCGATGCCTCGGTCGTCACGCCGAGGGAGACGAACGGCGCTCGCACGCGCGCCTCGTCGGCGACGACGACAAGGTCGCAGTGCAGCAGGATCGTCATGCCGATGCCGACGCCGACGCCGTTGACCGACGCCACGAGCGGCTTGCGGAGCTCCTCGACCACCGGCATCAGAGCGAGGAACCCCGGCTCCTCGCCTGCCAGGACGCTCGGATCCGCCATCTCGCCGAGGTCCTGTCCGGCGGTGAACGAGTCTCCGGTGCCGGTGAGCACGACCACCGACGTGCCGTCGTCGTCGGACGCCTCCACCAGCGCGTCGCGCAGCGCCAGCCACATCGCCTGCGAGAGCGCGTTCCGCTTCTCGGGGCGATCGAGCACGATGGTGCGGACCCGCCCTCGCTGCTCGGTGCGCACCATCGGTGCTGCGTGCGTCGTCATGGCTCCCCCTGGTCGGTGCTGGCCCCCAGTCGAGCGCAGGGAGCCCGGTGCGCACCAGCCCACCCCGCCTCGTCGGCATCGGTACGCTGCGGCCCATGGTTGCGTGCCTGCGGTGCGGGGTCGAGCTGGGGGAGACGGACCGCTACTGCCCCTACTGCCGGGCTCCGGCTCCCTCGGCCCGCCACAACCCGACGTGGGCTCCCGAGGACCGGACCTCAGCAGCCGTGGACCACGTCGCGCAGGGCGAGTCCGCGGTCGATGGCGAGCGCTGCCCGCGCTGCGACCGTCACGTCACCCCTGGTGACGGCTTCTGCGCGAGCTGCGGCATGGCGCTCGAGGATCCGGCTGCTCGTGCCGGCTGGGAGCCGCCGGAGCCGGGTGCTCCCTGGCCCACCGGGTGGGGATCGGAGTTCCCCGTGTGGCCAGGGCGGACGACCGACGAGGTTCCAGCCTTCGTCGACGCCGCCACCTACGGGCGCGCGGTGCGCGGCGCCACTGCGATCCTCGCCGGCGTGGCCTTCGCCGGGATGGCGGCAGCGATCGCATGGGAGCGATCGCTGGATCACCTGGCGCGCACGGGGAGCGCTTCTGCAGCCGACCGAGCGGCGCTGGCGGAGAGCTGGCTCGGGGCGCTCGATCGGGTCGGGCTCCTCGTGGCGCTGGTTGCGATCGGCCTCTTCGCCCTGTGGTCGACGCACGCCTACCGGAACCTGCCGGCGCTCGGCGCCCGCGGGCTGCGCTGGGCACCGACCGAGGTCCTCGCGTCGTGGATCGTGCCGATCGTCAACCTGCACCGCCCGCTGCTGGTCCTCTCGGATCTCTGGCGCGGAGCGGACCCCGATCGGGAGCTGCACCCGTCGGTGTCGTGGCGCAGCGCCCCGGTGCCCCTAGCGCTGCGCGTGTGGTGGGCCACCGCTGTCGTCACGCCGTTCCTCCTCGTCGGGACCTCGTTGCTCGTCGAGCCCTCCGCCGTCTCGATCGATGACCGCGACCGGGTCGCTGTGCTGCGGATGGCCGTGCACGGCATCGAGCTGCTCACCGCGGCGCTGGCCTTCGGCCTGGTGGGCGACCTCACCCGACGGCAGCGCCGGCGTGCGGATGCCATCGGCTGGCCGGCGCTGCGCGGCTACCGGATCCCAGCACCTGGCGAGCGCTCGGTGCCGGTGCCCGACGTGGATGCGGCTGGTGCAGAGCTGGTGCGCCCGGCGACGACGACGGCATCGGCTGACGTCGCCGGCAAGTACTGATCAGCGGCCGGCCACGTGCCCGAGATGCTCGAGGCCGAGCTGTACCGAAGGCTCGCTCTCGGCGCCGTCGGTCGGCGGATCACCTCGGTGGATGTTTGCGATCCGATGGCGCCGCGCACCGCCGGAGCGGCGCGCTCGGCGGTGCGGCTGCGCGGCCGCACCGTCCTCGGCGCAGGACGCGTCGGCAAGCTGGTCATCCTGCAGACCGACGGAGGCGAGCTCGTCCTGCACTTCGGCATGACCGGCCGACTCCTCCTCGACGGCCGTGCCGCGATCGATCGCCTCGCCTACGGCGGCACGCGCGACGACCCGTCGTGGGATCGGCTGGTCGTGCGCCTCGCCCCAGGCGGCACCGCAGCGCGCGCCGGTGCGCTGGTGCTTCGCGATCCGAGGCGCCTCGGGGGCTTCGACGTCGACCCCGATCTGGGGCACCTCGGGCCCGACGCGTGGGGCGTCGAGGTCGGCGCACTCGGCGGTGCGCTCGTCGGCGCTCGTGCTGCGCTCAAGGCGAGGCTGCTCGACCAGCACCGCATCGCAGGCCTGGGGAACCTCCTCGTCGATGAGCTGCTCTGGCGGGCAGCGCTGGACCCGACCCAACCCGCTGGCGCCCTGGCGCCCGGCGACCACCGCCACCTCCAGCAGACGCTCGGAGAGATGCTCCCCGAGCTCCTCGATCGGGGAGGGAGCCACACCGGCGACCTCGTGGCGCACCGACATCCCGGCGGTCGCTGCCCGCGCGACGGCACGGCGTTGGTGCGCAGCACCGTTGGCGGTCGCACGACCTGGTGGTGCCCCGCACACCAGCGCCGGGCCTGACGTCGGTGGCGGCCTCGGGGCGGTGTCAGGGGTACGATCGCGCGCCGTGCCGATGGGGCGCTGGCTGCCGGGTCACGAGCTGACGGGGAGGATGCACATGCCGCTGCGCACGCGATCGCTCGTCTTCGTCGTCGGCCTCGTCGTCGGCGGCCTCGTCCTGCCGGTCGTCGGCTCCGTCCACGCGTCGGCCCAGGAGGGTCCGACTACGACGGCGCCGTCGCTGCTCATCGAGGGCACCGCGCCCGCCACGGTCCCGGCGGTGACCCCGACCGTGGCACCGGTAGCGGCTGATGCCGGCGACGACGCAGGCGCCGACTCCACGTCGACGCGCCTGTGGGTGGCGGTCGGGTTGCTGCTGCTGCTCTCCGTCGTCGTCGCGTGGCTCACCATCACCTACTGGCGCGTCACGCGGCCGGCCGGCACCTCGGAGCGTCAGGTCGTCGATCTCGACGACCTCGTCGGGTCGACGGGGCGACGCCGCTGAGGCAGCGCGCTCGCCGACCAGGGGCCCGCTGCTGTCGCTGCGACCGGTAGGTTGGCGCCCATGGCTGCATTCGATCCCGAGGCGATGGTGCGCAGGTTCGCCGAGCGAGCCGACGCCGTGCGCCGGCGCCCCCTTCCCCCCGTCGGCGGCGATGAGCGGCAGCGCTTCGTCGACCAGGCCCAGCAGGACTTCCAGGACTACGCCATGATCGGCGATGCCACCTCGACGATGGAGGACGGCGTGCTCGTCCTGCGCATCGACCTGCGCTCGCCGGTCGAGCGCGGCGATGCCTGAGGCCGACGGCCACCTGCTCGAGGCGATCGCCGCCATCGACGCGGCCAACGCTGCGGATCCGAACCTCATCGACCATGGCGGGCATCCCCGACCGAAGGAGCTCGTGCACGCCGAGCGAGCGACTCGCTGGCTGCTGGCGCTCGATCCTGGGGCCGACGCCGCCCAGCGTGTGGCGGTGCGGGCACACCACCTGCGTCGCTGGGTCGAGCCCCGCTCGGCCGCACCAGCAGGACGCGCCGGGTACCTCCGCTGGCGGTCGGCGCAGAAGCAGCGCCACGCCGCGGAGGTGGCAGCCATCCTCACCGAGGTCGGGTGGGACGTCGCCGCGATCGAGGACGTGGAGCGGCTGGTCCGCAAGGAGGGCCTCGGCGCCGACATCCGGGTGCAGGTGCACGAGGACGCGCTGTGCCTCACCTTCCTCGAGCTGCAGCTCGACGAGCTCCTCGATCGGTTGGGCGCGGAGCAGGCGGTCGAGGTCCTGGCGCGCACGGCGCGCAAGATGAGCCCAGCGGCGCTCGCCGCCGCCGGCTCGCTCGCGCTGTCGGAGCGCGGGCGCGCCGCCTTGGAGCGAGCGCTCGAGCACCGCTGAGCGAGGGCGGCGGCGGATCGGTCGCTGCGCTCGGCGGCGGAGGCGTCGCACGCAGCCGGTGCGTCGCGTATCGTGACGCCGTCACCGCCGCAGGCGCGGTGCATGGGGAGACGGAGCGACGCTGATGATCTGCGATTCCTGCAGCAAGGACAGCCCCGATGGCTCGAAGTTCTGCGTCCACTGCGGAACGCGACTGCCAGCTGCCGCTCCGGCGCCGGCGGTCCCGGCCGCGACGGCGGACGCGGTGACGACCACCGATGCCGCACCGATCAGCGCTGCACCGCCGCCGCCCCCTCCACCCCCTCCGCCGCCACCGCCTCCGCCGCCCCCTCCGCCGCCCCCGGCGGTGACCGAGTCGGAGCCCGAGCCGGTGGCTGACGTCGAGCCGGAGCCGGAGCCGGAGCCGGTGGCTGAGGTCGAGCCGGAGCCGGTGGCTGAGGTCGAGCCCGAGCCGGTGGCTGAGGTCGAGCCCGAGCCGGAGCCGGTGGCTGAGGTCGAGCCGGAGCCGGAGCCGGAGTTGGAGCCCGTGGCTGAGGTCGAGCCCGAGCCGGTGGCTGAGGTCGAGCCGGAGCCGGAGCCGGAGCCGGAACCCGTGGCTGAGGTCGAGCCGGAGCCGGAGCCGGAGCCGGAGCCGGAGCCGGAGCCCGTGGCTGAGGTCGAGCCCGAGCCGGTGGCTGAGGTCGAGGCCGATGCTGCGGCTGATGCTGAGGACCTCCTCGATGACGAGGAGGTCGACGCTCTCGTGGCCGAGGCCGCAGACGCGAAGCCGATGGTGATGACCCCGCCGCCACCCCCGCCGCCGCCGCCGGGGGGGACCGATGTGCAGGATGCCGAGGCCGAGGCCGAGGCCGCTCGTGCTGCTGAGCAGGACGCGCTCGTGCACGACCGCGAGGAGGCCGCTGCAGGCGACCTCGCCGCGCTCGCGACCGCGGCGCCCGCTCCGCCACCGCCTCCGTCTTCTGCCGCGCCGCCACCACCTCCCCCTGCTGCTGCGCCTGCTGCGCCTGCTGCGCCTGCTGCCCCGGTCGATCCGCACGGTCTGGGTGTCCTCGTCGAGCGCGCCGGAGGCGGTGCGCGCAAGAAGGCGAAGACCGCCATCGCGGTGCTCGCCGCGCTGCTCGACGACGGCGAGCAGGCAGATGCGCTGGTGCTGGGCAAGGTCGGCGGCGAGCACGCGGTCGCCGCCCTGACCGATCGACGCCTCCTGGTGGTCGATGGCGCCGAGCTGTCACCGCTGGTGGTGGTCGTGCCCCTCGACGTCGGCACGACGGTGCAGGGCTGGCAGGACGAGCGCACTGCCAGCCTCGTCTTCCGGCACAGCGAGGGTGTCGAGACGACCGTGGACTCGATCGTCGTGCGTGAGCATGCGCACGAGCTCGCCCGTCGGACGCGGGAGCGGATCGCAGCGTTCTGACGCCGCCGTTTCGGCTTTGCCGTGGATCGGCGTGGCGTTGCTACACTGCGCGCCGCACGCGGACGTAGCTCAGTTGGTAGAGCATCACCTTGCCAAGGTGAGGGTCGCCAGTTCGAATCTGGTCGTCCGCTCCACAGATGCGTCGGTCAGGGGCCTTTTCGGGGCCCCTGACCCGCGTCCGGGGTCAGGGTGCGGCTAGCACGCTGTCAGTCGACGCATCGAGCGCTGCGGTCGCATCGGGGCGCAGCAGGCGACCGATGGCCAAGACGACGAGCAGCAGGGCGGCGGCGCCGAGGAGGGTCGTGCGCAGGCCGATCCGGTCCGCGATCGCACCCTGGACCACGAGGCCGAGCGGGTAGAGCAGTCCCAGGATGACGTTGTTGAGGCTGAGCACCCGACCTCGCAGGTGGTCAGGCGCCCGCAGCTGGGCGATGGTCATGAACGTGGAGAGGGCGAGGAGGTAGGCGCCGCCGAGCAGCACGATCGCTGCCGCCGCGAGCCCGAGGGAGGGCGCGAGGGCGTAGAGCGCGAGGGTCGCCGGCAGGGTGAGGAGCGACCGCAGCAGCACGCGGCGCACGCCGAGGCGCTTGCCGAGCGGCCCGACGGCGAGGCCCGCGACCACCGCGCCGACGCCCTGTGCGGTGACGAGCAGCGCGGTGCCGCTCTCGGGCTCGTCGAACACCTTGGTGGCCATGGCGGGCACGAGGCCGATGAACGGCGCGATGAGCACGGTGTTGACGATCATCAGCTGCAGCGTGACGCGCAGACCCGGCTCGGCCCACGCGAAGCGGGCGCCGGCGGCGATGGACCGCAGCAGGGGCTGGCCGTCGTGGGGGCGTGTCGGCGGGAGGGTGAGCCACACCAGCACGGCCATCGGCGCCAGGAACGTGAGGGTGTTGATGCCCAGCGCCCACGCCACCCCGCCGGTGGTGAGCACCACGCCTGCCGCTGCCGGGCCGATGACCCGCCCGAGGTTCCACTGCGCGGATGCGAGCCCCATGGCGCCGAGCAGGTCCTCGCGCGGCACGAGGTCGGGCAGCAGCGCCTGGTAGGACGGGAACCCGAGCGCGAAGGACAGCCCGGCGACGAGCACGAGGCCGGTCACCAGGCCAGGTGCGGGGTCGCCGGAGGCGAAGAGGGCGGTCAGGACGCCGGCCACCGCCAGGTTCAGCGCGTTGGCGACGAGCAGGATCTTCCGGCGGCTGTAGCGGTCGGCCATCGCTCCGCCGATCGGCCCCATGAGGCCGGTGGGGAGGAACGCTGCCGCAGCCACGAGACCAGCCCACAGCGCCTGGTCGGTCGCCTCGGTCACGTAGGCGCCGACCGAGACCGACTCCATCCACGTGCCGATGTTGGAGAGGAACGCGGCCGTCCAGAACGCAGCGAACTGGCGGTGGCGCAGCGGCGCGAGCGAGGCGGGCAGCGGCACCCGCACAGGCTACGGGGGCGAAGCCCCGGTCAGCCTCCTTCGGCCAAGCGGGCCGCGACCAGCTCCTCCATGCTCCAGCGGGGCCGAAGCTGCGCAACCATGCCGGTCTGCACGATGAGGACGCGCCCGATCATGATCAGCTCGTCGGGGAGCTTCACCAGCGGGTCGTCGCGCGCCGCGGCGACCAGCGCGTTGAACTTCGCGTCGGGGTCGTCGTCCACGTCGTTGAAGTCGAAGAGGCTCGCCCACGCCACGAGCGCGGAGAGGTCGCCGGAGCGGGTCCGGAACCCCAGCGCGTCGAGCGCGTCGGCGATGCCATCGATGTTGCCCTCGAGCCCCGACGCGTACAGCCCGCGCAGCGCCATCCGGGTGTCATCGCTGATGGCGTCGCAGGAGCCGAAGTCGACGTAGCCGAGGCGCACCCCGTCGTCGTCGTGCTGCAGCAGGAAGTTGCCGGGGTGCGGGTCGGCGTGGAGGAAGCCGTCGATGAGGATCTGCTGGAGGTAGGAGTCGACGAGGATCTTCGCCGCCTCCTCCGCCAGGTCGCGGTCGGCGCCGGCCAGCGCACGGGCGAGGTTGTCGCCCTCGATCCAGTCGAGCACCAGCACCCGGCCTCGCGAGAGGTCGTGGTGCACGGCGGGGACCACCACGCGGGGGTCGTGGGCGAAGTTGGCGGCGAAGCGCTCGGCGTTGGCCGCCTCGTGCGCGTAGTCCAGCTCCTCGGTGATCGTGCGCTCGAGCGCGGCCGCGATCGTCGGCAGGTCGACGTGGTGCACGACCTTGCCGACCAGCTCGAGGATCCGTCGCGTGTCGGATGCCTCGCCGGGCACGAGCTCCGCCGCCCGTGGGTACTGGACCTTCACCGCGACCAGACGGCCGTCGTGGCGCGTCGCCCGGTGCACCTGCGCCAAAGAGGCCGCTGACGCCCAGGTCGTGTCCAGATCGGCGAAGCTCTCATCGAGAGGACCGAGATCCTCCTCGATGACGCGCACCGTCACCGCTGGGGGTGCAGGGGGCACCCGATCCTGCAGCTTGGACAGCTCCTCCACGTAGGCGGCCGGGAGGAGGTCGGGTCGCGCCGAGGCGAACTGGCCGAACTTGATGAAGCCGCCACGCAGGTGCACAGCGGTGTCGTAGATCTCTCGGGCGCTGGCGCGGTGCGCCGCCTCCTGGCGGGCGCGGCCCCCGAGGCCGGGCAGCTTCAGGGCGGCGTAGCGCGCAGCGATGCGCGTCGCGGTGGCGTAGATGCGCGCTCGGCGGCTGAGCCGCGTGCCCGGCAGCTCCCACGTGTGGTCTCCGGCGACCGGCGGCGGGACGTCGTCGCGGTCGATCGCCAGCCGCGGCGCAGGATCGGCGGTGCTCACAGGTTCAGCTCCCTCTGGGGCCGACCCATCCCCCGGAGCCGTGCCTGGCAATCAGCGTGGACGTCGCCAGCACGCGCTGCAAGGGTCATGGGTCACACCCCGGTCGGTCCTGGTGCTCCAGGTGCTGCATCGCCCGACAGGCGCTGGTCGAGGAACGGCACGAGCCGCTCGGCGAGCAGGTCGGTGGCGTTCGCCATGAGGTGGCCCTCGCCGGCCACGACGACCAGCTCGCCGCCCGTCAGCGACACCAGGAGCTCGGAGCACGCCACGGGGAGCAGCTCGTCGCGATCGCCGTGGAAGGCGAGCACGGGGATCCCAGCGAGCGCCTCGGCGCCATCGAGGCCGGCCGACTGCGTGGCGAAGGTCGTCACCGCGACGCAGCTGGAGCGCAGCGCGGTGGCGGAGCGCACCGCGACCGCCCCGCCGAAGGAGTGGCCGCCGAAGGCGAACCGTCGAGCGCCGGCGCCGATGGCGAGCTCCGCTGCCGCGAGCACGTCGTGCACGCAGCGCGTGGGGTCGTCCGGCGAGCGGTAGTTGACGCGCAGCACCGCGTGGCCGAGCGCTGCCAGCTCCTTGCCGAGCCGCTGGTACAGCCCCGCCCCCGGGCCGAGCAGCCCTCCCATCGCTCCGCCGAGCAGCAGCAGGGCCCCGCCCGATGGCTCCGGCGCTCCGGCGACGTCGGATGCAGCGGGCTCGTGCCACAGCACGGTCAGCAGCCCGTGCAGCGTGTACACCTCGAGGTGGCGCAGGCCGGGTGCGACCTCGACCGAGGTGGAGGCGAGGATGCCGAGGCGCTCGAGGGGTGAGCGGCCCGGGCCGCGATCGTCGTCGGCCATGCCAGATCCTGCCGCATCCGAGCTCGGCGCCGCGCTCCCGAGGGCGGCGGGGTGACGCACCGCCGCGGCTAGGGTGTGCGCCGCACGTGCTGCGTGCCAGGCGCCGGTGCCCGAGCGGCCCAAGGGAACGGCCTGCAAAGCCGTACAGTCGCGGGTTCAAATCCCGCCCGGCGCTCCCAGCGATGCCGTGCCCGCGGGCACGGCATCGTCGCGTCGGTCGCCGACCTGTCGATCAGCGGGCGAGCGCCGCCCGGCCAGCCACGCCGGTGGCCACCGCGCTGGCGGCGACCGCGATGGCGCGCATCGCGCCCATGGTCGGCAGGTCGCGCAGCGCGAGCGCGGTGGCAGCGGCGTCGACGGCATCGCACGCGATGCCGAGGTTCACCCAGCTCTCGGCGTCGGTGTCGGTCTCGAGCGCCCGGTACGTGCCGAGGCCGAGCGCGAGGTCGCGGATGCCGAGCGCTCGGATGGCGACCTTCGCTCCCGGGCTGTCCACGACGTCGCCGAACCATCCGCGACCGGCGACTCGGGGCACGATCACGAGCGCGGCGCCGACGCCGATCCGGCCGACGGCGAGCATGCGCAGGGCGTGGTGCTGATCCATGAGCGGGATCTTGTCACGACCCGCCCGCCGGCCGCAGGGCGGCGACGAGCGACACGAGGCGATCGATGTCCTCTGCGGTGCTGTAGCCGTGCGGCGAGATGCGCACGCCGCCGGCGCGGGGGCTGCACAGCACGCCCTTCGAGCGGAGGGACTCGGCGGCCTCCTCGGCGGGGAGTCCAGGCACCGCGAAGCTGAGGATGCCGGCGCGACCCGATGGCTGCGCGGCGCGGCGCACCTCGGCGCCGAGCTCGACGAGCCCGGTGGCGGCCAGGTCGAGCAGTCCGGCGACGTGCGCGGCGATGGCATCGATGCCGGCGTCGAGGAGCAGCTGCATCGACGCCTCGAGCGCGGCCATGCCCGCGGTGTTGGGGGTGCCGCCCTCGAATCGCCGCGCGGTCGGGTCGAGGGCGAAGTCGAGGTTGTCCCACTCCATGCGCCACGGCACCGACGCCCAGCCGGGCTCGAGGACGCGCAGCTCGTCGCGCAGCGGGGGCGCCACGTACAGCACGCCGAGCCCCTCGGGGCCCAGCAGCCACTTGTGGCCGTCGGCGGCAGCTGCATCGACGCCCCACGCCGCGAGCTCGCACGGCACGACGCCGGCACCCTGGATGATGTCGACGACGAGCAGCGCTCCACGCTCGTGGCACGCGTCGGCCAGCTCGGCGAGGTCCGTGCGCCACCCGCGGCCGAACTGCACCCACGAGGTGCACACGAGCCGCGTCGGTCGTTCGTCGAGGCGCTCGACGAACGCATCGATCGGCAGCGACCAGTCCTCGCCTCGCGGCTCGATCAGGTCCACGACGACGCCGAGGTCGCGCAGCGCGAGCCACGGGTACAGGGTGGAGGGGAACTCCCGATCGGGCACGAGCACGCGATCCCCAGGCGCCCAGGTGAGGCCGGAGGCGACGAACGAGAGACCCTCGGTGGTGTTCTTGACGAACGCCACGTCGTCGCTCGGGACCCCGAGGACCTGGGCTGCGGTCGAGCGGGCTCGGTCCGGCAGCTCCTCCCAGACCTCGAACGCGTCAGATCCGAGCCGGGCGAAGTCGCCGGCCACCGCGGCCATGGCGTCGACGGCCACCCGCGGCAGCGGACCGACCGCTGCGTGGTCGAGGGAGAGCCGGTGCTCGACGACGCGGAACTGGTCCCGGGGCAGGGGAGGGTCGGTGCTCTGCACGTCGGCATCCTCGCGGATCGCGGGCCGGACCACGACGTCGAGCGGTGGATCGGACGTGGTCGGTCCCGAGGGCGAACTGGTACGCTCGGCGCCGTTCGGGCCGTTAGCTCAGTTGGTTAGAGCACCTGCATGACGCGCAGGGGGTCGGGGGTTCGAATCCCTTACGGCCCACCCGGCACGAGGGCGTCCGCTGCGGCGGGCGCCCTCGGCGCGTCGTGGCGGTGGCGATCGTTGACAGGTCTCGCGGCGTGCCGGAGACTGCGGCGGTCCGCCTACGCCCTCGGAGCCTCCATGCGCCGCACCGCTGCCCCCGTCCTCGCCCTCTTCCTGCTCGCCGCCGCGTGCAGCAGCGACGATGCCTCGACCACGACGACTGCCGACGCCGGTCCCACCACGACGACCGGGGACGCAGGGGCGACCACGACAGCGGGAGCGACGACGACCACCGCAGACGCCGGCGGCTGCGTCACCGACCTGCAGGTCGTCAACGCCGACGCGGAGACGACGCTCGCGCTCGAGGACCGGGCGCTCGAGCCGGTCTCGGTGCTGGCGGACGAGGGTCCGCACCCGGACAACACCGTCGACTACGACATGAGCCTCGAGCTGGCCATCAGCGAGGTCGAGATCGTGGAGGACCCGCAGTTCGGCCTCGGCATCCCCATCGGCACACCCGACGACCTCACCGGCGATGCCTACTACCTGAGCCTCTCCTTCCAGAGCGATGACGGCCCGGTGGCCGCAGGGCAGGTCTACGACGACCGGTTCCTCGCCGGCGACCCGACGATCGGCGGCAGCGACGACACGTCGGGCGCCTCCACCACGACGACCTCGGCGACCCCCGAGGAGCGAGGGCGTGACGGCAAGCTGAACTTCGTCCTGCTGCACCACGGCGAGGACCGGCTCCTGCCCGGCGAGGTGACCGTCACCATCACCGAGCTCACCGACGAGCTCGTGTGCGGTGAGATCACCATGGGCACCGAGACCGACCTGCAGACGTTCATCGGCATCGAGGGCACCTTCGCGGCGGATCGGATCCAAGCGCTGGAGGGCTAGGTCGCCGTCCGGCGGTGGTCACCACCGGCAACTGCCTACCATCGGTGGATGGCCATCGAGGACGAGCTGCTCAACCGAGTCACCTGGAAGATCCCGAACGCGCTGGCGCTCGTCGGCTCCCGCCACGGAGACGAGCGCAACGCCATGACCACGAGCTGGATCACCCAGCTCTCGATGGATCCTGTGCTCGTCGGGGTCAGCGTGGACGTCGAGGCCGTGACGCACCGGCTCATCGCGGCCGGGGGCTCCTTCACGGTGAACCTCTGGGACGCGGCCGACACGCGGCCCTTCGTGAAGTTCTCCAAGCCGGCGAACGACGACGGCACCTCGCTGAACGGGCGGGCGGTGCACGACGGCACCACCGGCGCACCCGTCTTCGACGAGGCCATCGCGTGGATCGAGTGCTCGGTTCGCCAGGCGGTCGAGCTGGGGACGCACACCCTCTTCGTCGGCGAGGTCGTCGACGCCGCGATTCGCGACGACGAGGCGGTGCCGGCATCCATGCGCGACACGCGGATGAAGTACGGCGGGGTACGGCGGGGGCACTGAGGTCGCACCCCGGCGCGGGTCGGGCCTAGCGTCGGGGGTCGTGCTCGACCCCTCCGCCGCAGCTGTCGAATCGCCTGGCTGGTTCCGCGCTGCGCTCGGCGTGCCGTTCGAGGACGCGACGGTGGCCGTGGGCGGCGCCGACATCCACTACCTCGCCTGGGGCGAGCAGGGACGCCAGGGCCTCGTCTTCGTGCACGGCGGCGGCGCGCACGCCCACTGGTGGACGCACGTCGCCGCGACGTTCGCTGCCCAGTACCGGGTGCTCGCCATCGACCTGTCTGGACACGGCGACAGCAGCCACCGCACGACGTACGACCTCGAGCAGTGGACCCAGGAGGTGGCCACGGTGGCGGCGGCCGGGGGCATCGGCGGGCCGCCGGTGGTCGTCGGCCACAGCATGGGCGGCTTCGTCACGATCGCCACCGCGGCGCTGCACGGCGACGAGCTGGCCGGTGTGGTGGTGTGCGACTCGCCGGTGACCAAGCCCGACCCCGAGGTGGAGTCCTACCACCTGCGCGAGGCGTTCGGCAGCCCCCGCACCTACGAGACGGTCGACGAGGCGGTGGCGCGCTTCCGCACCGTGCCGGCCCAGGCGAGCTACCTGCCCTACGTGATGGACCACGTCGCCCGGCGCTCGCTGCAGCCGGTCGACGGCGGGTTCCAGTGGAAGTTCGATCGCCACATCTTCGAGCAGTTCGCAGGCGGGATGCGCGGCATCGCGCTGCCGTACCTCGAGCGCGTGGGCTGCCGCTTCGCCTTGTTGCGAAGCGAGCACGGGCTCATCGGACCGGAGATCCAGGACTTCATGGAGGAGGCGCTCGGGCGGGTGGCGCCGGTGATCGAGCTGCCCGAGGCCGGGCACCACCCGATGCTCGACCAGCCGCTCATCCTGCTCACCGCGCTGCGCTCCCTCCTGGCGGACTGGGACCACAGCGACCCCCACCAGGCTGAGCGTCAGCGCTGATCTGCCTCAGCCGGAGCGCGCCGAGCGGTGGGGATCCAGCGGCGCCCACGTCTAGGGTCTCCCGACGAGGGAGCGGCCGGCGCCACGAGCGCCGCAACCATCGAGGAGGAACCGATGTCGATGACCAGCGGCATCCCGCGCGCCATCCACCGCGGGGAGAGCGAGCTGCCCTTCGTGGCCCTCGGCGACGGCACGCACCTGCAGCTGCTGCAGGCGGACGTCGAGCAGGGCCTGTGGGTGGTGCGCACGAGGTTCGAGCCCGGCGTCACCATCCCGACGCACAAGCACACGGGCGAGGTCTACGCGGTCACCCTGGCCGGTAGCTGGAAGTACCTCGAGTACCCGGAGGTGAACACCGCCGGCTCCTACCTCTACGAGCCGGCGGGCTCGGTGCACACCCTCTCGGTGCCCGAGGACCAGGACGAGATGACAGACGTCTGGTTCGCGATCTACGGCGCCAACCTCAACCTCGATGCCGAGGGCAACGTCACGATGGTGATCGATGCCGGGTTCATCCGCGAGGTGTACATCGCGCTCTGCGAGGCCGAGGGGCACGGCCGTCCGAACATCATCGAACCCGGCGGTGCCGTCAGCTGACGTCGGGCACCGAGGCGGTGGCGTCGCAGGATGCGGCGCTGCTCAGGGTACGGGAGCTGGTGCAGAGGTGGTGGTCGTGGGAGCGGGGGCCGTCGACGTCGTGCCGGCGAGGCTGGTGCTCGGTGCGGGCGATGTCGTCGTCGTTGCGGGCGATGTCGTCGAGGGCGTCGCGCCGTCGGTGGTGGGCGGTGCGGACGTGACGCTGGCACTCGGCGGCCGACTCGTGGTGGTTGCGCCGTCGGCCGGGGGGCGTGTGGTCGCCGTGCGCTCCTCGACGAGGTCCTGCAGCACGTCGCGCTCGTCGTCGGTGAGCGAGGTGCCGCTGCGGTTGCGAGCTTCTGCCGGGTCGGGACGCACCTCGAGGTAGAGGGCGAACGTCGCGACCCACACGAGCAGCAGGGCGGCGGTGGAGCGTCTCATGCTCGCGCCGCCGGGGGAGCCTGGGT
>JBBRAZ010000030.1:0-44937 GCA_038206295.1 Acidimicrobiales bacterium
CAAGGCGCGCGGCAAATTGTTCGCCAAGATCATCCGGCAGGTCGAGGTGGCGGCGCGCAGCGGTGGTGGCGATCCCGATGCCAACCCGAGCCTTCGGACCATGTTTCAGAAGGCGCGTGAAGCGTCGATCCCGCTCGACACCATCAAGACCGCGGTCAAACGCGGCACGGGTGAGCTCGAGGGCGTCACCTACGAGTCGATCACCTACGAGGGCTACGCCCCCCACGGTGTGGCGCTGCTCGTCGACGTGCTCACCGACAACCGCAACCGCACCGGTGCGGAGGTGCGCACCATCTTCAGCCGCAACGGCGGGTCGATGGCCGAGCCCGGTGCGGTTGCATGGCAGTTCGAGCGCAAGGGCGTCGTGGTGGTCGAGCCGGGCATGGAGGAGGACGACCTGATGCTCGTCGCCCTCGATGCCGGGGCTGAGGACATCGCCGAGCTCGGCGAGCAGTGGCAGGTGACCTGCGCCCCCGGCGACCTCACCTCGGTGCGCGGCGGACTGGAGGAGGCGGGCGTGCAGGTGGCGTCGTTCGACCTGGTGATGGTGCCGACCAACACCGTCCCCGTCGAGGATCCCAGCGACGCGACGCAGGTGCTGCGCGTCATCGAGCTGCTGGAGGACCACGACGACGTCCAGGACGTGCACGCCAACGTCGACATCCCCGACGAGGTGCTCGAGTCGCTGGACTGAGCGAGACCGGGGCTACTGCTCGTCGCCGACGCCGAGGAGGCGGGCGCGGGTCACCGACCGGATGTTGACGATGAGCGAGAAGAGCGCCAGGGCCCACGCTGCGAGGCCGATGCCGACGGTGACCGACGGGCTGTCGAGCAGCGCTCCGGTCGACTGGCTGTAGGCGACGATGATCAGCGGGAGCGTGACGAGGCCCGAGGCCTGCTGCGCTGCTGCGGTGCTCTTCACCCGCGCCGAGAGGCGCAGCACCAGCGACAGCGTCAGCAGCACGAACGGCGGCACCACCAGCAGCATGAGCAGCCACCACTGCTCGGTGGGGAAGAACCACCCGCCGACCTCCGGCCCGACGGTGAGGTTCACGATCAGCGAGTAGATGCCGAACCCGACCAGCGCGGTCGCGTAGCCGGGCACGATGCTGGCGATGAGCTTGCCGACGTAGATCTCGGTGACGTCCGCGGGGGAGTGGGCGAGGAACTCGCCGGTGCCGCGCTCGCGCTCGCCGACGATCGTCGCTGCGCCCACCGCCGTCGAGATGGTGAGCGGGACGACCACCGCCACCGGCGCCAGCAGGTACACCGCCAGCGCGTACGCGGCGCGGCCGGCGTCGCTGACCTCGCTGCCGCCGCTGGTCACTGATGGGATCTTCGCCTGGGCGGATGCCGGGAGGATCGCCACCGCGTCCGACAGCTGCTGGACCGCAGCGATGTCGCCGACCGAGGTGATCGACAGCAGCAGGATCACGGGGATCACGAGGAAGAAGATCGCTCCGAGGGCGCCCATGGGGATCCAGAAGTCCCGGGCCTGGAACAGCTGCAGCAGGTCGGTGCGAGCGACGGTCCACATCCGGCCGCGGTTCACGACACCACCTCCGCGGCGCGGGGGCCGCCGCCACCCGGGGGCGGCGGCGGAGCGCCTGGAGCGGGCGCCGTTCGCCGCTCCTGGCGGATCGCGAAGTAGACGTCCTCGAGCGTGGGCCGGTGCGGCTCCACCCTGGTGATGCGCGCACCGGAGGCGGCGAGCGCGGTCACGAGGTCGGGAACGCGCGCCGGGTCGTCGAGTCGGATCTCCGCCACGCCGTCACCGCCGATCCCGAGCACCCCCGGCGCACCCCGCAGGACCTCGACGGCAGCGGGGTCCTCGGTGGCGATCCGCACCATCGCCTCGGGCCAGTAGCGACGGGCCAGCTCCTCGTGGGTGCCGGCGAGCACCGACGTGCCGTCCTCGAGCACGATGATGCGGTCCGCCAGCCCCTCGGCCTCCGCGAGCAGGTGCGTGCACATGATGACCGTTCGTCCGTCGCTGCTCATCTGGCGGATGAGGTCGAGCACCGCGTAGGCGGACTCCGGGTCCAGGCCAGAGGTCGGCTCGTCGTAGAGGAGCAGGTCCGGGTCGTGCAGGATCGAGCGCGTGAGCGCCAAGCGCGTCTTCATGCCGGTGGAGAACCCTCCGACCTGCTGGTCGAGCGCGCCCTCGATCCCGAAGCGCGTGGCGCACGATGCGATCCGGTCGTCGACGTGGCGGCCCATGCCGTAGAGCTCGGCGGAGTACCGGAGGTTGTCCCATCCCGACAGGCGGTCGTACAGCGCGGGCTTGGCCGAGACGACGCCGCAGCGCAGCCGCACCGCCTCGCCGTCGACCGCTGGGTCCATCCCGAAGACGCGCACCGTGCCGGCATCCGGACGCAGCGCGCCGGTGATCATGCGGATGGCGGTCGTCTTGCCCGCGCCGTTGGGGCCGAGCAGCACGGTGATCGCGCCCTCGGTCGCCTGGAGGTCGAGGGCGGTCAGGGCGGCGACGTCGCCGAAGGAGCGGTGCACCCCTCGCAGGTCGACGAGCGCGGGGGGCAGCGGGTCGCTCACCCTGCACCATCGGCAGGTGCCCGAGGTCTGTGAGGCCGCGCTCCAGCGGGCTGCTCGGTCGTGCAGGCGCTGCGGTCCGCCCCGACCGGTTCGGACGAGGCTAGGGTCGTACACGTGTTCGTGCTCGGCATCGACCCCGGCCTCTCGCGCTGCGGCTACGGCGCGGTGCGCCAGCGCGGCCGGTCGCAGGTGGCCGAGGCCCTCGGCGTCGTGCGCACCGACCCGGCCGAGCCGGTGCCCGCCCGCCTCGCCGTGCTGCGCCACGACGTGGCCGCGCTGCTCGACGAGCTGGCGCCCGACGTGGTCGTGGTCGAGCGGATCTTCTTCCAGGTCAACGTGCGCACCGCGATCTCCGTGGCGCAGGCCAGCGGCGTGGTCCTGGCCGAGGCTGCGGCACGCGGCTGCGTGGTCGTGCAGTACTCGCCCAACGAGGTCAAGCAGGCGGTGACCGGCGACGGTGCGGCCGACAAGCACCAGGTGCAGGTCATGGTGCAGATCCTGCTCGGGCTCGACGCGCTCCCGCAGCCGCCCGACGCGGCTGATGCGGCGGCGCTCGCGCTGTGCCACCTCGCCCAGATGCCGGTGGGGGCGCAGCGGTGATCGGCTCGCTGCGCGGCGTTCTCCTGCACCGGTCGGCTTCCGGTGAGGTCACCATCGAGGTGGGTGGGCTCGGGTACCGGGTCATCACCTCGGCGGACTCGTCGACTGCGGTGGGTGGGCTCGGCGACGAGATCTTCGTGTGGGTGCACCACCACCAGCGCGAGGACGGCAGCACCATGTACGGCTTCACATCGCTCGGCGAGCGCGACGCCTTCGAGGCGCTGCTGGGCGCACGAGGCGTCGGGCCGGCGCTGGCGCTCGCCATCTTGTCGGTGCACCGGCCCGACGAGCTCGCCGCGGTGGTGGCGGCGCGCGACATCGACGCCCTGTGCCTGGTGCCCGGCGTCGGAAAGAAGTCCGCCGTGCGCCTGCTCGTCGAGCTGGAGCGCTGCTTCGACGTCGCGGTCGACGCCGTGCTCGAGGATCCCGCAGGCGACAGGCCCGCCAGCGCCATGGCCGACGTGCGTGCTGCGCTCGGCGAGCTCGGCTACGGGCCCGACGAGGTGCGTGACGCGCTGCGCGATCTGCACCAGGTCGATGATGCCTCGGCGCTGCTGCGCGATGCGCTGGCACGGCTGTCGGTGTCGGCGTGAGGGACGAGCTGCTCACGCCGAGCCCCCTCGACGACGAGGTCGTCGAGGAGCAGCGTGACGACAGCGGCCTGCGCCCGCGCACCCTCGAGGAGTTCGTGGGCCAGCGAGAGCTGAAGGAGCACCTGTCGATCATCTTGGAGGCGGCGCGGCGGCGAAGCCAGGCTGCGGACCACCTCCTGTTCGCAGGGCCGCCGGGCCTCGGCAAGACGACGCTCGCCGCGATCGTGGCCACCGAGCTCGGCGTCGGCTTCCAGGTCACCTCCGGACCAGCGCTCGAGCGCGGGGGCGACCTCGCAGCGGTGCTCAGCAAGCTGACCGAGGGCGACGTCCTGTTCATCGACGAGATCCACAGGCTCCCACGGGCGGTCGAGGAGGTCCTCTACCCGGCGATGGAGGACTTCGCCCTCGACATCGTGCTGGGCAAGGGGCCTGCTGCTCGGACGCTGCGTCTCGAGCTCCCGCCGTTCACGCTGGTGGGTGCCACCACCCGCACCGGGCTCATCACCGGCCCGCTGCGCGACCGCTTCGGGCTCGTGGCGCGCCTCGACTACTACGCGCCTGACGAGCTCGAGGCCATCGTGCGCCGCGCGGCGACGATCTTCGCCATCGACGTCGACGTCGACGGTGCCATCGAGATCGCACGGCGGTCACGCGGCACGCCGCGCATCGCCAACCGCCTCCTGCGCAGGGTCCGCGACTTCGCCGAGGTCCGCGGCTCCGGTCGGGTGGATCGCACGACCGCCGCCGACGGCCTGGCGTTGTTCGGCGTCGACCCGCTCGGCCTCGACAAGGTCGATCGGGCGATCCTGGGCGCCCTCTGCGTGCAGTTCCGTGGCGGCCCGGTCGGCCTCACCACGCTCGCCATCGCGGTGTCCGAGCCCCCGGAGACCGTCGAGGACGTGTACGAGCCCTACCTCATACAGCAGGGGCTCCTGCAGCGCACGCCGCGCGGGCGCGTGGCGACGCCCGCAGCGTTCGCGCACCTCGGCCTCGAGATGCCGCCCGGCCTGGTCACCGGCGGGCTGTTCGACTGACGTCCGGCGCCGCGGTCCGCGATCGGTCGTCCGGCTGACCGCGTAGCCTCCGACGTCGTGCGCACCGCGGCCTTCGACTACGAGCTTCCGGCTTCTGCGGTCGCGCAGCTGCCCGCTGAGCCCCGCGACGCCGCCCGGCTCCTCGTCGTCGACGCGCAGGGCGAGCAGCGTCATCGCCGGGTGGCGAACCTCGCCGAGCTCGTCGGACCCGGCGACGTCGTGGTGGTGAACGACACGCGCGTGCGCCGGGCTCGCCTCGCGCTGCGCAAGCGCACCGGCGGAGCGGCAGAGGTGCTGGTGCTCGAGGCCCGAGATGACGGCACCTGGGAGGCCCTGGTGCGTCCGGCCCGGAGGCTGCCGCCGGGCACCGTGCTTCAGAGCGATGGGGGCGAGGACGTCGTCGAGGTGGGTGACGTCCTCGACGACCACGGCGTCCGCTCGGTGCGATTCGTGGACTCGACGGGACGCGCCTCCGACGAGGAGCGGATCGCCGGGCTCGGTGCGGTGCCGCTGCCGCCCTACATCACCACCGCGCTGGACGATCCAGACCGGTACCAGACGACGTTCGCCGCCGCCGTGGGCTCGGTCGCCGCCCCCACCGCAGGCCTGCACCTGACCCCTGATGTCCTGGACGCCTGTCGTGCCGCGGGCGCTGAGGTGCGCGCCATCGAGCTCCACGTCGGCCTGGGGACGTTCCGCCCCGTTGAGGCGGAGGACCTCACCGACCACGTCATGCACCGCGAGCGCTACGTCGTGGACGCTGCCACGTGGGATGCGTGCGCTGGAGCACGCCGGGTCGTGGCCATCGGCACCACGGTGGTGCGGGCCCTGGAGTCCGCGGCGGCGACAGGCGAGCTGGCGGGCACCTCGCAGCTCTTCATCACCCCGGGGCACCCGTTCGCGGTCGTGGGGGCGATGCTCACCAACTTCCACCTGCCGCGCTCGACGCTGCTGGTGCTGCTCGAGGCCTTCATGGGGCCCGGGTGGCGTGCCGCGTACGCCGAGGCGCTCGCCGAGGGCTACCGGTTCCTCTCCTTCGGCGACGCCATGTTCGTGGAGCGGGCGTCGTGAGGCCGCTGGCGATCGACGTGCACGCCACCGACGGCGCCGCGCGCGCCGGCACCGTCACCACTGCACGCGGCTCGTTCGCCACGCCGTGCTTCATGCCCGTGGGCACCCGCGGCGCCGTGCGCACGCTCGACAGCGCGGATCTGGCTGCGCTCGACGTGGACGTGGTGCTGGCCAACACCTACCACCTGATGCTGCGTCCTGGAGCTGACGTCGTCGAGCGGCTCGGAGGGTTGCACCGCTTCACGGGCTGGGACGGGCACGTGCTGACGGACTCCGGCGGCTTCCAGGTCTTCTCCCTGTCGCCGAAGGTGGACGAGGAGGGGGTGTCGTTCCGCTCGGTGTACGACGGCGACCTGGTGCGCCTCACCCCTGAGCGCGCGGTCGAGGTGCAGGAGGCCCTGGGCGCCGACATCCAGATGGTGCTCGACGTGTGCCCCGCGCTGCCCGCACCCGATGCGGTGGTGCGCTCGGCGGTGGATCGTACGGCGCGATGGGCGGCGAGAGCTGCCGCGGTGCATCACAGGGAGGATCAGTCGCTGTTCGGGATCGTGCAGGGCGGCACCGACCCGGCACTGCGCGCGGAGAGCGCAGCGCGCACCGTCGAGGTGGGCTTCGACGGGTACGCCGTCGGCGGGCTGTCGGTGGGGGAGCCTCGACCGGCGATGCTCGAAGCCCTCGAGGCCGCGCTCGCAGGGCTTCCAGCCGATCAGCCCCGCTACCTGATGGGCGTCGGCGATCCGGTGGGGATCGTGGAGTCGATCGCGCTCGGTGTCGACCTGTTCGACTGCGTCCTGCCGACGCGCCTCGCGCGTCACGGCACGGTGCTCACCTCCGACGGTCGCTACCACCTGCGAGCCAAGCGATTCGAGGTCGACGACGGCCCGCTCGACCCGACCTGCGGGTGCTCGACGTGCGGCCGCTGGTCGCGCGGCTACCTCCGCCACCTGCTGCGGGTGCACGAGACGACCGGTGCACGGCTCCTCACCATCCACAACCTCGCCTGGCTGCTCGCCCTCGTGGGGCGGTGCCGCGCAGCGGTCCAGGACGGCACGCTCGACCAGGTGCGCCGCGAGGTGGGCGAGGCGTGGGCGTGAGGACCTGCCCGAGTACGGCCGCGGCGCCCGCCGGGGGTAGTCTCACGCCGCTCATGGACCCTGCACCGGCGGCTCACGCTTCCCAGATCGCCGCGCCCTCCCGGCGCGCCACGTCGTCGCGATGAGCCGCTCGCGCCACCAGGGCGTCCGATCGCTCGTCTTCATCGTGGTCCTCGCGGTGGCGTCGGTCGCATGGGTCACCGTCGCTGGCCATCGGCCGCTGCTCGGCTTGGACCTCCAGGGCGGTGTCTCGGTGATCCTCGCGCCGACGGAGGAGGCGTCGAGCGACTCGCTCGACCAGGCCGTGGCCATCATCCGCCAGCGGGTGGACGGTCTCGGGGTCGCGGAGCCGGAGATCACGCGCCAGGGCGACACGATCGTGGTGCAGATCCCCGGCGTCGACGACACCGAGCGCGCCTTGGAGCTGGTCGGCCAGACCGCCGAGCTGCGGTTCCGACCTGTGCTCAGCGTGGTGGAGGAGGCGCAGCTCCAAGCGATCGCAGGTGCCTCCCCCACGACGGTGGTGCCTGGAGCGACCACGACGACGTCCTCATCGGGCGATGCGACGACCACCACGACCGCTGGCAGCGACAGCAGCACGACGACTGCACCGGGCGGAGCGACCACCACCATCGACGCGCCGAGCGCCACCGACGAGGTCGGCTTCGCGCTGGTGGAGGGCGAGCTCGCCGCAGCGCAGGTCGCGTCCACCACCGTCCCGCCGACGACCACGGCTCCTGGCGCCACGACGCCGCCCACCACCACCACCACCACCACCACCACTGCGGCTGCCGGAGTGCCGACCACGACTGCACCCGACGGCGCGGCGCCTCCGACCACCGTGCCGCCGATCGACGCCGATGCGATCCTGGCGCAGTACGAGCTCACGGCGCCCGGTGCCGATGAGGCGGAGGCGACGGTCGTGCTCGGTGAGTACGACGACGACAACAACCTCGTGCGTCGCTACGAGCTCGGTCCGGCCGGCTTGACCGGCGAGGCGCTCGAGAGCGCGAGCGCCACCCTGCAGGGCACCGAGTGGACGGTGCTGCCCATCTTCCGCTCCGGGGCCGAGGGCATCGACGCCTTCAACGGTCTGGCGCTGCAGTGCAACGGCCAGCAGCCGACGTGCCCCACGGGCCAGCTCGCGATCACCCTCGACAGCCGCGTCGTGTCGGCCCCCAGCGTGAACGCAGCGCAGTTCACCCGCGACCAGGTCGTCATCAGCGGCAGCTTCGACGAGCGCGAGGCGCGCGACGTGGCCCTGGTGCTCAACTACGGCGCGCTGCCGCTCGAGCTCGAGGCCCAGCAGAGCCAGATCGTCTCCGCCACCCTCGGGTCCGATGCGCTCGCCGCCGGCTTGGTCGCCGGTGTGGTCGGCCTGCTCCTCGCCGCGCTCTACATGATCCTCTACTACCGGCTCATGGGCGTCGTCGCGGTGCTGAGCCTCACGGTGTCCGCGGGTCTGCTGTGGGCCCTGGTGTGCTGGCTCGGTGAGACGCAGGGCCTCGCGCTCACGTTGTCGGGCATCACCGGCATCATCGTCTCGATCGGTGTCTCGCTCGACACCAACGTCGTCTACTACGAGCACGTCAAGGAGGACGTCCAGCACGGCCGCACGGTGCGATCGGCGCTTGACCGAGCGTTCTCGCCCGCGTTCTCCACGATCGTGAAGGCCAACGTGGCATCCATCATCGGCGCCGGGCTCCTGTACGTGCTCAGCGTCGGATCGGTGCGCGGGTTCGCGCTCTTCCTGGGCATCGCGACCGTGCTCGACCTGGTCGCCGCCTGGTTCTTCATGCGGCCGATGTCGATGTTGATCGCGCGCAGCCGCCTCGCCCAGGAGCGACCGGGGATCCTCGGCGTCGGCCGGCCGCGGGAGGCGAGCTGATGGGCGCGGTGGGACGGCTCCTCCGCGGTGAGAGCGACATCGACTTCGTTCGCGTCTGGCGCGCCACCACCGCGGCGTCGGCGCTCGCGGTGATCCTCAGCGTCGGGGCGCTCGTCACCGGCGGGCTCAACCTCGGCATCGACTTCGAAGGCGGCGTGGTGTGGGAGGTCTCCGCTCCGGGGGTCAGCACCGAGGAGGCGCGCGACGCGCTGGCGACCGTCGGGGAGTCCGGAGCGAAGATCCAGACCGTCGGGGCCGACGTGCTGCGCGTCCAGGCCGGGCCGCAGACCGACGAGGAGTCAGCGGCCGTGGTGGCGGTGCTGGTGGATCTGAGCGGCGCCGAGGCCGGCGACGTCAGCATCAGCACGGTCGGTCCGTCCTGGGGGCAGGAGATCACCGACGCTGCGGTCCGTGCCCTGATCTGGTTCTTCGTGGTGATCGCCGCCTACCTGACCATCCGCCTCGAGTGGCGCATGGCGGTCGGCGCGCTCTCCGCCGTCGTCCACGACATCATCGTCAGCGTCGGCGTCTACGCGCTGTTCGACTTCGAGGTGACGCCCTCCACGTTGATCGCCTTCCTCACGATCCTCGGCTACTCGCTCTACGACACGATCGTCGTCTACGACAAGGTGCGCGAGAACCAGGCCCGTGCCGGGACCCGTGAGCCCAGCGACCGCCTGATGAGCCGCTCGCTCAACGAGACGGTGATGCGCTCGATCAACACCACCATCACGACGCTGCTGCCGGTCGGCTCCATGCTCGTGGTCGGCGCCGGGATCATGGGTGCTGTCGTGCTGAAGGACTTCTCCGTGGCCCTGTTCGTCGGCCTCCTGCTCGGTGCCTACTCCTCCTTCTTCGTCGCCGCGCCCGTCGTGGTGCTGCTCCACGCGCGCGATCCGCAGGAGAAGGCTCGGCGGGAGCGGGCCGCCCGGGTCGACGGTCGAGCAGCGGAGCGCGATCGCGACGTCGGCGCACCTGCTGATGCTTCGCCGATCGCAGAGCGTCCGACGGTGTTCTCCACCGGACACCCGCCGCGACCCCGCAAGCAGGGCAAGCGCCGCTGATGGACGCGCCGGGCCACGAGCGCCCGGCGGTACCGTTGGTGCCGTGCATCCCCCGGCGGCCCTCGACGTGCGTGACCGCCCCGGGGCGCGCCACCTGCGGGAGGTGACCTCGTGGCCACGATGACGAGGGTGCTGCCGTGGCGGCGCCACGCTGCGCCAGCGCACGAGGAGCTCGCCGGCCTGCTCGATGCCTACCGCCGCGAGCACCCGCGGGCGGACGATGCGCTGATCGTCAGCGCGTACGAGTGCGCGGCAGCCGCTCACCTGGGGCAGCGACGGCGGTCGGGTGAGCCGTACATCTCCCACCCCCTGGCGGTCGCCGGCCTGGTGGCCAGCCTCGGACTCGACGACGTCACGATCGCCGCCGCGCTCCTGCACGACGCGGTCGAGGACACGGGCATCACCCTCGACGATCTCGTGGCGCGATTCGGCCAAGACGTCGCCGACATCGTCGACGGCGTCACGAAGCTCGACCGGGTCAAGTTCGAGTCGAAGCAGGCGCAGCAGGCCGCGACCATGCGCAAGATGCTCGTGGCGATGGCCAAGGACCTCCGCGTCCTCATCATCAAGCTGGCCGACCGCCTGCACAACATGCGCACCATCGCAGCGATGCCGTCGTTCAAGCAGGAGCGCACCGCGCACGAGACGCTCGACATCTACGCGCCGCTCGCGCACCGCCTCGGCATGCAGGAGGTGAAGCAGCAGCTGGAGGACCTCGCCTTCGCCGCCCTGCACCCGAAGCGCTACGCCGAGATCGACGACATGGTCTCGACTCGCAGCCCCGAACGCGACCTCTACCTGACGCAGGTGATCGAGGAGGTGCGTGAGCGGCTGCTCGAGCTGCGCATCGACGCGGAGGTCACCGGCCGCCCGAAGCACCTGTGGAGCATCTACGAGAAGATGGTCGTGCGCGGCCGCGAGTTCGACGGCATCTACGACCTCGTCGGCATCCGCGTGATCGTCCCGTCGGTGAAGGACTGCTACGCCGCGCTCGGCTCGATCCACTCGGCGTGGAAGCCGGTGCAGGGTCGCTTCAAGGACTACGTCGCGATGCCGAAGTTCAACCTCTACCAGTCGCTGCACACCACCGTGATCGGGCCACAGGGGAAGCCGGTCGAGGTCCAGATCCGCACCCAGGAGATGCACGCCCGCGCGGAGCACGGCATCGCCGCGCACTGGAGCTACAAGGACCCGGGCAACGCACCCACCGACGCGCTCTGGCTCAACCGCATCATCGACTGGCAGGCCGAGACGTCTGACCCCACCGAGTTCATGGCCAACCTGAAGGTCGACCTCGAGCAGGACGAGGTCTTCGTCTTCACGCCCAAGGGGGAGGTCATCACGCTGCCGGTCGGTGCCACGCCCATCGACTTCGCGTACGCCATCCACACCGAGGTGGGACATCGGTGCATCGGTGCGCGCGTCAACGGGCGGCTCGTCCCCCTGGACGCGACGCTGCAGTCCGGCGATGCGGTCGAGGTGGTCACCTCGAAGGTCGAGGGAGCGGGACCATCGCAGGACTGGCTGCAGATCGTCGCCACCCACCGCGCCGCGAACAAGATCCGCCAGTGGCACTCGCGCGAACGTCGGGAGGACGCCATCGGCGCGGGTCGTGACGACCTGCTCAAGGCGATGCGCCGCGCCGGCCTCCCCACGCAGCGCCTCCCTGCGGGCGTCATGGGCGCGACGGTCACCGATCTCGGGTACCACGACCTCGATGGCCTCCACGCGGCCATCGGTGAGGGGCACGTCACTGCCCGCGACGTCGCAGCGCGTATCGCCTCAGCGCTCACCTCGGTCGGACCCGATCGCGAGGAGCAGCTGCCCACCACCGCTCGTCGACCCCGTCGGAACCGCACCGGCAACGTGGGCGTGCACGTCGAGGGCCTCGACGACGTCATGGTGCGCCTGTCTCGGTGCTGCACGCCGGTGCCTGGCGACGAGATCATCGGCTTCGTCACCCGGGGCCGTGGCGTGTCGGTGCACCGGGCCGATTGCTCCAACGCCGTCTCGCTCGCCGCAGGCCAGCGCGACCGCGTGATCGAGGTCGATTGGGACCGCGCCGGGTGGGGAGAGGTGGTCGCTTGCATCGAGGTGAAGGCGCTCGACCGCACGCAGCTGCTGCGCGACGTCACGAGCGCGCTGAGCGAGCACCGCGTCAACATCCTCGCCTGCTCGACGAGCACCGGGTCCGACCGCGTCTCGCGCATGCGCTTCGAGTTCGAGATCGGCGATCCGCAGGTGCTCGGGTCGCTGCTGCGCGCGGTGAAGCGCATCGACTCGGTGTACGACGCCTACCGCGTGCTGCCCGGCGGCGGTCCCGCCGAGCCCATCGAGCTCGGCTCCTGACCCACACCCACTCCCATTCTGTGCATGGTGGCTTCTGACTATCGGAAGCCACCATGCACAGAACGGGGGTGGGGGGCCTCGGGGGCCACCAACTAGCCTGCGCCCGATGGCCGAGCCCCGCACGTCGTTCAGCGCGCCGATCGGGACCCACGACGTGCTGGCGCCGACGTCGCACCGCTGGCAGGTGCTCCTGGCGACGTTCGCAGATCTCGCCCAGCGGTACGGCTACGGGCTGGTCGTGTCGCCCACCTTCGAGGACATCGGGGTGTTCCAGCGCGTCGGTCCGGGCACCGACGTCGTGCGCAAGGAGATGTACGACCTGATCGACAAGGGCGACCGGCACCTGGCCCTGCGCCCTGAAGGCACCGCCTCGGTGGTGCGCGCGTACGTGCAGCACCGCCCGACGCTGCCGTTCAAGGCCTGGTACGCAGCGCCCATGTTCCGCTACGAGAAGCCGCAAGCGGGCCGCTACCGCCAGCACCACCAGGTCGGCGTCGAGGTGCTCGGCAGCGCGGACCCCGACCTCGACGTCGAGGTCATCAGCCTCCTGTGGGATCTCTACGCGGGGCTCGGCCTGCGGTCGCTCGATGTCGTCGTGAACTCGATGGGCGATCCCGAGGGGCGCGAGCGCTACGCGGCGCTTCTGCGCACCTACCTCGAGGCGCACCTCGGCGATCTCGCCGAGGAGGACCGAGCCAAGGTCGCGGAGCATCCGCTGCGGGTGCTCGACTCGAAGCGACCGCCGACGATCGAGGTCACCGCCTCCGCTCCGCAGATGCTCGAGCACCTCTCGGAGGTCGCGGTCGCGCACTTCGAGCGCGTCCAGGCCGGGCTGCGTGCTGCGGCGATCCCGTTCCGCGTCGAACCCCGCCTCGTGCGCGGGCTCGACTACTACACCCACACCCTGTTCGAGGTGCAGTCCTCGGCCCTCGACGCGGCGCAGAACGCAGTCGGGGGCGGCGGCCGCTACGACGGCCTCGCTGCTGCTCTCGGCGGACCGCCTACTCCCGGCGTGGGCTTCGGCGCCGGCATCGAGCGCATCCTGCTCGCCTGCGACGCCGAAGGCGTGTTCCCCGCACCAGACGTCGCTCCCGAGGTGTTCGTGGTCGACACCACCGGGGGCGCCGCCGCCCGCGATCTGGTCCACGTGCTGCGGCGTGCCGGGGTGCGCGCGGATCGGGCGTACGACGGGCGGTCGATGAAGGCCCAGATGAAGGTCGCGGACCGCTCCGGTGCCACCCTGGCGGCGATCATCGGCGACGACGAGCTCGCGGATCGCACCGTGGCGCTGCGCGACCTGCGCGCCGGCACCCAGCGATCGGTCCCCATCGACGATGTCATCGACGAGGCCAGGAGGCTACGGCAGTGAGCGAAGCGGTCGGCATGCGCACCCACTGGTGCGGTGAGCTGCGCGAGGAGCAGGTCGGCACGGAGGTCGCGGTGTGCGGCTGGGTGGACCGTCGCCGCGAGCACGGCGAGCACCTGGCGTTCATCGACGTGCGCGACCGCACCGGCGTGGTCCAGTGCGTCGTGGACGGTAGCCACGACCTGCGCGCCGAGTGGGTGGTGCGGATCACGGGCACGGTGCAGGCCCGACCCGAGGGCACGGAGAACGCCGGCCTGCCGACTGGCCAGGTCGAGCTGCGCGACGTCGCCGTCGAGGTCCTCGCTGCGTCCGAGCCGCTGCCGTTCCCCATCGACGGCCGCGTCGAGGTCGACGAGATGGCGCGCCTGCGCCACCGCTACGTCGACCTTCGCTCCGAGCGGCTGCAGCGAAACCTGGGGGTTCGAGCGCGCGTGAACAGCGCGGTGCGCAGCTCAATGGAGCGGCAGGGGTTCACCGAGGTCGAGACGCCGCTGCTCATCGCGTCCACGCCGGAGGGTGCCCGGGACTTCGTGGTGCCGTCGCGCTTGCACCCGGGCCGCTTCTACGCGCTCCCGCAGAGCCCGCAGCTCTTCAAGCAGCTGTGCATGGTCGGCGGCATCGACCGCTACTTCCAGATCGCCCGCTGCCTGCGCGACGAGGACCTGCGAGCGGACCGGCAGTTCGAGTTCAGCCAGCTCGACCTCGAGGCGAGCTTCGTCGGGCAGGCAGAGATCATCGCCTTCGTCACCGAGGCCATCGCCGCGGCCGTCGAGGCGGTCGCCGGCGAGCGACCGGTGGACGTGCCGGTGCTCACCTGGGCTGACGCCATGGAGCGGTTCGGATCCGACAAGCCCGACATCCGCTTCGGCATGGAGCTCGTCGAGCTCACCGGCCTGTTCGCCGCCACCGAGTTCAACGCCTTCCGGGCGCCGTGCATCAAGGGGATCGCCGTTCCCGGCGGTGCCCAGCTGAGCCGAAAGCGCCTCGACGAGCTCACCGATCGGGCCAAGCGGCTCGGGGCGAAGGGCCTCGTGTGGATGCGCGTCGAGGCCGACTGCGTGCTCTCGTCGCCGGTGGCGAAGTTCCTCAGTGAGGCGGAGCTGGCCGCTCTGCCCGAGGCGCTCGACGCAACCGAGGGCGACCTCCTGCTGCTGGTGGCAGATGAGCGCCGCACGACCCAGGAGGTGCTCGGCGCGCTGCGCCTCGAGCTGGGGCGCCCGCCGGTCACCGAGGGCGGACTGCACTTCCTGTGGGTCGTCGACTTCCCCCTCTTCGAGGACGTCGACGAGTCGGGTGCCCCGCGGCCAGCGCACCACCCGTTCACGATGCCGCACCCCGACGATCTCGAGCTGCTCCTGTCGGGCGACGTGCTGGGGCGCGAGCAGCTCCTCGCCGTGCGCTCCCAGGCCTACGACCTCGTGCTCAACGGTTGGGAGCTGGGCTCGGGCAGCGTCCGGATCCACCGCCCCGACGTGCAGCGACGCATCCTCTCGCTGCTCGGCATCGATGACGAGACGGCGCACGACCGCTTCGGCTTCCTGCTGGAGGCCTTCCGCTACGGCGCGCCGCCGCACGCTGGCTTCGCCTTCGGCCTCGACCGGCTCGTCGCGCTGCTCGCAGGCGAGGAGAACATCCGTGAGGTCATCGCGTTCCCCAAGACGCAGTCCGGCGCGGATCCCCTCACCGCAGCGCCGAGCGAGCTGGACCCGGCGCACCTGACCGAGCTCGGCCTGCGGGTCCTGCCGAGCGCCTGAGCGAGTCGCTGTCGCCCCGCCGATGGGGAATCAGACGGAGGCGATCTCCACCACGACCGAGTCGATCGTCGCGCTCGGGAACCGCTTCTCGGTGCCGACGATCACCGTGCTCGGTGCATCGTGCACCTGCACGGACAAGGTGGTGTGACCACGTGATGCGATCGCGGTCATGGGTCCGGTCGACTGGAACTCGTAGCCACCGCCCACGAGCGCGTCGCGCAGCGCGATCGCTACCGCCGTCGGTGCGACGCCCCGGGTCATGAACGGCACCCGCATCGGGTCGATCACCGGGTTGTCGGCGGCGACCAGCGGGACCAGATCGCACGGCACCTCGATGCCGGCGAGCGCCTCGGCGACGGTGGTCGCTCCGCTCCCGGCAGGGCGAGGCGGTGGAGGCGCTGGTGCATCGAAGATCGAGCCGAGCGATGCAGCTGCCTGTGCATCGGGGATCGGCTGCGCGTCGGGTGAGGTCTCTCGTGCGCCCGGCGCCCCGATCGGGGGAGGCGGCGGAGGCGGGGGAGGGGTCGAAGCGTCTGCGCTTGCGCCCACCTCGGCGATGGGTCCCTCCTGGCCGGCGATGGCGAGCAGACGCTCCTCGAGGGTCTTGGGCAGCAGCGGCTCGGCCTTCACCGTCTCGGGGATGTAGCGACCCTCGCGCTCGTCCTCGAGCAGGGTCACCGCTTCCTTCTTGGTCTTGTAGCCGCGCAGCGCGTACGTGACCGACGCCGCGAGCCACACGACGGTGATGAGGAGGGCGAAGGCTCTCACGGCGAAGCAGCATGCCACAGTCCCCGCTCCCCCCGCCCGTGGTCGCACGGGTCGTCGCTCCTGCTGCCAGTAGGGTCGCCGCGGTGCCCGACGACCTCTTCGCCGCTGCTGCAACGACGCACCTGGAGCGCACCGCGCCGCTCGCCGCGCGCCTGCGCCCGCGGTCGCTCGACGACCTCGTCGGGCAGCAGCACCTGCTGGGGCCCGGTCGGCCGCTGCGAGCGCTCATCGAGGCCGATCGGCTCAGCTCGCTCATCCTGTGGGGGCCGGCGGGCACCGGCAAGACCACCATGGCGCGGGTCATCGCATCGACGACGAGCAAGGCGTTCGAGGAGCTGTCGGCTGTGCATGCGACGGTGCGCGACGTGCGCGAGGTGCTGGCGCGGGCCGAGGCCAGGCTGGGTGAGCGCCAGCAGGGCACGATCCTCTTCCTCGACGAGGTCCACCGCTTCAACCGAGCGCAGCAGGACGCGCTGCTGCCGGGGGTCGAGAGCGGGCTGCTCATCCTCATCGGCGCCACCACGGAGAACCCGTTCTTCGAGGTGAACCCGCCGCTGCTCTCGCGCTCCACGCTGTTCCGACTGGAGCGCCTCGACGACGAGGCGCTGGAGGACCTCGTGTGCCGCGGCGCGGCCGCCGAGGGTGTGGACGTCGCGGCCGGAGCCATCGATCACCTGGTGCGTGACGCGGCAGGCGACGGCCGCCACGTCCTGACCACCCTCGAGGTGGCTGCCGCCCTCGCCTCGGTCGGCGGCAGGACCGCGGTGACCGTCGCCGATGCCGAGGCAGCGAGCAGCGCCCGGTCGCTCGGCTACGGCCGCGACGACCACTACGACGTGGTCAGCGCCCTCATCAAGAGCATCCGCGGCTCCGACGTCGACGCATCGCTCTACTGGCTCGCTCGGATGCTCGACGCCGGAGAGGACCCGCGCTTCATCGCTCGGCGCCTGCTGATCCTCGCGTCGGAGGACGTCGGCATGGCCGACCCGACCTCGCTCGTCGTGGTGCAGGCGGCGGCTGCCGCGCTCGATCGCGTCGGTCTGCCCGAAGCAGCGCTGCACCTGGCGCAGGCGGTGATCCACCTCTCGGTGGCGCCCAAGTCGAACCGTGTGACCGTCGCCCTCGGGCGCGCTCGAGACGCGGTGCGCCGTGGGGCATCGCCGGAGGTGCCGAGCCACCTGCGCGACTCCCACCACCGCGGCGCGGCGCAGCTGGGCCACGGCGCCGGGTACCGCTACCCGCACGACGACCCGAGCGGCTGGGTGGCGCAGCAGCACCGACCAGCAGCGCACGAGGGGGAGGTGTACTACGAGCCCTCGTCGCACGGGGTCGAGGCGACGCTCGAGCCACGACGACCGCTCAGCGGCGGGTCCGCTGGCGATCCGTCAGAGCCTGACCGGTAGGCTGACCGCGCCATGGATGCCAACGAGCTCAGGCGCGCCTTCCTCTCGTTCTTCGAAGCGCGCGACCACACCATCGTGCCGTCGGCGAGCCTGATCCCGCACGATCCCTCGCTGCTGTTCACGGTCGCGGGCATGGTGCCCTTCAAGCCGTACTTCGTGGGCGACGAGGTGCCCCCCTTCCGGCGTGCGGCGAGCGTGCAGCGGTGCGTGCGTGCGGGCGGCAAGCACAACGACCTCGACGCCATCGGGCGATCGAGCAGGCACCTCAGCTTCTTCGAGATGCTCGGCAACTTCAGCTTCGGCGACTACTTCAAGCCAGAGGCGATCGCCTGGGCGTGGGAGCTGGTCACCGCTGAGCTGGGTCTCGATCCCGAGCGGCTCTGGGTGACGGTGCACACCGATGACGACGAGGCTGCTGACATCTGGCGCGACGGTGTCGGTCTGGCACCCGAGCGCATCCAGCGCCTCGACGAGGACAACTTCTGGCGCATGGCCGACATCGGCCCGTGCGGTCCGTCCTCGGAGATCTTCTGGGACAACGGACCGCAGGCCGGCGAGGGCGGTGGACCGGCACACGGCTCCGAGGACCGCTTCATCGAGATCTGGAACCTGGTCTTCATGCAGTTCGAGGAGCGCGGCGGAGGCGAGCGCTTCGAGCTGCCTCGACCGAGCATCGACACCGGTGCCGGTCTCGAGCGCATCCTCGCCGTGCTCCAGGGCGTCGACTCGGTGTACGACACCGACGAGTTCGTCCGCCTGCTCGACGCGGCGTCGTCCGCCACCGGCGTGGCCTACGGGACTGCGCCCGGCACGGACGTGTCGCTGCGGATCCTGGCGGAGCACGCCCGCTCGATGACCTTCCTCGTCAGCGACGGCGTCATCCCCTCCAACGAGGACCGCGGCTACGTGCTTCGGCGGATCATCCGCCGCGCGGTCCGCCACGCCTACCTCCTCGGTGTGGAGCAGGTGGTCGCACCTGACCTCGTGGCCGCAGTCGTCGAGGTGATGGGGGCGGACTACCCCGAGCTCGTCAGCGGTCTGGACGGGGTGCAGGCCACCGTCGAGCGTGAGGAGGGCCGGTTCCGCCAGACCCTGAAGACCGGCTCGGCCATCCTCGACGATGCCATCGCCGAGATCGGTCCGACCGACCCCCTTCCGGGATCGGTCGCCTTCCAGCTCCACGACACCTACGGGTTCCCGCTCGAGGTGACGCGCGAGATCCTCGAGGAGCAGGGCAGAACCGTCGACGAGGACGGCTTCGAGGTCGAGATGGCGCAGCAGCGCACGCGCGCCAAGCAGGCGCGCCGCGCCGGGTCGTCCGAGGCGTCGACCGAGGACTTCCAGCAGGTGCTGGAGGTGCACGGCCTCACGACCTTCACGGGTCGCTCGGAGGACGTGACTGAGGCCACGGTGCTCGCGGTGGTCGGCGACGCCGTCGTGCTCGATCGCACCCCGTTCTACGCGGAGTCCGGTGGACAGGTCGGCGACACGGGGATCATCACGACCTCGACCGGGCGGGCCGAGGTCCTCGACACCACCTACGCCATCCCCGGCATCCATCGCCACGTGGTGCGCGTCGTCGAGGGGACGATCGAGCCAGGCCAGGACGCTCGCGCTCGCATCGACGTGGGGCGGCGCGCTGCCATCCGGCGCAACCACACCGCCACGCACCTCCTCCACTGGGCGTTGCGGCAGGTGCTCGGCGAACAGCTCAAGCAGCAGGGCTCCATGGTCGGCCCCGATCGCCTGCGATTCGACTTCAACCACCACGAGGCGCTCACCGACGAGCAGATGGCGACCATCGAGGACCTCGTGGCGTCCGAGGTGCTGGCCAACGCGCCGGTCCGCCACTTCGAGACCACCAAGCAGGAGGCCGAGGCGCTGGGCGCGATCGCGTTCTTCGGCGACAAGTACGGCGACGTCGTGCGCGTCCTCGAGGCCGGCGCCAGCTCGACCGAGCTCTGCGGCGGCACGCACGTGCGCGCCACGGGTGACATCGGCCTGCTCAAGATCGTCGCCGAGGGCTCGATCGGCGCCAACCTCCGACGGGTGGAGGCCATCACCGGGTTCGGACCGCTGCAGCGCCTCCGCGAGGACGAGGCGCGCTTGTCGGAGGCCGCTGCGCTCATCGGGGTTCCCACCGACGAGCTGGCGGACGGGATCGTCAAGCGGCTCGGCGAGCTGCGCGACCTTCGCGACGAGGTTCGCGACCTACGACGCGCTGCGGCGGTCGGCATGGCCGGCGCACTCGCTGATGGGGCGGTCGACGGGATCGTCGTCGCCCGTGTCGACGAGCTCGATCGCGACGGCTTGCGCGACCTCGCGCTCGCGGTGCGCGATCGAAGCGGCGTGCGCGCCGTGGTACTCGGCGGCGCGCCTGACGGCGGCGGTGTCGCCCTGGTGGCCGCGGTGCGCGACGACGCCGGCCTCCACGCCGGCGAGCTCCTGAGCGACGCAGCGAAGGCGGTCGGTGGCGGCGGACGTCCGAGCCCCGACCTCGCCACCGCAGGTGGGCGCGAGCCAGAGCACCTCGACGCCGCGCTGGCGCTGGCGCGCGCCGCCGCAGGCCTGGACGGGTGAGGGTGCTCGCCCTCGACCTCGGCACCCGGCGCATCGGCGTCGCGGTGAGCGATGCGACTGCCACGCTCGCCTCGCCCGCAGGCGTCGTCGAGCGGTGCGGCGATCGCTCCCGCGAGCATGCTCGGATCGCCGGGCTGGTCGATGAGCTCGAGGCGGAGCGGGTGGTCGTCGGGATGCCGATCGGCCTCGACGGGTCCATCGGGGCGGCAGCGACCAGCGCGACCGAGGAGATCGCACAGCTCGCCGCTCTCCTGGCGGTGCCGGTGGAGGCGGTCGACGAGCGATTCACGACGGTGACCGCGCACCAGCTGCTCGAGGCGTCCGGACACCGCAGCCGGTCGCGTCGCGGCAAGGTCGACGCTGCGGCGGCTGCGGTCATGTTGCAGGTGTGGCTCGATGGGCACGGCACGGAGGATGGACGTTGAGCGACGAGTGGGACGACAGCTGGGACAGCGCAGAGGACGAGTACGTCAAGCTGCCTCGGGAGGGCAGCTGGATCCGGCGACTCGTGCTCGTGCTCGTCGTGCTGGTGGTGCTGGGCGTCATACTCGTCGGCGGCGCCGCGCTCTACGTGCAGGGCAAGCTCGATCCTTCCGGCGAGCCCGGGGAGGCGGTGCGCGTCGAGGTGCCCTCGGGCTACACCGTCACCGACGTGGGCACCCTCCTCGCGGAGGAGGGCGTCATCAGCGATGCGACGGTGTTCCGGTACTACGCCCGCTCAAAGGACGTCAGCCGCGTCGACGCCGGGGAGTACGAGCTCCCGATCAACAGCGCCATGTGGGATGTGCTCGATCTCCTCGCCGAGGGGCCGCTGCCGCCATCGTTCGAGGAGGTCGTCATCCCCGAGGGGCTCCGCATCGACGAGGTGAGCGCCCGTCTGCTCGACCAGGTGCCGACGTTCGAGCGCGCCGAGCTGCTCAGCGCGCTCGCCGGCGTCGACTCCTCGCTGCGTCCCGAGGGCCAGACGAGCCTCGAGGGACTGCTGTTCCCCGCCGGGTACCGCATCGAGGAGGGCGACGAGGCCGACGAGGCCAAGCTGGTCGGCCAGATGGCCGCGCAGCTCGAGGCGGTCACCGATGAGCTCGGCTACGACCAGTCCCAAGAGCTCGTCGGCCGCAGCCCCTACGAGCTGCTGATCATCGCCTCGCTCATCGAGGAGGAGGCCCGGGTCCCGGGGGACCAGGCGAAGATCTCGCGCGTGATCCACAACCGCCTGGAGCAGGGGATGAAGCTCGAGATCGACGCCACCGTCCTGTTCGCCCGCGGCGCGCACACCGAGGAGCTCACCCGGACCGATCTCGAGATCGACTCGCCCTACAACACGCGCCGGAACCCGGGGCTGCCGCCCACCCCCATCGCGCTGCCCGGCCGCGGGGCGCTCGACGCCGCCCTGCACCCAGCGGAGGGCGACTGGCTCTTCTACGTCCTCGCCGAGGAGGACGGGACCCACTTCTTCACCAGCGACTACGACGAGTTCCTGAACGCCAAGAACGCGGCGCAGGACGCCGGGCTCTTCCCCTGACCATGGGCCCCGGCGCGCCGCAGGGCACCACCACCGTCGCGGCCGTGCTGGGCGCGCCGGTGCGGCACTCGATGTCGCCGGCGCTGTGCAACGCCGCGTTCGATGCAGCCGGCCTCGACTGGGTGTACGTCGCGTTCGAGGTCGACGAGTCCCACGCCGCAGCCGCGGTGGCGGCGGTGCGGACGCTGCAGCTGGGTGGCGCCTCGGTGACCATGCCGCTGAAGGCCGCCGTGGTCGACCACGTCGACCGAGCAGATGACGATGTCCGAGCGCTGGGTGCTGCGAATTGCCTGTGGTGGGACGGCGATGTGCTCTGCGCGAGCAGCACCGATGGCCCCGGCTTCGTCGCGTCGCTCCGGGACCACGACGTGTCCCTCGCGGGCAGGCGGGTGGTGGTGCTCGGCGCTGGCGGCGCCGCCCGCGCCGTGGTGCGCGCGTCTGCGCTCGAGGGCGCGGCGGATGTCGCAGTCGTCAACCGCACCGCCACGAGAGCGGAGGAGGCAGCGTCGCTCGCCGGTGCGGCGGGTCGGGTGGCCGGCATCGAGGCGATCGCCGATGCTGAGGTCGTCGTCAACGCCACCAGCATCGGGATGGACGGCACCGGCGGCGCTGGCACGTCGCCGCTCCCGTCACGAGCATTGCGCGACGGTCAGGTGGTGGTCGACCTCGTGTACCACCCGTTGGCGACGCCGCTGCTGCGCGACGCCGCGGCTGTTGGGGCCACCGCCATCGACGGCATCGGGATGCTCGTGCACCAGGCAGCGTTGGCCTTCGAGCACTGGACCGGGGAGCCGGCACCGATCGACGCGATGCACGCGGCGGCGCGGCGCGCACCGTGACGCGGTGCGGCTAGCCTGCGCCAGCGGGGGAGTGGGCAGGTCCCGACGACCCCGGTAGCACCGGTCGCCACCGGTGCGGCAACCACGATCGCGGAGGTTCCGGTGTCGCTCCAGGGCACGCTCGCCACGTTCTCCATTCCCGATGTGATGCGCTTGCTCGCATCGACGAAGAAGACCGGATGCCTCGCGGTCGACGGCGATCAGGGCCAAGGCGAGGTGTACCTCGATGCCGGTCAGGTCGTCGCCGCGTCGAGCATCGGTGCGGTCACCAGCGACGAGGAGGTCACCGTCGTGCTGGCCCTCCTGCGCTACGAGGACGGCAGCTTCGTGTTCGAGGACGGCTCCACGTCACCAGCTGCCAGCGATCCCATCGAGATCGAGTCGCTCCTCGAGCAGGCCGGCGAGCTGGCCGAGGAGTGGGCTGAGCTCGAGGCCGTCGTCCCCTCGGGCGACGCATGGCTGACCCTCGTCGCCGAGCTCCCGGAGGACGAGGTCGAGATCGACCGCGACGACTGGCGGCTCATCGTTGCCATCGGCACCGGCGTCACCGCCACGCAGCTCGCCGCAGTCCTCGAGACCGATGTGATGGGCGTCGCTCGATCGCTGAAGGATCTGGTGACCGACGACAAGCTCGTCGACGTCGCCGCCGAGGCGCCTGAGGGCGCGCTGGTGCCCGCGGCGACCGACGCGCCGCTCGGTGCATCCGACGATGTGATCGACCTGGTGGGCGAGGAGCCGGCCGGCGAGACCTGGTCATCGACGGCGGCGATCGACGACGCTTCCGACGAGGCGCCGACCTGGGAGTCCTCCGGCGATGAAGGCGATGGCGCCGCCGGCGGCGAGGCCCCGAGCTGGGACGCCCTCGACGATGCTCCCGGGTCCGACGAGGCCTCGAGCTGGGACGCCCTCGGCGATGCTCCCGGGTCCGACGAGGCCCCGAGCTGGGACGCCCTCGGCGATGCTCCCGGCAACGACGAGGCCCCGAGCTGGGCGCCGCTCGGCGGACCGGTCGACGAGGTGGTGGAAGACGAGCCGGATGATTTCGAGGACGCTGCACCGGTCGACGACGGCGGGTTCGACCCCAACGCGCTGCTTCGCGAGATCGGGATGGCCCCCGGCGGTGATGACGACGGCTTCCTGCCGGCTGCTGATGGTGGCCTCGGCGGCCTCGGTGGGGCGCCGATCAAGCACATCGACACCGACATCGACCCCGAGGATGCCGCAGAGATGGCTCGTCAGCTCGCCAACCTGGCACCTGAGGCGGCCAAGGCCGTCGCTGCAGCCGCCACGGCATCGACCGATGCGGAGCTGCAGGCCGCCCTCGATGAGGTCGTCGCTCTGGATTCGTCGATCAACCGCGACCTGCTCATGAAGTTCCTGGGTTCGGTCAACTCCTGAGCGCTTCGCACCGATCCACCGATCGCACGCAGACTGAGCGGCCCTCCACGTGAGCGCGACGGTGGCGATCATGGTGGCGGTGCTCGGCGGCGTCGTCGGGCGCGTTGCGTCGGTGGCCGTCGAGCAGGTTCCTCTGGAGGAGCCCGGGTGGCGGTCGCCGCTGGTGTGCGGTGCGTGCGGCGGCAGGCGCTCCCCGGTGGGGTGGGTGCCGGTGCTGGGGCCGTTGCTCGGTCGCTGCAGCTCGTGCGACGAGCGAGCGCCCGTGTGGGAGGCGGCGCAGGATGCTGTGATGGCCGGCTGCTTCGGCCTGATGGCGTTGCGGTTCGACCACCCGGCGAACCTTGCGGCGTACCTCGTGCTCGCTGCAAGCCTCGTCACCCTGTCGGCGATCGATCTGCAGACGATGCGGCTACCGGATCGGCTCACGGTGCCCACGTTCGTGGCGGGGACCGTGCTGCTCGGCGGAGCAGCTGTCGTCACGGAGCGGACCGAGGCGCTCGTCCCCGCGCTCGTCGGCGCCGCGGCGTACTTCGGCATCTTGCTCGTGACCCACGTGATCTACCCGCGCGGCATGGGCTTCGGCGATGTGAAGCTCGCTGCGCCCATGGGGCTGTACCTCGGGTACCTCCGGGTGGATGCCCTGGAGGCGGTCTCGCTCGTGCTGTACGCCATGCTCATGGGCTTCGCCGCCGGATCGGTCGCCGGGGTCCTCGTCGTCGCGGTCCGACGTCGCAGCGTGCCGTACCCGTTCGGTCCGTTCCTCGCCGCGGGAACGCTCGCCGCCGTCGTCCTGTCTCGCTCGATCGGTCGCTGAGCTCCGAGACAGCGCCGCTGCGCCGCCGTATGGGCTTCGGGCGTGGCGGGGGCGACCGGTAGTCTCTCGCCATGCTGCGCTACCTGACTGCGGGGGAGTCTCACGGCCGTGCCCTCGTGGTCATCGTTGAGGGCTTGCCGGCGGGGCTGCCGATCACCGTCGAGGAGGTGCAGCTCGAGCTGGGCAGGAGGCGCCTCGGGTACGGGCGCGGGCCGCGCATGCGCTTCGAGCAGGACGACGTCACCCTCGTCGGCGGCGTGCGCCACGGTCGAACGCTCGGATCACCGGTGGCGATCGAGGTGGGCAACTCGGAGTGGGCGACCGGCAGGTGGGCAAGCGAGATGGACCCGGCGCCCGGCGCCACCGCAGCGCCTCTGACCGCACCCCGTCCGGGCCACGCGGATCTCGCCGGGATGCAGAAGTACGGGTTCACCGATGCCCGCGACGTCCTCGAGCGAGCATCGGCCCGCGAGACAGCGGCACGGGTCGCCGCAGGGGCGCTCGCCAAGTCTCTGCTGCGCACCGTCGGCATCGAGGTGCTGAGCCACGTCATCGCGATGGGCGCAGCGCAGGCGCCGGCTGGCGTGCGCCCGACGCCCGCGGACCTCGCCGCCATCGACGAGTCGCCGGTGCGGTGCTTCGATGCCGCCGCAGCTGAGGCCATGGTGTCCGAGGCCAAGGCGGCGGCGAAGGTCGGCGACTCGCTCGGCGGCATCGCCGAGGTCCTCGCCTACGGCGTGCCGGTCGGCCTCGGCAGCCACGTGCACTGGGATCGCAAGATCGACGCCCTGCTCGCCGCTGCGCTCATGAGCATCCAGGCGGTCAAGGGCGTCGAGATCGGCGACGGCTTCGAGGTGGCTCGCCGGCGCGGCAGCGACGCCCACGACCCGATCTCCTGGGACGAGGCATCGGGCACCTACGGCCGCGACTCGGGTCTCGCCGGCGGCGTCGAGGGGGGCATCACCAACGGCGAGGTCGTCGCGGCCCGCCTGGCGATGAAGCCGCTTGCGACGCTCAACCGCCCGACGCTCAAGACCGTCGACACCGCCACCAAGGAGGAGACGGTGTCGTTCAAGGAGCGCACCGACGTCACCGCGGTGCCGGCGATGGGCGTGGTGGCCGAGACGATGATGGCGCTGGTGCTCGCCGACGAGCTGGTGCGGAAGTTCGGCGGCGACTCGGTGCCGGAGCTCCAGCGCAACGTGCGCGGCTACTGCGAGGGGCTGATCACCGATGCCAGGGCAGCCGGAGGGTGAGCGCCCGGCGCACGTCGTGCTGATCGGCATGATGGGCGCCGGGAAGTCCACCGTCGCTGCGCTGCTCGGCGAGCGCCTGGGCCGCCCGGTTCTCGACACCGACGTGGCCATCGAGGAGCGCACGCGGCGAAGCGTCCGATCCATCTTCGAGGTCGACGGCGAGGATGCGTTCCGCACGCTGGAGCGCGCAGCGGTCCTCGATGCGCTTGCCGCAGCCACCCCCAGCGTCATCTCGGTGGGCGGCGGCGCGTTGGCCGACGGCGGCGGTCGCGATCTGGTGGCCGGTGCCACGGTCGTCTGGCTCCGGGCCCGCCCCGAGACGCTCGCCACCCGGCTCCGCGGCGACGAGGACCGACCGCTGCTCGACGGCGACGCGCTCGAGCGCCTCCGGGTCCTCGGCGACGAGCGACGCGAATCGTACGCCGCAGCCGCCGATATCGTCGTCGACGTCGACGACCTCTCCCCAGCTGCGGTCGCTGAGCACATCGTCGGGGCGGTGGCGCCGTGATGCGCGTCCCGGTCGCACTCGGCGAGCGGTCCTACGACGTGCACGTCGGCCCCGGCGCCTGCGGCCTCCTCGCGGACGTGCTGCCGTCAGGTGCGCGTCGTGCGGCGATCGTGACCCAGGAGCAGATCCCCGTCGAGGTCGACCCCGGCATCGACCACGAGCGGTTTCTGATCGGTGCCGGCGAGGAGCACAAGACGCTCGCCACCATCGAGGATCTCTGCCGAGCCTTCGCCCGATCCGGCCTCACGCGCGGCGACGTGGTGGTCGCCGTCGGCGGCGGCATGGTCACCGACGTCGCTGGGTTCGCAGCAGCCAGCTACCACCGCGGGGTGCCTGTGGTGCACGTGTCCACGTCCCTGCTCGGCCAGGTCGATGCCGCCATCGGCGGCAAGACAGGGGTCAACCTGCCGGAGGGGAAGAACCTGGTCGGCGCCTTCTGGCAGCCGCACGCGGTGCTGTGCGACACCGACGTGCTGGCGACCTTGCCCGCAGCAGAGCTGCGAAGCGGGTTGGGTGAGGTGGCCAAGTACCACTTCCTCGGCGGTGGCGACCTCGAGGGCATGGACCTGGCGGACCAGGTGGCTCGCTGCGTCGCCATCAAGGCGGCGGTCGTGGCCGACGACGAGCGAGAGGGTGGCCGGCGGGCGATCCTCAACTACGGACACACGCTGGCCCACGCGCTGGAGACCGCTGGCGGCTACGGACTGCGCCACGGTGAGGCGGTCGCGGTCGGGCTCCTCTACGCCGCGGAGGTCGCGCGCCGCCTCGGTCGCATCGACGAGGACCGGGTGGCAGAGCACCGGCGCATCGTGGGTGGCCTCGACCTGCCGATGGCGGCGCCGATCGGCGACCCCGACGAGGTCCTGGCGCTGTTCGCTCGGGACAAGAAGGCCGTGGCCGGGCTCACGATGGTGCTCGATGGGCCGGCAGGCGTCGAGGTCGTGGCCGACGTCGACGCAGCGGTGCTCCGAGCCGCGCTCGACGTGGTCACCGCCTGAGCGCACGCCAGCACCCGCCCCCTCCCGCCCCCTCCCGCTGCAGCCACCCACGTTGCGGTCCACGGCGCTGGCATGCAGCCATGCGCGGTGGTCAGATCTTGGAGCGGAGGCAGGGAGCACAACGGTCAGCGCGCCACGCGGCGCGCTCCGCGAAGATGGTCCGATGGCTGCACCGATCGTCCTGCTCCTCGATGGGCCGAACTTGAACCTCCTCGGCCTGCGCGAGCCGGAGGTGTACGGCACCGCCACGCTCGAGGACCACGTCGACTCGGCGCGGGCTGCAGCGGGACGTGCGGGGCTCGAGGTCGAGCACCTCCAGTCCAACCACGAGGGCGACCTCGTCGAGGCGATCCACGCTGCACGAGGGCGCGTCGCTGCCATCGTCATCAACGCCGGCGCGTTCACGCACTACGCGTGGTCGATCCACGACGCCCTGGCCACGTTCGATGGGCCCGTGGTCGAACTGCACATCAGCAACACGGCGCGGCGCGAGTCGTGGCGTCACACATCGGTCATCACGCCGGTCGCGACCGGCGTGATCGCAGGGTTCGGCGGCGCGGGCTATCCGCTTGCGATCCAGGCCGTGGCCGACCTCGTGGCGCCGTGACGGGCTCACCGTGACGGTCCTACCCGACCTCGGTGCGATGCCGCCGATGGACCACGTCGGGCGGGTGGCGCGTCTTCGCGCCCAGGTCGCCGCTCGAGGCGCGGCCGGAGCCCTGCTCACCAACGCGGTCGATGTGCGGTGGCTGACCGGCTTCACGGGATCGGCCGGCGACGTGGTGCTGACCGCCGACGCGCTCGTGCTCCTGACCGACGGTCGCTACGGGGAGCAGGGGAGCGCACAGCTCGCGGCGGCGGGCGTGGAGGGCGACGTGGTGGCGGACCACCAGCGACACGCCGACGTGCTCGGGTCGCTGCTCGCAGCGCGCGGGGCGGTGGCGCTCCAGGCCGAGCACATCACCTGGGCGCGCCAGCGATCGCTGGCCGAAGGTGCCTTGGCCGGACACGAGCTGCTCGCCACCCACGGGCTCGTCACCGAGCTGCGTGCAACCAAGGAACCTGCCGAGGTGGCGCGCATCGAGGCGGCGGCGCTCATCGCGGACGAGGTGCTCGCTCGCATCAGCCCCCGCATCGCTCCGGGGGTCGCGGAGGTCGACGTTGCCCTCGCGCTCGACACCGAGATGCGTGTCCTTGGCGCCTCGGGTCCGAGCTTCGAGACCATCGTCGCGTCGGGCCCCAACGGCGCCCGGCCACACCACCGGCCCGGCGCACGCCGGCTCGAGGCGGGCGATCTCGTCGTCGTCGACTTCGGGGCGACGGTGGACGGCTACCGCTCCGACATGACGCGCACCTTCGCCCTGGGCGAGGTGTCGCCGACCGCTCAGAAGATGCTGGAGGTGGTTGCAGAGGCCCAGGCAGCCGGAGTCGCCGCAGTCGGCCCCGATGTCGAGGCCTCCACCGTGGACGCGGCGTGCCGCGAGGTGATCTCGGCGGCGGGGTGGGCGGACGCATTCGTGCACGGCACCGGGCACGGCGTCGGCCTCGACATCCACGAGGAGCCCCGCGTCGGCGCCGCCGCGACCGGGCGGCTCGCCGTCGGTCACGTGGTGACCGTCGAGCCCGGCGTGTACCTCGAGGGCATCGGCGGCGTGCGGATCGAGGACACGCTCGAGGTGACCGCAGCGGGCAATCGGGCCCTCACCCGCGCTCCGAAGTCTCCGCAGCCTGCCTGAACGCTCGGAGTGGGTCGACCCTCGTCGGCTGGGAGGGCCGCGTCGGTGGTTCGAGGTCGCGGTGCACCCTCAGGAGGGGGCGACCATCGATCACCGCACGCATCGGGTGGCGGCATCGCCGATGGCGTCGGCGCGCAGCGGCCGCGGTACCGTGAACGACCCGTCAGCACCCGGCGCAGCCCCGCCGCGGCAGCGCCCCTCGGAGGATCCATGGCCTCGATCAGCACCAGCGACTTCAAGACCGGCATCACGCTCGCCATCGCCGAGGGCCTCTTCCAGCTGGTCGACTTCCAGCACGTGAAGCCGGGCAAGGGCCCCGCGTTCGTCCGCACCACGCTGAAGAACGCGCGAACCGGCGCAGTCATCGAGCGCACGTTCCGCGCTGGAGAGAAGCTCGAGCAGGCTCGCGTCGACAAGCGCGAGATGCAGGTGCTCTACCGAGAGGGCGACGACTACGTCTTCATGGACACCGGCACCTACGACCAGGTCAACGTGCCGATAGCGGTCCTCGGCGATGCGGCGGGCTACCTCGTCGACGGCTCGACGCCCACGTTGGTCTTCTTCGGCGACGAGGTCATCGGCACCGAGCTCGCGGCATCGGTGGAGCTCGCGATCGCGGAGACCGAGCCCGGCGTGCAGGGCGACCGCGTCAGCGGCGCGCGCAAGCCGGCGACGCTCGAGACCGGCCTCGTGGTTCAGGTGCCGCTGTTCGTGAACCCGGGCGATCGCATCAAGGTCGACACCCGCTCCGGCGAGTACATGACCCGGGCGTGATCACCGAACGGCGTGCCGCGCGCGAGCGAGCGCTCTCGCTGCTGTACGAGGCCGAGCAGCGATCGTGCGCGGTGCAGGACCTGCTCGATGAGCTCCCCGTCGAACCAGAGCCCTACGCGTGCGAGCTGGCGTTGGCCGCAGATGCGGACCGCTCGGGCATCGATGCGCTGCTCGAGGACGCGTCGGTGCGCTGGCACGTCGAGAGGATGCCGGCGATCGACCGAAACGTGCTGCGGCTCGCGGTCGCCGAGCTGCAGACACAGCCCGGCGTGCCCACAGCGGTGGTGCTCGACGAGGCCATCGAGCTCGCCAAGGAGTACTCGACGGCGGACTCCGGGCGCTTCGTCAACGGCGTGCTCGCCAAGCTGGTCCCGACCCTGCGCCCCGGGAGCTGACCCCTGCGCTGCCGGTGCGAGTCGCCCCGACGCGCTGCTATGGTGCCCTCCTGACCGTGAAGCGGGTCCCGTGAGGCCCGGACGGACAGGAAGGACGACCAGATTGGCCGAGCGCGAGCGACGCGGTGCGCCCCCGTATGGGGGCGTTTTTCGTGCCCGGGCAGAGGTGATGGACGCTGCGTCCATCCGCCGGGCCATCTGGCGCATGTCGCACGAGATCATCGAGCAGAACCACGGCCTCGATGGGGTGCTGCTCGTCGGCCTGCAGACCGGAGGCGTCTGGCTGGCGCGGGCGCTGGCCACGGCGCTGGACGAGATCGAGTCGGTCGACGTCCCTGTCGGAACCCTCGACGTCGCCTTCTACCGAGACGACATCGGGATCCGGCCGGTGCTGACCGAAGAGGTCACCGACATGCCCTTCGACGTCACGGGCGCGACCGTCGTGCTCGTCGACGACGTGCTGTTCACGGGCCGCACGGTGCGCGCCGCGCTCGACGCGCTCACGGCCTACGGGCGCCCGCGGTGCGTGCAGCTCGCGGTCATGGTCGACCGCGGGCACCGCGAGCTGCCCATCCGGCCGGACTTCGTCGGCAAGAACCTCCCCACCCGGCGCGACGAGGTGGTCGACGCCAGCCTCGAGGGCGTGCAGCTCGGCGAGATGGTCAAGTGAGGCACCTCCTGTCGGTCGGCGACCTCGGGCGAGACGGGCTCGAGGAGCTGCTGCGCCTCACCGACGCCATGGTCGAGGTGAGCGGGCGCGCGGTGCCCAAGGTGCCTGCGCTGCGTGGTCGCACGGTCGCGACGCTCTTCTACGAGGACTCCACGCGCACGAAGCTGTCGTTCGAGGTCGCGGCCCGGCGGCTGTCAGCCGACACGATGTCGTTCGCGGTCGCCTCCTCGTCGGTCAACAAGGGCGAGTCGCTGCGCGACACCGTGCAGACGCTGCAAGCCATGGGCCCCGACTGCATCATCGTGCGCCACCGCTCCGCCGGGGCACCCTGGCAGGTGCGCGATTGGTCCGATGCCCGGGTCGTGAACGCCGGCGACGGCTGGCACGAGCACCCCACGCAGGCGCTGCTGGACTGCTACACCTTGCGCCAGCGATTCGGCTCGCTGGAGGGCCGCCACATCGCCATCGTCGGCGACACCAAGCACTCCCGGGTGTGCCGCTCGAACGTGCTGGCGATGCAGGCGCTGGGCGCCACCGTCACCCTCGTCGCTCCGGGCACGCTGCTGCCGCCGAGCACCGCGGGCTGGGAGGTGGAGGTGAGCCACGACCTCGACGCGGTGCTCCCCGAGGTCGACGCCGTCTACCTCCTGCGCATGCAGCGCGAGCGCACCGCCGAGAACCTGCTGCCGAGCCTGCGCGAGTACCGGCTCGCGTACGGCCTCGACCGGCGGCGCATCGGGCTGCTGCAGGAGCACGCGGTGGTCATGCACCCCGGGCCGATGAACCGTGGCGTCGAGATCGCCGGCGACGTCGCTGACCTGCCGTGCTCGCTGGTCGTCGACCAGGTCCGCAACGGCGTGGCCGCCCGCATGGCGGTGCTCTTCTGGCTCTTCGAAGCCGGCGGCGACATCGAGGAGGCGGCCGATGTCTGAGCAGGCGGTGCTCGTGCTTCGCGGCGGGCGGATCATCGACCGGTCAGGCGAGCGAGACGGTGACGTCGCGATCGCTGCCGACGGCACCATCCTCGGGGTGGGCGGCACCCACGACGCCGACCGCGTCATCGACGCCGGCGGGTGCGTCGTCGCGCCGGGGCTCGTCGACGTCCACACCCACCTGCGCGAGCCGGGCCGCGAGGAAGCCGAGACCATCGAGTCAGGGTCGCGAGCCGCTGCGCTCGGTGGGTTCACCGCAGTGGTGGCCATGCCCAACACCGAGCCGGCCATCGATAGCGCGCCGATGGTGCGCGAGGTCCTGGCGCTCGCGGCGGGTGCCCTGTGCGACGTGTTCCCCTCCGGTGCCATCACCGTCGGTCGCCGCGGCGAGCAGCTCGCTCCGATGGCCGAGATGGCGGCACTCGGCGTGCGCCTGTTCACCGACGACGGCGCCGGCGTCCAGGACGACGGCCTCATGCGTCGGGCCATGGAGTACGCCGGAGGCATCTCGGTGCCCGGCGGCGTGACGCTGGCGCAGCACTGCGAGATCGAGGCCCTCATGCGCGGCGGCCACATGCACGAGGGTGCCTGGTCGAGCCGCCTCGGCATACCGGGCATCCCCGCAGAGGCCGAGGAGCTCATGGTGCAGCGCGACCTCGCCCTCGCCCGTCTCACCGGTGCACGGGTGCACTTCCAGCACCTCTCGACGGCCCGCTCCGTCGAGATGGTGCGTCAGGCGAAGGCCGAGGGGCTGCCGGTGACCGCCGAGGCCACGCCGCACCACCTCGCGCTCACCGACGAGCTCGTCGCCGACTACGACCCGACGTTCAAGGTCAACCCGCCCCTGCGCCCCGCCAGCGACGTCGAAGGTGTGCGTGCCGGTCTTCACGACGGCACCATCGACGTGATCGCGACAGACCACGCGCCGCACGCGCAGGAGGCGAAGGAGCAGCCCTTCGATCAGGCGCCGCCGGGCATGCTCGGCCTGGAGGTGGCGCTCGCCGTCGCGCTCACCGACGCCGGCCTCGACATCGCCACCGCGCTGGCGCGACTCAGCTGGCAGCCCGCAGCGATCGCCCGCCTCGAGCGCGAGCACGGCGGCACGCTGGCACCGGGGAGGCCGGCCAACCTGGTCGTGATCGACCCGATGGCCACGTGGGTGGTCGACCGAGCGGCCTCGGCCAGCCGGAGCCGCAACAACCCGTGGCATGGTCGCACCTTGACGGGTCGCGTCCGCCACACCCTGCTGCGGGGCGAGCCCGTGGTGCTCGACGGGGAGGCACAGCGATGACCCTGCGCACGGCGCACCTGGTGCTCGCCGATGGCGAGGTGTTCGAGGGGGAGGCCATCGGGGCCGACCCACCCGGAGGCGTCGCCAGCGGCGAGGTCGTCTTCAACACGTCGATGACCGGATACCAGGAGATCCTCACCGACCCGTCATACGCAGGCCAGATCATCACCTTCACCACAGCGCACGTCGGCAACTACGGCGTCGCCGCGGACGACGACGAGGCCGCTCGCCCGGTGTGTCGCGGCGTGGTGGTGCGCGACCTCGCTCGGCGTCGCAGCAGCTGGCGGGCCGATGGCGACCTGCAGGAGTTCTTGGAGCAACACGGCATCGCCGGCATCGGGGGCGTCGATACCCGCCGGCTCACCCGTCACCTGCGCGATCACGGGGCGCTTCCGGGTGCCCTGGGCACCGCGGACCCCGACCTGCTGGCTGCTGCCGCACGCGCCGAGCCCGGGACCGACGGCATCGATCTCGTCGCCACGGTGACCGCGGATGCCACGTGGCGCGCGTCGCGCCACGACGGCGTCCCCGAACGGCGCATCGTTGCGTACGACCTGGGAATGAAGCGGATGATCGTGCGCCACCTCCGGGGCATCGGCGACGTCGTGGTGGTGCCCGCGAGCACCTCCGCCAGCGACGTGCTCGCGCTCGAGCCCGACGGCGTGTTCCTCTCCAACGGCCCTGGCGACCCGGCCGCGGTCGCCGACGTCCCCTCCGCCATCGACGGGCTGCTGGGCGAGGTGCCGATCTTCGGTATCTGCCTCGGCCACCAGCTGCTGGCGACCGCGCTCGGCGGTACCACCTACAAGCTCCCGTTCGGTCACCACGGAGGCAACCACCCGGTTCGCCGGCTCTCGAACGGCGTGATCGAGATCACGAGCCAGAACCACAGCTTCGCGGTGGTCGATGGCTCGGTGCCGGGAGCGGACGTCACGCACGTCAACCTCAACGACGGGGTCATCGAGGGCATCGAGTGCCGCGAGGTGCCTGCGTTCAGCGTGCAGTACCACCCCGAGGCCGGTCCCGGACCGCACGACGCCGCCTACCTGTTCGACCAGTTCGCGGAGCGCATCGATGCGCACCGCTGACCCGACCCCACGACCCGGAGCCCGCTGATGCCGCGCCGCGACGACATCTCCTCGATCCTGCTGATCGGGGCCGGCCCGATCATCATCGGGCAGGCCTGCGAGTTCGACTACTCCGGCACGCAGGCGTGCCGCGTGCTGCGCGAGGAGGGGTATCGCGTCATCCTCGCCAACTCGAACCCGGCGACGATCATGACCGACCCGGACTTCGCGGACGCCACCTACATCGAGCCGCTCGACATCGAGGTGCTGACCGCCATCATCGAGCGTGAGCGCCCCGATGCGCTGCTGCCAACTCTCGGTGGCCAGACGGCGCTCAACCTGGCAATGGAGCTCGTCGAGGCCGGTGTGCTCGAGCAGTACGACGTCGAGCTCATCGGCGCCGATGCCGAGGCCATCGCGACCGCCGAGGACCGCGATCGCTTCAAGACCGCCATGCAGGAGATCGGGCTCGAGGTGCCGCGCTCGGGCATCGCCCACACCATGGAGGAGTCGCTGGCGGTCATCGCCGAGATCGGTCTGCCCGCGGTCATCCGTCCCGCCTACATCCTCGGAGGTCGTGGCACCGGCATGGCGCACACGCACGACGAGCTGGTGTTCATGGCCAAGCGCGGCCTCGAGGCCAGCCCGATCAGCGAGATCCTCATCGAGGAGTCCATCGCGGGCTGGAAGGAGTTCGAGCTCGAGGTCATGCGCGACCGGGCCGACAACTGCGTGGTCATCTGCTCCATTGAGAACTTCGATCCGATGGGGGTGCACACCGGCGACTCGATCACCGTCGCCCCTGTGCAGACCCTGTCGGACGTCGAGTACCAGCAGATGCGTGACGCGTCGTTCGCGGTGATGCGCCGCGTCGGGGTCGAGACGGGTGGCTCCAACGTGCAGTTCGCCGTCGACCCCGTGACCGGCCGCCAGGTGGTCATCGAGATGAACCCACGCGTCAGCCGGTCCTCGGCGCTGGCGTCGAAGGCCACCGGCTTCCCGATCGCGAAGATCGCGGCGCGCCTCGCTGTGGGCTACACGCTCGATGAGATCCCGAACGACATCACGCGCAAGACGCCGGCGTCGTTCGAGCCGACCATCGACTACGTCGTCACCAAGGTGCCGCGGTGGGCGTTCGAGAAGCTGCCGGGCACCAGCGGCGTGCTGGGCACGCAGATGCAGTCCGTGGGCGAGGCGATGGCGATCGGCCGCACGTTCCCGGAGTCGTTCCAGAAGGGCCTCCGCTCGCTGGAGAACGGCCGACTCGGGCTCAACTGCGACCCCGCTGAGCGCGAGCTCGACGCGGTCGGCGACGAGGAGCTCCTGGCTCGTGCCGCGATCGGAACGCCGATGCGGCCCTTCGAGCTCGAGGCGGTGCTGCGCCGCGGCACCTCGGTCGACGACGTCTACGCCGCGACGAAGGTCGACCCGTGGTTCCTCGACCAGATGCTGCTCATCGTCGAGGAGCGCCAGCACCTCGAGAGCCGCACGCTCGAGACGATGACCCGCTCCGACTGGCGAAGGGCGAAGCGCCTCGGCTTCGCGGACGCCCAGCTCGCCTACCTGTGGGACGTCGAGGAGGACGCGGTGCGCGCCGCGCGCCTGGCACGTGGTGTGCGGGCCACGTTCAAGACCGTCGACACCTGCGGGGCCGAGTTCGAGGCCGACACCCCGTATCACTACGCGACCTGGGAGGACGAGGACGAGGTCCGCTCCAGCGATCGCCCCAAGGTCGTGATCCTCGGCTCGGGCCCCAACCGCATCGGCCAGGGCATCGAGTTCGACTACTGCTGCGTCCACGCCAGCTTCGCTCTGCGCGACGCCGGCTACGAGACGATCATGATCAACTGCAACCCGGAGACGGTCTCCACCGACTACGACACCAGCGACCGGCTCTACTTCGAGCCGCTCACCGCCGAGGACGTGCGCAACGTCCTCGACGCCGAGCAGCCTGACGGGATCATCGTGTCGCTCGGCGGCCAGACACCCCTGAAGCTCGCCGGCATCCTCCCGCCCGAGCTCGTGGTCGGCACCAGTCCGGCGTCCATCGACCTGGCCGAGGACCGCGAGCACTGGAACGCGCTCTGCGCCCGCCTCGAGATCCCGCAGCCTGCGGGCGGCACCGCCACCACGCTGAGCGACGCGCTGTCGATCGTGGAGCGCGTCGGCTACCCGGTGCTGATCCGGCCGTCGTACGTGCTGGGAGGGCGCGGCATGCAGATCGTCTACGACGAGGAGGCGCTGCGCTCGGCCATGGAGGAGCTGGCTGGGTTCGGCAGCCTGGGCCGCGAGGGCGGGCTCTCCGCCGAGCGACCCGTGCTGATCGACCGCTTCCTCGAGGACGCCACCGAGGTGGACGTCGACGCGCTGCGCGACCACGCCGGCGAGGTGCTCATCGGTGGCGTCATGGAGCACGTGGAGGAGGCCGGGGTCCACTCCGGCGACAGCGCCTGCATCATCCCGCCGGTCGGGCTCAGCGCGGCGACCCTCGAGGTCATCGCGTCGTACACCCGGGCGCTGGCCGCCGAGCTCGAGGTCATCGGCCTGCTCAACGTGCAGTACGCGGTGAAGCAGGGGCAGGTCTTCGTGCTCGAGGCCAACCCCCGTGCCTCGCGCACCGTGCCGTTCGTCGCGAAGGCCACCGGTGTGCCGCTGGTGAAGGTGGCAGCGCGCCTCATGCTGGGCGCCACCATGGCCGAGCTGCGCGTCGAGGGGCTGCTGCAGCCGCCGGTGGACGGCGATCACGTGGCGGTCAAGGAGGCGGTGCTCCCGTTCAACCGCTTCCCGGACGTCGATGCCGTGCTCGGCCCGGAGATGCGCTCCACCGGCGAGGTCATGGGCCTGGACCGCACGCCCGGGCTGGCGTTCTTCAAGAGCCAGGTCGCCGCCGGCCAGCGGCTGCCGACATCGGGCACGGTCTTCCTGTCACTCGCAGCGCGCGACAAGCCCGCCGGGCTCGCCGCCGGTAGGCGCTTCCACGAGCTCGGCTTCGAGCTGGTGGCGACAGCCGGCACCGCAGCCATGCTCACCGACGCCGGCGTGCCCGTCGCCGAGGTGGTGGCGAAGCTGGGCGAGGAGGGCACCGACGCAGTCGAGCTGCTCGCCAGCGGGCGCATCGACCTGGTCGTCAACAGCCCCCGCGGGCGCGGGTCGCGCGCCGATGGCGACCACATCCGAGCCGCGGCCGGGCAGTTCGACGTCCCGCTGCTCACCACCGCCGCCGCTGGCCTCGCCGCCGCCAACGGCATCGCCGACTGGACGAGCCACCCTCTTCGGGTGCGCACGCTGCAGGAGTACCACGGCCGTGTGCGCGACGACCTGGATGGACGTTGAGCATCCGGTGAGCGCAGATCGCCCGGGCGGCTCGCACGCCGTGGACCTCACCGTCGCGGTGGGCTCGGTGCGCCTCGCCAATCCCGTTCTGGCCGCGTCGGGCACCGTCGGCCACGGCGACGAGCTCGGTCGCTACCTGGCGCTCGGATCGCTCGGCGCGGTGGTGATCAAGTCGCTGGCTGCGTTCGCGTGGGCTGGCAACCCGGCACCGCGCGTCACGACGGCGCCCGGCGGCATGCTCAACAGCGTGGGGCTCCAGGGTCCGGGTGTCGACCGCTGGCTCGCGGAGGAGCTCCCGGGCCTGCTCGCCGCCGGGGCGACGGTGGTGGCGTCCATCTGGGGGCGCACGGTGGCGGAGTACGAGGCCGCAGCAGCAGCGCTCGCTACCGCGCCTGCCGGCGTGGTCGCAGTCGAGGTCAACCTGTCGTGCCCCAACCTCGACGGTGGCCGGCACCTGTTCGCTCAGTCCGAGGCGATGACCACCGAGGTGGTCGCCGCCACCGCCGCGTGCGAGCGTCCGCGCTGGGCGAAGCTCACCGCCGCGGTCGCCGACGTGGTGCCGATCGCAGCCGCGGCGAGCGACGCCGGTGCCGAGGCGGTGACCCTGATCAACACGCTGCCGGGCATGGTCATCGACGTCGAGTCTCGCCGGCTCGCGCTCGGTGGCGGCGGGGGCGGCCTGTCTGGCCCGGGCATCCATCCGGTGGCGGTGCGGGCCGTGCACGACGTGCACGCGGCGCTGCCTGATCTGCCCATCATCGGCGTCGGCGGGGTGCACGACGCCGTGACCGCGGTCGAGCTCTTGCTCGCCGGCGCATCCGCGGTGCAGGTGGGTACCGCCACGTTCCACGACCCGCGCGCCTGCGCGCACGTGCTGGCAGATCTGACGCGCTGGTGCGACGATCACGGTGTGCGCGCCATCGACGAGCTGATCGGAGCCGCTCATGGCAGATGACGACACGCTCGAGGCGCTTCGGCCCCAGCTCGCGGTCGCGCTCGACGTGGACGACCGGGTCGAGGCGCTGCGCATCGCTCGGGCTGTGGCCCCGTTCTTCGGTGTGGCGAAGATCGGTCTCGAGCTCTACAGCGCCGCGGGGCCCCGGATGATCGAGGACCTGCGCGGTGCCGGCATGGAGGTGTTCGTGGACCTCAAGCTCCACGACATCCCCACCACGGTGCACCGCGCTGCCCGCGTGCTCGGCAGCCTCGGGGTTCGCTACGTCACCATCCACACCAGCGGTGGGCGCGCCATGCTCGGCGCCGGGGTCGACGGCCTGGCGGAGGGGGCGGCCGCCGCCGAGGTGGACGAGCCCATCGCGCTCGGCGTGACGGTGCTCACCAGCGAGATGGATGCCTCGCCGCGCACCCTGATCGATCGCGCCACGTTGGCGGTCGCCGCGGGCTGCGGCGGCTTGGTGTGCGCCGCGCCGGACCTCGAGCTGCTGCGCGAGGTCGCGCCTCGGCTGGTGAAGGTCACCCCCGGCATCCGACCGCTGGGTAGCGACACCGACGACCAGGCCCGGGTGATGGACCCGGTCACCGCCATCGCCGCGGGGGCTGACGTGCTCGTGCTCGGTCGCCCCATCACCCGCGCTGCGGACCCCGAGGTCGCCGCCGCCGAGGTGGCCGAGTCGCTCGGCGACGCCCTCGAAGCCTCCTGAGCTCTACCCACCTGGCGAGGGCGGTGGGACAGGTCGCGCGCTAGGGTGCGCGCCATGCCGCAACCGCCCCAGCTCACCGACGAGCAGCGCCAGGCAGCGCTCAAGAAGGCGGCGGCGGTCCGCCGTGCGCGCGCCGAGCTGAAGGAGCGCCTCAAGATGGGGTCGCTCACCCTTGCCGAGCTGTTGGCCCAGTCCGAGGGTGATGACGTCATCGGCAAGACGAAGGCGCTGACGATCATCGAGTCGCTGCCCGGCGTCGGCAAGATCAAGGCGCGTCGCGCCATGGCGGAGATCGGGATCGCGGAGACCCGACGGGTCCGTGGCCTCGGCGACCAGCAGCGCGCCGCGCTGCTCGCTGCCTTTCCCGCCGACGGCTGACCGTGCTCGTCGTGCTGTGCGGCCCGGGCGGGGTCGGCAAGGGCACCGTGGTGCGCCGTCTCCTCGCAGAGGAGCCCGAGCTGTGGCTCTCGCGCTCCTGGACGACGCGCGAGCCGCGCCCGGGTGAGGCCGCCGATGCCTACACGTTCGTGGACCGTGGTGGGTTCGAGGAGCACGTGGCCGCGGGCGGGTTCCTCGAGTGGGCCGAGTTCCAGGGGCACCTCTACGGCACACCGGTGCCCGACGTGCCCGAGGGCGTCGATGTGCTGCTCGAGATCGAGGTGCAGGGCGCAGCTCAGGTGCTCGAACGCTGGCCCGACGCGCTGATCGTGCTGCTCGACACCCCGTCGCGCGCCGAGCAGGAGGAGCGACTGCGAGGTCGGGGCGACCCGGAGGACAAGGTCCAGCAGCGTCTCGCGGTTGGCGACCACGAGCGGGCTGAGGCCCAGCGCCTCGGAGCGACCGTCGTCGTGAACGACGATCTCGACCGCACCGTCGCCGAGCTCCGGGCGGTGCTCGCCGAGGCGCGCACCAGCTCGCACTGAAGCCCCGTCTTCCCGGTTCGGTACCCCGGCTGGTAGCATCCGCGGTCCGCACCGAGCGCTGGAGAGGTCATGCCGCACCACGACACGATGATGGATCCGCCGATCGAGGGCCTCCTCGAGCGAGCCGATTCCAAGTTCCGGCTGGTGACGCTCGCCTCGATGCGGGCCCGGCAGATCAACTCCTACTACCACCAGCTCGGTGAGGGCCTCGGCGCCTCCATCCCGCCGCAGGTCACGTCGGTGGCCCGCAAGCCGCTGTCGATCGCCTTCGAGGAGATCGCCGCCGACAAGATCGTGCCGATCGAGCGTCCGGTGATCGAGGACGTGGCAGAGGGCGAGGACGAGGCCGAGGCCGAGGAGCCTGCCGCCGACGCCTCGGCGGAGTAGGACCGTCTCGGTCCAAGCGATGCTCGAAGGTCGTCGCATCGTCCTCGGTGTCTCCGGGGGCATCGCCGCCTACAAGGCGGTCGAGGTCTGCCGCCGTCTCGTGGACGCAGGCGCGCACGTCGATCCCGTCCTCACCGAGGGCGCGCTGCGGTTCATCGGCGCCACCACCTTCTCCGCCCTGGCATCGGGGCCCGTGCGCACCTCGCTGTTCGACGACGAGGACCCCATCCCGCACACCACCCTCGGCCAGCAGGCCGATCTGATCATCGTGTGCCCGGCGACCGCTCGCCTCCTGGGCTCGTACGCAGCGGGCATCTCTGACGACCTGCTGACCGCCACCCTCCTCGCCACCCGCGCTCCGGTTGTCCTCTGCCCGGCGATGCACACCGAGATGTGGGAGCACCCCGCGGTGCAGGAGAACCTGGAGGTGCTGCGCCGCCGTGGCGTGCACGTCGTGCCGCCTGAGGAGGGCCGCCTCGCTGGCGGCGACGTCGGCGCCGGTCGCCTCGCGAACCCCGACGCCATCGTCGCCGCGGTCACCTCCGTCCTCGGGCCACACGACCTTGCGGGCCTCTCGGTGCTGGTGTCCGCCGGCGGCACGCGCGAGCCCATCGACCCGGTGCGGGTCATCACCAACCGCTCGTCGGGCAAGCAGGGTCACGCGATCGCGGCGGAGGCCGCAGCCCGTGGCGCGACCGTCACCCTCGTGACCACCATGCCTGCCACCGCTCCCACCGGTGTGGAGATCGTGGCCGTCGACACCGCGGCGGAGATGGCCGACGCGATCCTCGGCGCCGATGTCCCGGACATCGTCGTGATGGCCGCGGCGGTGGCTGACTTCCGGCCCGTGGCCATCGCCGCCGACAAGCTCAAGAAGGCCGACGGCACGCCGCAGATCGTGCTCGAGCCGACGCTCGACATCCTCGCAGAGCTCGGCCGCCGCAAGCCCGTCGGCCAGGTGCTGGTCGGCTTCGCCGCCGAGACCACCGAGGTGGTCGCCAACGCCCAGGCGAAGCTGGCCCGCAAGGGCGCAGACCTGATCGTCGCCAACGACGTGTCGGCCCCTGGAGCCGGGTTCGAGGGCGACACGAACCAGGTCGTGCTCGTCACCGCGGCCGGTATCGGCAACAATGGTGCGCTTTCGGACAAGCGGGTCGTTGCCCGCGAGGTGATCGATGCCGCGCTGGCGCTCCGCCAGCGCACCTGACCACGGAGAGAGGGAGCACTCGTGCCCGCCAACTACACGTTCACGTCCGCGTCGGGGACCGGCGGCCATCGGGACAAGATGGCCGACCAGATCAGCGACTCCATCCTCGACGCCATGCTGGCGAACGATCCCAACAGTCGGGTCGCCTGCGAGACGCTCGTGACCACGGGCCTCGTGATGGTCGCCGGCGAGGTCACCACCGACGGGTACGTGGACATCCCCAAGATCGTCCGCAAGGCCGTGTGCGACATCGGGTACGACCGCGAGTCCTTCGGTTTCGACGGCAACACCTGCGGCGTCATGGTCGCCCTCGACGAGCAGTCCGCCGACATCGCCCAGGGCGTGGATGACTCCGAGGAGATCCGCTCCGGCACCGCTGGCGAGGACGACCTCCTCGACAAGCAGGGCGCCGGCGACCAGGGGATGATGTTCGGCTTCGCCGTCGACGAGACACCTGAGCTCATGCCGCTGCCGATCCACCTCGCGCACCGCATGGCCGAGCGCCTCACCGAGGTCCGCCGCTCTGGCGAGGTGCCCTACCTGCGCCCCGACGGCAAGACGCAGGTCACCTTCGACTACGTCGACAACAAGCCGGTGCGGCTGCGCACCGTCCTGGTCTCGACGCAGCACAACGAGGGCATCGATCGTGACGAGATGATCCGCCCGGACCTCATCGAGAAGGTCATCCGCCCGGTCATCCCCGAGCAGTTCGCCGACGACGACTACAACGTCTTCGTCAACCCGACCGGCAACTTCGTGATCGGCGGCCCGGTCGGTGACTGCGGCCTCACCGGCCGCAAGATCATCGTCGACACCTACGGAGGCATGGGCCGTCACGGCGGCGGGGCCTTCTCGGGCAAGGACCCGTCCAAGGTCGACCGCTCCGCGGCGTACGCGACGCGCTGGGTCGCCAAGAACCTGGTCGCCTCCGGCGCCGCCTCGCGCGTCGAGGTGCAGGTGGCCTACGCCATCGGCGTGGCGCATCCCCTCTCGGTCATGGTGGAGACGTTCGGTACGGAGAACGTCGACCCGGAGAAGCTCGAGGGCGCGGTGCGAGAGGTGTTCGACCTCCGTCCCGCCGCAATCCTGCGCGACCTCGATCTGAAGCGGCCCATCTACAAGGAGACCGCGGCGTACGGTCACTTCGGCCGCACCAGCGCCGATGGCTTCACCTGGGAGCGCCTCGACCGCGTCGATGCCCTCAAGTCCGCCCTGGGCCTCTGAGCGGCGAGCTCGCGTCGCGCGGTCCGCTCGACGGACCGCGGCGGGTGCGCGTCATCCCCGACGTCCCCGCCATCACCAAGCGCTTCGACTACCTGGTCCCCGACGACGTCGGGGACCAGGTGCGCGTCGGCACCATGGTCCGCATCGAACTGCACGGACGGCGCGTGGGCGGCTGGGTCGAGGCGGTCGATCCGCCGCTCGACGTCGATGTCGCGCTGAAGCCCCTGGCGAAGGTGTCGGGCATCGGCCCCGATGGAGGGATCCTCGACCTCTCCACCTGGGCGGCGTGGCGGTGGGCCGGGCGTCCCGCAGCGCTGCTGCGCGCCGCATCGCCGCCGCGCATGGTGCGGTCGCTGCCGGCTGCGCCGCGTCGGCCCGCGGTCGGCGCCACCGGCGATGCGGCCGCGGTCGCAGCGGTCGCCGGCGGGGTGCGGGTGCTGCGCCTCCCGCCGACCACCTCCCAGCTGCCGGTCCTGCTCGAAGCAGCGCGCCTCGGCGATGCGCTGATCGTGGTGCCATCGGTGCACACGGCGCATCGCGTGGCCGGAGCGCTGCGACGCGCCGGGGTGCCGGTGTCGCTGGTGCCGGACCAGTGGGCTGGTGCAGCCGTGGGCGGTGTCGTGGTCGGCGCCCGAGCCGCGGCGTGGGCGCCGGTGCGCGACCTGGCCGCGGCGGTGGTGCTCGATGAGCACGACGAGGTCCACCAGTCTGAGCGCACGCCCACGTGGCACGCTCGCGATGTGGTCGTGGAGCGCGCCAGGCGCTCCGGCGTGCCGTGCGCTCTGGTGTCGGCGACCCCATCGCTCGAGGCGCTGGCGCTCGGGCCGCTCGTCGTGCTCGACGAGGAGGTGGAGCGCGACGGCTGGGCGACCGTGGAGGTTCTCGACCGGCGCGTCGACGACCAACCCGGGCTCTTCTCCTCCGAGCTCGTCGAGCACCTGCGCAGCGCAGAGCGGTCGGTGTGCGTGCTCAACCGCATCGGTCGAGCGCAGCTGCTGGCGTGCGGGGCGTGCGACGAGCTCGTGCGCTGCGACCGCTGCGACGCATCGGTCACCCAACCCGAGGCGGGCCTCCTGCGGTGCCGACGCTGCGCAGCGGAGCGCCCTGCGGTGTGCGCGCGGTGCGGCGCCGTGAAGCTCAAGAACCTGCGCGCCGGGGTGAGCCGGGTGCGCGAGGAGCTCGAGGCCCTGCTGCGTCGGCCCGTCGTGGAGGTCACCGGAGCGACCGCCGGCGAGGTGCTGGCCGAGGCCGGCTGCTACGTGGGCACCGAGGCGGTGCTGCACCAGGTGCGCCGAGCGGACGTCGTCGCCTTCCTCGAGCTGGACCAGGAGCTGCTGGCGCCGCGCTACCGCGCCGCGGAGCAGGCGCTCGGGCTCCTCGGCCGAGCGGCGCGCCTCGTCGGCGCCCGCACCGGCGGAGGCCGCGTCGTGGTGCAGACCAGGCTGCCCGACCACGAGGTGGTGCGCGCCGCCGCGCTGGGCCAGCCGTGGCTCGTCGCCGACGCCGAGGCGACGCGGCGCGCCGAGCTGGGGTGGCCGCCGGCGGTGGCCATGGCCGTCGTCAGCGGCGAGGCCGCCGAGCCCTTCGTCGAGAAGCTGCGCGGGGTGCTGGGCATCGAGCTGCTCGGCCCCAAGGACAGCCGTTGGCTCGTGCGCGCTGCTGACCACCAGGTGCTCTGCGATGCACTCGCGGCGGTGGAGCGCCCCCCAGGCCGCCTCCGCGTCGAGGTCGACCCCCTCCGCATCTAGACATCCCACGGGCGGTTGGTGTCAAGCAGCGAGTTGGTTGCGGTGGCCCCAAGCGGTGTGCTCGTCGTAGGTGGCGTGGTGGCGGAGGCAGCCGTGAAGGATGCCGACGAGCCGATTCGCGAGGGCCCGTAGTGCGC
>JBBRAZ010000031.1:0-44405 GCA_038206295.1 Acidimicrobiales bacterium
TGAGCCGGTCGCCCAGCCGCAGCCCGCGCCCCAAACCGCCGAGGGCACCGGCTGACCGTCCGTCCCCGAGCTGCGGCTGGGTGCGCCCCCGAGCAGCACCTCAGCCGCAATGTGGACGTCGAAGAGCACACCCCACCGCCACCACCCGGCGGGCGCCCACCGCCGCCCCACGACCGCCAGCGCCCGACGGGCGCCAGCGCTCCACCCCCGTACCTACGACCGTCACCACCCGGCGGGCGCCCACCGCCGCCCCACCACCGTCACCACCCGGCGGGCGCCCACTGCAGGTGGCGTACGTCGCGGTCGTGGATGCTGGTCAGGACGGGAGGACGACGAGGTCGTCGCGGTGGATGACCCACGGTGGGGTGCCGTCGGGGAGGTCGGCCGACCGCTTGCCGGCCAGCGCGGCGATGGTGGCCGCGTCGGCCCGCACCAGCCCCTTGGCGAACACCGTGCCGTCGGGGGTTGCCAGTTCGACGGCGTCGTCGGCGTCGAACCCGCCCTCGACCCCGATGACGCCGGCGGCGAGCAGCGACCGGCTGTCGTCCACCAGGGCCCGGCGGGCGCCGTCGTCGACCACGATCGTGCCCGAGGCCCCGACCGCGAAGGCGATCCAGAGCTTGCGAGCGGGCAGACGCCGAGGGCGAGGGTGCACCACCGTGCCGACGCCGGCTGCGCCCGCGACGGCGTCGGGCACCACATCGGCACGGGTGGCCGCGGCGATGACGGTGCGCACCCCGGACCACGCGGCGATCTTGGCCGCCGCCAGCTTCGAGGCCATGCCGCCGCTCCCCCGCGGCGTACCGGCGCCGCCGGCCATGGCCTCGAGCGCGTGGTCGACCTCGATGATCTCCTCGATCAGCGACGCCGACGCGTCCAGCCGGGGGTCGGCGGTGAGCAGGCCGGGGGCGTCGGTGAGCAGCACCAGCAGGTCGGCCTCGACCAGGTGGGCCACCAGCGCGGCGATGCGGTCGTTGTCGCCGAACCGGATCTCGTCGTCCGCGATGGCGTCGTTCTCGTTCACGACCGGCACCACGCCGAGCTCGAGGAGGCGAGCCAGGGTGCCGCGGGCCTGCAGGTACTGCTGGCGGACCATGAAGTCGAGGGGGGCGAGCAGCACCTGGCCAGCGACGAGGTCGTGGGTCGCCAGGGCGGCGTCGTACACCGCCATCAGGCGGCTCTGGCCGACCGCTGAGACCGCCTGCAGGGTCACCGCGTCTCGAGGGCGGTCGCCGTCCGCCCAACCGAGCGCCGGCAGCCCAGCACCGATGGCGCCCGAGGTGACCACGACGACCTGGTGGCCATCCGAGCGCAGCCCCGCCACCTCGGCGCACAGCTTGGCGATGGCCGCGGGTCGGATGCGGCCAGCGTCGTCGGTCACTGAGGACGTGCCGATCTTCGCAACGACGATCATCGCCGGGAGGCTACGGCCCGAGCTCCACTCGCAGCGACATCGTTCCCCGGTGTGCGCACCCGAGTTGCGGAATCGCGCACCCACCTACGCACAAGCGCTCGACCGGCGGCGGTGTGCGCACCTGAGTTGCGGAATCGCGCACTCACCTACGCACAGGAGCGCTGAGGCGGGCTCAGGCCGGGCCGTCGGGCTCGTAGTCGAACACCATCGTGCCGACGCGCACGGTGTCGCCCTCCTTGGCCCCCGCACGCGCCAGCGCCCGCAGCACGCCGAGAGAGTGGAGCCGCTGCTGCACGTAGTCCTGGGCGGCGACGTTGGTGAGGTCCGAGAGGTGCACCGCACGCTCGGCCTCCCGACCGAGCACCGTGAACGAGCCGTCGTCCTCGCGCTGCACCCGCATGCCCTCCGGCACGGGTCGGTGCACCACGTAGGCGTCGGGCTCGGGCACCTGGGCGCGCGCCTCGCGCACCAGCGTGGCGAGCTGGCCGACCAGCCACGGCAGCCCTTCGCCGGTGACCGCCGAGATGGCGACGTGCTCATCCAGCCACGCGACGACCTCCTCGCTCGGCTCCGGACCGGCCATGTCTCCCCTCGATCCGATGACCAGCCGAGGGCGCTCGAGCAGCTCGGGCCGGTACCCCTCGAGCTCGCGCAGCAGCGTCTGCTCCTGCTCGGCTGGGGTGGCCATCGCCAGCGGCGAAACGTCGATGAGCAGCACAAGAGCCCGAGCCCGCTCCACGTGGCGGAGGAACTGGTGGCCGAGCCCTCGCCCCTCGCTGGCCCCCTCGATGAGCCCCGGGATGTCGGCGACGACCATCTCGAGGCCGTCGTCGGTGCGCACGACGCCGAGGTTCGGCTCGAGCGTGGTGAAGGGGTAGTCGGCGATCTTGGGCTTCGCAGCAGAGATCCGTGAGATGAGCGTGGACTTGCCGACGTTGGGGAAGCCGACGAGCGCGACGTCGGCCATGAGCTTCAGCTCCAGGCGGAGCCAGCGCTCCTCGCCCGCCTCGCCCTGCTCGGCGAACGTCGGTGCCCGTCGCCGTTGCGAGAGGAAGCGGGCGTTGCCCCGTCCGCCCTGCCCCCCGCGCGCAGCGAGGTAGCGATCGCCGACGTTGACCAGGTCTGCCAGCACGCGACCGTCGAAGTCGAGGACGACGGTGCCGACCGGCACCGGCACGAGGAGGTCGTCGCCGCCAGCGCCGTGGCGCTTCTTGCCCTTGCCGTGCACCCCGCTGGTGGCGATGCGGTGCGGGTGGTCCCGGAACGCGAGCAGCGACGCCATGTTGCGGTCGGCGACCAGCCACACGTCGCCACCGCCGCCGCCGTCGCCGCCGTCGGGGCCGCCGAGCGGGACGTGCGCCTCACGGCGCACGCTGACGCAGCCGGCGCCGCCCGAGCCGCCGCGCGCGCACAGGTTGCACTCGTCGACGAAAGCGGACACGGTGACGAGCCTACGGCGGCGGTGGTCGCCGCCCGCAGTCCGGTCCGGCTAGTCGTTGGGGATGAGGTGGACCGGGTCGCCGAGGATCCGCACCGACCAGGTCGTGCGATCGGTCGGGGAGCCGCCGACGGTGTAGCGGATCTTCCACCACTCCCGGCCTCCGTAGCCGCTGAAGTCCGGCGGCAGATCGACCTGGAGGCGCAGCAGGCGGTCGCTGTAGCGAGAGGAGCTCACGCGATGGGCTCCTGGCTGCATCATGTTGGTGCCGCTCACGTTCAGCGACGCCACACCAGCGCCGTTGCAGCCACCGGTCGGCGGGGTGACCCCCTCGCAGTCGACCGCCCAGTCGAACGACACCGGGTTGCCGTTGGGATCCAGGACCTCGATGCTCTGGGCGCCTTCCCCCGGATCCCACAAGCTGATCTCCATCTTCTTCCCGCGGTGCTCCTCGGCGACCTGCGCCAGGTAGAAGGACGCCTGACCGGTGCCCGAGGCCGCCTCGGTCAGGTTGGCCATGATGCTCATCCACTCGATGCCGTGGACCTGCGGGCACGACGAGAGGTAGCCGGGATCGGACGCGATGGTGGTGCACGACGTGCTCGGCGCTCCCACGGGCACCGCCCGGATGGCGAACGAGTTGCTGGCGCGCCCGGTCTCGGTGGCTCCGGTGAACACCTGGATCGGGTACATGCCCTTCGCCGGGCGGCTGAGGGTTCCCACGGTCGTCCACTCGCCCTGCATCGGGCCGCTGTTGTTCGGCGCGAGCAAGGTGGCGAGCACCGGTGTCGCTCGGTAGTCGAAGCCGACGACTCGGTCGTGCATCACGAAGCTGGTCGTGGTCGAGCGACCTCCACCCCAGCTCCCGCCGAAGCTGCCACTGGCGGTGTAGCTGGTCTCGCCGTCGCTGCTGTCACCGGTGTGATACGAGGCATCGCCGTTCCTGCAGCCCCGGCCAGGCCACGGAGCGGGGCTCGCGGCGTTCTGGCAGCGGCGACGGCTCGCGTCGTAGACCTCGATGCGCACGTCGTAGCTCGAGTCCTCAGGCAGCCGCACCGCGTACCAGTAGCCGCGGGCGTCGTAGTCCTCGTTCTCGATCGAGCTCCCACCGGTGCAGCTCGCGTACGAGTTGGACGGCCCGGGCGGGTTGCTGCTGGTGCTGTACGTGGCATCGCTCACCGGCATGAGGAAGTCGCCCTGCTCCTTGGAGGCGCAGTAGCCGCTCACCGCGAGCCAGAAGTTCTCCGGGTCATCGGGATCGAGGTTGCCGGTGCCCAGCGTGTTGGTCGGGCTGCCGAGCGGGACGGGCAGGACGTACTCCGCCGTCGCAGCGCGCGACATGTCGAACGAGTCCATGACCAGCTGCGTGAAGTACTGCGACACGGGAGCATCGATGGTGACGCGCAGCTGCTCGCCACCGATGCGCTCGACGTCGACCGATGCGCCGTCGACGCCGTCGACGAAGCCGTTGCGGGCCGCTGCCTCCTCCGCCGCCTCGAACGCCGCGTCCTCGTCGGGCAGCCACACCACACCTGCCAGCGCGGCAGCATCCGCAGCCCGCTGGGCGTGCGAGCCCGTGTAGTACCAGGAGCCGAGGTCGGTCGCGAACCCGGCGAAGAGCAGGAGGGGCACCATGATCAGCCCCGCCAAGGCCAGCACGTAGCCGGCGTCACACCTCGAGCGCTGCTCGGCGTCGATGTCGTTCGTGTGCTGGTCCATCGTCGCTCAGTCCCCGAACTGCGGTTCGATCCGCATCACCGCGTTGTCCTGCATGTCGAGTCCGGACTGGCCGAAGAGGCCCGTCACCCACCCGTGGTTGGTGGCGACGTACACGCCGACGTAGTCGGGACCCCCGGCGGCTCGCTGGTCGGCCTCGCGCTCGAGCGGGCACCAGGCGCGATCGGCGCGGCCGCTCGCGCAGCGCGGATCGGTTGCCGAGCCGGTCTGACCCTCGAAGAGCGAGGTGTCATCGGGATCGAACACCGTGCGGAGCCACTCGCCGGAGTAGATGTTGCACACGTTGGGGTGGCCGCCGACGCTGCTCACCGATGATCCGTTGGTCCTGCACACCTCGGGCACCGCACCATCGATCGATGCGTTGGCGCCCGAGCCACCGGTCGCGTCGTAGATGATCACGTACTCGATCTCGGTCGATGGCAGACCTTCGAGCGCAGCGGACAGGGCGACGAGCGCCTGGTGGTCGGCGGTGGAGCCGTCGCCGGCGCTGGATGCGACCCGCGCCGAAGCGCGCACCGCGTTGGACAGGCTCAGCGAGTCGCGCCACGCGAGGCCGAACTCGAAGATCCCGGTGAGGAGGAGGAAGAGGAACGGCGTGAGGATCGCCATCTCGACGGTGAGCCCACCGTCGTCTCCCTGGAGCCGGCGGGTGGTCGCAGTGGTCACGTGAGCCCCTGGGGTTCGATGCGCATGATGGTCTGGTCGGTGATCGTGCTGCTCCCGCCGAACAGCCCGGTCACGTAGTCGTGCTGGACGCTGACCCAGATGCCGACGTAATCGGGTGGGTCGTTGAGCGCCGCGTTGCGATCGGTCGGGCACCAGAAGCGGTCCGGCGAGACCGACGAGCAGCCGAAGTCATCGGCCTCGAGGTCGAAGTCGCCGCCGTCGTAGACGTTGCACGGGTTCGCTCCGCTCGCGCTCGGGCTGCCCGCTGCGCAGCCGGCCGGCACGTCGTCAGACGGGCTGTCGGCACGCCAGATGACGATCCGCTGGATCGACTCGTCGGGCACCGCGGCCATCGCCACCTCGAGGTCCTCGAGGATCCGCAGGTCCGCATCGCCGCTGTCACCCATCACGCTCGCCATGCGGCTGCCGTCACGGGTGCCGTTGGAGGCCGTGAGGTAGCTGCGGAAGGCCAGGCTGAACTCGAGGACGCCGAAGAGCAGGACGAACAGCAGCGGGGAGTAGATCGCCGCCTCGACGATGGTGGCGCCCCGGTCCCCTGTGCAGCGTGCGGCGCGGCAGGATCGAGCCGAGGTGAGGGCAGCCGAAGATGAGCCGGTCGGCTCATCTAGTACCTGCTCGTCCCCGTCGATATTGCGTGTGATTTCGCTCACACACCGTTTCTATGACAGCACGCACTGTCATGCAATAGGCCGAAGGGGGGATGTCGACGACCCCCGCGGCCCAACCTGGATCACCCGAACAGACCATGGCGGCTGGGCCGGAGGGATGTGGTCCCCCACCGCCGTGCCGACCGATCAGGCGGTGTCACACCCCCTCCGTAGGGTGCAGACATGCCCGCCACGCCTGCTGCCACCCTGCCGCCCGATCTCTCCGAGCGGGCAGAGCGGTGGGCCTCGACGATGCACCCCCACGGCGACGGCGCGCTGCGCCACCCCTTCGCTGGAGGTGGGCCCGCGGTCGGTCGTCGCTCGCCGATCGATCGCTGCACCCGCGAGGCCGCCGAGGATGAGATGCTCGCCCCCGGCGCCACCAGGGCGCAGGGCGCTGGCGAGCGCAAGCTGACCGAGGCCCCCGACCCGCTGCGCACCTGCTTCGAGCGCGACCGCGACCGCATCCTGCACGCCGCGGCCTTCCGCCGCCTCGCTGGCAAGACCCAGGTGTTCATCTTCCCCGACGACCACCAGCGCACCCGTCTCACCCACGCCCTGGAGGTGGCACAGGTCGCAACGGCGATCGCCCGCTCCTGCGGGCTGCACGAGGCACTCACCGAGGCCATCGCTCTCGGCCACGACTGCGGCCACGGCCCCGGCGGTCACGCCAGCGAGGACGCCCTCAGCCCCTACCTGCCCGATGGCTTCGACCACGGCCCGTGGGGGGCCGACGTCGTGCTGGCACCGCTCAACCTCTGCGCGCAGACGCTCGACGGGATCCGCAACCACTCGTGGTCACGACCCACCCCCACCACCCCCGAGGCGATCGTCGTGCGGTGGGCCGACCGTATCGCCTACTGCTGCCACGACCTCGAAGATGCCATCGGCGCCGGCATCGTCACCGCGTCGGAGCTCCCCCGGTCGGTCACCTCGGTGGTCGGCTCGGCTCGGGGAGCTCAGCTGCGAACGTTCATCGACGCGATGGTGGACACCACGGCAGCGACCGGGTCGCTGGCGCTGCCGGCACCGGTGGCAGACGCGCTGGCCGATCTGCGCCGGTTCAACCACGAGCGCATCTACCTCCGCCCCGCGTCGCGGGAGGGGGCCCGCGCCGTCAGCACGGTGCTGCAGGCTCTCGTCGAGCACGCCGCCGCCCACCCCGGTGTCGTCCGCATCGCACCGGGTGCCGATCGACCTGAACCGCAGAGCTCCGAGGCGCTCCACGCTGCGGTGCGCTGGGTCGCAGGGATGACCGACCGCTACGCGTGCGAGCAGGCCGTCACGCTGCTGCGATGGCCCGCCGACGAGCTGCCCGTGGGGTTCGGGCTTCGCTGAGGTCGACCTAGTCGACGAGGATGTCCACCAGCTTGCGTCCCTTGCGGCGACCGAACTTCACCACGCCGTCGCTGGTGGCGAACAGCGTGTCGTCGCCACCGCGACCGACGTTCTCGCCGGGGTGGATCCTGGTGCCGCGCTGGCGGACGAGGATCGACCCTGCGGTGACGCGGGTGCCGTCGAACTCCTTCACGCCGAGGCGCTTGCTCTCGGAGTCGCGGCCGTTGCGAGTGGAGCCGCCGCCCTTGGTCTTGGACATCGATCAGCCCTTCGCGATCGCGGTGATCTCGATGGTGGCGTACTTCTGACGATGGCCCCACCGGCGCCGCTGGTTGGTCTTGTTCTTGTAGGTGAAGCCCCGGATCTTCGGGCCCTTGGACTGGCCCACCACCCGGGCGGTCACGGACGCCGCCGCGAGCTCGGTCGGGGTGGCGAGGACGGCGTCGCCGTCCACCACGAGGACGGGCGCGAGGGTGACCTCGCCGTCGTCCTGGCCCAGCAGCTCGACCTCGAGGGTCTGGCCCTGCTGCACCCGGTACTGCTTCCCACCGGTCTTGATCACGGCATACATAAGGTTGGCAAGCGTACCGGACCGGCCCCGTCGCCGGACAATCGGGCTGCTCAGTCCGGCAGCAGGCCGCGGTCGATCTGCACGCCCCGACCGTCGCACTCCGGGCAGCGCAGCGTCAGCGACTCCAGCAGCCCCTCGCCGATGCGCTTGCGCGTCATCTCGACCAGGCCGAGCTCGGAGATGTCGAACACCTGCGTGCGGGTCTTGTCGCGCGCCAGCGCGGCGCGGAACACGCGGATCGTCTCGTCACGGTTGCGCCTGGACTCCATGTCGACGAAGTCGATGACGATGATGCCGCCGATGTCGCGGAGGCGGAGCTGCCGAGCGATCTCCTCGGCTGCCTCCACGTTGTTCTGGAACACGGTCTCCTCGAGGCTCGAGCGGCCCACGTTCTTGCCCGTGTTGACGTCGATGACGGTCAGCGCCTCGGTGTGCTCGATGATGAGCGAGCCGCCGCTGCGCAGCCAGACCTTGCGATCGACCGCCTTGTGGAGCTGCTCGTGGACGTGGTGGCGCTCGAACAGCGGCAGGCCCTCGTCCGCGGCGTCGTAGTGCTGGACCCGCTCGACCAAGGCGGGGGCGACGCTCGCGACGTAGCCGCGCATCTCCTCGTGCAACCCGGCGTCGTCGATGACGATCCCGCGGTAGTCGCGGCTGAACTCCTCACGGATGATCCGCACAGCCAGGTCGGGCTCGCGGTAGAGCAGCGCCGGCGTGGAGGTGCCCGAGGCGAGCGCGGCGATCTGCTCCCACTGGCCGACGAGGCGCGCGAGGTCGCGCTCGATCTCCTCGGCGGTGATGTTCTCCGCTGCGGTGCGCACGATCACGCCGTGCTCCGCCGGCCGGACGCGATCGAGGATCTTCCGCAGCCGCTTGCGCTCGTCGTCGGGGAGCCGCTTGGAGATGCCGTACGTGCTGCTGTTGGGAACGAGCACGACGAAGCGCCCGGGCAGGGACACCTCCTGCGTGAGGCGCGCCCCCTTGTGCGCGATCGGGTTCTTCGTCACCTGGCAGATGATCAGCTGGCGGGCGCGGAGCATCTGCTCGATCTTGGGTTTGCCGCCCTCGACGATGTCCTCGGCCTCGTACTGCACGTCGCCGCGGTACAGGACGGCGTTCTTCGGGGTGCCGATGTCGACGAACGCCGCCTCCATGCCCGGAAGCACGTTCTCGACGCGACCGACGTAGATGTTCCCGTGGATCTGGGCGACGTCATCGGACGGCTTCGAGACGTAGTGCTCGATGAGGTGGCGGCCCTCGAGGACCGCGATCTGCGTCGCCTCCGGCCGGACGGAGACGCACATGAGGTACCTGCCCACCGGCTTGCCCTTGCGCGAGCGGCCACGACGCTCGGCGAGCACCTCCTCGTCGAGCTCGATCGGCTCGTCATCGATGACGGCTCGCACCGGCTGCGCCCCGTCGCGTCGAGCAGCGCCGCCACCGCCACCACCACCGCCGCCGGAGCGCTTGCGTCCACCACGACGTCGACGACGCTTGGCCGGCGCGTCGGGATCGGTGGCCGACGGCGTTGCGGCCCCAGCTGATGCTGCGACCGCTTGCGCCGGCGCAGGCGCCGGGCGGGTGTCGCCGATCTGCGGCTTGCGCACCAGCGCCCGCTCTGCGGCCTCGACCGACGACGGGCGGCCCTCGATGTGGCGGTCGGGCAGCTCCGGGTTCCGGTCCTCCGATGGAGCTCGCCCGTCGTCGCCGGCCTGCGCCGAGCCGGCACCATCGCCTGCGTCGTCGCCGGCACCTGCGTCGTCTCCACCATCGGCCTCCGAGCGCGGCCGGGTGCGGTTGCGCCCCCCGCGGCTGCCACGCCGACGGCGCGCGGCACCGTCGCCGGGCGCGCTGTCGCTGGTCGATCCGGTGCTCGGGGTGCTCGACCCCGAGGCGTCACCGGTGGTCGTCTCGCCGCCTGCTGACCGTTCCCGGTCGGTCGGGGCGCCTGGCGCTGCTGAGGGCGTGGGGTTGCCCTCGGCCGGCTGCTCGCTCATGTCGATCCCTTCTCATGACGCACGCACCTCGGCGTGCGGCGTGGCGTCGGTCCGGGACGCGAGCGGCTCGTGCCGCGCGTCCCCCGTCGCGATCCATTGGTGCTCTCTTCGGATGACGGTCGGCTCCCAGGATGGGTCCAGCGCGTCGATGAGGTCGCCGGGCCGCACGCCCCGGGGGCGGGTCGCCAGCTCGGTCACAATCTCGGTGCCACCTGCGGAGGCGGATAGCGCCACCAGCTCGATGATCCCGCCGCGGATGTCGTCGGTGACGACGTTCCCCTTGCGCTGCCGGGTGACGGGCAGCGCTGCGCTGGCCATCGCACGCTGCACCGCGGCGACCCCGTCGCCGGGCGCCACCTCGGGCAGGGAGATCCTCCACGTGCAGCTGGTCACGGCCTCCTGCAGCGACGGCGCGTGCGGATCCACCTCGACCGCAGCGGTGACCTCCATGCCCGGCGGGAGGTGCACCGTGAGCACGTCCGGCAACGTCGCGAGGTCCACCGGCTCGTCGAGGTCGATGTCGGCGTACTCGCCGGCGGACGCGCACCCGGTGGGCAGGGCGAGGCCGAAGTGCAGGCGCGGGCGAGGTGAGAACCCCTGGCTGTAGGCGAGCGGGAGCTCCGCGCGTCGCGCCACGCGCTCGAGGATGCGGGCGATGTCGCGGTGGCTGGTGAAGCGCACCTTGCCGTCCTTGGTGAACCGGATCCTCACGCGCGTCACGGTTGCACCGCCGATCGGGTCAGGAGCGCGACCGGCACTGCGCCACCGGTGGCGAGATCCTGGCCTGTGCCCTGGCTGCCCCCCGCGGGTGGCCGGGCCGACGCCACGATGTGCTCGATGCCGTAGCCGGTGCACGCGCCGCAGTCGTAGCACGGCGTCCACCGGCAGTCCGCGAGGCCGTGCTCGTCGAGCGCATCGCGCCAGTCCTGCCAGAGGAAGTCCTTGTGGAGCCCGGCGGAGAGGTGATCCCACGGGAGGACCTCGTCCTCGGTGCGGTGGCGGTGCGCGTAGTCGTCGGGCGACAGGCCGTTGCGGGCCATCGCCTCCATCCACAGGTCGTGCGAGAACAGCTCGGACCACTCCTGGAACACGCCGCCGGCACGCCACACGTCCTCGATAACCGGACCGAGCCGGCGATCACCGCGGCTCATGATCCCCTCGACGAGCGTCGCCTTCGGGTCGTGCCACTTCAGCTTCACCCCGCGGTCGCGGCGCAGCTCGTCTCGCAGGAGGTCGATCTTGCGCCGCAGCTCCTCGGGCGGGTTCTGGCCGAACCACTGGAAGGGGGTGAACGGCTTGGGGACGAAGCCTCCGACCGACACCGTCACCGACGCTCCCTGGGTGTGGCGCTTGCCGATGGCGACGCTCTCGCGCGCCAGGCGAGCGATACCGAGGGTGTCCTCGTCGGTCTCGGTCGGAAGCCCGGTGAGGAAGTACAGCTTCATCCGACGCCAGCCCTGGGAGAAGGCGGAATCGACGGCGCCGTAGAGGTCCTCCTCCCGGATGAGCTTGTTGATGACCTGGCGCAGCCGCCACGAGCCGGCCTCCGGGGCGAAGGTGAGCCCGGTGCGTCGCGCCTTCTGGATCTGCGCTGCGATGCCGACGGTGAAGGCGTCGACGCGGAGGCTCGGCAGCGAGACCGACACCCGACCGCCGCCGGCGGCGTCGTTCACCGTGTCGGCGACGACGCGCTCGATGCCCGAGAAGTCCGCTGTGGACAGCGAGGTGAGCGCGACCTCGTCGTAGCCCGTGCGCTTGAGGCCGTCGCGCACCATCTGCACCACCTGCTCGGCCGGCCGCTCGCGCACCGGGCGGGTGATCATCCCGGCCTGGCAGAAGCGGCACCCTCGGGTGCAGCCGCGGAACACCTCGACGTTGAGGCGATCGTGCACCACCTCGGTGAGGGGGACGAGCTGCCGCTTCGGGTACGGCCAGTCCGCCAGGTCGGCCAGCGTCCGCTTCTCCACGAGCGCCGGGGCCTCGGGCGCCGTCGGCTCGACCGCCACGAGGCGACCGCCGTCGTAGCGCGCCTCGTACAGCGATGGGACGTAGACCCCGGTGATGCCGGCCAGCTCGCGCAGCACGCCTCGGCGCGACCCAGGCGTTCGTCCGCTGACCTTCCAGTCGCGCACGACCTCCGTGATCTCCCCCACGACCTCCTCGCCGTCGCCGAGGACGACGAGGTCGAGGAAGTCCGCCAGCGGCTCGGGGTTGTAGGTGCAGTGGCCGCCGGCGAGCACGAGCGGGTGCTCGGGACCTCGCTCCCTGGCGCGCACCGGCACCCCGGCGAGGTCCACGCAGTTGAGGAGGTTGGTGTACGTGAGCTCGGCGGAGAGGTTGAAGCCCAGGACGTCGAACTCGCCAGCCGCTCGGTGGGTGTCGACGGAGAAGAGCGGGATACCGCGGGAGCGCAGGAGCGCCTCGAGGTCGGCCCAGGGGGCGTAGGACCGCTCGGCGAGCGCGTCGTCGCGCTCGTTGAGGATCTCGTAGAGGATCTGCAGCCCCTGGTTGGGCAACCCGATCTCGTACGTGTCCGGGTACAGCAGGAGCCAGGCGACCTTGGCCGGATCCGGCCGGGGCTGGAGCGCGCCGTCCTCCAGGCCGATGTAGCGGGCGGGCTTCTCGACCTTGGCTAGCAGGGGCTCGAGCCGTGGCCAGAGGGATGTCATGGCCTCGGGATGCTACCGGACGCGGCCCGACCGACCGCAGTCGCGCTGCGGCGCCGGCGGCGTCAGCGATCGCAGGGCACGCGGCCGCGCTGCGTGGTTGCGCCGCTACGCTTCGAGCAGTGGCAGCACCTCCGCTCCTCCGCCGGCTCCTCGCCGTCGCGGCGATGGCGCTGCTCCTCCCCGCCATCGCGGTCAGCGACGCCACGGCGACCACGACAGGTCCCGCACCGCTCCTGCGCACCGGCCCCGACTCCGTCGCTCAGATCGATGGCTCCCCGCTCGCCGGCGGCGGCGACGACATCTTCTTCGGCGATGGGTACGCGCTGGCCTCCAGCGGCATCGGCATCCGCTCCTCCTACGTGCTGCGTCCCGTGTCGACGCACCTGCGCAGCGCCGAGCTCGTCCCGCTGCTCGCCGACCTCGCCGCCGAGCTCACCGCTGCCACCGGCGCCACCTTCACGGTCGGCACGTCGATCCCCGCCAGCACCACGACCGCCGGCACGATCTCCGTCGAGCTGTCGACGACCTCGGGCTGCGGACCGCTGAGCAAGTCCGCGATCGGGTGCGGCGGGTTCGCGGCACAGGACGGGGTCGTCAGCTTCGGGTGGGCGTGGCTGCACCCGTCGGTCCTCGACGACGCCCGGCTGGCGCGCGCCGCTCTCGGCCACGAGGTCGGCCACGCGCTGGGTCTCGCGCACTTCGAGGACCAGTTCCAAGGCGAGACGCAGCTCATGCACACGACGCTCGCCGACGCCACGCTGCGCCGGTACCGAAACGGCGACATCCGAGGGCTCCAGCGAGCGGCGACGAACGGCTTCCTGCTCGGCGTCCCGGCTGGGCCGCTGCCGCCGCTCGCCCCCACCGCACTCGACGTGAGCTCGGGCAGCGGCGTGCTGCGCGGCACCTGGTCGGTGGTCGACCAGGGCAGCGACCTGCTCGGCCACGAGGTCGAGGTCGCGCCGGCAGCTGGTGCGAGCACGGTGCAGCCGTTCGGCGCAACCCGCAGTGCAGCGATCGACGGCTTGGTGGTGGGCGATTCGTACCGGATGCGGGTGCGGGCGGAGAACGCGGCCGGGTTCGGCCCCTGGTCGACGTGGTCGACGCTGGTGATGATCATCGAGACCTGCTCGGGCCCGTTCGTCGACGTCGGAGAGAGCCACCCCTTCTGCGCGCAGATCGCGTGGGTCGCCGACGAGGCCATCGCCACGGGGTTCCCCGACGGCACCTACCGACCGGGCGCGGCCGTCAGCCGCCAGGCCATGGCGGCCTTCCTGCGCCGCCTCGCAGCTCGCGGGGAGCCCGACCCCACCGCCGGTCCCTGGCCTGACGGCGGCTTCCTGGACGTGACGGCGACCAACCCGTTCGACGAGGACATCGACTGGCTCGTCGCCGCGGCGATCACCGAGGGCTACTCGGACGGCGGGTTCCACCCCACCGCACCCGTCACCCGCCAAGCCATGGCCGCGTTCCTCCGTCGACTGGCTGCTGCGCTGTGGGGACCTGAGGCCGTGGCGATCGAGCCGGGGGCCGAGGCCTTCTCCGACGTCCCGATCGGGCACCCGTTCCACGACGACGTGGCCTGGATGCGCGACCGAGGCCTCAGCAACGGCACGCTCGACGACGACTGCGGCTGCACGCTGTACCACCCCGGCGACGCGATCAGCCGCCAGGCGATGGCTGCGTTCCTCCTCGGTCTGGACGCCCTCGAACCCCCAGCGACGTAGCGACGCGGGAGCGCCTGGCGAGGGGTCAGACGAAGCGGCGCATGTGCACGTCGAGCACCAGCCCGATGGCGACGAACGTGGCGATCGTGCTCGAGCCTCCGTACGACATCAGCGGGAGTGGGATGCCCGTCACCGGCATGATCCCCATCGCCATGCCGACGTTCTGGAACACCTGGAACACCAGCATCGACAGGACGCCCACGCACAGCAGGGTGCCGAAGAGGTCGCGCGCCAGCTGCGCGGCGCGCCAGACCCTCCACAGCAGCACGCCGTAGAGGGCGAGCAGCGTCCCCGCTCCGAGGAACCCGAGCTCCTCACCCACGACCGTGAAGATGAAGTCGGTCTGCTGCTCGGGCACCCGACCGCCCCGGGTCTGCGAACCCTCGAACAGCCCCTGGCCGGTCCAGCCGCCCGAGCCGATGGCGATCTGCGCCTGGTCGACGTTGTACGTGGTGCCCCGCAGGTCGCTGCCGGGATCCAGGAAGGTCGTGAGGCGATCCTTCTGGTACTCGGCGAGCAGGTTGGAGTGCAGGATCGCCCCCGTCCCGATCGCACCGAGGACGAGGAGCGTCGCCAGGTGCCGAGGGCGCGCACCGCCGACGAGCACCATCCCCAGGGTGATGGCGACGAACACCAGCACCGTGCCCAGATCGGGCTGGAGGAGGATGAGGGCCATCGGCACGCCCGCCAGCCCCAGGGCGACCGCCAGCCCCCGAGCGTCGAGCTCCCCCCGGGCGACCGCGAGGCGGTGCGCGAGCACGGCCACGAGCACGATCTTGGCCAGCTCGGAGGGCTGCACCTGGAACGGCCCGAACGCGAACCACGCCTGCGCGCCCTTGCTCTCCGAGCCCAGCGGCGTGAGCACCGCGACGAGCAGCACCAGCGAGCCGACGTAGAGGGGGCCGAGCACGTCGCGCACGCGCCGGTAGTCGACCGACGCCACCACGGTCATCACCACGATGCCGAGGCTGGCGAAGGTGGCCTGCCTCGCGAGATACGAGGTGTCGGCGGTCGCGTCGTTGCCGCGCGTCGCGCTGAAGATCATGAGGAGCCCCAGCGACGCGATCGCCAGCACCGTGCCGACCAGCACCCAGTCGACGTGCCGCAGGGGCGATGCCATCGATCGCGGGCGCGCACCACTCGCGAGCGTGCCGGTGATGACCGCCATCAGCCCGCCTCCCCCGCTGCCTGGGTGGCCGGGGGCGCGGTGCTCGTCGGCGGCACCGTCGTCGTGGGCGCGGTCGGCGACCCCTCCGGCACCGTCACGACGATGACGGGGCGGCTCGCGGGAGCCTGCTCGAGGGGCACCTGGCCCGACAGGCGGTCGAAGAGGTAGCGCGCGACGGGGCCGGCACCGCTGGAGCCGAATCCTCCCTGCTCGACCACCACTGCCAGCGCGACGCGCGGGTTCGGATTCGGCCCGTAGGCGGCGAACACCGCGTTGTCCTCCTTGCCGCGGACCTCTGCGGTCCCGGTCTTCGCAGCGACGGGGAACGACGTCAGGTCGAAGCCCTCGAAGACGTTGGCCGCCGTGCCGCCCTGGCTCGCGGTCACGCCCAGGAGCCCAGCCACGATCGGATCGCGTACGCCTGGTCGGATCTCGACCTGGCGCACGACGCGAGGCGCCAGCTCTCGGACCACCTCGGTCGGGCCGTCTCCGGTGGTGTCCAGCACCCGCCACACGATGTTGGGCGAGTGCAACCTGCCACCGTTGCCGAAGGTTCCGTAGAGGTTCGCGATCTGCAGCGGGCTGGCGAGCACGTCACCCTGGCCAAGCGCGCTGTTCACGTTGTCGCCGGTGTACCAGCTGCCATCGGGAAACGCCTCAGGGTTGTCATCGTGGCGCTGGGCCTTGGTGTCGGGATCGGGGATGAACCCGCTGGACTCCAGCGGCAGCTGCACGCCGGTCGCCGAGCCGAGCCCGAACGACCGCGCGGTGTCTGCGATCGCGTAGCCGTAGGTGTCGCGCTCGATCCAGAAGCGCTCGCCGAGCCACGCGAAGAACACGTTGCTCGACACGGTCAGGGCGCGCTGCGCTCCGACGGTCTGGTACGACGCGCCCTGCGCGTTGCGGAACTCGCACGCCGAGCCGTTGCATCCCTGCAGCCGGTACACGCCGTTGTCGAAGTACGAGCTGTTCGCGTCGATGAGACCGGTGTCGAGGCCGGCGAACGCCGTGACCAGCTTGAAGGTCGAGCCCGGCGGGTAGGCGCTCTGCAGCGCCCGGTTCAGGAGCGGGTTCTGCCCCGAGGCCTGGAGGAGCTCGAAGCGCTCGTTGCTGATGCCGTTGACGAACTCGGTCGGGTCGTACGTCGGGTAGGACGCCAGCGCGAGCACGCTGCCGTCGGAGGGGTCCATGACCGCCACCGACCCTCCGGGGGACGACACCGACCGCACCTGCTCCGCGAGCGACTTCTCCGCTGCGGCCTGCACGTCGATGTCGATCGTCAGCTGGAGGTCGTGCCCGGGGATCGGGTCGATCTCCGACAGCGTGCGCAGCGGCACCTCGTCCGCGTCGACCTCGATCCGCTGCAGCCCCGGCGTCCCACGCAGGTCGTTCTCGAAGATCCTCTCGATGCCGGCCTTCCCGATCTCGTCGCTCTGCTGGTAGGGCTTCTGCACGGCGATCGGCTCGTCCTGGAGCTCCGCCAGCTCGTCGGGGCTGATGCGACCGACGTAGCCGAGCAGGTGGGCGCCGACCGACCCGTAGGGGTACACCCGCACGGCGCGTCGCTGCACCGCGATACCCGGGAAGTGCTCGGCGCGCTCGCCGATCAGGACCGCGAGCTCCTCGTCGACGTCGATCGCGAGCGGGCGCGGCTCGACCGGGTTGTAGCGCGGGTCCGCGAGCCTCCGCTCGAGGTCGGCGACCTTGGTGCGCTTCCCCGAGCGGGTCAGCTCCTCGGCGAGGACGACGAGGGTCGCGGTGCGCTCCTCCTCGCTGCGCACCGCGCCGGGATCCATGCTGAGCACGATCGAGATCCGGTTGTCGACGATGACCTTGCCGTTGCGGTCGAGGATCCGCCCGCGCGTGGCCTCCTGCGGGACCTCGCGCACCTGCACGATCTCCGCTGCCACCTGGTACTCGGGCGCGTCGAGCACCTGGAGGTACCACAGGCGGGCGAACAGCGTTCCCATGAGGGCGAGCACCACCACGCCGACGATGCCGAGGCGGAGGTGCGGAGAGTCAGCGCTCATGGGGCTCGGGGCGATCGGGGTCCGGGGGGCCTTGTGGGCCGCCGCGGCCATTGGAGCACGTCGAGGTCCTCATCGCAGCGCGGGCCGACGCTGCGGCACATCGAGGACCCATCGGGCCACGGGCAGCAGCACGGGGGCCAAGAGCCCGTTCAGGAGCCCGACGACCGCAGCGGTCCCGAGGACCTCGAGAGGGTCCGGGGCGGCGCGGCCGAGCAGCTCGCCGAGAACGGCGAACAGGGCCGTGCCGGCCGCACCGGCTGCAGCGACGACCGCGACCGGGAGCCACCAGCGAGCACGCACCACCGAGCGCTCCGCCGCGCCCACCGCGTAGCCGGTGATCGAGCCGGTGAGGGCCGCGAGGCCGAAGGGGATCGACGACGCCAGGTCGAGCGCCAGGCCGGCGAGGAAGCCTCCGACCGCGCCGCGCTCCGCGCCCCCGACGATGCCGACGGCAGCGGCGGCGGCCAACACGAGGTCGGGAGAGGCGCCACCGACGCGCACGAGGTCGAGGACGCACAGCTGGACGAGCAGGCCGGCGACGAGCGCAGCGGCCGCGCGCAGCGGATGGGTCACTGCGCCGGCTCCCACAGCATGACGTTGAGGAAGCCGAGCGACGCGAGGTCCGCGAGCGGCTCCACGCGCAGGATCTGCGTGAGGCCGTCCTCGTCGACGGAGACCTCCACCACGCGGCCGATGGGGATGCCCGCCGGGAAGAGGCTCCGCTCGAGGCCGCTGGTGGTGACGACCATCCCCTCCTCGATCGGGCGCGTCGGGTCGTTGGACATCTCGACCAGCAGCGGCTCGTCGGCGCCCTGCCCCGTCGCGACCCCCAGCAGCGACTCGTCGATGCGCACCCCGATGCGGAAGCCGGCATCGGTCACCACGCGGATCGCCGATCGGCGAGGCGCTGCCCTCTCGACAGATCCGACGAGGCCGCCGCTGGTGATGACCGCCATGCCGCCGCGGATGCCCGCGGACGACCCCTTGTCGATCTCGATCGTGCCACCGGTGTTGGCCACCGGCCCTCCGACGAGTCGAGCGGTCACCGTGTCGATGCTGCCCGCGAACGGGATGTCGACCTCGTCGAGCAGCAGCTCGAGCGTGCGCGCCGCGCTCTCCTGCGCCGCGGCCTCGCCGCGCTCCGCCTCGAGCTCGGCACGCAGCCGCTCGTTCTCGGCCTCGAGGTCGCCGTAGCCGAACGCTCCCTGCCACAGGTCGCCGACCGGGGCCAGCACGCCGCCGACCGCCTCGCGTGCGGGGCTGGTGAACGACAGCACGGCGCGCCGAGCGGACTCGAGGGGCCCGAAGCCGCCGTAGTCGAGGCTGATGAGGGTGACGGAGGTGAGGATCAGCAGCGCGAGCGTGAACCTCGAGCGCCGCGTCCTCCGGGTGGCGGCCACCGGGGCGCCCGGCTACCCGCCGCTGGACGAGAACAGCACGCCGCGCAGCGCCTCGAACTCCTCGAGCGACTGCCCGGAGCCGATGGCCACCGAGTACAGCGGGTTGGGGGCGATCACGATCGGCATGCCGGTCTCGTCCTGCAGGCGGATGTCGATGCCGTTGAGCAGCGCGCCGCCCCCGGCCAGCATGATGCCCTGCGACATGATGTCGGCAGCGAGCTCCGGCGGGGTCTTGTCGAGGGTGACCTTGACGGCATCGATGATGGCCGTGAGCGGCTCCTCGATGGCCTCGCGCAGCTCGGCGGTGCTGATGACGATCGTCTTCGGCAACCCGGTCACCAGGTCGCGGCCGCGGATCTCCGCGTAGAGCTCCTCCTCGAGGGCCCACGCCGAGCCGAGGGTGATCTTGACCTCCTCGGCGGTGCGCTCGCCGAGCGCGAGGCTGAACTCCTTCTTCACGTACTGGATGATCGACTCGTCGAGGTCGTCGCCGCCGATGCGCACCGACTGGCTGGTGACGATGCCGCCCAGCGAGATGACCGCCACCTCCGTGGTGCCACCACCGATGTCAACGATCATGTTGCCGGTCGGCTCCTGCACCGGAAGGCCGGAGCCGATCGCGGCTGCCATCGGCTCCTCGATGATGTACACCGGCTTGCGTGCGCCGGCGAACTCCGCGGCCTCCTGCACGGCGCGCTGCTCGACGGGGGTGATGCCCGACGGCACGCAGATGACCATGCGCGGCTTCGACCAGCGGCGTTGGTGCACCTTCTGGATGAAGTAGCGCAGCATCTTCTCGCAGATGTCGAAGTCGGCGATGACGCCGTCCTTCAGCGGGCGGATGGCACGGATGTGCGCCGGGGTGCGCCCGATCATGCGCTTGGCCTCGTGGCCGACCGCCAGCGGTGTGCCGTCGCGCTCGTTGACCGCGACCACCGAGGGCTCGTCGAGCACGATGCCCTCGCCGCGGAGGTAGATGATCGTGTTCGCGGTGCCGAGGTCGACCGCCATGTCGCGGCCGATGATCCCGGAGAAGAGGTTGTCGGCCATGGGTCGCCTCGAGCGGGTGGGGGACGCGGGCGCAGGCTAGCCCTCGCTCGGGGCGCCCGCTCCCGTGAGCCGCAGTGTACGGCTCGTCATCGAATCGCAACAATCGGGTGCTCGGCGCAACCCTCGACCACAGGTCGAGGGTCCGGCCGTCACCCGCGACGGATCACAGGCTCGGGAAGAAGATGCCGACCTCGCGCGCGGCGGACTCGGCGCTGTCGGAGCCGTGGATGAGGTTCTCGCTCAGCACCGTGCCGTAGTCGCCGCGGATGGTGCCGGGGGCGGAGTCCTTGGGGTGCGTGGCGCCCATCATCGTGCGGACCATCTGCCACGTGTCCTCGGGACCCTCCAGCACCGCGAGCAGCGCAGGGCCGCGGGTGATGAACTCGACCAGCTCGCCGAAGAACGGCTTGTCGCGGTGCTCGTCGTAGTGGCGCCCGGCGGTCTCGGCGTCGATCGTGCGCAGCTCGGCGGCGACGAGCGCCAGGCCCTTGCGCTCGAATCGGGCGATGATCTCGCCGACGAGGCCGCGCTCCACGGCGTCGGGCTTGCAGATGATGAAGGTGCGATCCATGGGCGCAGACGGTAGAGCACCGCCGCACCGCTCCCCCAACCGACGGCGCAGCGCGCTCGACCTCGCTCAGTCCTCGAGCAGCTGCGATCGAGCGACCGCGGCGAGGTACGTGCTGCCGATGACCAGCACCGCGTCGTCGTCGGTCGCGCCGACCACAGCGCGAGCGACCGCTCGCGCCGGGTCGTCGATCACCTCTGCCACTACTCCACGTTGTGCGATGCGCTCGGCCATGGCATCGGCACCCAGGGAGCGCGGCGAGGGCGCGATGGTGGCGATCACCCGGTCCCAGCTGCTCACGTCGAGGACGTCGAGGACGAGGTCGACGTCCTTGTCGGCGAGCATGCCGATCACGAGCGTGCGACGGCCCTCGACCTCGAAGTCGTCCTCGAGGGTCAGCACCGTCGCCGCCGCAGCAGCGAGGTTGTGGGCGCCGTCGACGACGACGAGCGGCGAGCGGCCGAGCACCTCGAAGCGGCCGGGCAGCGACAGCGACGCGAGCCCGTCGGCCACCGGGCCCTCGGTCAGCGCTCGGCCGAAGAACGCGCTGACCGCAGCGATCGCCACCGCAGCGTTGACACCTTGGTGCTCGCCGTGCACGGGCAGGAACAGCTCCTCGAGCTCCCCGAAGGGGGTCCGGACCGCCACGAGGCGACCCCCGACCGCCGTGCGGTGGTCCTCGAGATCGAAGTCCTCCCCGCGACGCCAGATCGCGGCGGCTTCGACGGTGGCGAGGACCTCCTCGAGCTCCTCATCGGGCTCCCCCACCACGAGCCACGAGTCGGGCTCGACGATGCCGAGCTTCTCCCGGGCGATCGCCAGGCGCCAGTCGCCCTCGCCGTCGGTGTGGTCGCGGCTCACGTTGGTGAGGACCGCGACCGCGGCGTGCACGACGTTGGTGGCGTCGAAGCGACCCAGCAGGCCGACCTCGACCACCGCCACGTCGACTGCGATCTCTGCGAACCACACCAGCGCGGCGACGGTGATCGCCTCGAACCACGACAGCGTCACGCCCGCCAGCGCCTCGGCGTCGGCGACGGTGGCGATGAGCGCCGCGAGGTCCTCGGGCGCGATCGGCTCGTCGTCCCACCGCAGCCGCTCGGCGACCGAGTGCAGGTGCGGGCTGGTGGTCGTGCCGACGCTGAGCCCGTGCGCCTGCAGCAGCGCGGCGATCATGCGGACCACCGAGCCCTTGCCGTTCGTTCCCGTCACGTGGATCACCGGATAGGTGCGGTGCGGGTCGCCCAGCACGTGCAGGACCCTCTCGACCGCGTCGAGGCTCAGGTCGTCTGTGCGACCCGCCACCGCCTCGCGGTTGACGCGCCGGTCGAGCCAGGCGAGCGCTTCGGCGTGGTCCACAGGTGCCGGCTGCGAGCCCCGGGGGCTCAGGAGGCGGCGCGGCGCGGCCGCGTGGCCGACTCGCCGCGCGGGACGAGCGTCGGGTCGACCTTGTCGACCACGGTGTCGCGGTCGACGAGGACCCCGCCGATCTCGGTCGTGCCGGGGAGGTCGTACATCACGTTGAGGAGGACCTCCTCCATGATCGCCCGCAGGCCGCGGGCGCCGGTGCCCCGCTCGAGGGCCGCGTCCGCGATGGCCGCCAGCGCCTCGTCGGTGAACTCGAGCTCCACGTCCTCCATGTCGAAGAACTTCCGGTACTGGCGCACCAGCGCGTTGCGGGGCTCGGTGAGGATGTTGACCAGCGCGTCGCGGTCGAGGTCGTCGACCACCGCGAGCACCGGCAGGCGACCGATGAACTCGGGGATGAGGCCGAACTTGAGGAGGTCCTCGGGCAGCACCTTGGTGAACAGCTCGCCGACCTTCTTGTCGGACTTGCTCTTGACCTCGGCGCCGAAGCCGACGCCCTTGCCGCCGACGCGGGACTCGATGATCTTGTCCAGGCCGGCGAACGCGCCGCCGCAGATGAACAGGATGTTCGTGGTGTCGATCTGGATGAACTCCTGGTGCGGGTGCTTGCGGCCGCCCTGCGGCGGCACCGACGCGGTGGTGCCCTCGAGGATCTTCAGCAGCGCCTGCTGCACGCCCTCACCCGACACGTCACGGGTGATGGACGGGTTCTCGCTCTTGCGGGCCACCTTGTCGATCTCGTCGATGTAGATGATGCCCCGTTGGGCCCGCGCCACGTCGAAATCCGCAGCCTGGATGAGCCGGAGGAGGATGTTTTCGACGTCCTCGCCCACGTAGCCGGCCTCGGTAAGGGCCGTGGCATCGGCTATCGAGAACGGGACGTCCAGGATCTTGGCCAGCGTTTGGGCCAGCAGCGTCTTGCCGCAGCCCGTCGGGCCGATCATCAAGATGTTCGACTTCGAGAGCTCCACGTCGTCGCCCCGGCCGACGCCGGCCTGGATGCGCTTGTAGTGGTTGTAGACCGCGACGGCGAGGATCTTCTTGGCCAGGTCCTGGCCGACGATGTACTCGTGGAGGAACTCGTAGATCTCACGCGGGCGGGGCAGCTCGTCGAACTCGAGGTCCGGCGCCTCGGCCAGCTCCTCCTCGATGATCTCGTTGCAGAGGTCGATGCACTCGTCGCAGATGTAGACACCCGGACCGGCGATCAGCTTCTTGACCTGCTTCTGCGACTTGCCGCAGAAGCTGCACTTGAGGAGCTCGCCCCCGTCCCCGAACTTCGCCACGATGTGCTCCCCCGCTCCGGCGTCAGGCGCCGACTGCTGTGATGGGCCCGCTGTTGTCCACGATGCTCCGGGACTCGATGACCTCATCGAGGATGCCGTAGTCCTTGGCCTCTGCTGCAGACATTACGAAATCGCGGTCGGTGTCGCGGTGGATCTTCTCCGGATCCTGGCCGGTGTGGGCCGCCAGGATGCCCTCGAGCATGCCCCGGAGGCGCAGGATCTCCTTGGCGGCGAGCTCGATGTCGGTGGCCTGGCCCTGGGCACCCGCGTACGGCTGGTGCAGCAGGATGCGGGCGTGGGGCAGGGCCATGCGCTTGCCGGGGGTGCCGGCGGCGAGGAGCACCGCAGCGGCCGACGCCGCCTGGCCGAAGCAGATGGTGGACACGTCGGGCTTGATGAAGCTCATCGTGTCGTAGATGGCGAACAGCGCGGTGATGTCGCCGCCGGGGCTGTTGATGTAGATGCTGATGTCGCGGTCGGGGTTCTCCGACTCGAGGAAGAGCAGCTGCGCGCACACCAGGTTCGCGATCGTGTCGTCGATCGGCGTGCCCAGGAAGATGATGTTCTCCTTGAGCAGGCGGGAGTAGAGGTCGAACGCCCGCTCGCCGCGGTTGGTCTGCTCGACGACCGTCGGGACCAGGTAGTTGCGTGGGGGCAGGTTCACTCGGCGTCCTCTTCGTCGCTGCTGGTGGCCTCGGGGGCCTCGTCGTCCGCGGCCGGCGCCTCGATCTCGAGCGAAGCCCGATCGATGGCGACCCCCTCGTCATCGACGAGTGACACCCGCTCGGCGACCCAGTCGAGTGCGAGGCGGATCCGCAGGTCCGAGCGTAGCCCTCGAACTGCGTCGTTGCGCTCGAACTGGCCGCGCACATCGTCGACGTCCATCTCGTGCTGCTCTGCCAGTCGGGCGTACTCCGCCTCGATGTCCTCATCGCTCGGTTCGATGGACTCGGCGAGGACGATCGCACGGAGCGCGAGGTTGGTGCGGATGCCGCTCTCGGCGGCGTCCTTCAGCTGAGCGACGAACTGCTCCTGCGGGGTGTCGGTCATCTCGAACCAACGGGCGAGATCCATGCCCTGCGCCTCGAGGCGCATGGCGAAGTCCTGGATGCGGCCCTCCATCTCCTGGGCGACCAGCGGCTCGGGCAGGTCGTCGGTGACGAGCTCGGCGAGGGCTGCCGCGGTGGCGTCCTGCAGCGCCATGAGGGACTGCGCCTTGCGCACCATCGCCATGCGGTTGGCGAGATCTGCGCGCAGCTCGGCCACCGTCGCGAACTCGGAGGCCTCGTTCGCGAAGTCGTCGTCGACGTCGGGGAGGACCTTCTCCTTGATCTCCTTGACCTCGATGCGGAACGAGAGCGGCTCGTCCTCGTCGGGGTCGGGGTGCTCGGCGTCGAACTCGAGCACGTCACCCACCACGGCGCCGACGAGGTGCTCGTCGATGTCGGCGACCACGGCGCCACGGCCGACCTCGTAGAGGTAGTCGTCCGCCGTGAGGCCCTCGACGGGCTCGCCGTCGACGGTCCCCGCGATGTCGATGGTGACGAAGTCGCCGTCGACCACCGGGCGCTCGGCCACCGCGAGCTCGCCGAACTGCTGGCGCAGGCGCTCGATCTGGGCGTCGATCTCCTCCTCGGAGGCGAACGGGCTCGGGATCGTCACCGTGAGCGACTCGTAGCCGCTGATCTCGACGATCGGCCGGACCTCGACCACGGCCTCGAAGGTGACCGGACCCTCCTCCTGACCGCCGGTGATGTCGATCTTCGGCGGTGCGATGACGTCGACCTCGTGCTCGCGCACGGCCTGCGCGTAGTAGTCGGGCAGTCCCTCGCGCAGCGCCTCCTCGCGACCCACGCCGGCGCCGAGCTGGCGCTCGAGCAGAGAGCGTGGCGCCTTGCCGGGGCGGAAGCCCTTCATCCGCACCTGCTTTGCCAGGCGCTTCCAGGCCGCCTCGATGTCGGACTCGAACTCCTGCTCGTCGACCTCGATCGAGAGCTTGACCTTGTTGCCCTCTTCGGGCTCGACAGATGCCTTCACAAGCGGGGCAGTGTAGGGGGCACCTGTGACCGTTCCCCCATCCCCGGAACGTGTCGACGGCGGTGAGACACCGGTTGCTCAGATGGCGGTGGTGGCCAGGGGCGTCTCCGGTGGTTGGTTGATCCATGCTGCCTCAGGGATGCGTGGGGCGCGTGGTGGTTGTCGGAATCGGTGGGGATGGGTGCTGTAGGCGGCGTCGAGGACGGCTTGTCGTTGTTGGCGGATCTGGTCGGCTCGGCCGTAGTGGACGTCGGCTGGGGTGTGGAGCCCGATGCCGGAGTGGCGGTGCTCGTTGTTGTAGTGGTCGAAGAACTCGTGATGAAGGATCGGCATGAGGCGAGCGACAGGAACCGCTTCGGGAACCGGGGCGAGTACTTGAGGGTCTTGAACTGGGACTCGCTGAAGGGGTTGTCGTTGGAGACGTGCGGTCGGCTGGGGGACTGCAGCACGCCGAGGTCGGCGAGGAGCTGGGACACCGTCTTCGATGTCATCGAGCTGCCGCGATCAGCGTGGAGCGATAGCTGGCCGTCGGCAATGTGGTGGCGGTGGACCGCATCAGCGATGAGCTCTTCGGCGAGGCGGGCTGATTCTCGTGGGGCGACGAGCCATCCGACGGCGTAGCGGCTGTAGACGTCGAGGATCACGTAGAGCTGGTACCAGGTCCACTTGTGGGGCCCGGCGAGCTTGGTGATGTCCCAGGACCACACCTCGTTCGGTGCGGTCGCGACGAGCTCGGGCTTCACGTGGGCTGGCCTGCGGGCCTGGGCGCGTCGCTCTCGCACGAGCGATTGCTTGCGCAGCTCGCGGTACATCGTTGATATCGATGCCAGGTAGGTGCCTTCGTCCAGGAGCGTGGCCCACACCTGCGCGGGGGCCTGGTCGCAGAACCGCTCGGAGGTCAACATCGAGATGACCTCGGTGACCTCGGCTGCTTCGAGCGCCCGCGGTGAACGGGGGCGTGGTGCTGGCGGGCCGTGGAGGGGTCCTCGTCGGGCCCGGTAGTGACTTGCTCGTGACCGGCCCAGGGCATCGCACGCGGTGCGGCGGGTGACACCGCGGTCGACCATCTCGTCGACCGCGGTGTCGAGCACAGCGGCCACTACTCGTCGGTGGCCGCGCTCTTGGAGATCTCTTCCAAGAGCGCGTGCACTTTTCCCTGGACGTCGATCACCACCTCGGCCTGCGCCAGCTTCGTGCGGAGCCGTTCGTTCTCCGCTTTGAGCCTCGCGACCTCTGACAGCGACGGGCCGCCGCGGCCGCCGTCGGAGCGGCCGACCGCCGCTTTGAGCAGCCCTTGGCGGTGTTGACGCCGCCAGTCGGTGATGATGCTCGAGTACAAGCCCTCGCGGCGCAGGATCGCGCCCTTCTCACCGGACTCGGAGCAGGCGTCGTACTCGGCGAGGATCGCCAGCTTGTACTCCGCGCTGAACGAACGCCGGACCGGGTTGCGCGAAGGTCGACCGCTGCCGTCGCTCGCTGTGTTGTCGTCCACATGCCAAGTATCGGCCTTGTAGATCGCTCGCTGGTTCTTTCCCATCGGTGGTCATCCTTCGTGCCCTCATGCTCAGATCAGGGATGAAGGTGTCTCACCGCTTGTAGACACAGAGGGCCCCACGCGATCAGGGTCGTCGAGGGGTCGGCGGCGGGACCGGCTCGGGCTGGCACTACCATCAGCAGCCACATCGGGGAGTAGCGCAGCTTGGTAGCGCACCTGCTTTGGGAGCAGGGGGTCGTCGGTTCGAATCCGGCCTCCCCGACCACATCGAGCAGCTCAGCCGCCGCGGCTGCCGGCGGGGCGCTGCGAGGCGCCACGAGCGGCGGACGATCGCGAAGGCGGTGCGGTCGGCTGAGCGCGCCAACTACCTTCGTCGAAACCCGCGGGTGTAGCTCAATGGTAGAGCTCCAGCCTTCCAAGCTGGCTATGCCGGTTCGATCCCGGTCACCCGCTCCACATCCTCAGCGGAGCTCGAAGGCGCCGATCACGTCGTAGGTGAGCTCTCCGCCGGGAGCCACACGGACCTGGAGCAGCCTCGGCGGTCGCTGTGGCCAGGTGCACCGCAGCTCGACGCCCGGGACCAGCAGCGTCGGTCGCCGTGTGCACAGGAGGCCATCGGCCTCACCCAGGTCGGCGACCAGCGCATTCTCGAGGGACTCGATCGCTGCCGCCTCCTCCGCCTCGGTCAGCGGCAGCGGCGGCTGCTGGTCGGTGGAGACGAGGCGGCCGTCGTCGCGCAGAGCGAGCCAAGGTCCCGCCGGTGCACTCGGGGTGCACGCTCCGCTGCATGCTGGATCGACGCGAAGCTGGCCGTCGTCGACCACCAGGCCCTCGGCCCAGGCTCCGCCTTCCTCGATCTCGAGTGCACGCCACGATCCGCCGTCGCTCGACAGGACGGCGGTGGCGCGCGTTGCGGTCCCCGACGTGCCGATCACGACGTCGGGCTCACCATCGCCGGTCACCTCCAGCAGCTGCAGCGCTGCGCCCGACACCGAGGTGCCCAGCGGCGGCTCGACGAGGGCCACGCGCGTCGGCCGCCACTCCCCCGACGTGAACCGCCACACGGTCGCCTCACCGTCGGAGAACGTCGCGATGGTGGGGTTGCCGTCGGTGGTGGCGAGCTCCGATGCGGCAGCGGTGGCGGGCAGCGTGGCCGCCAGCTCGCGCCAAGCCTCCAGCGGCGAGGCGCTGGGCTCGTCCGCAACGGCTGGCGGTCGCGGCGACGACGCGGGCATCGGGTCCTCGTCGTCGGGCCGCGTCAGCACGTACGCAGCGACGCCGGCGGCGAGGACCATCGCTGCGATCAGCGCGGCGAACACCTTGGTGATCGCCGCCTGCCGATCGGATGTTGCTGCGCCGTGCGCGCCGTCGACGTCGAGGCGGCGGCCGCACGTGCTGCAGAAGCGCACCGCGTCATCGCCGTCAGCACGGCACAGATCGCAGGGGGACACCGGTGGCACTGCCGCATGGTGACCCGCCGACGGCGCCGAGGCCAGTCGCGAGGCACGTCAGGAGATGATCGGCCCCGGAGGGATGGCGCCCTCGATCGGATTGTTCGGTGGTGGCGGTGGCGGCGCATCGTCGTCACCTGCGGCATCGCGCGCCGCGTCCGCCAGCTCCACCTGTGCTGCGTCCTGCATGGACAGGCCAGGATGCCGACGCTTCACACGCACCGCGGTGAGCACGCTGAGCGCGATCGACGCCAGCAGCAGGATCACCGTGTGACCTGCCATGAGCAGGAGCATCGGGATCCCGAAGCCCACATCGGTCGAGTCCCCGTCGGGGCCGACGCAGTAGAGGGTGAAGTTGGTGGTGGTCTCGCCGGGCTGGACGTTGTACGTGTCGGTGACGACGAACGCGTCCGGCTGACCGTCCGGACACAGGAATGGCGCTGTCAGCTTCGCCTCGCCGGGCCAGATCGCCACCCCCAGCAAGATCGTGATCATCGACGACGCGAACAGCAGGACGACGACGCCGACCGCGCACCCGCGCTTCGAGCGCGCCGTCATCGGATCTCCACCCCCAGGAGCTCGCCCTCCGCGGTGAACGTCGCCACCGCCGTGGACCTCGGGCTCTCGAGGTCGATCTGCACCACCAGCTCGGGAGCCACGGAGCCGTCGATGCTGCGCGTCTGCTGCGCGAGCCGCATGCCATCGATGTAGCCGCCCTCGGCGTCATACGCGAGCAGCGCCTCGTCGACCATCTCATCGAGCTCGTCGAGCGCGAACGCAGCCAGCGGATAGGTCTCGGCGTCGAGGTCCTCCGATGCGCTGACCTGCACCGGCTCGGTGCTGCGCAGGTCGTCGCCGTCGTAGACGAAGCGGTCGAGGTTGCGCGGCTCGGCCGGGTCGCGGGCCTCGACGACCACGATGATCTCGCCCGACGACGGGTTGGCGGAGAACGTGCGCACGCGCACGTCATCGGTGTCGAGCCGGGCCTCGAGGTCGCGCACGACGTCGAGCACGTCCCGCTCGCTCATGCCGCCGCCACGAGAACGGATCTCCTCGTCGAAGTCCTCGCGAGAGATGGTGCCGATGCACGACGCGAGGAGCAGCGCTGCGGCTGCGGCACCACCAGCACGCACCGCGGTGCGCTGCGTCATCGAGCGACGGCGTCCCACGGCTGAGAGTCTCGCACGCACGTTCCACGGCACGGGCGACCACGTCTCGGCAGGTACGTCAGGGCACCCTTCTGCGAGCGGAGCGGCCGGTGCGGTCCTACAGTCGCCCCATGGGGAGGGGGGCCAGCACGCCGGATCCGGTCCCAGCCGCAGGCGAGACGTGGGCGTGGACGCCGGCATCCATCGCTCGCGCCTCCGCTTCGCTCGTGGGCGCCTACCTGCTCTCGTTCTGGTGGGCCACCACGGTCGGCATCGGCGGACCCATCCTCATCTGGTACCCACCCGCCGCCCTGGCGATCGCTGCTGCCATCGTCATCGGCGCACGCATCGCTCCCGTCCTGCTGCTCGCCGAGGTGCTCGCCACCTGGTGGCTCTCTGGCTACGGCGACGACTTCGGCCCCGTGTGGACGATCGTCAACGCCGCGGTGCTCACCGGCGCGTACGTCGGCACCGGCGAGCTGCTCCGCCGCCTCGGCGCCGATCCTGCGCTTCGCACGACCTCGGACCTCGGGTGGTTCGTGCTCGTCGGCGTGCTGGGAGGACCGGCGCTCGCCGCAGTCGGCGGCATCGCCGTACAGGTCGCCGCGGGCGTCCTGCCCAGCGACGATCTGCTGCGCGATGCGAGCATCTTCTGGGTCGGCGACGCCGTGGCGGTGGTGACCCTCGCCCCCACCCTGCTGCTCCTCGTCGCCGCCGCACGCGCCGGGCGCCGGCTGCCTCCTGAGCTCGCGACCATGCGCTCGGCGGAGCTCGCCGAGGTGCTGCTGCCCGCGACGGTGGCGGTGGCGCTGCTGCTGACCGGCGAGGAGGCCACCCGCTTCCTCTACCTCTGCCTGCTCCCGATGGCGTGGGTCGCGCATCGCCGCGGGATGATCGGTGCCGCGCTCGCCGGCGCTGCGACCGCGAGCGCGACGGTCGCAGCCGCGCACGGGCAGATCGCCGACGCGCTCGATCGCTCCGAGCTCCAGGTCCTGCTCGGAACGGTGGCCGTCGCGGGCCTGGTCATCGGAGCGATCGAGCGCGACCGACGCGAGGCGAGCTCCGAGCGCCGCGAGCTCGCCGACATCATCGAGGCATCCCCGGACATCATCGTGGCCCTCGACGCCGAGGGGCTCGTCACGTACGTCAACCCTGCCGGCCGCGCCACCCTGCCCATCAGCACCTCGGGCAGCATGCTCGATGAGCTCTGCAACCTCGGGGGCCCGGAGACGACCGTCGCCGAAGCGATCGAGCGGGCGATCACCCGCGGCTCGTGGATCGGCGAAGGCGATCTGCGCACAGCAGATGGCAGGACGATGCTCACCTCGCAGGTGCTGATCGCGCACCCCGACGCCGACGGGGTGGTCCGACGGCTGTCGGTGGTGTGCCGCGACATCACCGATCGGCGTCGGCTCGTCGAGCAGCTGCACCAGCGCTCCATGCACGACGACAGCACCGGACTGGCGAACCGCTCGCTGCTGATCGAGCAGCTCGGGCAGGCGCTCGCTGAGCAGCGCGAGGTCCCCAGCGCCGTGGTGCTCATCGACCTCGCTCGGTTCTCCATGACCAACGAGCGCTTCGGCTACCAGACCGGCGACAAGATCCTGCGCACCATCGCAGCGCGCCTCAGCCAGGCGGCGGCGCCGCACCTCGTGGCACGCCACGGCGGCAACGTGTTCGCCGTGCTGCACCCGCGCATCCCCGATGAGCTGGTCGCCACCGCGACGGTGCGACGGCTGCTCGACGCCGTGACCGCGCCGGTCGTCGTCGATGGTCGGTCCTTGCCGATCGACGCACGAGCAGGCGTGGTGCTGACCACCGACCCGGCAGTCCTCGCCGCCGACTACCTGCGCAACGCAGAGAGCGCGCTGCAGCGCTGCAAGCGCGTCGACCAGCGCATCACCTTGTTCGACCCCGCGATGGACCGGCGTGCGCACGAGCTCCTCGACCTCGAGATCGAGCTGCGTGCAGCCATCGCCGGGGAGCAGTGGCACCTCGCCTACCAGCCCGTCGTCGACCTCGCGCTCGACGAGCTCGTCGGGTTCGAGGCGCTGCTGCGCTGGGAGCACCCGACGCGCGGCCCGGTGAACCCGATGCAGGTCGTCGCGATCGCCGAGACGACCGGGCTCATCCACCCCCTCGGGCTCCAGATCCTGCGGCGAGCGTGCGAGCAGGCGATGCAGTGGGCAGCGCAGGGCATCGACCTGACGGTGGCGGTGAACGTCTCGGGGCGCCAGCTCGAGGCGGACGGATTCGCACAGGCGGTGCTCGACACCGCGTCGGCAACCGGCCTGCCGCCGCAGCGCCTCATCATCGAGATCACCGAGGGAGTGCTCGCAGCGGAGGACGCCGAGCTCTCGGTCATCCACGCGCTGCACGACGCCGGGTGCCGCCTCGCCCTCGACGACTTCGGCACCGGCCACTCGTCGCTCGGGCGGCTGCGCGACCTGCCGATCGACATCCTCAAGATCGACCGCAGCTTCATCATCGACCTGGGCCACGAGCAGAGCGCCCGCGCCACCGTCGAGGCGATCATCGCAGTGGGCCACGCGCTCGACATGACCATCGTGGCCGAGGGCGTCGAGGACGAGGTGCAGGCCGAGGCCCTGCGAGCGCTCGGCTGCGACCACGTGCAGGGCTACCTCTGGAGCAAGCCCCTGGTGCCCGACGCCTTCGCCGACTGGGCCACGGCTCGCTGAACCAGCACCTCGAGCGCCCCCGGCAGGACTCGAACCTGCAACCTGCGGATTAGAAGGCCGCTGCTCTATCCGGTTGAGCTACGGAGGCGTGGCCGCCCAGCGTACGGGACGCTCCGCGCCGCGCCGGGATCACGTTCGGAGCGGTGGTGCGCGTTGTCTATGCTGCACGGCGCACGGTGGCCGTAGCTCAGTTGGTTAGAGCACCAGGTTGTGATCCTGGGGGTCGGGGGTTCGAGTCCCCTCGGCCACCCCACCGCATCGCCCGGCACCTCGGTGCCGGGCGATTGCCGTTGGTGGGCTCCGCGAACCGATCGCTACACTCGCCCAGCGCACGAGCGCCTCTAGCTCAATTGGCAGAGCAACGGACTCTTAATCCGCAGGTTCGGGGTTCAAGTCCCCGGGGGCGCACACCGGTCGGCCGGCACCTCGAGGTGCCGGCCGATGCGCGTCCGGCCCCACGCGGGCGGCCGTCGAGCGCGTGCGTCGGATCAGCGAGCCTCGGTGAGGCCGACCACCGTCGGCACCTGCTCGCTGGTGGCGACGCCACCGGCGACCTCCTCGGTGATCGCGTAGCCGTCCATCGGGCCGTCGACGTGGAACGCCACCACCCCGGGCTCCTGCAGCAGCCCCAGGGAGACCGTGCGGTCGTCCACGATGCCCCACAGCTGGTAGCTGCGACCCACGGCCAGCTCGGGGAGGTTCTCCGCCAGCAGGAAGCCCTGGCCGTCGTCGCCCATGACGGTGGTGACCACCAGGTCCTCATCCTCAGAGCTCAGGACCGTCACGCGGTTGGTCGGGTCCTGCCTCGCCTGCGCGGCGAGGATCGCCACGTCGCGCTCCGCCAGCCGCAGGTCGAGCGCCGCGAGCTCCTCGTGCTGCGCATCGAGCTCGTCTCCCTGGCGAGCCACCTGGATGCCGAAAACCGCCACCAGCGCGGCCGCTGCCCCGGTCACGGCGACCGCCAACCGCAGCGACACCGACCGGCGCGCCGACGGCGCGTCGCCGATGGCCCGCACCGTGGCGCCGAGTCGCGGCGCCTCCGGCGCGACCGGCCCGCCATCGAGCGAGCCGCTGATCCGCTCCCACACACCCGATGGCGCATCGCTGCCCGTCGCGACCAGCAGCGCCGCGACCTCGCGGTGCGCAGCCACCTCGGCGCGCGCCCGAGGGCTGCGCTGGAGGTAGCGCTCGATCTCCTCGGCCTCCTGCGCATCCACTGCGTCGAGGGCGAAGGCGCCCAGCAGCTCGTCGAGGGCGGCGTCATCACGTGGCGACGTCACCTGACACCTCCCGCAACCAGATCGTCGAGCTCGCCGCGGAGCTTCCGCAGGCCGGCGCGGATCCTGGACTTGATGGTTCCCTCCGGCTCGCCGAGCATCACCGCCACCTCCCGGTACGTGTAGCCACCGAGGTACGCGAGCTCGATGGCGCGGCGCTCGCCGTCGGCGAGGACCGCCAGCGCGGCACCGACGCGATCGGCGACCGCCAGATCGAGGACCTCGTGCTCGAGGTCGTAGCCGGCATCGGCGGTGCGCTGGTGATCGCGCTCCTCGCGCCTCCGGCGCGAGCTCTCAGCGCGGATCAGATCGATCGCGCGGCCGTGCGTCTGTGCGAGCAGGTAGGAGCGCAGCGATCCCCGGTCGGGATCGAAGCGCTCCGGGGCGTGCCACAGGCGCAAGAAGACCTCCTGCACGACCTCCTCTGCCAGCGTGGCGTCAGCCAGCAGGCGACGAGCGAGGGCGTGCACCGCTCCGGCGTGACGGCGGTAGGCCTCGGCGAGCGCTCCCTCGTGGTAGCGGCCGACCGCGACGACGAGGGCCGCGTCGGAGGCATCGGCGTAGGAGGGCTCGGCCATGATCAGCCGTTCTCCGGTGCGGAGGCCCCTCCCGGATGAGGTGCACCCCGCACGAACCGCGACACGCACTCCACGTGGCTGGTGTGCGGGAACAGATCGACGAGCGTCGTCTGCTCCAGCACGAAGCCGACCTGGCCCAGCAGCCCGACGTCGCGGCCCAGCGCGGCGACGTCGCAGCTCACGAGCACCAGGACCTCGGCACCGGTTGCCGCGACCCGCTCGACGCCGTCCCTGCCCAGACCGGCGCGCGGCGGATCCGCGACCACGACGTCGACCGGCGACGGCTTCCAGCGCTCGAACGCCACCCGCACCAGGGTCGCGTCGACGTCGGACAGGTTGGTGCGGGCGTCGGCGATCGCGCTCTCCGAGCGCTCGACGCCGACCACGCGAGCACCCGTCACGCCGCCGACCAGGGCGCCAGCGAAGAGCCCGACCCCGCAGTGCGCGTCGAGCAGCGTCCTGCCCTCGAGCGAGCCGCCGATCGCGGTGCGCACCGCTTCGACGAGCGCCTCGGCGCCATCGGCCCGGCTCTGGAAGAACGACCGACCCGAGATGCGCCAGCGACGTCCGGCGACCTCCTCGTGGTACCAGGCGCGGTGCCCCCGCCGGAGCTCGTCGTTGCCGACGACGACAACGCCGTCGGGCACCACGGCGTCGCGCGCGGTCGGCGTGGCGACGACGAGCCGTTCGCCGGTCGCGGCACCGGCACGCACCAGCACCTCGGTCGCGCCGGGGAACCGGCCCTCGGCCAGCACCTCGTCCACGAGCGGGTGCGCCACCATGCAGCTCTCGATGCGCAGCACGTCGCGCGAGCCGCGCAGACGCAGCCCGGGGGCACCGTCGATGACCGCGGCGCGCACGGTCGTGCGGAACGCCTCGGTGCGCAGCGCTGGGCCGGCCACGACGTTGGGCTGCTCGACTCGACCGAGGCGGCGCAGCGCGTCGGTCACCACCGCGACCTTGTACGGCGTCTGGGCAGCCACCGCCAGGTGCTGGAGGTCGCAGCCACCGCACCCCCGAGCGTGCGCCGGGCACGGCGGCACGGCACGATCGGGCGACACCTCGAGCACGTCGGCGACCGTGCCGTGCAGCACGCTCGGCTTCTCGCGCTGCACCGACACCGAGACGCGCTCGCCGGGCAGCGCGCCCTCCACGAGCACCACGCGTCCGTCCACGTCGTGCGCCAGCCCGCGTCCGCCCGCCACGGGTCGCTCGATCGTCACGTCAGGCACCGCGTGAGGGTAGGCGTCGGACGGCGACGACGTGTCGGGAAGTGCGCGCGGCAGGTGCTCGACGGTGGCGTATCGTCGGCGCGATGCCCACCGACCGCCCCCTCCAGATCGTCCCCTCGGTCCTGCCCGTGGACCTCGCTCGCCTCGGCGAGGAGGTGGCCGCCCTGCAGGACGCAGGCGTCGACCGCATCCAGTGGGACGTGATGGACGGCCACTTCGTCCCCAACCTCACCTTCGGACCCGACGTCATCGCCGCCGCCCGACCGCACGCCACGGTCCCCTTCGAGGCGCACCTCATGGTGGAGCGCCCCGACGACCTCCTGGCGCGCTACGTCGATGCCGGCTGCGAGATCGTCATCGTGCACGCCGAGGCCTGCGGCCACCTGCACCGCACCCTGGCATCCATCCGCGAGCTCGGGGCGTCGCCGGCGGTCGCCCTCAACCCGTCCACCCCCGCCAGCGCCGTCGCCCACGTGCTCGACCTGTGCGACCTCGTGCTGGTGATGACGGTGAACCCGGGCTTCGGCGGCCAGGCCTACATCGAGTCCATGGAGCCCAAGGTGGCCGAGGTGCGCCGGATGATCCTCGCCGGCGGGCACGACGTCGACCTCGAGGTCGATGGCGGCGTCGCACCGGCGACCGTCGCCGGTGCAGCCGCGGCTGGGGCCAACGTGCTCGTGGCCGGCAGCGCGCTCTTCCGCGACCCGGAGGGCACCGCACATGCGGTCGCCGACCTCCGGGAGCGGGCGGAGGCCGCTCGGCGATGATGCGCGCGACGGCGCTGGCCGCGGCCGCGCTCGTCGCGTCGCTCGCGCTCGCCGGATGCTCGGACGACGGCGACCGTAGCGAGGAGTCGTTCTGCGCCGAGCTCGGCGAGGTGCGCGGCATCGACGCTGCGCTCGCGAGCCTCGAACCCGAGGAGCTCGCGGGCGCGGTGGAGGACCTCGAGGCGCTGTCTGACGTCGCCCCCGAGGAGATCCGCTCCGAGGTCGAAGAGCTCGTTGCCGCGGTGGCTGGCATCGTCGAGTTCGTGACCACCGCCACCGGCGACCCGATGGATGCGGCCGAGGAGGCGCTGCGCTCCCAGGAGGCCCGCCGCGCCCAGGTCGAGCGCGCCGGAGCTGCGCTGACGGCCTACGCGGAGGAGACGTGCGACGTCGAGCTGGGGAGCACGACGACCACGACGACGCCGACGGTGCCCGTCGCACCACCCTCCAGCGTCACCGGGTTGGACTGAGACCGCAGCCTCAGAGCATGTCGCCGCGGCCGTGGATGACCGCGTCGATGATGCCGTAGTCCTTGGCCTCGGGGGCGGTGAACCACCGGTCGCGCTCGGAGTCGGCCTGCACCTGCTCGATCGTCTGACCGGTGTGCTCGGCGATGAGCTGCGCCATCTGCTTCTTCACGTGCGCCATCTGCTCGGCCTGGATGGCGATGTCCGCGGCGACGCCCTGGACGCCGCCGAGGGGCTGGTGCATGAGAATGCGGGCGTGCGGCAACGAGAACCGCTTGCCCGGCGCGCCGGCGCACAGCAGGAACTGGCCCATCGAGGCGCCGAGCCCCATGCAGATCGTGCCCACGTCGGGGTTGATGAACTGCATCGTGTCGTAGATGGCCATGCCGGAGGTGACCGAGCCGCCGGGCGAGTTGATGTACAACCAGATGTCCTTGTCGGCGTCCTGGCCCTCGAGGTAGAGGAGCTGGGCGATGATCTGGTTCGCCACGACGTCGTTGACCTCGGTGCCCAGCACCACGATGCGGTCCTTGAGCAGCCGGTTGAACACCTCTGCCGACGGGTCGAAGCCCGGGGAGGCGGCGACCGGGGCCGCGGCGGCGCTGTGGGGGTGCTCCATGGATCTCCTTCGACTGGACCGTGTGGCTCGCGCCACCCGGAGGTGCTCCGCAGGCTAGCGGAGCCCCACGCCGCAACCGCCCTCCCCGAGCCCATGGGAGGGCCGGTAGGGTGCCGGCACGCGGACGTGGCGGAACTGGCAGACGCGCAGGGTTTAGGTCCCTGTGGGGAGACCCGTGGGGGTTCGAGTCCCCCCGTCCGCACGCTGCGCCCCGCGCCGCGGCGGTCGCTACGGTGCGTCGGTGCGCGCCGCTGAGCTCCCCACCCCCTGCCTGCTCGTCGACGGCGACGCGTTCGAGCACAACGTGCACACCATGGCCGCGGCGCTCCCTGGGCCCCGGCTGAGGCCCCACGTCAAGGCGTTCAAGTCCACCGCGCTCGCCCACGAGCTCGTCGCCGCCGGCCACCGGACCTTCTGCTGCGCCACCGCCCGCGAGGTGCTCGGCATGGCCGCAGCGGGGATGGGCGAGGACCTCCTGCTCGCCAACGAGCTGGTCGATCCCCGGCGGCTCACCGCGTTGGGCGACCTCGTGCGCTCCGGCGTGGCGCGGGTGACCATCGCCGTCGACAGCGACGCCACCATCGCCGCGGCCGCGGCGGGTGGCATCGAGGAGGTGCTCGTCGACGTCGACATCGGCATGCCGCGCTGCGGCTGCGTTCCCGAAGATGCTGGACGGGTGGCTGACGCCGCCCGAGCAGCGGGACTGCGCGTGCGTGGCGTGATGGGCTACGAGGGGCACGTCGTCGGCGAGCCAGATCGCGTCACGCGCACCGCTACGCTCGAGCCGGCGCTGGCCAAGCTGCAGCTCGCGCACGAGCTCGTCGGCGGCGACGTCATCTCATCGGGTGGGACCGGCACCTACGACCTGAACCACCTCGCCACCGAGATCCAGGCGGGCTCCTACGTGCTGCTCGACACGCACTACGCGCGCCTCGGGCTCCCCTTCCGCCAGGGCCTGGCGCTGTCGGTCACCGTCGTGTCGGTGTCCGAAGGCTGGGCGGTGGGAGACGGCGGGCTCAAGGCCCTGGGCATGGACCACGGCGATCCCGACGTGGAGCGGGCGCAGGTCTTCTTCTGCTCCGACGAGCACATCACCTTCGTGCCGCACGCCGACGCGCCAGTGGTGGTGGGCGACAAGGTCCTGGTGCGCCCCGCCCACATCGACCCCACCATCGCCCAGCACGAGGTGCTGCACGTCGTGCGTCCTGCCGACGGGTCGCTGCTCGAGGGCGAGGTCGTCGACACCTGGCCCGTCGACCTCCGCAACTGGTAGCGCCGCAGCACGATGCGTCGGTGGGCCTACGAGGCCGGAGGCGCGAGGGCGGCTGCGAGGGCCCGGAAGGCGCGGCCGCGGTGGCTCACGGCGTGCTTCTCCGCTGCGGCCATCTCGGCGAAGGAGCGGCCGTCGCCGTCGTCGGGCACGAAGATCGGGTCGTACCCGAATCCGCCATCACCCTGTGGCGCATCGAGGATCGTCCCCTCGATGGTGCCGTCGACCACCAGCTCCCCGCCGTCGGGCCAGCGCACGAGCGCGACGGTGCGGAACCGGGCCCGCCGCTGGGCCGGCTCGTGGGCACCGACCCGGTCGAGCTCCGCCAGCACCTTGGCCACGTTGTCGGCGTAGGTGGCGGCCTCGCCAGCGAAGCGGGCCGCGAGCACGCCGGGTGCACCTCCGAGCGCGCCGACCTCGAAGCCGGTGTCGTCCGCAACCGCCGGCTCACCCGTGGCGTCGCAGATCGCGACGGCCTTGAGCCGTGCGTTGTCCTCGAGGGTGTCGCCGTCCTCGACGACGTCGGGCACCTCGTCGGGGCGCGGCACCAGCTCGATGTCTGGGCCGAGGATGGCGGCGATCTCCCTCACCTTGTCGGGGTTGGCGCTCGCCACCACGAGGCGGCGCACGCTCACCGCCCCGGCGGCGGCTCGGACACGAACTCGCGCTGGAGGGCCATGATCTGCTCGATGCCGCCAGCGGCGAGGTCGACGAGCTCGTCGAGCTCGCCGCGGGTGAAGGCCACGCCCTCGGCGGTGCCCTGCACCTCGACGAAGCGACCGGTGCCGGTCATGACGACGTTCATGTCCACCTCCGCTGCAGCGTCCTCGACGTAGGGGAGGTCGAGACGGGGCTCGCCATCGATGATGCCGACGGAGATGGCGCCGAGGAAGTCGGTGAGGGGGTGCGCGCCGAGCTCGCCGCGCGCCACCAGGCGGCTCAGCGCGTCGTGCAGCGCCAGGTAGCCGGCGCAGATCGACGCGGTGCGCGTCCCTCCGTCGGCGCGCAGCACGTCGCAGTCGACGGTGATCTCGCGCTCGCCGAGCACGGCCATGTCGCACACCGCGCGCAGCGACCGGGCGATGAGGCGTTGGATCTCGAGCGTCCGACCGCCCTGCTTGCCCGACGCCGCCTCCCTGCGGATGCGCTCCTCGGAGGAACCCGGAAGCATGCCGTACTCGGCGGTCACCCACCCGGTGCCGCGACCGCGCATCCAACGGGGCACGTCGTCGTTCAGCGAGGCCGTGCACAGCACGGTGGTGCGCCCGAAGCTCACGAGCACCGAGCCGAGCGCGGCGTCGGTGAAGTCCCGCTCGAAGGTGATGGGCCGCAGCTCGTCTGCCTGGCGTCCGTCTGGTCTCACAGGTGGTACCTCTCGTTGGTGGCGACGACCTCGATCGGACCGTCGAAGGTGGTGGCGGCCGCAGCGCGGTGCTGCTCGGCGTCGGCCCCCGGGGGCAGGTGGGTGAGCAGGAGGCGGCCCGCTCCGGCGGCGGCGGCGAGCGCGCCCGCCTCGGCGCCGGTGAGGTGCACGTGACCGGCAGCGGTCGTCGCGAGGGTCGCCTCGGCCAGCACGACGGCGATGCCTGCACCGAGCGGAGAGAGCGAGAACGCCGGTCCTGTGTCGGCGGTGAAGGCGATCGATGTGCCGCCGGCATCGATGCGCGCCGCGAGGGTCTCCACGGGGTGGTCGGTGCGAGCGAAGCGCACCTCCATGGTGCCGATGCGCTCCGATCCGCCGTCGGCGATCACGTGCGCGGTGAACGTGGGGGCGATGTCGCCGATGAGCTGGCGCGCCGCGTGCCACGTCTCAGCCGGGGCGTAGACGTCGAACCGCTCGACCTCGAGGTAGTACCGCAGCGCGTTGCGCAGCACGGGCAGGTCGAGCCAGTGGTCGGGGTGGTGGTGGGTCACGATCACCGCGTCCACCTCCGTGATGGCGCAGTGCCGCTGGAGGTTGCTCAGCGTGCCGGGTCCGCAGTCCAACCACACCTTCGTCGTGCCGTCGTCGAGGAGGTACCCGGTGCACGCATCGCCCGGTCCGGGATAGGAGCCGGCACAGCCCAGCACCGTGAGGGTGAGGCTCATCGGACCGCAGCCACCCATCGCACCGCATCCGGAGGGGGGCACGGAGCGGGCACCGACCGATGGTAGAGCGATCGGCGGTCCGGCGACACGCCCGACACGGGGTACCATCGGTCGGTCCCGGTGCCCGCCGCGACGCCCCCGGAGCACATGGCCACCGACTCGACCCCATCGCGACGTCGTCCCGCACCGATCGACTTCTTCATCATCGCCTCGCCGCGGTCGGGCACGACGCTCACGCGGCGGCTGTGCACCGAGCTCCCCGGCGTGCTCGTGCCCCCCGAGACCCACTTCGTGCCGCTGCTGGTCGCCAGACGCAGCCAGCCGCGCTTCCCGATGAGCATCGCCGCAGCGACGTCGCTGGCCGAGAAGATGGCGAAGAGTCGCAAGTACGAGATCGATCCGGAGGCCTTCGCGGCGCAGCTCGATGGCGACGAGGTTCTCAGCGCAGCCGAGCAGATGAGCGCGGTGGTGCGGTCGCTGGCCCCCGAGGCGTCGATCGTGGGCGAGAAGACCCCCAGCCACCTCAGGCACTGGCGGACGTTGGTGGCGTGGTTCCCGGAGGCGAAGCTCATCGCGCTGGTGCGTGACCCGCGCCACCAGGTCGCCTCGCTGCTGGAGAAGGAGTGGGCGACCGACCGCATCGACGAGGCGGCCTGCCAGTGGCGCGACGACAACCGCGCCCTGCTCGCGGCGCGCGCCGAGCTACCTGCCAGCACCCTGCTGATCCTGCGCCACGACGACATCGTGCAGGACCCGATGGCGGCCAAGGCGCAGATCGCGCAGCACCTCGGCATCGACGCGCCCGCCGACCTCTCGACGCTCGACGACGCACACGCGCTCGCGCCCGAGCACGACGCCGGAGAGGACACGCCGTTCTCCCGCGTCGACCCGGCACGGGCGCAGCGCAGGGCGAACGCGCTGACCCCCCGCCAGCAGCAGCTGATCGCCTCGGTCTGCCGCAGGGAGATGGCGGCGCTCGGCATGGACCCGACACCGGCGCTGCCCGGCGCGGTCGGCGATGCGGTGGTGCTCACGTCCACGGCCCGCAGGGAGCTCGGCCGAGCCGCGACGAAGGTGCGGCGCCGGTTGCGCACCGCGCCACGCAAGATCGCTCGACGAGTGCGCCGACGGGTGCGTGGCTAGAAGTAGATGATCTTCTCGGCGCGCTCGACGACGACGTCGAGGTCGTCGGTCCACGCACCGGTGCTGAGGTACTTCCAGCCGCCGTCGCACACGATGAACACGATCGTGCCCGACTCGATCTGCTCGGCCACCCGCACCGCGCCGGCCAGCGCGGCACCGGCGGAGATGCCAGAGAAGATGCCGCACTCCTCCACCAGCTTGCGCGTCCAGATGAGCGACTCGCGCGGCCGCACGATGCGCTTGCCGTCGAGCAGCTCGTAGCCACCCCACTTCTCGAACACCGGCGGGATGTAGCCGTCATCGAGGCTGCGCAGCCCCTCGACCTGCTCCCCCGCCGGCGGCTCGACCGCGAGCACCTTGACGTCGGGGTTCTGCTCCTTGAGGAACGTGCCCACCCCCATCAGGGTGCCGCTGGTGCCGAGGCCGGCCACGAAGTGCGTGATCTCCGGCACGTCGGCCCAGATCTCGGGGCCGGTCGTCTCGTAGTGCGCACGAGGGTTGGCCTCGTTGGCGTACTGGTAGAGGAACGCCCACTCGGGGTGCTCGTCGGCCAGCGCCTGCGCTCGACGAACCGCGCCGTTGGAGCCCTCGCTGCCGGGGCTGAGGATGATCTCGGCCCCGAAGATCTCCAGGAGCTGGCGCCGCTCGATCGAGACGTTCTCCGGCAGGACGATCTTGATCGGGTAGCCACGCAGCCGGGCGATCATGGCGAGCGCGATGCCGGTGTTGCCCGAGGAGGGCTCGATGATGGTGCGCCCCGGGGTGAGCGTGCCATCGGCCTCGGCCTCGAGGATCATCTGTCGGGCGATGCGGTCCTTCACCGACCCGGCCGGGTTCTGGTTCTCCATCTTGGCCAGGATCCGCACCGCCGGGTTGGGGCTGAGGCGCGACACGTCCACGATCGGGGTGTTGCCGATCATGTCGAGGATGCTGGCGTGGACGGTCACGGGGGCTCGCTGGTGGTTCGGTGAATGTTGACCTGAACGGTAGGGATTCTACCGACCAACGACAACCACGGCCTCTTCGGCGATGTTCCCGTCCACGATCCGGAACGAGCGGAGCACCGGAGCGTCGTCTCGCAGCGACACGATCACGTAGTGCCACGACGGGTCCGGCGCCTGCGCCACGTCGGTCGGCGACGGGTACGCGTCGGTGTGGGTGTGGGAGTGCATGACCCCGCAGATCTCGAGACCGAGCGCCTCGGCTGCCCGGTCCGCTCGGAGGTGGTCGCGGGGCTCGATCGTGTACAGCTTCGACGACGCCGCCGCGTTGCCGCACGGGTAGAACACTGGTGCCGCATCGGATCTGGCCGGGCCGGCCAGCAGCCCGCACGCCTCGTCGGGCAGTCCGTCCAAGGCGTGGCCGATCATCTGGCGGTAGGCGGAGTCGGACAGGCGCAGCACGGCCGGCAGGCTACTGGTGCTCAGCGCCCGCGCTCGGCCAGGAACTGCATCGGGATGCCGAACACGAGGGCGAGTGTGCCAGGCCGACGGGTACCCTGCTCCGCCTATGCCGCCTCCGGGCCCCAGGCCCATCGCCACCAACCGCAACGCCCGTCGGAACTTCGACATCCTCGAGACCCTCGAGGTCGGCGTCATGCTGGTGGGCAGCGAGGTGAAGTCCCTGCGGGAGGCGAAGGTCCAGGTCACCGACGCGTTCGGGGTGTTCCATGGCGGCGAGCTCTGGCTGCAGGGCGTGCACATCTCGCCCTACTCCCACTCGGCGTCGCACACCGGCCACGATCCCGACCGGCGACGCAAGCTGCTGGCCCACAAGGGCGAGCTCGAGCGGCTTCGGTCTCGCGTCGAGCAGGAGCACCTGGCACTCCCCCTGCTCGCGCTGTACTTCAAGGACGGACGGGCCAAGGCCGAGATCGCGCTGGCCCGCGGACGATCCAAGGGCGACAAGCGCCAGGCGATCGCGAAGGCGGATGCCGACCGCGAGGCGCGCGCCGCGATGGCGCGACGCAACAAGTACGGCGGCTGATCCCAGCAGCTTGCGATCTCGGGGGCGCGCCTGCCCGTCGCACCGGTACCCTGGAGGGTGCCCTCCGGGGCGCTGACAACCGAACCATGCAAGGGGCTGACCGGTTTCGACGTTGTGTCCGGAAGTCGTCCATGCGACCCGAGTTGCTCAGACTCGCTAAACGGGGCACCCAACAGAAGCGCCGATGGCGACTTCGCTCTCGCCGCCTGACCTAGTCAGGTAGTAGAGAGTCATCGCGACTCGTGAGAGCACGCGGGGCCTGATCGCTGCAGCCCGGCAACAGAAGCAGCGGTGGACCGCAGGGAGAGACCGCTGACAGCGGGAAAGACCGCTGGCGCCAGGGGAAGACCTGGTGGTCGGACCTTCGGGTCCACCTGACCCGGCAGGGTGGCTGCCATGAGCCACAGTCTCGGGAATGGTCGTAGCACGTGCGGTGACCGCACAGCGGACGGGGGTTCGATTCCCCCCAGCTCCAAGAGCGCTCGAGCTCAGGTTCGAGCGTTGCTGGAGCTGCCCGGGCCCTGGTCATACCGAGCGATGGTGTGGCGCGTCCAACCAACTGCGTCCGACGCGCGGATTCCGCTCGGTTGCGGCCGCACCCGCAGCTCGAGGTTCTCGAGGCGGTAGTCGTCCTTAACGCCGTTGAATCGCGTGTCGCGCGAGGGCTTGCGCTGGCATGCCGGACACATCAGATGCCGGCTGGAGAACTGACGCTCGCGGTCGCAGCCGCGACAGCGCTTCATCCTCGTAGGTCCACCCCGCGACCATCGCGACCATCGCGACCACCTCGGCGGCGAGCTCGTCGGCGCACCTGCAGCGCGGACGGCGTTCGCCCGGTGGTGACATGGACACCCACTTCGGGCCCACGCCCTCGATGCAGGTCTCCGTCAGACCGGGGCGATCCCAGGCTGGAAATCGGGCTCTCCTGACATATCCGTGGGTGGGGGTCGGGGCCATCCGCGGGTGCACCCCGCTCTGACTCTTACGTTTCCGAGCTGTCTGACGGCTTGCAAACGGGAGGCAGAACGGGGTGCGGAACGCGAGGGTATGGCGTGA
>JBBRAZ010000032.1:0-44245 GCA_038206295.1 Acidimicrobiales bacterium
GAGCAGGGCTCGTCCATGAGAATAATCTCGGGCTTGACGGCGATCGCGCGCGCAATGCAAAGGCGCTGCTGCTGGCCGCCGGAGAGGCTGTAGCCGCTGGCGTCAAGCTTGTCCTTGACCTCGTCCCAAAGGGCTGCTGCACGCAGGGACCGTTCGACGACCTCGTCCAGGTCGACCTTCATCTTCCGGGCTCGAGGTCCGTAGGCGACGTTGTCAAAGATCGACTTGGGGAAGGGGTTGGGCTTCTGGAACACCATCCCGATGCGGCGGCGGACCTCGCCCGCGCTGGCCTCGGGACCGTAGAGATCGATGCCGTGGTAGGTGACCGATCCCTCGACGCGCGCCCCGGGGATGAGGTCGTTCATCCGGTTGAAGCAACGGAGCACCGTCGACTTCCCGCACCCGGACGGGCCGATCATGGCGGTGATCTCACCCTTGCGGATCTCGAGGTCGACGTCGCGCACCGCCCGGAACTGGCCGTAGTAGACGTTCAGCTGGGAGGTAGCCACCACCGTCGCACCCGTTGCGCGCGGCGCTGCGGTGCGCTGCGCCGAGAGGCGCGTCGGTGTGGTCTCGCTCATCGGGGGGGCATCCATCGCGTGGTGTCCAATCGAGGGTCGATCGAGCCGCCTGGCACGTCAGGCGTTCCGATTCTGGAAGTGGTTGCGGATGAAGATGGCTGAGGCGTTGAGCACCAGCAGCATGGCGAGGAGCACGACGATCGCTGCGGCCGCCACGACGTGGAACTCGGCCTTGGCATCCGCGGTGTAGCGGAAGATCAGCAGCGGCAGCACCGAGTAGCCGTCGTCCATGCTGTCAGGGTTGTAGGTGACGAACGTGAGCGCACCCAGCAGGATCAGCGGCGCAGACTCGCCCAGAGCCCGAGACACGGCGAGGATGCTGCCGGTGGCGATGCCGGGGATCGAAGAGGGAAGCACCTGGCGCCACACGGTCTGCCACCTGGTCGCGCCGAGGGCCAGCGAGCCATCGGTGAGCGACGGTGGCACCGCACGGATGGCCTCACGAGACGAGATGATGATGGTCGGCAGGATGAGGATGGCCAGCACGGCTGCCCCGGTGCCGACGGTGAAGCCCCACGAGAGCGGGCCGCGAGCGATGAACGCCAGTCCGAGGATGCCGAACACCACGCTGGGGACGCCGGCCAGGTTCTGGATGTTCAGCTCGATCAGCCGGATGTACCAGTGGTCCCGGTTCGCGAACTCCTCGAGGTAGATGGCGGTGCCGATCCCGAGCGGCATCGACACCGCAGCAGACAGGCCGACCACCCACAACGACCCGAAGATCGCCGACTGCACGCCGGCGCGGGCGGGCCGCGCCGAGGGCATGTTCTTCACCAGATCCGCGTTGATGCGCGGCTGGCCGGTCATGAAGGTGTCGATCAGCAGCACGGCGAGCATGACCAGCGCGAAGACGACGCTGGCTGCGGTGGCCACGCGGAACACGACATCGAGCACGCGACGTCGTGGCGCGGTGGTGTCGTGCAGGTCGACGCCCACCTCCCGAGGATCGGGCCGAGCGTCAGAGATCGTGCTCATTCGTAGGCCTCCCTGAACCGGCGCACGATGCGCACGCTGAACATGTTCAGCACCAGCGTGATGAGGAACAGCAGCGTGCCGACGGCGAAGATCGTCTTGTAGCCCGTCGAGCCGGTCGACTGGTCGCCGATGCCGGCGAACCCGATGAACGAGGACATGGTCTGCACGCCCTGGCCCGGATCGAGAGTCAGCTGCGGGTTGCTCCCTGCCGCCAGCAGCACGATGGTGGTCTCGCCGATGGCACGTGACACCGCCAGCACGATGGCGGCCACGATGCCCGAGAGCGCGGCGGGGAACACGACCTTGGTGCAGACCTCGCGTCGGGTGGAGCCGAGTGCGAAGGCCCCCTGGCGCAGCGAGTCGGGCACCGCCGACATGGCGTCCTCGGCGAGCGACACCATCGTGGGCAGGATCATCAAGCCGACGACGAGTCCGGCAGCCAAGGCGGAGAAGGTGCCGACCTTTCCGACCGGGTAGAAGCGCTGCACGACCTCGGGGTTCACCCAGAACAAGGCGAAGAAGCCGAACACGACCGTCGGCACGCCGGCGAGCACCTCGAGCACCGGCTTGGCGATGGCTCGGGTCCGTCGCGAGGCGTACTCGCTGAGATAGAACGCGCCGAGCAGGCCGAGCGGGACCGACAGCACCACGGCGATCACCATGATGATGAAGGTGCCCGCGATCAGCGGCAGCACGCCGAACTGCGCCGGCTCGAAGAGCGGGGCCCACGTGTCGCCCGTGAGGAACTCGCCCAGCGGCACCTCGGTGAAGAACTCGAGCGTGGGGCGGATCAGGGAGATGGCGATCGCCACGGTGGCGACCACCGAGACGAGCGCGGTGACGCCGAGGATGGCGCGCACGATGCGCTCGACGATCAGGCGGCGACGCAGGTGGCCGGTGGGGAGCAAGCTCCCCACCGGCTGGACCTGCGTCACGGCGGTGGACGACGCCGTCATTCGGCGGCGATGGCCTCGAGGTCAGCGGTTGCCTTCTCGATCTGCTCGTCGGTGAGCGGAACGAACAGCGCCTCGGTGGTGATCTCCTCGGCGTTGTCGAGGTAGTAGCTGAGGAACGCCTTCACCTCGGGGCGGGCAGCGGCCTCGGCCTTGGTGTAGATGAAGAGCGAGCGGCCCAGCGGCGTGTAGTCGCCGGACTGCACCGTGTCGTTGGAGGCCGCCACGCAGCCGTCGCCACCGTCGATCTCCACGCCCTTGATCTTGTCACTGTTCTCGAGGAGGTACGACAATCCGAAGTAGCCCATCGCACCCTCTTCGCCTGCGACGCCCGTGACGGTGACGTTGTCGTCCTCGCTCGGGTTGTAGTCGGTGCGGGTGGCACCCTCCTCACCGTTGATGGCATCAGTGAAGTAGTCGAACGTGCCCGAGTCGGAGCCGGCGCCGTAGAGCGTCAGCGGCACGTCGGGGAACGACGAGTCGACCTCGCTCCAGTTCTTGATGGTGCTGTCCGGTGCCCAGATCGCGTTGAGCTGCTCCACGGTCAGGCAGTCAGCCCAGTCGTTGTCGGGGTGCACGACCACCGAGAGGCCGTCGTTGGCCACGATCATCTCCATGGGCACGATGTCGTTGGCGGCGCACGCCTCGATCTCGTCGTCCTTGACGCCACGCGATGCCATGGAGAGGTCGGTCTCGCCGTTGCAGAACTTCTCGAAGCCGCCGCCGGTGCCGGAGGTGGCGACGGTGACGCGCACGCCGGAGTTCTCGGTCTGGAAGTCCTCGGCGGCGAGGGTGATGAGCGGGGTGACCGTGCTCGAGCCGTCGATGCGGATGTCGCCGCTGAGCTCGGCGGTCGAGCCGCCGCCCGTGGCGTCGGTGGCGCCATCGGTGGTGTCGTCGCTGTCGCCGCAGGCGCCCAGCACCAACGCGGATGTGACCGCCAGTGCCATCAGCTTCGTTGATCGGGTTGCACGCACTATCGCCCTCCTTGGGCAGGTGATTGGATCGCTTGTGCCGCGAAGGTACGGACCCGACCTGACCTCCCAAGGGGCTCCAGGTGAACGTGAGGTGAACGACCGGGGAACCTTCGGGGTGCTCGGTGTCCCAGGAGGATCGCTCAATGACGTGCACGTGGACGCAGCACGTCCAGCACCATCGCGTCGCGCTCGTAGGTGAGGCACTCGCGCGCCTGCTCCAAGCGCACCCAACGGATCTCGTCGACCTCGTCGTTGGGTGCGAACTCGCCGTCGAGGATGGTCATGGCGAAGTACGCCACCTCCTTCGAACGCCCGCGGCCGTCGACGTACTCGAGGATCATCAGCGCGTCGCCCAGCTCGCAGCGATAGCCGGTCTCCTCCTCGACCTCGCGCAGCGCGCACGCCTCGTCGGACTCTCCGGGGTCGTTCTTGCCCTTGGGCAGCGACCAGTCGTCGTAGCGCGGTCGGTGCACGAGCAGGACCTTGATCCCCTTGCGGCACTCGCGCCACACGACGCCGCCCGCGGCACGCACCTCCGGTTCCACGCCTCGACGCTACCGAGGCCCGCTCGACGAGCCGGGGACCGGTCGCTCAGCGATCGGCGTGCGCCCGCTCCACCGCGCGCTCCTGGAGCTCTGCCTGCGCGTCGCGCCCCTCGACCACCGGCACCTTCGTCCACGTGCCGTCGGCAGCCAACGTCCACGACAGCGCGTCATCGGCGATGCAGGCGTCGAGCACGCCCCGCACCCGCTCGATGAGCTCCGGCTGCTGCACCGGCACCAGCGCCTCGATGCGGCGGTCCAGGTTGCGCGGCATGATGTCCGCGCTGCCGATGTAGACCGCCGGCTGGCCGTCGCCGGCGCCGTTGGCGAACTCGTAGATGCGCGAGTGCTCGAGGAACCGCCCGACGAGCGAGCGCACGGTGATGGTCTCCGACAGGCCTGGCACGCCGGGGCGCAGGCAGCAGATGCCGCGCACCACGAGGTCGACCTGCACGCCGGCCTGCGAGGCCCGGTACAGCGCGTCGATCAGCTCGGGGTCGACCAGGCTGTTCATCTTCGCTCGGATGGCTCCCCGCCCGGGCCCGGCCGCGATCTCCGCCTCGATGCACGCGTGCAGCGCGGTCCGGAGGTGGTGCGGCGCGACCAGCAGGCGCCGGTAGTCGACGGGGCGACCGAAGCCGGTGAGGAAGTTGAAGAGGTCGGTGAGGTCCGCGCCGACCTCCCGGTCGGCGGTGAAGAGCCCCAGGTCCTCGTAGGTGCGAGCGGTGCGCGCGTTGTAGTTGCCCGTGCCGAAGTGGCAGTAGAGCCGCACGCCGTCGGGCTCGTCGCGCACCACCAGGGTGGTCTTGGCGTGCGTCTTGAGGCCGACGAGCCCGTACACCACGTGCACCCCCGCGTTCTCCAGGCGGCGGGCCCACTCGATGTTGGTCTCCTCGTCGAAGCGGGCCTTGACCTCGATGAGCGCCACGACCTGCTTCCCCGCCTCAGCAGCGCGCATCAGCGAGTGGACCAGCGGCGAGTCGCCGCTGACGCGGTAGAGCGTCACCTTGATGGCGAGCACCGCGGGGTCGATCGCAGCGCGACGCACGAACTCCTCCACCGACGCCGAGAACGACGCGTAGGGGTGGTGCACCAGCACGTCGCCGGAGCGCAGCACGGTCCACAGGTCGCGGTGCTCCAGCTCCTCGTTGAAGGCGTGGGGCGTCACCGGCGGCCACACCGGGTACTTGAGCTCGGGACGGTCCAGCGATCGCAGCGAGCCGAGGCCGCGCAGATCGAGCGGTCCGGCGAGGTCGTAGACGTCCTCGGACTCGAGGTCGAGCTCTCGCAGGAGCAGCTCGCGGGTCTCCGACGTGGCGCCGGCCTCGATCTCCAGCCGCACGGCGCGTCCGAAGCGGCGCCGGCGCACCTCGATCTCGACGGCGGCGAGCAGGTCGTCGGCCTCCTCCTCCTCCACGGTGAGGTCCGCGTTGCGCGTCACGCGGAAGGCGCACGACGACTCGACCTCGACGCCCGGGAAGAGGCGGCCGAGGTGCGCGGCGATGAGCTGCTCGAGGGGCACGAAGCGCTCGCCGTCGGGCAGCACCACGAAGCGCGGCAGTCCCTGCGGCACCTTCACCCGAGCGAAGCGGCGCTCGGAGGTCACCGGGTCGCGCACCATGATCGCCAGGCTCAGCGAGAGGTTCGAGATGTACGGGAACGGGTGCGCCGGGTCGACCGCCAGCGGGGTGAGCACCGGAAAGATGCGCTGCTCGAACTCCGCCACCAGGTGCTTGCGGTCGTCGTCGTCGAGCGCGTCCCAGGAGCTGAAGACGATGCCCTCGGCGCCGAGCGCGGGCACGATCTCGTGGTGGAACACGTCCTCGGCCGCAGCTGTCTGGCGCAGCACCTCGGCGCGGATCTCGGCGAGCTGCTGCGCGGCGGTGCGCCCATCGGGGGTGCGCCCGAGCACGCCGGCGGCGAGCTGGTCCTGGAGGCCGGCGACGCGAACCTGGAAGTACTCGTCGAGGTTGGAGGCGAAGATTCCGAGGAACTGGCCCCGCTCGAGCAGCGGCAGGGCGTCGTCGCTCGCCAGCGCCAGCACCCGGTCGTTGAACGCGAGCCAGGAGGTCTCACGGTTCAGGTAGTGCTGCACGTCGCTCATCGTGGGCTCCAGGGATCGAGCCAAGTATGCCGCGACGCGAGCGGTCGGCGACCAGCTACGCCCGATCCGCCCGGCGCTGCACCAGCAGCACGAGGAGCAGGCCTCCCGCCACGAGACCCGCACCCACCGCGGCGAAAGGCACGGTCTGCGATCCGGTGACCGGGAGCGGTGCGGCCTGAGGCGCAGACGAATCCACCGCACCGACCTGCACCGAGGCGACGAGGACCGCGTCACCGCAGGTGACCGTCAGCGACCACGTGCCGCTGGTACCTGCCGGGACGACCACCGAGCTGGTCCACGACCCGTCGGGACCTGCAGTGGTCGTCTGAGCCTCCATGCCCGGCGCGGCGATCGTGACCGGGGAGCTGGCGAGGCACTGCTGCCCGGCGAGCACCACCGTGGCCCCGGCGACAGCTGTCGTCGGGGCGAGCGACACCGTCGGACCCGGCTCGTACTGCGCTGCCGCCGGTGCGGCCAGCACCCCGACGACGAGTAGAGCGGCAACGAGCAGGGAACGGATCATCGGACCTCCGCGGTCGGGCGCCGGCAGCGTCAGCTCGGCACGACCGCAGTGTGCGGCAGTCCGGTGCTGCGCACAATGGGTTCTCGGGTGGTTCCATCCAACCTTCGTCGAGCGTTCACCTCCTCGTCCACGATCGTTCAGCGCACCGCGACGATGCCGGGGTTCACTGCCCGCACGGACCCGCCCGGCGGTCGCACCCCTCCGGTCTCCGGACCGGCGACCACGGGCAGGCTCCGTCCACCGGGTCACGGTCGGAACCGGGCATCCAGCTCGAGGTCCCCGTCGAGGGGGACCCGCAGCGGCACCGTCGGCACCTCGTCGTCGGGAACGCTCGACGAGCGGCTGCCCCATCGCTGCGTCACCGCGATCTGCTCGGGCCGCGAGCCGTCGACGGCTCGGACGTCGAGCACGAGCTCATCGAGATTCGCCAGCGGCTGCCCGACGATCCGGAGACGGTACGACCCGGCGGTCACGGCACCAGCAGTGCGGACCTCCACGATCACGGTGGCACCAGCCGGAACATCGACGAAGGTCGACCAGCGCACGACGTCCAGCTCCTCGGTCCGCTCGAGCACGACGGGGGCGCCATCGACGGTCGCCGCCACCACCTCGTGCGGGCTCGCCAGGGACAGCAGCAGGTGGTTGGTGCCCCGCGGCCGGCCGGTTGCGGGACCACCCAGCACGTAGTCGGGCAGCCCTCCGGTCGGCGCGTCGTTGCGGAGCGTGATGCGCGTCGTCGCGTCGATGCTGCCGCTGCGGGGATCGAAGGTGACGTCGTGCTCGATCCGGCGGTGCAGGAAGGTGTCGATCTTGGAGGGGTTCGCATTGGCGTGCGTCACCGAGAGGAGGTCACCACCTCCTGCGTCCGGCATCGCCCCGTCGATGCCCAGGTGCTCGTAGGCGGCCTGCTCCTCGGCGACCGGGCTCCAGGCGAGGAGCCGGCGCGACCGAGCGACCGGACCGAGCACCCGACCGATCCGGCGCGGCCCAGGCAGCGCGCCCCTGCTGAGGCGCTCGAAGGTCCGCTCCGCCACCTCGACGAGGAAGTCGGTGCGCTGCGCGCGATCGGGATGCTGCACGTACTGGTCGCGCAGCAGTAGCGCCTCTGCCCCGTCGCCGTCGATCGGATCAGCAACACCAGCGATGCGGACAGGACCGGTGAGATCCAGCAGCGCCGCCAGCGCCGCTGGATCCATGGCCAGCACGCCGTCGACGGGGTCACGGCCAGCCTGCGCCCACACATCCGCCGCCACCGCTCCTGCAGTCGGGAAGTCAGCGATGCCGGTCACGTTCTGGAAGTAGCGCTCGGGCTCGTATCGCCGCAGCCGCTCCGGCATGCCGGTGGGCGGCACCCGCCCCGCGATGCCATCGGGATCGTTCAGGTCCGTCGCCCGGCCGGTGTCGACGAGCTCGAGGTCGCCGTCGTCGATGGTGAGCTCGGCCCACGCTGCGGTGAACCCGCCGAGCTCACGCGCCTCCGCCGGGCTCGTGAACAGCACGAGGTACCGCCGTCGGTCACGTGCACCCAGGAGGGTCGGACCGATGCGGGCGAGCTCGAGCGCCAGGGCAGCATCGGGCACCGCCTGACCCAGCCTGTGCTGCATCCCATCTGCAGCAGCACGCACCGGCGGGATCGCCCACGGCGATGCGGCCACCTCGAGACGGTCGATCGCAGCGTCGAGCGATGCGGCTGCGATCGCCAGCGGGGCCTCTGCGGCAGCGACTCGATCCACGTCGAGGGTGCCGTCGGTGAGGCGGAGCTCCTCGAGGTCGGTCGCCCGAGCCACGTCCCCGGCCGCGGCCACGACGTCGTGGCCGCCCTGCGCCGACGCCGCGACGAGATCCACCTGTGGGCCGACCAGCGGCAGCGCCGTGGTCAGCTCGACGAGGGGGCTCTCGAGGACGGCCTCCGCAGCACGGAAGCGCTCAGCAGCGCTGTCGAACCCGTCAGCGGCGAGCACCTGGTCGCCGTCTCGAGCCGCTTCGAGCGCTGCTGCCGCCTCCCGTGCGCCCGCCTCCATCTCGTCGGACGCTCGCAGCACGCCGCCGATCGCGAGCGCTCCGCCGACCGAGGCGACGAGCGCCACCAGCTGCACGGAGCGCAGCAGCACCGCCTGCTCGACGGACGGCAGCCGGAGCGGGGCGCCGATCAGCAGCGGGAGGACGGCGAACGCCACGAGCGCGGCGCCGAGGAGCGCCGGTCCGTCGGTGGGGAGGCGGAGGAGGAGCTGCACCGCCGCAGCTGCGACCGCTGCGGCGGCCGGGGGCGAGGTGGTGCGTCGCGTCGCGCACCACGTCGCCGCGACGAAGACCGTTGCGGCTGCCGCCAGCGCCCCTGCCGAGCGAGCGAGGAGGACCGCGGGAGCGCACAGCACGAGCAGCGTCCAGCGCGGACCCGGCGCAGCAGCGGCGAGGACGACGACCACGGCGAGCACCGCCCGCCACATCGCATCCAGCGCGGGCCGACCGGTCGGGCTTCCCTCCGCGCCGAGCGCGCCGAGCGCGGCGACGACGGCCGCGACGGCCACCAGCAGATCTCGGACACCGACGCCGGGCCGCGCCGATCGGAGCGAGCGTCGCAGATCGGTGCGACCGAGGACCTCGGTGGCCATGGAGAGCTCCTCCTGGGCGGTGCCGACGGCACCGTACGGAGCCGTGGCGGCACCTCTGTGAACCGGGCGAGGCAACCGCACGAAGTCTCCGTGAACCGAGCCTGAAATGAGGCTCGAACCCCTGGAGATCGCGGTCCTCGCTTCGTAGGTTCGCCTCGATGCCGACCGACCGTGCTCCGCAGCCCGATCTCACCACCTCCTCGTGGTCCCACCGACGCCTGATCGCTCGCTTCGTCGCGAAGCGCTCCATCGATGTCGTCGGCGCCCTCGTGCTCCTCCTGTGCGCCGCGCCGCTCGTGGCGCTCTCTGCCGTGGCGATCGCGCTGCACGACGGCGGTCCCGTGCTGTACCGCCAGGTCCGCATCGGTCGACACGGCGAGCCCTTCACCATCGTGAAGCTGCGCACGATGGTGCGTGACGCCGAGGCGAGGCAGCAGTCGATCGCGGATGCCAACACGCGCAGCGGTCCGCTGTTCAAGGCGGCCCACGATCCCCGCGTGACCCCACCGGGCTCCTTCCTGCGCAGCGCGTGCCTCGACGAGCTCCCCCAGCTCTGGAACGTGGTGCGCGGCGACATGAGCCTCGTCGGTCCTCGCCCTGCGCTCCCGGGAGAGGTCGCTGCGTTCGACCCCCACCACCGCGAGCAGCGGCACCGGGTGCGGCCAGGACTCACCGGGCCGTGGCAGGTGACGCCCGACGCGCACGACGACTTCGCCGCCTACCGGGCGCTCGACCTCGACTACGTGGCAGAGGCGCGGATCGGTGTCGACCTCCGCATCCTGGTCGCCACCGTCGCGCTCTGCGTCCGTCGGGGGCGCGCCACGCTGCTGGGTGAGACGCCAACCACTTCCGAGGTGCGTTCCACTCCCGACATCATCGATCTGCAGCACCGGTCGACGACCGACGCCGGGGAAGCTGACCCCGTCGGACACGGCACCCCCGCCCTGGCGCGCACCGGGACCGGCGGCTGACCCGGTGCGCATCGTCATGATCGGCCTGCGCGGCGTCCCCGCTGGGCCGGGCGGGGTGGAGCGCCACGTCGAGGAGGTGGGTGCCCGCCTGGCTGACCGGGGGCACGACGTGATCGTGGCGTGCCGCGGCGACGGTCGCGACGCACCAGGTGTGCACCGCGGGATGACGCTGCGCCACCTGCCCGCTCCTCGAGCGCGTGGCATGGAGGCCGGCGTGCACTCGCTGCTCGCCGCCACCGATGCCCTGCGGCTTCGGCCCGACGTGGTGCATCTGCACGCCGTCGGTCCGGGGATCGCATCCCCGATCAGCCGCTACCTGGGTCGCACCACGGTTGTGCAGACGATCCACGGCCTCGACCAGCACCGAGCCAAGTGGGGCGTCGGGGCACGATGCGCGCTCGGTGGAGCGGCGTGGCTCAGCTCCCGCGTCCCGCACGCCGTCATCGCGGTGTCCGACGAGGTGGCCGAGGCGCAGCGTGCGGGTGGGCGGGTGCACGTGCGCACGATCGTGAACGGCGTGAGCGACCCCGGCGTCGCTCGTCCGCACCTCCTCGCCGAGATGGGCCTCGAGGCCAAGCGGTACGCGCTGGTGGTGGGTCGGATGGTGCCCGAGAAGCAGATCGAGGTCGCTGTCCGGGCGATCGGGCGCCTGGAGGGCGAGCTGACGCTGGCGGTGGTCGGCGCACCCGGTGCGAGCCCGGCGTACGAGCGATCCCTCCACCACGAGATCGACGCTGCGCCGTGGGCTCGCTGGCTCGGCGCGCGCTTCGGCGACGAGCTCGCGACGCTGTACGCCGAGGCCGCTGCGGTCCTCGTGCCCTCATCGCTCGAGGGGTTGCCGCTCGTGCTCCTCGAGGCGGCTGGCGCAGGCGCTCCGATCATCGCGTCTGACCTTCCCCCCCACCGACAGGTGCTCGGCACCGACGGTCCCGGTCGACGCGTCGTGCCGGTCGGCGATGTCGCTGCGACCGCCGCTGCGATGCGATCGGTGCTCGCAGGCGCTCTCGTCGAGCGTGCCGGGGCGGTGGCGTTCGGCGAGCACGTCCGATCTGCCTACGACTGGGAGACGGTGACCGACGAGATCGAGTCGGTGTACCTCCACGCACGACGGGGGCGCACCTCAGGAGCGAGCTCGGGGGTGCGACCGATCGACACGCCCCTCGCAACCGCGTCCGCAGCGGCGGCGATCGCGAGCAGGTACCAGAGCACGACGACCTGGGACAGCGTGTTCGAGGACACCGCGAGCACGCCGAAGGCGATCAGGCACCCGGCGTAGCCCTCGGCGATCGCGCGATCGAGCGGCGTGCGTGCCGCTCGCCGTGCTCGTCGCGCGGTCACCACCATCGCGAAGGCGAGGACCCCCGCCGCGAGCACGCCGATCACCCCCAGCTCCACCACCACGCGCAGGTAGTCGTTGTGGGGCGGCACCCCCTCGTCGAGTCGCTCGCTGACCATGCCGAAGCCGACGCCCGTGAGCGGGTTGTCGGCCACGAGGCCGAGCGCGTCCTCCCAGTAGGCGAGCCGCCAGGCGAGAGAGTTGCTCGCGTCTCCCGAAGCGCGTGGACCTTCATCCAGGTCGCCGAAGCGCGCGACCGTCGACGGCGCGAGCGTGGCGACCACCACCAGCACGGCGATGACGGTGCCGACCGTCGTTCGGCTCCGGCGCTGCAGCGCCACCGCCACCACGCCGACGACCGCGGCGATCCAGGCGCCCCGCGCGTACGTCCCGAGGAGGCACAGGCCGAGCGCTGGCAGCCCGATATGGAGCGCCCGCCGGGCCCGGCCCTCCACAGCGGGGAGCAGGGCGACGCCGAGCACGAGCAGGAAGGTGCAGAAGGCGGCGAACGGGTTCGGGTGCAGGAAGGTCCCGCGGAGGCGCTCGAACCCACCGATGGCGCTGGTCCCGCCCACCCCGAGCGCCTGGCCCGCAGCCATCACCACCGGCACCACGGCGGACGCGCCGAGCGCGGCCAGCAGCCGCCGGAGCCGCTGCGGACGATCGATGACGAGGCCGAGCAGCACCGGCAGCGATGCCGCGGTGGCGAGCCGAGCCACCTCCATCAGCGAGGCGCTGCGATCGGCAGCGCCCACCGTGCTGGTGGCGGCAGCGGCGACGAGGAGCGCTGCGGCTCGCGGCACGGGACCCAGCGGCGACGATGCCCGGGGCTGCGAGGCTCGGTTGGCGATGGCGAGCACGGCGACCACCACGACGAGCAGGCCGAGCGCGAGCGACGGCGAGAGCCCACCACGCAGCTTCGTGAGATCGAGCGATGCTCGCATCACCACGACGACGAGGACGAACGCCTCGAGCCGGGTGACGGCGAGCACGGAGAGGACGCCGCCGCCGAGCGCTGCCAGCACCAGGAGCCCCAGCTCGCGCTCGCCGCCCGCGAGGAGGAGCGCCGAGACCGCAGCGATGACCGCCAGAGCAGCGACGGCGATGAGGGAGCCGCCGACCGCGCGTCGGGAATCGGTCGGGATCATCGCCACCGCGGCATGGTACGGATGACGACCTCAGGCGTCAGCCCCTGAGCAGGACAGTTCATCAGCGGTTCACCTCCCCACCACCGCCCCGCCACCCGCACGACGGTCGCCGTCCGTACCGTCGGGGAGCAGCCCGCCGGGCGCACCCCTCCACCATGGACCGCTCGCCGATCGGACCCCTCGACCTCGTGCACACCGAGGAGGAGGAGCTGGCGATCCTGGCTGCGGCGGTGCGATCGAACGCCGTCGACGCGACGACGCCCCAGCGGGTGCTCGAGGCCGGCTGCGGTCGCTCCTGGAAGCTCGGAGCTGCTGCCGGTCCCGTCCACATCACCGGTGTCGACATCGATGAGACGGCCGTACGCCTCCGCGTCGAGGAGGTCGGCGACCTCGCGGAGGCGATCGTCGGCGACCTGCGAACGCTCGACCTGCCGGCTGCCTCGTTCGACGTCGTGTACTGCTCGTTCGTCATCGAGCACATCGACGGCGCAGAGGCTGTGCTCGACCGGCTGCTCGGGTGGCTCCGCCCAGGCGGGCTCCTGCTGCTGCGGCTTCCCGATGGCGATGCCGTCTGGGGGTTCGTCACCCGCCACACCCCGCACCGCGCCCACGTCGCGTTCCGCCGCCACGCCATCGGCATGCCCGGCGCAGGGACTGCAGGCCACGGACCCTTCCCCGTGAGGTACGACGCGGTGGTCTCCCGCGGAGGGATCAGAGCGTGGGCCGAGCGCCGCGGCGCGACGATCGCTGCCGAGCTGGGGACCAACCACTACCTCCAGCGCCTCCGCGGCGGGCGGGGCGCGGTGGCCCTCGGTGTGCGCTGCGTCGCCGCGATCTCCGCCGGAAGGCTGGCGGCCGACCACAACAACCTCACCTACGTGATCAGGGCACCGGATGCGGTTCCGCCAGCGACCTGAGCTCCGGGCGCACCGCCGGCGATGTCGAGCCCGGCACCGCAGGCGTCGTCTCGTCGTCGGCCGCCCGCTCGAGGATGCCGCCGAGATCGAGCGGCGCCGCAGGCTGTCGTGCAGCACGCTCGGCAGACGGCGGGCGAAGGACCTCGGCGACGGCGAGCGCTCCGGCGGCGAGCAGCAGACCGATCGCACCCGCTGCGAGCGATCGCCGGAGCATCTCGGTGCCGGCACCCTCCACGGACGGCCCGTCGACGAGCTCGTCGAGACGGTCGACGACGCCAGCGAGGCGAGCCTCAGCAGCGTCGAGCGCACCGCGTGCGGTCTCCGCCTGCGTCGAGGCAGCGGCCGCCTCGCGCTCCACGACCCGGTAGTCCGGGAGGAGGGCTTCGAGGCCCTCCTTCTCCGCCCGACGTTCGTCGATGAGCCCCTGCAGACCATCGACCAGCGCTGCGTCACCAGCGGCGAGGGCGACCTCGCGATCGCGCCGCAGCTGCGCCAGCTCCTCGAGCACCGCGCTGTAGCGGGTGGACGCGCTGGGTGCGCGGCGCTCCTCCTCGAAGGCGCGCAGCGCAGACTGCGCCTCCCTGCTCCGCTGCGCAGCTGCGTCCGCCGCTGCTGCCGCCTCGGCGATCGGTGGCGCGTACAGCACCTCGAGGCCGGAGGTGACGAGGGCGACGACGGTGCGCGACGCGTCGGCTCCAGGTCGGGTCGTGCGCAGCGACACCGTGATCGATGCGCCGTCCTGCACCACCTCGAGGTCGGCACCGACCGCGCCGGGCACCTCCGCTCGGAGCGAGGGATCCACCAGGGCCGCAGCGAGCTCCTCGGCCGCCTGGACCCGAGCGGCGCGGTAGTCCGCTGTGGGTGCCGGCACAGCCACGACGAGCTCGGCGACGTAGCGATCGGGCAGCGCGAGGCTCACGAAGAGGCTCAGCGCGACCGCACCCAGGGGGATGAGCAGCACGAGCCGCACGCGATCGCGACGCGCTCTCAGGTAGTCGATGATCTCCACGGGTGGCTCCTTCCGACAGCTCGCGATGCGAGCTGCTCGGCAGTGCCCGGACGCGACCCCTCACGTCGACCGTGCGCCGCTGCTCTGGCTGCAGGTCAGCCTACGGGCGCGTGCGCGGCGCGGCAAGGAGCCCGTCGTGCGAGGTGAGCCGAGGGTGGGCATCGTCGTCGGCGCTCCGCGGTCGGGCACCTCGCTCGTGTACCGAGCCCTCTGCTGCCATCCGGACGCGGCGTGGATCTCGAGCTGGGTCGTGCGTCGTCCAGGTGCCTGGTGGCTCGCCGCGCTCGATCGCGTGCCCCGCGCCGCGCCAGCCTGGCGGCAACGAGCGTGGTTCCCCGACGGCGGGCGCGCGTACGTGTACGACCGGCCCCGCTCCCTCGTCGATCGGCTGCTGCCGAGCCCCGTCGAGGGCGAGCCCGTGTTCGAGTGGTGCGGCGTTCCGGAGAGCGACGACGGGCTCCTGCCGCCAACGAGAGCGACCTTGGCAGTGCACCTCCGCAGGATCGGTCGAGCAGATGGCGGTGCGGTGCTGATCTCGAAGCGGATCGGCCACAACCGCCGCATCGGCTGGCTCGAGGCGCAGCTCGAGGCGCCCCGCTGGCTCCACGTGGTGCGCGACGGTCGCGACGCAGCGCGCTCGCTCGCATCGGTGCCGTGGTGGCCGACGACCGACCTGTGGTGGTGGGGCGGGGGCACCCCTGCGGACTGGGCCGCCACCGGGCGCGATCCGCAGGAGGCGACGCACCGGCACTGGGCGGCTGAGATCGGTGCGATCGAGGCCGGCCTGCGGTTCGTCGACCCCGAGCGCCAGGTGACCGTGCGCTACGAGGACCTCGTCGTCGACCCAGCTGAGGTGCTGCGGACCGCAGCCGCGGCATGCGGACTCGACCCTGGGGCGAAGCGGTGGCTGCACGCCGTCGCCCAGCTGCCGATGCCCACCGCACCGGCCGCCAGGCCGGCGCCGCTCGAGGCACGTCCACCGTCGACGATCGATGACGCGCTCGATCGGTGGGGGTACCAGCGGTGAGCGCGCCGGCACGGCGACGTGCGTCCTGGGCGCTCGCCGACCAGGGGCTGTCGAGCATCACCAACTTCGCGCTCTCCGTCGCCGTCGCGCGCACCACCTCGGCCGCTGGCTTCGGGGCGTTCGGACTCGCCATGTCGATCTACCTGCTGGCGCTCGGCTTCGTGCGCTCCGTCGTCGCCGAGCCGCTGCTGGTCCGAGCGCCGACGGCGCAGCCCGACGAGCAGCGCCGCCTCGGCGACGCGGCGCTGGGCGCAGGGCTCGCCATCGGACTGCTGATCGGCGCCGCGACCGCTGCTGGCGCCGCCGTCGCCAGCGGCACGCTGCGCACCACCCTGGTCGCGCTCGCTGCGGGGATGCCGGGTCTGCTGGTCCAGGACGTCGCTCGGCATCGGGCGCTCGCGCTCGGCTGCCCCGAGCGCGCGGCGCGCCTCGACGCCCTGTGGGCCATCGTGATGATCCCCACCGTCGGGGCGGTGCTCGCCGCCGGCGTCGGCGGTCCCGGCACCCTCACCGCAGCGTGGGCGATGGCCGCCGCTGCGGCGGCGGCGCCGGCGATTGTCGGTGCCGGCATGATCCGCCCGCGCCTGCGAGCGTGGATGAGGGAGCAGCGAGCGCTCGTCCCCGCGTTCACCGCCGAGTTCGCCGCTCGCAACGCGAGCAGGCACCTCACCACCTTGCTCATCGGCGGGACCATCGGCCTGCGCGCGGTGGGCGCGGTGCGCGCAGCGCAGGTGATCACCGGCCCGGTCACCACCGTGCTGTTCGGACTCGGCACCGCAGCGATCCCCGAGGCGGCTCGCGCCCACGCCGAGGCGCCGGGTCGCCTGGTACCGCGCCTGCGGGTGCTGTCGATCTCCTTGAGCTGCGCAGCGCTCGCCGTGGGCCTCGCTCCGCTCGCGCTCCCCGACGACATCGGGGTGGCGCTGCTCGGTGCATCGTGGGCCCCCGGTCGATCGGTGCTGGTGCCGCAGGCGGTCCTGCTCGCATCGATGGGTGCGACGACGGGCGCAGTCGCCGGGCTGCGAGTGCTGCGAGCAACCCGTGGCAGCCTCGCTGCTCGAAGCGCCAGCGCCCTCGGTGGCCTGCTGGGTGGTGTGACCGGAGCGGCGCTGGGCGGCGCGGAGGGGGCCCTGTGGGGCATGGCGGGAGCCAACTGGCTGGCCGTCGTGGGGTGGTGGCTCGCGCTGCTGCATGCGGCGAACGCGACCATCGGCGGCCCTGCCGCTCCGCATCAGGTGCCCGGTGCTCGGCCCCAAGCCTCTGCCACCGTCGCAGGATCCGCAATCACGACATCGGCGGGCATCGCATCGACGGCGGTCAGCAGGTCGGCGAAGCAGTAGAGCTCGGCCCTGCTGGTCCAGTGCAACCGCCAGTCCGCAGCGGTGCAATCCCAGGAGCCGCCGGGCCCGCTGTGGACGCCCTCGACGAAGCGGTAGAGCTGCACCGAGCTCCATACGTCGGCCGACGGCGACAGCAGGCCCAGCAACGTCGGTGGCCCCTCGTAGGTGCGGCCGTTCGCCACCGCCATCGCTGCACACGGCGCGGTCGCCAGCGCGCACCGGCCGCCGTTGACCGATCTCGTGCTCTGCCACCACGGGACCACGAGGGAATCGCGCCGGTTCTGCCCGTGTCCGTAGTCGCGACCGTACGCGAAGCACGTCGACACCAGCGTCTCCTGCAGGCTCTCGTCGAGCGCGTCGTTGGCGTACGCGAAGAGGCCCCAGCCTCGGTGGTGGCCGTGCGCCGTGAGCACGTCCAGCGCGCCGCAGGACTCGGCGTACGCCTGCTCCACCGGCATCGCGTCCAGCGCAGCCGTCGACCGAGGGAAGGCCGACCAGCCGTGCGCGTCTCGCAGCCACGCGAGGTCGTCCCAAGACGCCCCGAGGATGGCACCGCCCTGGCACCGTCGGTCGTGCTCGAGGGTCCGGGGGGTGACCACGCCGATGGCCGCCGAGATGCCACGCGCGCTGAGCTCGGCCGCGACCCGATCGAGCGGCACCGCGCCGTCCGCCGGAGTGCAGTCGTCGCTCGCGACCCAGTCGTCGCGCCCGATGATGAACGACAGCAGCGCAGATCCCGGCTGCCGCACCGTGAACGCGACGCGAGACCTGGTCGGATCGACGATCCCGTCGCTGTCGACGGCGGTGGCGATGAGCTGGAACGAGCCGGCGGGGAGGTCGAGGCCGCCGAGGAGCCAGGTCGTGCTCGTCGCGCCAGGTGATCCCAGCGCCGCGCGGTGCCACTGGTACGCGCCGAACGTGCCATCAGCTCGCAGCCACAGCTTGCTGGTGCGGTCCTGGATGGCGAGGCGGACCTCGCGCACCGCTCGATCGTCGGTGGCCATGCCCGACACGAGCACCGGCGCCGACAGGGACGCGGCCGGCGCTGGCGCATCGATGGTGCTGTCGGGAGCGGCTCCCACGACGAACGCCGTCCACCCGCGCGTCGGATCGCGCTGGCCGTCGCCATCGCGCGCCTCGACCTGCACCGCGAACGACCCCGCCGGCGCGCTGGCCCACGTCCACGTCCAGGTGGTGGTCGGCGCGCCGACGGTGGCCAGCGTCGCCGTGTGCTGCTGCCACGCGCCCCACGAGCCGTCGATCCGCAACCAGAGCTTCGAGGCCCGGTCCTGGATCGCGACCCGCACAGCGCTCACCCCGACGTCGTCGGTGGCGCTCCCCTGGAGCTCGATCGCGCCGACGGCGCGCAGCGCTCCCGACCCGGGGTTCGACAGGGAACCATCAGGCGGCGCGCTCGTCGCAGCTGCTGGCGCGGCCACCGACAAGACGAGGAGGAGCGCTGCCACTCCTACCACGGCCCAGCGGCGGATCACAGCGGATCGCGCCCCTCGAGGATGCGCCGCCTCACCATCGCGAACCCGGGCGGAGCGAGGACCAGCGCGACGAGCACCAGCCCGAGGATCAGGAGGTCACCGCCACGGCGCTCGGGCAGCGCGGTCTCGAAGGAGCCGGCCAGCTCGACGGATCCGTCCTCGCCGATCACCAGCTCAGGTGCCGACGCCAGCTCGACGGCCCCGTCGGCGGCGTCGGCGCCACCCGTCTCATCGCCGCCGGATCCGACGTCGGTCGCCCCGCCGTCGCCCCCGGCGCCGACGTCGATGCCCCCAGACGAGCCCGGAGCCTGCGCCCCACCGTCCCCGGACACCGGCGACGCGCCTGGGGCGCCCGGCGCTGGCGGTGGCGCGTTCGGCGACCCCGGCGGTGGTGGCGGTGGTGGTGGTGCGGTCGGCTGCGCCGGTGGTGGCGGGGCGGGGGGCTTCGACACCTCGAGCTGCTCGTAGAAGCTCCCCCAGGAGCCCAGCGGGGGCGGCGTCGGCGCACCGGGGATCTGCCGGACGACGTCGAGGGCTTGCTGCACGAGGTTCGGCGGGAGCGGCGAGTAGCCGAGCGGCGCCGCCTTCCCCTGCCCGGCGGTCACGGAGTAGATGACGTAGCGACCGAGCACGTCGCCCTTGTCCTCGGCCAGGTCGGCCGTCGGCACGATCATGTAGTTGTAGGACGAGATCGGGTAGGTCTCGACGTGGCTGTTGAAGTACACCTGATCGAGGTTCTGCGTGCCGTCGGGGTTGCGCGTCGCTCTGGTGAGACCGATCGCCACCGCACGGGGGGTGGGGAGGGTGAAGGTGCCGGACTGGTTGCGCACGTAGGCGACGGGCAGGCCGCGCTGCTTGGCGTAGCCGTACTCGGCGTAGCCGACCGTCCCCCGCCCGGCGTTCGGGTTGGCGATCAGGTTCGCGATGCCGTCCGACCCGCTCTGCTTGATGAAGCCCGGCACGTCGGGGAACGAGGAGGTGAAGTCTCCGGGGATGCCGTACGTGACGGCGAAGCGGCGCCACACCTCAGGAGCGATCGCCGCCATGTAGCCGGTGAACACCGCGGAGGTGCCCGAGCCCCCGGAGCGCACGACGGCCTTGAGATCATCGGCCGGGAGCCGGCTGGCGATGCCGGGGTTGTCGGCGAGGATGTCGGCGTGGTTCCACCGCCGGATCTCCCCGGTGAAGATCTTGGCGATGGTCGGACCGCTGAGCTGCAGGTTCGTGATCTGACGCCCGGCGGGATCCTTGAGGTTGTACATGAGCGCGGTGCCACCCGCGACCAGAGGCAAGTAGCTGTACTCGCGCTTGACCGCCGGGAGCTCGTCGATCTCGAACGGGATGTCGGAGGAGGCGAAGTCGACCGTGTTGGCGATGAACTGCCGCCGGCCCTGCGAGGAGCCGAGACCGGAGTAGTTGATCTGGATGCCGTCGCCCGCGACGTCCGCACGCCACTGGTCGATCGCGATCTGAGCGAACGTGGAGCCGGCGCCGGTCACCACCGGCGCTGCGGCCGCTGGCGCCACGGGAGGAAGCGCTGGCGCCATGACGATGGCGACCACGAGGCACAGGATCAGCCGCACCGCTGTGACGCGACGCAGCGACTCCCGACCTCCGGCGACACCGGACGACATCACCCGAACTTCCCGCTGACGTAGTCCAGCGTCCGGGGGTCGTTGGGGTTCCGGAACATGTCGACGGTGGCTCCGGCCTCCACGATGTAGCCGGGCTGACCCTCCTCGGCGAGGAAGAACGCGCACTGGTCGCTGACGCGCTGCGCCTGCTGCATGTTGTGGGTGACGATGACCACGGTGACGTCGTGGGCGATCTCGGCGATCGTCTCCTCGATCCGGCGAGTCGAGGTCGGATCGAGCGCGGAGCACGGCTCGTCCATCAGCAGCACCCGCGGCGACACGGCGAGCGCTCGGGCGATGCAGAGCCGCTGCTGCTGGCCGCCGGAGAGGCCGCCGCCGGGAGCGTCGAGCCGGTTGCGCACCTCGTTCCACAGGCCCGAGCGGATGAGGCAGCGCTCGACCAGCTCATCCCGATCGGGCACCTGCATGCCCGTCAGGCGCACGCCGGCGATGACGTTGTCCGAGATCGACATCGCCGGGAACGGGTTGGGCTTCTGGAACACCATGCCGATCCGCGCCCGCGTCTCCGCGGGACGCATGCCAGGGCCGTAGATGTCCTCGCCGCCGAGCAGCACGTCGCCCGCCATCGCCGCGGCCGGCACGAGCTCGTGCATGCGGTTCAGGATGCGCAGGAACGTCGACTTGCCGCAGCCCGACGGGCCGATGAGCGCGGTGACCTCGCGGGCCCGCATGTCGAGCGACACCCGCTCGAGCACGCGGTGGTCGCCGAACCACGCGGACACATCCCGGGCGCTGAGCGATCCCGGACCGACACCCGCCCCGTCGACGTCGACGTCGGTGCGCGGGGACGTGCGGCTGCCGAGCTGCGAGTCGACGAGGGTCATGACGGGGCTCCTTGGAGTTCGATCACGGGTGGGTCGGCTCGCCGCAGCCGGATCGGGCGGCGACGGCGGCCTGGGCCGCGGCTGCCGAGCACCCGGGCGGCGGTGAACAGGACAAGCACGAGGACGCAGAGCACCAGGGCACCGATCCACGCCCGGTCCACGTCGGCGTCCGACGAGCTGCGGATCTGCCGCCAGATGAACAAGGTGAGGTTGTCCTGTGCGCCGTCGAAGGGGTTGGTGTTGACGACCGGCGAGCCGAACGCCGTCATCAGGACCGGGGCGGTCTCGCCGACGATGCGGGCCAAGCCCAGGATGACGGCGGTGATCACCCCGCTGCGCGCGGTGGGCAGCACGACGCTGAGCACCGTCCGCCAGCGAGGTACGCCGAGCGCCAACGATGCCTCGCGCAATCCGTCGGGAACGAGGCGGAGCACCTCCACCGCGGTGCGGATCACGATCGGGAGCATCAGGATCGAGAGGGCCACGCCGGCGGCGAACCCGGAGAACCCGATCTGCAGCACGAGCGCCGAGTAGATGAAGAGGCCGGCGACGATCGACGGGAGGCCGCTCAGGGCATCGACCAGGAAGCGCACGACCCGAGCGAGGCGGCCACGAGCGGCGACCTCGGTGAGGAAGACCGACGTGAGGATCGCGAGCGGCACGGAGAGCACGAGCGCGACCAGGGTCTGCTGCAACGTGCCGATGATGGAGTGCCGCGCGCCGCCACTGGTGGCGGGGTCGAGGGGACCGACAGCGCCGAGGTCCTCGGTGAAGAACGTCGGCGTGAGGTTCGGGAGCCCCCGCACCAGCGTGGTCCCGATGATGAGGACGAGGGGCACCATCGTCGCGATGCCGGCGCTCACGATGAGCGTCGTCGCCACCCGGTCCCGCGCCACCAGGGCGCCGTGGGCCTCGTGCTCGACGAACCAGTAGATGACCGTGAACAGCGCGTACCAGGTCAGCGCAGCACCGAAGCTGCCGCGCAGCGGGGTGAGGGCGAAGAACAGGAGCCACGTGAGGCACCCAGCGCTCAGCATGCTGCCGAGCAGCTCGCCGACCTGCTCGGGGCGCACCGAGACCGCTCGGCGCGGGCGGTCGTGGCTCGACGGGCGTGTGGGACGAGGGGCCTCGACCTGCTCGGTCGGCACCTCGATGCCCTGCACCGTCGAGCGCTCGTCGACGAGGCTCATATCTCGACTCCCGTGCCGGACCGCGAGCGGCTCACGATCACGTTGGCGCCCATGTTCACGATGAAGGTCACGACGAACAGGGCGAGACCGGCGGCCATGAGGGCGTTGAGGCCGAACGGCGTGGCCTCGGAGAACTCGTTCGCGATGGTGGACGCCACGCTGGCGCCTCCCGGCTCGAGCACCTGCGTCTGGATCGTGTACGACGGGCTCAGGATGAGCGCCACGGCGATCGTCTCGCCGAGCGCCCGACCCAGCCCGAGCATCGAGCCACCGATGATGCCGCCCCGACCGTAGGGAAGGACGACCGTTCGAATCATCCCCCACCGCGTCGATCCCAGCGCCAGCGCGCCCTCCCGCTCGAGCGGCGGGGCCTGCGAGAACACCTGCCGCATGATCGAGGCTGCGAGCGGGATGATCATGAGCGAGACCACGATCCCCGACATCATCAGCGAGGCGGCGAAGGTGCGCTGATCAGCTCGGAAGAAGGGGATGAACGTCAGGTGGTCGGCCATCCACGTGAAGGTGCCGTAGAGGCGCGGCTGGAGCACGTCTCGGCCCCACATGCCGAAGATCAGGCTCGGCACCGCGGCGAGCAGGTCGACCATCGCGGTGAGGGGGCGCTGGAGGCGCCGCGGCGCGATCTCGTTGATGAACAGCGCGCTGCCGAGCGCGAGCGGGATGGCGATCACGAGCCCGATGAGCGCGATCACGAAGGTGCCGTACATCATCGCCGCGACGCCGAACTCGGCCGGCTCGCTGTCGGGCGACCAGGCGAGGGTGGTGAAGAACGAGGGCCCGGCCTCCCGCAGCGCCGGCCAGCCCTGGACCAGCAGCAACGTGGCGATGAGCCCCATCAGCACGAGGGACGAGAGGCCCGCACCCTGCGCCAGCCGCGTGAACACCTTGTCGCCACGTGTCGGCGCGTCGACGATGTCGCGCGGGACGTCGAGATCGACGGGGGCGTCGGGTCGGGGATCGTCGAGCAGCGTCATGGGGGTTCCGGTGCCCGTCCGAGGCACCGGTCGACAACACCAGACCCAGGTGGCCTCAAGGTCGCCGGACGGTGAACTCTGGCCGACGACACGCAGAACGGTGCTGGCACGCGACGTCGGGACGAACCCGGGGTGACGGTCAGGCGAACTCCTGAAGCACAGTGCGTGCAAGGGGTTGACGGCGCGCAACTGGGACCCGATGGTGGCGATCGGAACCCCGCGACCGACGGGGTGCTGCGCCGATCACGACCGGAGCCCATGTCCCAGGAACGCACCCGTCGCCTCGTCCTGCTCCTCCTTGTGTGCACCGCGCTGCTGAGCGTGACGCTGCCAGGCACCGCCGATCGAGCCGCCGCCGCCGGACCGCAGGTCACCGTGTCCAAGGCGACCGGGCTCGCTCGCGGCGAGGAGATCACGGTCTCGTGGTCCGACTTCACGCCGGGCGGACTCGTCTACCTCCACCAGTGCGCCACCGGCGCCACCTCCTGGCGCCAGTGCTCCGAGTTCACGAGGGTGGTGGCGCGATCCGACGACGAGGGCGCCGGCACCTCGACGTTCACGGTGTGGGGCGGGGACATCCCCGCGCCGCTCGGCATCGGCGAGGTCAACAACCCGCTCACGTGTGCGGGCACCTCCTGCATGCTCACCGTGAGCGAGTGCGGCTTCGACCTCAACGCGACGCGCACCGTGACCAAGACGTTGGGCATCACCGCCTCGGGAACCAACCCCACGACCTCCACCACCTCGAGCACCTCCTCCACCTCCACCAGCACCACCACCACGGTGCCGGCGCCCCTCGAGCCGCTCCACCCGCCGCTCAACGCGGTCACCGACTCCGACAGCCACCTCCTGCAGGTGGCGTGGCGACGGTCGGTCGCCGAGGAGCCGGTGCGCGCCACGCTCAACCTGACGCAGATCAACGCGCCGACCGCCCTCGAGGAGTTCGTGCTGCCGTCGACCACCGGAGCCGACTTCGCCCTGACCAACATCCCGCTGAGCGAGCTGCAGCGCCAGCAGCTGACCGATGGCGGTCGAGACTTCGCCTACGTCCCGGTCGCCCTCAGCGCGCTCGTGCTCGGCTTCGAGCGCCATATCCACGGGATCCCCGTCGAGGAGCTCCAGCTCGCCAGCGCGACGATCGCCGAGGTGTACCGCGGCAACATCACAGGCTGGAACAGCCCCGTCGTCACCGCAGACATGGGCGGCTGCAGGTTCGTGGCCGTGACCGGTCTCGCCAACAACTTCGTACCGGGCTACCGCACCGACCGCTCAGGCGCCAACCTCCTCTTCTCGTCGTGGCTCGCCGCTTCCGCTCCGGACGCCTGGGGTCCCGCGATCGAGGCCGACGGCGGACCGACGCCGCAGTTCCCGGCTCTCGGGGCGTACGGCGAGCAGTACGCGGAGCCCTTGGCGGCGATGGTCGACGTGGGCCACCCGGACAAGTCGGACCCGGCCGACAGCCGCATCAACGAGGGCGGCCGCTTCGCCTTCTTCGATCGAAGCCTGGCGCGGCACCGGCACCTCCGGACCGCGTCGGTGCGCAACGGCGCCGGCGAGTGGGTGCAGCCCACCGACGAGGCGATTCTGCTCGGTCTCGACGCAGCGACCGACGCTGGTGGCGGCTTCCTGCTGCCCGACCTCGATGACGACACCCCTGGTGCCTACCCGATGCCGATGCTCACCTACGCCGTCGTTCCGACCAGCCTCACCGACCAGTTCAGCGCTGAGGAGGGCGAGGCGCTGCGCGCCGTCCTCACCGAGCTGGTGAGCGACGACGGGCAGGCGAGGGGGGCCGAGCTCGGCTTCGTGCCGCTCCCCGATGAGCTCCAGACCGAGGCGTTGGCAGCGATCGCTGAGATTCCCGCCGAGGTCCCCACGCCGAGCACCTCGACGACCTCGACGACCACCTCCACGACCACCTCGACCACCAGCACCACCCTCCCGCAGCTCCCCCCGGCCTCGGTGCCACCGCCGTTCGACCAGGGCTCAAGCTCCGGTGGTGGCGCTTCCTTCGACGGTGGCGGGGGCGGCACGCCCTACGCGGCCGGCGAGCTGCCGGTCGACGCGCCCGCCTCACCGCCAGCCGCCGAGGAGCTTCCTCCGAACGAGAACGCCGTCGCAGCGATCATCGAGCAGACGCAGCGGCTGCTCGCGCGCAGCGGCGGGTTGGTCGGCGTGCCGTCCCTGCTCGCCATCGGGCTCGCCGCGCTCGCGGTCGGCCCCGCGCTCCGCCTCGGCGAAGACGCAGGCGCCACCACCGACGGAGGCGACACGGCTGACGCCGGGGAGGGCGAAGCGTGAGCCGTGCACGCCACCTGGCCTCGACGGTGCTGGTGGTCGTCGGCGCCCTGGTCGTCGGCTTCGTCGTCTACCAGGTCTGGGTGTCCGATGTGACCGCCGCCCGAGCGCAGGACGAGCTCGCGGCCGAGATGGAGAGCAGGCTCGTGCAGGCTGCGTCCCTCTCCTCGGGCGCAGCCGGGTCGTCGACCGTGGGCTTCGGCGAGTCCATCGACCTGCTCGCCGAGGCGACGACCGTCCCCGACGTCGCTGGCCAGCTCGAGATCGACGCGGTCGCCCTCCTCGAGGAGCGGAGCTACGAGGTACGACGCGCGGTGGAGCCGTCGCGCACCGTGCTGCCCGGCATGGTCGTGCGCACCGAACCGGCTGCTGGCACCACCCTCGACGCCGGCGGGTCGGTCACCATCGTGCTCTCCGAGGCCGCACCGGGGACCCCGGTGGCGGCGCTCGAGATCCCGGCCATCGGCGTGCGCCAGGTCGTGGTCGAGGGGACGGCGCCCGAGCAGCAGCGCGGCGGGCCCGGCCACCTGCGCACCACACCGCTGCCCGGCGAGGAGGGCAACAGCGTGCTGCTGGGGCACCGCACGCTGTTCGGCGCGCCCTTCGAGCGCCTCGGCGAGCTCACCGCTGGCGATGAGATCCGCGTCGTGACCCTTTCGGGCGCCTTCACCTACGTCGTCGACGACACCCGCATCGTCGAGCCGGGCGATCGCGACCCCACCGGTCCCACGACGCGTGACCTCCTGACCCTCGTGACCGCGAACCCCGCCTACCGGGCCGACGACCAGCTGGTCGTGCACGCCGAGCTCGAGGGGACCCCCGTCGCCCCAGGCGGTCCGGCGCGCGCCGGTGCTGCACCGATCGTGGCCGATCGCCCCGCCTCGCTCGAGCCGAGCGAGGGCGGCCGCGAAGGAGCCGCAGCAGCGTGGGTCGGGGTCCTGCTGTGGGGCGAGCTGCTCATCATCGGCATCGCTGCGACTCGCCTCCTGTACCGCAGGTGGCTGCGGTGGCCGACGTGGATGCTGACCACCCCCGTGCTAGCGATGGTGACCCTGCTGTTCTACGAGAGCCTCAGCGGGCTCCTGCCTTCCACGCTGTGAGCCCGGGGGCGCGTGCCGGCGCGGGTCGAGGCATCGCCATCTGGCTGGTGCTCGTCGCGACGATCGGCGCTGTGCTGGTGCTCGCGCTGCCGCGGCCCGGCGACGGGGGCGCCGAGCGCGCCTCCGACGAGCGGTCGGAGACCACCGTCGCGCCTCGGTCAGAGGTGACCACCACAATCAGCGACGCAGACCCAGCGAGTGCTGCGGCCGACGGGGGTGGTGCCGATGTCGACGCCCCCGCAACCACCGTCGCGGTGGCCGCCGCCATCGCAACGACCACCTCGTGGCGTGATCCCGGCGAGCCCGACGACACGAGCCCCAACACGCTCACCACCGTCGTGCCCGCCGGCGCCTGCCTCCCGGGCTACGCCGGGGCGTGCATACCACCGGCCCCGCCCGTGCTCACCTGCGCCGACATCCAGGAGACCAACATCCTGGTGACCGGGCACGATCCCCACGGCCTCGACCACGACTTCGATGGCGAGGCGTGCCCGTCCACGCTGCCGCCCGCCACCGCTCCGCCAGGCGCAGAGCCCGACCCGCTCGATTGACCGACGCTGCGCTCGCTCCCCGGGAGAGGCGCCCTCAGGTCCTCGTCAGCGCTGGACGTCCGTGCCGGTGACCTGCGCCTCGATGGGCTCTCCCAGCCGATTGCACTCGTCCGCGAGTCCGTCGATGCCCGTCGCACCGTCGGCAAGCACCTGCTCGCCGAGCGCGACCGACTCGGCGACGGTCAGCTCGCCGTAGTCGACGGTCCTGCCGATGGCATCGAAGAGCGTCTCGCCGGCCTCCTGCATGGTCGGGCTCCCCGACCGGGCCGCGTGATCATCGAGGCGCCCGAGCTCCGCCAGCGCCTCGGCGTGCTCGCCGGCCAGCAGCGCGTCGGTCATGCCTTGGAGGGAAGCGCACACCTGGTGCTCGGCATCGGTCGCATCGCTCCCGCCGCCGCACGCGGCGGCGAGGAGCACGACCACCCCGGCAGCGACACGCCGTCGAGCAGCTCGACGCGGCCTGAACCAGCTCACCACTGACCGGTGTCGATCTGGAGGTGACCGCCGACTGATGCATCATCGCCGACGTGGTAGGTGATGCTCACCGCTCTCGTCGGGGTGAAGCGCACCTCGCCACCCGGTTCGATGACGGGCGTCCTCTCCAGCTCGTCGGCCCCGACGGTGCCGTTGTCGAAGACCAGCCACGTCGGTGCACCGGTCTCGTTGCGCACGACCACCTCGGTGTCCACGATCGCCACCAATCTGGCTGGTCGGGGCCCGTCATCGGTCAACACGAGCTCCTGGCCGAACGCGAACGCGGCGTCATCGGGCGTCGCTGCTCGCTCGGCGAGGATGCGCGGATCTCGCTCCCACTCGACGGAGAGACGCGCGAGCTCCTCGGGCGACAACGTCGCAGGATCCACGGCAACCGATGTCGGCGGGGAGGTGGATGGACTGGCAGACGAGGTGCCGGCGTCCCCGGAGCATCCGGACGCTCCGACGGCGATCAGCAGGGAGAGGGAAGCGGCGACGAGCCGATGCGATCGTTGGTGCATGGGGCCATCCAACCGCGCCGATGCTGCACTCGACTGAACGGCGCCCGACCCGCACGTGAACTCTGGCCGTCGCCACAGGTCCCTCGGTGCCCCCCGTGATCGCAGCACCTGCTGCACCCCAACTGCTCCCGCGATGTTCACGCGAGGGACAGCGCGACGACGACTGGGCTCGCTACAAGTCTCCCGTCGACGCACGGCGCGCCGACATCGATCACGTGGAGGAGTGGTTTGAAGATCTCCCTGAAGTCCGTCGTCGCCGCTGGCATCATCGCCGGCATCGCGACCTCCCTGGTGCCCGCGGGAGCGGCACCCGGGTTCTCATCCAACGGGTCCGTCCAGCCGACCTCGATCATCGGGTCCGGCTCGGACACGACCTACTTCCTGATGAACGAGCTGAGCACGGTCTACAACGAGTCCGAGGGCTGCGAGCTCGTCTCGGTCAACTACCCGGAGACCGGGACCGAGAACGTCTGCAAGGATCCGGTCGCGCAGCCATCAGGCGTGGTCGAGACCGAGAACTACGACCACGACATCGCCTGGGGCTACTTCCCCCAGGGCTCGAACGCCGGTCGTCGCCAGCTCTGCTCGCAGACTGCGCCGCGTCCCGCCGGTGTGCCGTTCGTGACCTACTCCCGGTCGTCGTCGGCACCGGGCACCGGCTTCCAGTGCCCCGGACCCCTCGGCGGTCACGCCGAGAACACCGGCCTGACGCTGCGGTTCGTGGCCTTCGCCAAGGATGCCCTGACCTGGACCTACTGGCCCGGTCAGGCTCCGGCACCGACCACCAACCTGACCCAGGCGCAGCTCAATGACATCTTCGTCGACTGCACCATCACCAACTGGAACCAGATCGGCGGCGAGAACCAGCCCCTCATCCCGTGGACGGCGATCCCGGGCTCGGGCACGCGCTCGACCTGGGACTCGTTCGTCGGCGGCGACTCGTCGACCTGCATCCCGGCGGAGTACAAGGACGGCGACAACACGACGCCGTTGGCGTGCCCCGGTGAGCGGGTGGTGCGCGAGCACGTCATGACCCCGGTCGAGACCGACGCCTGCGCCCCTGACGAGAAGTACTCCCTGTACTACGGCTCGGTCGGCGTCCTCAACAACAACCCAGCGGCGAAGGGTGCTGCCGAGTTCGGCGACGTCGATGGCTGGGAGGCCACGGAGGCCAACATCCAGTCCGGCGACTTCCCCTACAGCCGGTACATGTACAACGTCGTGCGCCAGAGCGGTCCGGCCCCGATCATGAACCCGCAGACCTCGGGCTTCGTCGGGTACAACGGCTGGATCTGCAAGCCAGCCAACCAGCACTCGAAGCCGATCGGCGATCCCGGTGCCGGCATCGAGCGCACCAAGGCGACGCTGAACTACAACCAGCTGGTGCTGGACACCATCCGCGGCGACGGGTTCATCCCCCTCCGCGAGTCCGGCAACAAGTGCGACTTCACCGATGTGGTGGCGTCGTAGCGCACGCCCGAAGCAACGCCCCTCCGGGGGTCGAGCGTGCTGGGACCCGGCAGCCTCCGCTGCCGGGTCCCTTCGCGTCTGGACCCAGGCCCTTCAGGGGGTCGCCAGACCGCCACGGCGAGGACACCCATCGTTCACCTGCACCCCGATCGCCCGCCACCTGCGATCCGTAGGTTCTCTGACGTGCCGGTGCTGTGGATCGTGGGAACGGGGCGCTGCGGCTCCACGCTCCTGCACGAGCTGCTCGCCGCCCACCCCGAGGTCGCGGTGATCACGAACCTCGACGATCGACTCGGAGCGCTTCGACGAGGTGGTCGGGGCAACGCCGCGCTGGTGCGTATCGGCACCACGCTCCCGTCGGTCGCGGGGCGCCGGGTCGCACCATCAGAGGCCTACCGCACGCTGTCCGCCATCGACCCGGGGTTCGCCGAGCCGTGCCGCGACCTGCACGACGACGACGTCCACCCTCCTGTCGCCGCTGGCTTGCGCGCGCTGGTCGAGCGCAGGTGCGCCTCGCAGCAGGCCACCACCTTCGTGCACAAGCACACCGGCTGGCCACGGCTCGGCTACCTCGCTGAGGCGCTGCCCGATGTCCGCATCGTCCACGTCGTGCGCGACGGCCGCGCAGTGGCAGCGTCGTGGCTTCGCCAGGGGTGGTGGGACGGCTGGCACGGACCCGACCGATGGCGATGGGGACCGCTGCCCGACGACCTCGCCGACCTGTGGCACAAGGAGGAGCAGTCGTTCACGGCCCTCGCCGGGCTGGGGTGGCGCCTGCTCATCGACACGTACGACCGCACCGCTCCGCTGCTGCCGACCGCTCCGCTCGAGATCCGGTACGAGGACCTGGTGGTCGCTCCCGAGCGCGAGCTGGACCGGGTGCTGGCCCTCGTGGGCCTCCCGCCGTCGCCGGCGGTGGCCGACGCGGTGCGACGAGCCAACATCCGGTCCGTCGGCCGTGACGCGTGGCGGGCCGGGCTCCGTCCGACTGAGGCCGAACGACTCGAGCGGGTGCTGGTGCCGACGCTGGCAGCGCGCGGCTACGGGGCATCGTCGTGAGCCGCGTCGTGCGCACGGTCGGCTGGGTCCGGCGAGAGGGGATCGGCAAGGCGCTCGAGGAGAAGGAGCTGCGCCCCGTCGACCTCAGGCGCGAGATGCGCAGCCGCAGCTGGGCGCTGCGCAACGGCGAGGTGGGCAGTTCCGGCCTGATCGTCATCGCGGGCGTGCAGCGATCGGGAACCAACATGCTCCTGCGGGCGCTGCGCGCCGCACCTGAGCTGCAGGTCATCGACGAGGGCGACCGACGGGCGTTCCGGAGGTTCCGTCTCGTCGACGACCGCCAGCTCCAGCACGCGATCGCCATGAGCCGGCACCAGGCGGTGGTGATCAAGCCGCTGTGCGATGCGCACCGCACCCCGGCCCTCCTCCACCTCGTGCCAGCGAGACGAACGACAGCGATCTGGTCGTGGCGCGGGGTGGACGCGACGAGCCGGTCCAACGTTGCGAGGTTCTCCCACCACGCCCTCGACGTCGTCACCGAGATCGCGTCGACGTCGAGGCCCAGGTGCTGGCAGGCCGAGGGCCTCAGCGACGAGACCCTCGCCGTCGTCCGCTCGATCGGACGAGCGATCACCGACCCGTTCGACGCGGCGGCGCTGCTGTGGTGGGCGCGCAACAAGGTGGCGTTCGATCGGGACCTCGACCGCGACCACCGCGTGCTGCCGCTTCGCTACGAGGCGATGCGCTCGTCACCGGTGATGCAGCTGCACCGACTCTGCGATCACGTCGGGATCACCTACCGCACCGAGCTGCACGACGAGATCGACCCCGCGCGGGCGACCGAGCTCCCGGTGCAGCTGCGCCACGAGGTGCGGGCGCGCTGCGAGGAGCTCACCGAGCAGCTCGAGGCGTGGACGAGCCGCACCACCGAGGAGCGGTGAGGTGCGCGTCCTGCAGGTGAACAAGTTCCTCCACCGCCGAGGCGGCGCCGAGGCGGCGATGCTCGACACCAGCGCGCTGCTGCGGGCAGCTGGGCACGAGGTGGCTCACTTCGCCATGCAGCACCCCGACAACGCGCCTGACCCCCACGACCGCCACTTCCCCTCCTCGATCGAGCTCGAGCCGCCGCCCACCGGCCCGGTGGCGCAGGCGCAAGCCGCTGGCCGCATCGTGTGGTCCACCAGCGCCGCCCGAGGGATGGCGCGCGTCCTCGACGACGCACACCCCGATGTGGTGCACCTCCACAACATCTACCACCAGCTCTCCCCGTCGATCCTCCGCCCGGTTGCTCGTCGTGGCATCCCGATGGTGATGACCCTGCACGACTACAAGCTCGCCTGCCCGACCTACCAGCTGCTGCGACCCGACGGCAGCATGTGCGATGACTGCACGTCGGGCAGCGTCGCCCCGCTGCTGCGCCACCGATGCAAGGGCGGATCGCTGGCCTCCAGCTCCGTCTTGGCCTTCGAGACGCTGCTGCACCGCTCGATCGACGCCTACGGATGCGTCGACGTGTTCGTGTGCCCGAGCGAGTTCCTCGCTGAGCTCGTGCTGCGCTCCGGCGTGCCGGCGGCGAAGGTCGAGGTGCTCCCCAACGTCGTCGACGCTGCCTCGATCACGCCGCGGACCGAGGTGCCGGCATCTGCACGGATCCTCGTTGCCGGCCGCCTCAGCCACGAGAAGGGCATCGACGTCGCCATCGAGGCTGCTGCGAGGTCCGGTGTGCCGCTCTCGATCGCCGGCGATGGACCGCTGCGCTCCTCGCTCGAGCGGCTCGCCGAGCGATCCGCTCCAGGCCTGGTCACGTTCCACGGCCACGTGCCGCGAAGCGAGGTGCTCGCGCTGCTGCGGCGATCCAGCGCCCTCGTGGTGCCGTCGCGCTGGCACGAGAACCAGCCCATGACGGTGCTGGATGCCTTCGCCGCTGCGGTGCCGGTCATCGCCAGCTCCCTGGGCGGACTCCCGGCGCTGCTCGACGGGGGTCGGCGCGGCGTGCTCGTCCCCCACGATGACCCCGACGCGCTGGCCGCAGCCACGTCCTCGGTGGTGGAGGATCCGACGTGGGCGCGGGCCCTGGGCGCTGCTGGCCGAGCAGCAGCGGAGGCGGAGCACTCGCCCAGCCTGCACCTACGTCGCCTGATCGGCATGTACGACGACCTGTGCGCCGCCGCATGACCAGCGACGGCGATGCCCCCGTCCCATCTCGGACACGGGCCGGAGTCTCGGGGCCACCGGCCGACCTGCGACGCGAGCTGGTTGCCGAGGCCCTCGGGACCGGGCTGCTCACGATCGCCGTCGTCGGCTCGGGCATCGCTGCGAGCCGCCTCTCGCCCGGTGACGTCGGCCTCCAGCTGCTCGAGAGCGCTGCTGCGACCGCTGCAGCGCTCGTCGGGCTGATCCTGATGCTCGGACCTGTCTCAGGTGCGCACCTGAACCCAGCGGTCACGCTCCTGGAGCGACTCCTCGGCGGCTCCACCACCCGCCAAGCCAGCTGCTACGTGGCAGCGCAGCTCATCGGCGGCGCCATGGGCGCGGTCGTGGCGAACCTCATGTTCGAGCTTCGAGCCATCGACATCTCGACGCACACGCGGTCGTCGCCAGCGCTGTGGCTCTCCGAGGTCGTCGCCACGGTCACGCTGCTCCTCGTCATCGAGGGATGCGTGCGCGGCGGTCGGTCCAGCGCGGTGCCGTTCGCGGTCGGCACGTGGATCGGCGGTGCGTACTGGTTCACCTCGTCGACCAGCTTCGCCAACCCGGCGGTCACCCTCGCTCGCACGCTCACCGACACCTTCGCTGGCATCGGTCCGAGCTCGGCGCCGATGTTCGTCGCCATGCAGGTGCTGGGCGTGGTCGTCGCGCTCGGCTTCGTCAGGGTGCTGTTCCCGATGTCCTACCAGGAGGAAACCCGTGCCTGATCACCGTCCCGAGGTGCTCTTCGTGTGCGTCCACAACGCCGGTCGATCGCAGATGGCCGCCGCGCTCCTGATGCAGCTCGCTGGGGAGCGAGTCGTCGTTCGCTCCGCTGGGTCCGCACCAGCCGAAGATCTGAACGAGGCCGTCGTCGAGGTCATGGCGGAGGTCGGCATCGACCTGCGGGCGCTGGGGGCACGCCCGAAGCGCCTCGAGGACGACGCGATCGTCGCCTCCGACGTCGTGATCACGATGGGGTGCGGGGACGCGTGCCCGTTCTACCCCGGCAAGCGCTACGAGGACTGGGTGCTGGCCGACCCCGCCGGCGAGGACGTCGCCACCGTCCGAGCCATTCGCGACGAGATCCGAGCACGGGTCGAGGATCTCATCGATTCGCTCGATGGTCTCGCGCGCTGACTGGAGCTGGAGCCCCGGCCGATCACGCCGAGGCTGACTCCTCTTCCTCGTAGCCGAGGTCCCAGTCGATCAGGAGCAGCTCGCGCTCGGCGTCGCGGTTGACGCGCTCGCGGTTGCGGCGGAACTGCGGGTCGTGCGGCGGCAGGAGGGTCAGGCGGGCCATCACGCGGGCCCGGAAGTCGTCGATGACCTTGCCGTCGCCGAAGTCGGCGCGGATCTCCCAGTGCGGGGCGACCGGGCCCAGGTAGACGATCTTGACGGCGCCCCGGGGCGGTAGCTGCTCGGTCTGCTGGAAGTCGGACATCTCGTCCCCACCTGCTCCTGGTCGTCGGGTCGGACCGGGGCAGCGTACTCGGTGGTTCCGTGGCACCACCCGGCGGCGAACCCATGCGTGGAGCAGCGCGCCCGCCCCGGTACCCTCGGTGTGACCGATGACGCCTGTCGGAGAGGCCAGGTTTCCATCACGTCGGGAACCGGATCGGCGCGCCGCTCCGTACAACAGGCGAAACGGAGGAACGATGGACGAGACCGAGTGGATGCGTCGTGGAGCGTGCCGGAACCACCCCCCGGATCGCTTCTTCCCGTCTGACGGCGTCGGCGTCGAGCGGGCCAAGGAGATCTGCGCCACCTGCCCGGTGGCCAGCCAGTGCCTGGAGTACGCGCTCGAGCAGCGCATCGATCACGGGGTGTGGGGCGGCGCCTCGGAGCGCCAGCGCCAGCGGATCCTGCGTGACCGGCGGCGCGAGGCCCGCGTCACCCTCTGAGCGCTGCGCCGGCGGTGACGCCGGCGCCGATCAGGAGATGGGGCCCGACGAGTCGCTCGGGGAGTCCGACGGCGCCTTGTCGTCCTTCGCTCCCTCGGCGAGACCCGTCTTGAACTCCTTCTGGGCCTGACCGAGCGACTTGGCGAGCTGCGGCAGCTTGGCGCCGCCGAAGATCACGAGCACGATCACGAGCACGATCGCCAGCTCGCCGGTTCCGAGTCCACCCATGCCTGGCACACTACACCTCGTCCCGGTCCAGGACTCGTCGGGGGCCCCGTGCTCGAGTGCGTCGTCAACATCAGCGAGGGCCGCCGCCCCGACGTGCTCGCCGAGCTGGCCGACGCGTGCGGTGACGACCTGCTCGACGTCCACACCGACGCGGACCACCACCGCAGCGTGCTGACGTTGGTCGGCGAGGACGCACCGCGCCGCCTGGCTGCCGCCGCCGTCGACCGCCTCGACCTGCGCGACCACGATGGGGTCCACCCGCGCATCGGCGTGATCGACGTGGTGCCCTTCGTCGCCCTCGACGGCTCGACCGCCGCCGACGCCCGTGCGGCGAGGGACCGGTTCTGCGCCTGGGCCGGCGACGAGCTGGCGCTGCCGTGCTTCCGCTACGGCGACGAGCGCACGCTGCCCGAGGTGCGGAGGGGGGCGTTCACCACGCTGGCGCCGGACTGCGGACCGGCGAACCCGCACCCGACCGCTGGAGGGTGCGCGGTCGGCGCTCGCCCGCTGCTCGTCGCCTACAACCTGTGGTTGGCGGAGGACGACCTGGACCGGGCTCGGGCGATCGCAGCGACGGTGCGCGGCCCGGCGGTGCGGGCGCTGGGGCTCCAGGTGGGCAGCGAGGTGCAGGTGTCGATGAACCTCATCGACCCGCTCGTCGTGGGACCGGCAGACGTGTGGGACGCCGTGTCGATCGAGGCGCCGGTGGCACGGGCGGAGCTCGTGGGGCTCGTGCCGGAGGCGGTGCTCGACGCGACCCCGCAGGAGCGGTGGTCGCCGATGGACCTGAGCGCTGATCGAACGATCGAGGCGCGGCTCGATCGGCGTCGCCGAACGAGCTGACCGGCCACCGCAGCGGTGGCCGCTGGGTGGATCAGGCGGTGGCTTGCGCGCCGGCCTTCGCCAGCGCCCGCTGGCGGCGGATGCGGCGACGCTCACGCTCGCTCATCCCACCCCAGATCCCGAACTTCTCGCCGTTGGCGAGCGCGTACTCGAGGCAGTCCTCGCGCACGACGCACCCACGGCAGACCTCTTTCGCCTCCTTGGTGGAGGCCCCCCGCTCGGGGAAGAAGAGGTCGGGGTCGACCCCCAGGCAGTTGGCGAACGACTGCCAGGTCCGGTCGTCCACGACGTCGATGTTGAGCATGTGCGAGCTCCCTTGTCCCCCCGCCCGTGCGGCATGCCACAGCGTGCCGCCAGCGCGATCCGTGCCGGCGGCCCGAGGGCGCCCCTACAGCGCCCGCCGTACCACAGCCGTAATTACAACACTGTGATACTTACGGCACACTGGAGCAGAACGCAAGTGGAGATCTCGATTTTCCCAAGGTTTTCTTGGGTTCGAGGGCGATCGACGCACCCCGCGCGAGGTCACCAGGCGACGCCAGGCAGCCTCCGGACGACGACTCGGAGGCGTCGCGTACCATCGCGGCGATGGCCGCTGACCCCTCCCCGGCCGCCTCCGACCCCACCACCAGCAGCAGTGATCGACGCCGCCGAGCAGCGCCCGACGCGCGCCAGCGGCGGTCCGAGGCGCCGGTGATCCCTCACCCTGCGGTCGGGTCCCTCGCCGTCGCCGCGGCGCTGATCGCCCTGGTCGCCGTGGCGCTGTGGCAGGCGTGGCCCGGGTTCGAGCTCGACTACTACCACGACGAGAGCTGGCGCATGGACGTGGTGCGCACCCGCAACCCGCTCTCGCGCATGCTCGATCCGGGCACCACCCCGGTGCCCCCCGGGTGGATCGCCGCCATGCGGATCGGCATCGAGGTGGCGCCCGCGTCGTACCGCGCGGCTCGCATCATCTCGTTCGCCTCCTTCGCGGTCTGGCTCGTCGCCACCTACGTCCTCGTGCGCACGCTGGCAGCACCGACGCCGGCCGACGGCGCCGCGCCGCAGGCGCCCCCGGTCGTCCCGCCGAGCTGGGTGGCGCTGCTCGCCTGCTCGATGCTGACCATGACGCAGGTCGTCGGGCGCCACGTCGACTACGTCAACAACTACCTCTTCGAGGCCGCGTACCTCACCGTCGCCGTGCTCTGCGCGCTTCGGGCGCCGGCGAGCGCGCGAGCGATGCGCTCCCTCATCGTGCTGCTCGCGCTGTCACCGCTCATGCTGACCGGAGGCCTCCTCGCTGCGCCCGCGCTCGGGCTCTGCGCGGCGGACGCCGTGCGCCGCCGACGACGCGAGGGCACCGACCCCGGCGCGGTGCGGTGGCTCGTCGCCGGAGCAGCCGTCGGCGCGATCCTGCTCCCCGCCGTCTACCTCTCGCTGTGGGCCGGTGGCCGCGGCAGCGAGACCGTGCCGCTCGCCGAGCAGTGGCGCGACGAGATCGCCGGATCGATCACCGACGTGCCCGGGCTGCTGCTGCGCTCGGCCCGCCAGATCCACGACGGCTTCGTCGGCTGGTCCGCGCACGGCGGCGGATGGCTCCCCCTCGACGATGCCCGATGGTGGGTCGCCGCCACGATCCCCGTGGTGGTCGCTGGCGCGGTCATCGGTGCGCGCACCGCGCACCGCCGCTGGCCGTGGTTCGTCCCCCTCGTGGCGCTCACCCAGGCGGTTGCCATCGTCGGATCCCTGGCCGTGGACCTGCCGATGACCGCCGTGCGCAGCAACCTCAGCTGGATCCTGCTGGTGGAGGTCGTCATCGCCCTCGGGCTCGCACGGCTGCTCCAGTGGGCGGCCGAGCGCACCGCCGCGACCCGGTCTGACCGCCTGGGACGCGTCGCGTTCCTGGTTGGCAGCGCGCTGCTGCTGGCGTCGCTGTGGCACGGCCCTCGCCCGGCCAGCCCGCAGTGGACGCCGCGCGGCCTCACCGAGGACCTGCAACCGCTCGTGGCCAGCCCGGCCGCGCACAACCTGGTGCTGGACTACGTGGCGATGACGCAGTGGACGGCCCACGACACCTTGATCAACGACGGGCCACCCGACCGGACGTACGACCTGCGCGTCCCGCGCGACAGCGACGCCGACTTCGAGCACGGCCCCCTCGACGACCTGATCCGCGACGAGCTCGCGCCGGGCGACGCGCTGTGGTGCGTGATCCCCTACAGCCTCCCGGAGGCCCTCGCCGCCCTGGCCTGCCAGGTGGACGGTGCTCCCGTCACGCAGATCCACGCCTCACGGGGCACCAGAGCGGAGATCCGCGGCTACCTCGTCGAGTGAGCGAGCGCTGCGGACCCCGCACTGCCGAGCGGCGGCGGACCGACGGCGATCAGGCGCTGCGACCGCGCCGGAGCAGCGAGCGGCGCTGCTCGAGGAAGTCGACGAGCACGTAGTCGCCCAGGTCGTCGGGGGTGGTGAAGAACGCGCGGCCGCGGTTGAGGCGCGTCATCTCCTCGACGAAGTGGCGCAGCTCGCGGTCGGGATCGAGCATGAACGTGTTGATGCGGATCCCATCGCGCGTGCAGCGCGCCACCTCCTTCAACGTGAGGTCGCGCGTCTCGGCGATCGGCGGGTACATGAAGAACGCCTCGCCGCCGGGCAGCAGGTGGGCGGTCGGCTCTCCGTCGGTGATCATGATGATCTGCTTGTTGCCCGACGCTCGGCCGAGGAGGTTGCGCGCGATCTGCAGGGCGTGCTGCATGTTCGTGCCGTAGTCGAAGTCCCACGAGACGCGCGGCAGGTCCTCGACGCGGAACTCGCGGGCGTACTTGCCGAAGCCGACGATCGACAGGTCGTCGCGCGGGAACTGCGTGGTGATGAGCGAGTACAGCGCCATCGCCACCTTCTTCGCCGGCAGGAAGTTGCCGCGCATCGGCATCGACAGCGAGAGGTCGAGCAGCAGGACGGTGCTGGAGCGCACGAGGCTCTCGGTGCGCTCCACCTCGAAGTCCTCCGGCAGCAGGTGCACCGGCGTGCCGCCGCCGCTTCGTCGCACCGCGTTGCGCACCGTGCGCTCGATGTGCAGGTTGAAGGGGTCGCCGAACTCGTAGGGCTTCGTCTGCACGTCTCGCTCGTGGCCGACGCCGGCCTGCTCCACCTCGTGGCGGCCGCCCATCTCCTTGCTGAGGCGCTTGAAGACCTCGCCCAGCGCGTTGCCGGCCAGTCGACGGATGGCGCGAGGCGTGAGCTCCATCGCGCCATCGCGGTGCTCGAGGTAGCCGGCGTCCTCGAGGGTGCGCGCCAGCTGCGAGAGGGCATCCACGCTGCGCGCCGCGTCGTCGCCGAGCAGGTCGCGCACGCGGTCGAGGTCGACATCGGCGAGAGCGCCGGGGTTCACCGTGCCCCGCAGCAGGTTGTCGAGCTGGTCGATGTCGCCGAGCTCCTGGAGCATCTGCGCCGCCTGCCCCCACTGCAGCGGGTCGGTGCCCTGGAACTGGTAGCGCTGGTCCCATCCAGCGTCGGGGAAGAGCTGCTGGAGGTTGGATGAGAGCTGGTCGACCTGCCAGCGCAGGTCCATGTCCTCGAGCAGCTGCTCGGAGAGGCCCTGGAGCTGGGCGCGCTGCTCGGGGGTCATGGAGTTGAGGACGGCCTGCATCGCCGCCATTCGCTTCGCCATCACCTCGAGCAGCTCGTCGAGGTCCTTCGGGTCCTCGGGGAAGAAGTCGCCGTAGCGCTCCATGAAGCCGTCGAAGTCGGGCTCCTCGCCCGCCGCGCGCTGCTCGAGCATGTGGTTCAGCTCCGCCATCATGTCCTTCATCCGCGCCAGGTCCTCGGGGGTCATCCCGGACATGGCGCCAGACATCTGGTCGACCATCTGCTGCACCATCTGGGTGCGCAGCTGGTCGACGAGCTCGTCGAAGCGCTGCTTCGCCTCCGCCGAGGTGAAGTCGTAGGCCTGCAGCTCGCGGACCATGCCGGCGAGGTCGGGCGAGAGCAGGTCGAGCTCCATCTCCTTGGCCGCGGTCGAACCCTCCACCACCTCGCGGCGCCGGTCGTCGCCGCTGGCGCGCGCCGCGTCGCGCAGCTCGTCGAGTGCGGCGCGCGCGGTGTCGACGTCCTCGCGCAGCTCCTGGGCGATGTCGTGGTAGATGCCGCCCAGGTCGTGCTGGTCGAGCGCGGCGCGGCGCTGCTCGGCGAGGCGATCGAGCAGCTCGCGGATGCCCGCGAGACGCTCGCCGTCTGGACCCTCGAAGCCGTTCTGCAGCAGGCGGCGCAGCGCGGCGGCGACGTCGCCGTGGTAGAGGAGGTCGTCGGTGACCTGCTCGAGGAGGTCGTCCGCGGTGGGCTCGAAGCCGCGCTGGGTGCCGTCCCAGCGCGAGTAGCTGAACCTCGACGACGCCATGGCCTGAGGCTACCCCCCACCCCACCTCACCCGTTCGGGTGGGTCCAGCGCGCCGTCCTGCGCGAAGAGCCCGACCAGAAGGCTGCGGCGGGGGGAGACTGCGGCGGTGGACCTGCTCCGGCCGATGCGCGAGGACCTGGCGGCTCCCTCGCGCTGGACCGCGTTCGAGGGGCTGCGCGGCGCCGCGGCGCTCGGTGTCGTCGGCTACCACGTCCTGCGCCTCCTGGCCGATGAGCGGGCGTGGTCCGACGCGCTGCCGCGCGCCCTGTGGTGGACCGCCGGCGGCCGCCTCGCCGTCGACCTGTTCTTCGTGCTGTCGGGGTTCCTCGTCGTGCAGTCGTGGTCGTCGGTGCGGCGCCACGAGCCGCGCCTGTGGCCGGCGGTGCGCACCTACGCATCCAAGCGCTGCCTGCGCATCTTCCCCGCCTACTGGCTGTCGCTGCTGGTGTTCGTCCCCACCGTCGCGCCCGGGCTGCTCTCGGTCGACGGGCTGCGGCGCCTCGCCTTGTTCGTCACCGGGCAGGCGTACTGGGTGAACGGGCTGCCGGACCAGGTCAACACCGTCTACTGGACGCTGACCACCGAGCTGGGCTTCTACGTGCTGGCGCCGCTCGTCGCACTCGCGCTGCGCCATCGCCTCGGGTGGCCGCTGCTGGCAGTGACGGTGGTGACCAGCACCCTGTGGGTGCACGGCGACCTCCAATGGCTGCGCGGCGACCTGCCCGCCAGCCACCTCGGCGGCCGCCTCGACCAGTTCGTCGCCGGGGCCGTGGCGAGCACCATCGTGCTGCGCCACGAGGCCGAGGGCGCCGGCTCCGCGATCGCCCGTGCCGTCGGGCGCCGTGGGGTCGGCTGGGCGCTGGCGATCGCGACGCTCGGGCTGTGCCAGGTGCACGGCTCGGTCCTGTTCGTCGGCGGACCGGCGACGTGGAGCGTCGCCGCCTTCCACTCGGTCTTCGGCCTGGTGCTCGCCGCCGCCGTGATCCGCGTCGCGGTGCGTCCGCCGACGTGGACGTCGCCGCTGTGGCTGCGCGGCAGCGGTCAGGCGTCGTACAGCCTCTACCTGTGGCACTACCCGATCCTGGTGTGGGCGCTGTCGTGGGCTGGCGTCGAGCACGGCGGCTACGCCATCGGACTCGACGGTGTCGCTGCGCTCGGGGTGGCGGCTGCGGTCATCGCCGCGGTCACCTACGGGTCGTACCTGCTCGCGGAGCGCTGGATCATCCGCCGCCGCCACCGCTGACGGGGCGCGCATCGCGGCGGCCTGCGAGCCAGCGACCGGTCGGCACCTCGACCAGCCGGTGCGACACGGCGCCGACGCCGATCGATGCGACGACGAGCACCGCCGTGCGCACCCATCCGGTGAGGCCGAGCTCGACGTCGAGGATGCGGTACAGCGGGAAGTGCCACAGGTAGAGGCTGTAGGAGATGAGGCCGACCCACAGCAGCGGCGGCCACGACAGGCGCGTGGTCCAGGTGCCGGGTCCGGTGACGGCCGCGACGGCGAGCACCGCTGTGGCTGCGGGCACCAGCGTCCAGCCCAGCACGATGGTCACCTCGTCGGCCGGGGGGACGGTGAGCTGCCAGAGCAGTGAGGCGGCCGCCACCACCACGAGCCACGACGGGACGCGGGGGCGGCGATGCGCGACCAGAAGCGCGGCGACCGCGCCGAGCAGCAGCGCGTCAGCGCGAGCGTCGGGCGCAGCCCGCATCCGCTCGAAGGTCACGTCGCTCGCCAGCAGCCAGCAGCGCCAACCCCACGACGCGACGACCAGCCCTGCCGCGCCGAGCGCGACCTGCGCGCGGGACCGGCTGAGCCTGGCGAGGAGGACGAACCCGACGAACCACGCCACGGTCAGCTGCACGAGCGCCGCGAGGTACCAGGTGTGGGTGACGGGACCGATGGGCTCGCCGGTGATCATCGCCCAGTTGGCGGTGAAGGTCAGGGCAGCGGTCACCTCTCGCCAGTCGACGAACCCCGGTTCGCGCAGGTCGTACGCGCCGAGCAGAGCGACGCACACCACCAGCGCGGGCACGATGCGCAGCACCCGACTGCGCACCATCGCCAGCGGGGCGTTGCCACCGGTCGCGTCGCGCTCCGCGACGAGCGCCGCGGTCATGAGGAAGCCGGACAGGGCGAAGAACATGCCGACGCCGAGCGCACCGCCGCCGCGCACCAGGTCGTGCTGGTTCAGGTGGCGACCGACCACCGCCAGCATGGCCAGCGCCCGCAGGCCGTCGAGCGCCCGGTGGCGACCGAGGTGGAACGGAGGCGTCGTGCCGACGTCGGGGGCAGGTCCGGCAGGCACGCCACCAGTGTGCCCCCTGCGTCAGATGCGGCTGCGGTAGTCGGCGCGTCCGCCGACGACGTCCTTGTTGAGGCGCTTGGAGAGGTGCAGGCCCTCGAGCACGAGCTCGACCGCCGATGCCACCACCGCCGGCGACTCGCTGCCGCCGGTGAGCGCCGCGACCGGCGCACGCAGCGCCTCGATCTGCTCGAGCAGCGCGACGTAGTCCGCCGCGGGAACGTCCTCGCCGGCGCTCACCACCACGCCGTCCTCGAACGCGTCGATGACCGCTCGCCACGTCTCGCTCGGCACGTGCGCGCGGAACACCTCGAGGACCGAGGCGTGCAGCAGGTGCTCGACGATGAGGCCGTCGCGCCCCTCATCGAGGGACTCGATCTCGATCTTGCCCATGGTCGATGCCGCCAGCGCGTCGAGGTCGCAGACGCGCGGCACGATCGTCGGCTCGCCGAGCGCGATGGCGCGGCGGGTGGCGTTGGCCACCAGCGTCTCGAGGTTGGCCACCGACAGCCGCACCGACACGCCCGAGCGCTGGTTCACGTGGCTGCTCTGGCGAGCCAGGTGGCTGAGCGTCACCACGACCTCGAGGAGGAAGTCGGGCACCTCCACCTCGGCGCCGTCGACGGTCATCGGGCGCGCCTCCTGGCGCACGATGTCGACCTCGGTCGCCACCTCGAGCGGGTAGTGGGTGCGGATCTGCGCTCCGAAGCGGTCCTTCAGCGGCGTGATCATGCGGCCGCGGTTGGTGTAGTCCTCGGGGTTGGCCGACGCCACGAGCAGCACGTCGAGCGGCAGCCGCACCCGGTAGCCGCGGATCTGCACGTCGCGCTCCTCGAGCACGTTCAGCAGACCGACCTGGATCCGCTCCGCGAGGTCCGGCAGCTCGTTGATCGAGAAGATGCCGCGGTTGGTACGCGGGACGAGGCCGTAATGAATGGTGAGCTCGTCAGAGAGGTAGCGGCCCTCGGCCACCTTGATGGGGTCGACCTCGCCGATGAGGTCGGCGATCGAGGTGTCGGGAGTGGCGAGCTTCTCCCCGAAGCGGCGGTCGCGGTGGACCCACTCGATCGGCGCCTCGTCGCCACGCTCGGCCACGAGCAGGCGCGCGTGCTGCGACACCGGGTTGTACGGGTCGTCGTTGATCTCCGATCCCGACACGATGGGCATCCACTCGTCGAGCAGGCCCACGAGGGAGCGGATCATTCGAGTCTTGGCCTGGCCACGCTCGCCGAGGAAGATGACGTCATGACCGGCGAGCAGCGCGTTCTCGAGCTGCGGGAACACCGTGTCCTCGTAGCCGAGCACCTGGGCGAACAGCGGTTCGCCGGCAGAGATTCGAGCGACCGCATTGGCTCGGATCTCGTCTTTCACCGGGCGCGACACCCATCCCGAGGACCTGAGTTCGCCGAGCGTCGCCGGCAGCGTGGAGACATCAACCATGCCGACAAGCTACCCCCGCGCGTTCGCGAATCGGATCGGGCACAGCTACCGTTCGCTGGACGATTCCCCTCGCACGACGGGGAGAGACGAAAGCGAGCCGCAACATGAAGGCAACCTGGAACGGGGCCACCTTGGCCGAGAGCGACGAGACGATCATCATCGAGGGCAGCCACTACTTCCCCGCCGACTCGGTCAACGGCGCGCTGATCGCTCCCTCGGAACACACCTCGGTGTGTCCGTGGAAGGGGACTGCGTCGTACTACGACGTGGTGGTCGACGGCAGCATCAACCAGCAGGCCGCGTGGTTCTACCCGGAGCCGAAGGATGCCGCCAAGGAGATCCGCGGCTACGTCGCCTTCTGGAAGGGCGTCTCGGTC
>JBBRAZ010000033.1:0-43913 GCA_038206295.1 Acidimicrobiales bacterium
GGCAACGACGATCGCCGCGATGATCGCGAATCCAAGTGCGATGAATGCAGATTGCTCGCCACCGGTCATGTCGCCACTCCAATTCCGTCCATTCGGTAGGCTAGCGCTGCGAGAGTGCCGACCGCATGCACACCAATGACGATCTGTAGTGCGGAGACGGCGCCTGCCGCGATCGGGCTGACGAGCAGTGTACGCGAGTGCGAATCTCGGGCAACAATTCTAACAATATTTTTCCCCTTCACTTGTCCGTCGACACGATCAACGTCGCCGCGGCGCTCCACTGGCCGCCGGTGCCGTGGCAGATTGCCGTCTTTGCATCTGGAACCTGGCGTTCGCCGCACTCGCCGCGCAGCTGACGCACCGCTTCGATGATCGTGTAGATGCCGTACATGCCGGTATGGGTGTACGACAGCCCGCCGCCGTTGGTGTTCATCGGCAGCTCGCCGCCCGGCGCGGTGCGGCCCTCGGCCACGAACGCCGCCGACTCGCCCGGTCCCACGACGCCGAGCGCCTCGAGCGCGTACAGCGGGGTGTGCGCGAAGGCGTCGTAGGCCATGAGGTGGTCGATGTCGCCGACGCCGATCGACGCGCTCGCCAGCGCGCCCTGGGCGGCGACGCGGAACGCTCTGGAGCTCGTCAGGTCCTCCATCTGGCTGACAAGCGGCGTCTCGGCGCTCTCGCCGGATCCCAGCACCCACACCGGATCCTGAGGGCCACCGACCGCGCGGGCTGCGGATGTGAGCACGAGCGCCCCGCCGCCGTCGGTCACCAGGCAGCACATGAGCTTGCGGAACGGCCAGGCGATCATGGGGGAGTCCAGGACGTCGTCCACGGTGATCGGGTCGCGACGCAGCGCTCTCGGGTGCATCGCGGCCCACCGCCGCTGGACGACGGGCACCATCGCCAGCTGCTCCTCGGTGATGCCGTAGGTGCGCATCCACCGCAGCGCGGGCAGGGTGAACATCGTCGGCGGGCCGAACACGCCGTACGGCGCCTCGAACTGGTCCATCCACGGCGACCGCCGCCAGGCGGGGAACCCGCCGACGTGCGACCTGCCGCTCTCGCCGTGGGTGATGAGCACCGTCATGCAGAGCCCCGCTTCGATCGCCGCGACCGCGTGTCGCACGTGCAGCATGAACGAGCACCCGCCGACCATCGTCCCGTCGACCCACGTCGGCACGAGGCCGAGCGCGTGCGCCACCTCGACCGGCGACACCCCGGCGCAGGCCACGCCATCGACGTCTGCGGGACCAAGCCCGCAGTCCGCGAGCGCGTTGAGCGCGGCGTCGCAGTGCAGGCCGAGCGGCGTGAGTGAGTCGATCGTGCCGAGCTCGGTCGTCTCCGCCGCGCCGATGATCGCCACCGATGCGCTCACGACGCCTCCGCCGGTGCGAACAGCGGCAGCGAGATCCCATCGCCGACCGGCTCGAATCGCACCTGCAGCGCCAGGTCGAGGGGGAGCGCGTCCGGCTCGGGGGGACAGCCCACGATGTTCGTCATCATGCGCGGGCCCTCCTCCAGCTCGACGATCGCGATCACGTACGGCGCGGGCAGCCACGGCACGCCGCGCTCGGCGATCACGTAGCTGTGCAAGGTCGCCCGACCGCTCGAGGCGATGATCTCGCCCGAGCGGCTGTGGCACGCGGGGCAGAACGCCCGTGGCGGGAAGCGCACGTGGGCGCAGTCGGTGCACCGCTGGAGCAGGAGCTCGCCGCGCGCCGTGCCGGCCCAGAAGTGCACCGTCTCCGGCGTCGGCGTCGGTACGTGCCGTCTCGGTTCGCTCACCGCTACCCCCTCGCCGCGTGCTGCGGTGATGCTGGCAGCACGCCGACGGACGTGTCACGCCAGCGGGGTGCGGCTCCGGCGTACCATGCGGCCTGCCGGGCCGAACCGCCCGGCGGGGAGCGCCCGGGTGGCACCACGACGGCCGAGGTGGCCGCAGCTCAAGAACGTCGCCGATCCCGCAGCGCTGCGCGCTCGGCTCGAGGAGCTCGGCGTCGACCTCCCCGTGGACGACGTCGTCGACCCGGCACCGGCCGGCGCGCTGGCATCGAGCTGGACCACCGCTGCGGGCACCGCGCCCAACCGGTGGGCGATCCTGCCCATGGAGGGCTGGGATGCGACCGACGACGGCCGACCGACCGAGCTCGTGCATCGACGTTGGGAGCGCTTCGGTGCCAGCGGTGCGGGACTGGTGTGGGGCGGCGAGGCGGTGGCGGTGCACCCCGACGGACGTGCCAACCCGAACCAGCTCTGCATCGGCGAGCGCAGCGTGGAGGACCTCGGTGCGCTGCGCGCCACGCTCGACGCCGGCGCCTCTGCCGGCGGGCACCCGCGGCCGGTGGTCGGCCTCCAGCTCACGCACTCGGGCAGGTTCGCTCGCCCTCATGGAACCAGCCGACCGCGCACCGCGTACGCGCACCCGGTGCTCGACGAGCGCGTCGGTGCCGACGAGACGTCGCTGCTCACCGATGGCGAGCTGGACGAGCTCGTGGCGCGCTTCGTCGGCGGCGCCGCGGCTGCCGCGGCCGCCGGGTTCGACTTCGTGGACGTGAAGAGCTGCCACGGCTACCTGCTGCACGAGCTGCTCACCGGCGTGGACCGACCTGGGCCATTCGGCGGCGACCTCGAGGGGCGCAGCCGCCTGCTGCGCACGGTGATCAGCGCCGTGCGCCACGCGGTGCCTGAGGTGGCGGTGGGGGTTCGCCTCTCGATCTTCGACGTGGTGCCGTGGACCGCTGGCGCCGACGGCGTCGGGGTGCCCGACGCGCCCCCCGGCGCGCCGTACCGGTGGGCGTTCGGCGGCGACGGAGGCGTGGACGGCATCGACCTCACGGAGACCCACGCGCTGCTCGACGAGCTCGAGTCCCTCGGCGTCGCCATGCTGTGCGCCACCGCAGGTAGCCCGTACTACAACCCGCATGTCCAGCGACCGGCGTACTTCCCGCCGTCGGACGGCTACCTCGCCCCGGAGGATCCGCTCGTGGGCGTGGCGCGCATGCTCGGTGCCACCCGCACGTTGGCGCAGGCACACCCCGGTCTGCCGATCGTGGCATCGGGGCTGTCGTACCTCCAGGACTGGATCGGCCACATCGCCCAGCCGCTGGTGGCCGACGGCTGGGCCGCAGCCGCTGGCATCGGCCGGATGGCGCTCTCGTACCCGACGATGCCCGCCGACCTCCTCGCCGGTGCGACCGTGCGGCGCCGCCAGGTGTGCAGGACGTTCTCGGACTGCACCACCGCCCCGCGCAACGGCCTGGTGTCGGGCTGCTACCCGCTGGACCCCCACTACAAGGCGATGCCCGAGCGTGCCGTCCTGGCGGCGATCAAGCGGCGCGTCGCGGACGGTGGCGCGCCGTGAGCCGACGACCCCCGACGGTGCTGGCCATGTGGCCGGGCATGGAGCGCTACGTCTTCGACGACGAGGTGCGCGCCCGACTCGCCGAGGTGGCCGACGTGCTCGACCCGGAGCCGCTGGCCGACCTGACCGACGCCCGCGCGCTCGACCTCCTGGCGCGCGCCGAGGTTCTGCTGACCCACTGGGGTGCGCCGGTCCTCGACGCGACGGCCCTCGACGCAGCACCGCAGCTGCGCCTCGTGGCGCACGGCGCAGGCACCGTCAAGGACCACGTCTCCGCTGAGGTGTTCGAACGAGGCATCGTCGTCACCTCTGCGGCGGCAGCCAACGCTCGGCCCGTGGCGCACTTCACGCTCGCCGCGATCCTGTTCGCGGCCAAGGACGCGTTCGGCACCCGCGAGCGACAGCGACCGGGAGGCGCCGACCAGGTGTGGCCCGATCGGCGACGCCACCTCGGGATCGACGGGCGCCGCGTCGGCATCATCGGCGCCTCCTCGGTGGGACGGCTCGTCATCGAGCTGCTCCGTCCGCTGCCGGTGCACGTCGCGGTCAGCGATCCCCACCTGTCGCCGGCCGAGGCGTCCGAGCTGGGCGTCGAGCTCGTCGAGCTGGACGACCTCGTGCGCACGAGCGAGATCCTGTCGGTCCACGCGCCCGCGCTCCCGAGCACCCACCGCCTGATCGACGCTGCGCGGCTCGCAGCGATGCCGACCGGAGCGACGCTCATCAACACGGCCCGGGGATCGCTGGTGGACCACGACGCGCTCGCCGTCGAGCTCGCCGCCGGCCGGTTGAGCGCGATCCTCGACGTCACCGACCCTGAGCCGCTGCCGGACGACCATCCCCTTCGCGGCCTGGACACGGCCTTCATCACGCCGCACATCGCTGGGTCGATGGGGTCCGAGGTGCCGCCGATGAGCGCGCTGGCCGTCGAGGAGATCGCCAGGTTCGCGGCAGGGCTCCCGCCGGCTCACGAGGTCCGCGCCGACGACCTCCCGCGTCTGGCCTGAGCGCCGATGGACGGCGCCGAGCGCTCGGTCAGCGACCGTCCATCTCGTGCGCGCGGCGCATGATGTCGACGGCTCCAGCGGGATCGTCGACGACCTGGATCAGCGTCAGGTCGTCGGAGTCGATGCGCTGCAGCTCCGCCAGGCGCGACCCCATCCACGCGACCAGCGGCGACCAGTAGTCGCCGCCGGCGAGGATGACCGGGAAGTGGCGGATCTTCCCGGTCTCGATGAGGGTCAGCGCCTCGAAGAGCTCGTCGAGGGTGCCGAACCCGCCGGGGAGGGTCACGAAGCCGCTCGAGTAGCGCACGAACATCAGCTTGCGGGCGAAGAAGTACCGGAAGTCGAGCGTGATGTCGAGGTACGGGTTCGCCTCCTGCTCGTCCGGCAGCTCGATGTTGAGGCCGACCGAGGTGGCGCCCGCTTCCCGCGCTCCGAGGTTCGCGGCCTCCATGAGGCCCGGGCCCCCGCCTGTGATGACGGCCCAGCCGGCTCGTCCGAGCTCGTAGCCGAAGCGCACCCCGAGCTCGTAGGTGGGGTCGTCCGGCAGCACGCGCGAGGACCCGAAGATCGACACCGCTGGCCCGAGGTCGGCCAGCGCGGCGAACCCCGCCGAGATCTCATCGCCGATCCGCTCCAGGCGCGCCGCCTCAGCGTCGGGGGTGGGGGGCGCGCTGAGGAGGGCCTCGTCCGCGGTGCGAGCCTGCGTCACGGCGACACCCTACGGTCCGCACCGAGCCCGGACGCGACGGTGCCGGCACCTCGAGGTGAGGCACCGGCACCGACGGACGTGATTCGGATCAGCGCTTCTTCGCTGGCGCCTTCTTGGCCGGGGCCTTCTTGGCTGGAGCCTTCGTCGCCGGTGCCTTCTTCGCTGGCGCCTTCTTCGCTGGCGCCTTCTTCGCTGGCGCCTTCTTGGCGGGAGCCTTCTTGCCTGCCAGGACGGCGTCCTTGAAGGCCTTCAACGGGGTGATGCGAGCCTTGCGGCGGGCAGGGATCTTGATCGCCTCGCCGGTCTGCGGGTTGCGGCCCATGCGGGCCTTGGTGTCGACCCGGGCGAACTTCGCGAAGCCCGAGATGGCGACCGGCTCCCCGGTGGCCACGGTGTCGGTCACGGTCTCGACGAACGCCGTCATCACGGCATCGACCGTCTTGCGGTCGAGCTCGGTCTTCTCGGCGAGTGCGAGCACCAGCTCCCTACGGTTCATGCTTCCTCCATGTCGGATGTGGGGCACTGACGTTCGCACAGCGCTGTCGGCGGGGCGCGGATGGCTCGAGCCGCGCTGCGTGCCGGCGCAGCGTCCGCCGTCCTCCTAGAGTCCTGGTCCTCCGAGCGTGCAGGGGAGGATCTGGGTGGCGAAGGACGTCAAGGGGATGGTGTCGGTGCTCGACCGCGAGGTGCTCGCGGACGCGGCGGTGGCGCTGGGCGGCGCATGGTCCCCAGCCGAGGAGCCAGACGGCGAGCGGCGCGCTCGCCTCGTCAGCTGCGCGCAGCTCGTGCTGTACGGAGCGCGCCGCGGTCTGCTGTTGACCGCAACCGCCGATGCCCGGGCATCGATCAGCGGTGCAGCCTGGGTGCTGGCGGTCGTCGAGGAGCTCGAGGCGATCGGCGGTGGTCCGAGCGACGCCGACGTCGCGGGGCTTGCTGGCATCTACGAGGACGACACGCTGCCGACCGAGTCCGCACGCCAGCTGGCGCGCTCCGTCCTCGACGAGCGGGTGCGCTGCTTGGTCGCGCACGCCAAGGGCACGCTTCGCCACAGCCGCGACGGCGATCTCCCAGCGCGGCTCCTGCTGCTCGAACCCGAGGCGGCGGTGGATCAGCTCGACCTCGCGCCCGGTGAGCTGCCCGACGAGCTCCCGCCAGCGCTCGATGGCGTCGAGCCGTGGTGGCTGCCGACCTGAGCTGAACGGAGCTGACGGCGGTTCGCCACCGCAGCGCGCCGCTCCCTACGCTGCGCCGGGCGGCACGGGCCGCGGACACCAGGGGGATGCGATGTTCGAGTGGGCCGATGAGCACGTGATGCTCCGGGACGCGGTGCGGCAGTTCATCGAGGCGGAGATCGTGCCGCACATCGACGAGTTCGAGCACGGCGACACCCCGCCCTACGACGTGCTGCGCAAGATGTTCTCGACCTTCGGCATGGACGTCATGGCGAAGGAGGGCTTCCGCAAGCGCATGGAGGTCGAGCGCGAGGCCGAGGCGGCCCGTGCGCGCGGCGAGGAACCAGCAGCTCGCGACAAGAGCGAGGGCTCGGCGATGGCCGGCATGCAGATGCTGCCCATCATCGAGCTGTGCAAGCACTGCCCCGGCATGGTCACCGCGATGGGCGTCTCCATGGGTCTCACCGCAGCCTCGATCCAGTCGCGCGGCACCATCGCGCAGAAGGAGCGGTGGGTGCCCGAGCTGCTCTCGCTCGAGAAGATCGGCGCGTGGGCCATCACCGAGCCGAACAGCGGCTCGGATGCCTTCGGCTCGATGCTGTCGACCGCTCGCCGCGACGGTGACGAGTACATCCTCAACGGGTCGAAGACGTTCATCACCAACGGCCCGTACGCGGACACCATCGTCTTCATCTGCAAGCTCGATGAGGGCAATCCGGCCGATGAGCGGAAGATCCTGTCGTTCGTCCTCGACCGCGGCATGCCCGGACTCGAGCAGTCGAAGCCCCTGCGCAAGATGGGCATGCACTCCTCGCCGACCGGTGAGCTCTTCCTCACCGACGTGCGCGTGGGGCTCGATCGCCTCATCGGCGAGACCGAGGACGTCCCATCTGGTGGACGCGAGGGAGCGAAGGACACCTTCTCCATGGAGCGATCCGGTGTCGCCGCCATGGCGCTGGGCATCATCGAGCGCTGCCTGGAGCTGTCGGTGCAGTACGCCAAGGACCGCGTCCAGTTCGGCCAGCCGATCGGCAACTACCAGCTCATCCAGGACAAGCTGGCTCGCATGGAGGTGGCGCGCCTCAACGTGCAGAACCTCGTCTTCCGGTACATCGAGATGGCAGCCGCCGGCAAGGGCCTGACCCTGGCGGAGGCCTCCGCGATGAAGCTGTACTCGGCGCGCGCCGCGAGCGAGGTGGCGATGGAGGCGGTGCAGCTGTTCGGCGGCAACGGCTACATGGCCGAGTTCCGCGTGGAGCAGCTGGCGCGCGACGCCAAGGTGCTCCAGATCTACGCCGGGACCGACGAGATCCAGATCACCCACATCGCCAAGGACCTCCTCCGGCGCTGACGTCCACGCGCCGAGAACGCCCGATGGGCGATCTGGGAAGGGTGGTGAGACTGGGGGTCTCACCAGCGCACCGAGAAGGTGGGGGTGCGGCCGTCAGGGTGTGACGAGGGGGAGGAGGGGAGGCCAGAGGTCGGGCCGCATCGTGGCCTCGTCGTACATCGAGCAACCCACGAGGCGCAGCGATCGGCAGGCGCGCACCATCCCCTGCACCTGTGAGACGGTCGCAGCGTTCGCGATGCCGCCCACCGCGTGCACCGGGATCGAAGCATCGCCGGTGAGCTCGCGCACCAGCTCGACGTTGCGAGTCGTGTACCGCTCGCCGTCGAGCCAGCCCGACTCAGCGGTGCGGTTGGTCCAGTAGCCCATGGGAAGCACCACGTCGTAGCTCGCCGGCAACGACCGCCACGGGAAGTCCGGCCAGAGCGCGGGGTTGAGCAGCTCGGTCGCCACCGGCGGCAGCACGATGGCCCCGATGGGCATCCGGGGGAGTCGACGGTCGAGCTCGGCGCCGAGCTGGACCAGTCGCTCGTTGCGGAGCGCGACGTCGCTCAGCGCGGTGGACTCGATGTCGACGGCGATCGCCTCGACGTCGAGCTCGGCGGCAGCGAGCAGCCGACGCAGGTCGGTCGCCGGGTCGGTGAACGTGGGCAGGTACCACGCGACGACGTCCATCCCGTGGCCGTGAGCGCGATCGATGAGCTGCTGGAGGAGGGCGGGGTCGAGCACATCCTCGGGGCGGTTGAAGCGCGCCGTCTGGACGAACAGGACCTCCACGCCGTGCGCCGCCATCACGTCCACGTCCGCCGGGGTGATCGAGACGCGCCCCGCGGTGTACGTGGGCGACCAGTCGAGCACGTCGATCCACGTGCCGAGGCCCTCGAAGGGCGCCGTCACCCGCGCTACGACGGGCGGCGGGGGCGGGGGCGGAAGTAGGGGTTGGGGCGAGGGGAGTGGCAGAGGCGGCGGCGGTGAGGTCGTCGAGGGCGGCGCGGAGGTCGCGCTGGTCGTGGTCTCGCCAGTCGTCGAGGTGCTCGTCATCGTGGTCGTGGTGACGCTTGTCGAGGTGGCGGTGGTCGACGTCGTCGACGTCACGACCGCAGCCGTCAGCGGAGGAGCAGCCCCATCGGTGCCGACGACCACGATGCTCGCCGCACCCAGAGCGAACGTGGCGAGCGCAGCGGCGAGGGCAGCGGCGCGCTCGCGGCCCTCGCGGGTGCCGGCACCGGCGGAACCGCCCGCCGGCCCGGTCACGGGACGAGGCTCCTGCCGATGATCTCCTTCATGATCTCGGTGGTGCCGCCGTAGATGGTCTGGATGCGGGCGTCCACGTACGCTCGAGCGATCGGGTACTCGAGCATGTAGCCGTAGCCGCCGTGGAGCTGCACGCAGCGGTCGACGGTGCGCTTCTGCAGCTCGGTGCACCACCACTTGGCCATCGCAGCGTCCTCGGCGGTGAGCAGCCCCGCGTTGAGCGCGAGGACGCACCGGTCGACGAAGACCTCGGCGATCTCGATCTCGGTGGCCATCTCCGCCAGGGTGAAGCGCGCGCTCTGGAAGTGCGAGACCGGCTGTCCGAACGCCTGGCGCTCCGCGGTGTACTCGAGCGTCCAGCGCAGCGCCTGGCGGCTGGCGGCGGCCGCGGACATGGCGAGTGCGAGGCGCTCCTGCGGGAGGTTCTGGACGAGGTGCACGAAGCCCTGGCCCACCTCGCCGAGGAGGTTGTCGACGGGCACGCGCACGTCGGTGAAGAACAGCTCGGCGGTGTCCTGGCTGTGCAGGCCGATCTTCTCGAGGTTGCGGCCGCGCTCGAACCCCGGCATGCCGCGCTCGACCACCAGCAGGCTCATGCCCTTGTGGCGCTGCGTCGGGTCGGTCTTGGCCGCGACCACGACGAGGTCGGCGTTGATCCCGTTGGTGATGAACGTCTTCGAGCCGTCGACCACGAACTCGTCGCCGTCCCGCCGTGCGGTGGTGCGCATCGACGCCAGGTCGGAGCCCATCGAGGGCTCGGTCATGGCGATGGCGGTCACGAGCTCGCCCGACACGATGCCCGGCAGCCATCGCGCCTGTTGCTCGGGGGTGGCCAGGTGCAGGAAGTACGGCAGGACGATGTCGTTGTGCAGCGTGAGGCCGAGGCCGCTGCCGGCCACGCCTGCGTACTGGACCTCCTCGGCGATGACGAGGTTGTAGCGGAAGTCGTCGACGCCGCCGCCGCCGTGCTCCTCGGGTGCGGCCATGGCGAGGAACCCGTGCTGCCCAGCGAGCTCGAAGAGCGCGTGGGGGACGATCCCGTCGGTCTCCCACTGCAGGTGGTGGGGAGCGATCTCCTCAGCGACGAACCGACGGATCGATGCTCGGAACTGGTCGTGCTCCTCGTCGAAGATCGTCCGCTGCACGCGTCCTCCTGGCTCTGCGCTCCGCAGGATGCGGAGGTCCGGCGAGCGTACAAGGGGTGCTGGCCGACATCGCGGGCGCCTCCTGCCAGGATGTGCTGGCTCGTCGCGGTGCGGGCGGGGGAGGAGCCGACATGTCGTTCACCGAGGAGCACGAGGCGTTCCGCTCGTCGCTGCGCGCGCACCTGGCCACCGCCGTCGCCCCGCACGTCGAGGAGTGGGAGGCGGCGGGAGCGTTCCCGCTCCACCAGGTGCTGCGCGGTCTCGCTGCGTTGGGCGCCATCGGCTTGGAGTACGACCCCGCAGACGGTGGCGGGGGAGCCGATCACCGCTTCACGGTGGTGCTGGGCGAGGAGCTCGGCCGCCTGCCGTGCGGCGGCGTGCCGCTGGCGATCTCGGTGCAGACCGACATGGCGACGCCGTCGCTGGCACGACACGGCAGCGCCGAGCTGAAGGAGCGGTACCTGCGACCGGCGCTCGCTGGCGACCACGTGGCCGCCATCGCCGTCACCGAGCCCGATGCCGGCTCAGACGTCGCTGGCCTGCGGACGCGGGCGCGCCGCGACGGCGACGACTGGGTGATCGACGGCACCAAGCTCTACATCACCAACGGCGTGCAGGCGGATTGGCTGTGCCTCCTGGCGCGCACCAGCGATGAGGGGGGAGCGCGGGGGATGTCGCAGATCGTGGTTCCCACCGACGTGCCCGGGCTGACCGTCAGCCGGAAGCTCGACAAGCTCGGGATGCGGTCGTCGGACACCGCCGAGCTGTCGCTGGTGGAGGTGCGCGTGCCGGTCGCCAACACCATCGGCGTCGAGGGTAGGGGGTTCGCCCAGCAGATGGAGCAGTTCCAGCACGAGCGGCTCATCGCCGCGTACCAGGCGCTGGGCCAGCTCGACACGGCCCTGGAGCGGACCATCGCCTACGTCAACGAGCGGCGGGCGTTCGGTGCCACGCTCGGCGACCAGCAGCACGTCGCGTACCTCCTCGCCGAGCTCGGTGCCGAGCGTGACGCGCTGCGGCACCACTGCTACGCGGCCGCCGACGCCATCGTCGCTGGGCGCGATGCGACTCGGGAGGCGACGGTGGCGAAGCTCCTGGCCGGCCGACTGGTGCGTCGGACCGCCGACACCTGCCTCCAGCTGCACGGCGGGGTGGGCTACATGGAGGAGACGTGGACGGCGCGGTTCTTCCGCGATACGCGGCTGCTCTCCGTGGGTGGGGGCGCGGACGAGGTGATGCTGCGCGTGCTCAGCCGAATGGACGGCATCGGGTCCTGAGCAACGCTCCGTGACCGGTGCGCGCGGAGCGCGTTCGGGCCGCGACGCAGGGCAGCCGACTGGTACGGTCTCGGCCGACGAGACACAGGGCCGCTGCGCCGCAGCCCGGGGGAGGTCGGTTTCGATGTCGAGTGCTGTGCGTGCACGCCGGGGGATCGCGCTGCTGGTCGTGGCCGTGCTCGCCAGCCTGCTGGCACCCGTCGCCGCCGGCGCGGTGCCGGTCGCTCCCTCCGGGCTGACCCCCAACGGCACCGTCGAGGGAGCGAACCCCGTCCTCGACTGGGCCGTGGTCCCCGACGTCACCAACTACCGGATCCAGATCTCCGTCGATCCGGCGTACGGAACCACGCTCGTCAACACCACGACCTACAACAGCTCCTACAGCCCGATCATCGAGCTGCCGACCGGCACCATCTACTGGCGCGTCGCGGCCATCGACGGCGACGGGACCGGCCCCTACGCCAGCGCGTCGTTCACCAAGACCCTCGTCGCGCCCACGCTCGTCGCCCCCGCGGACGGTGCGGTGCTGACCTTCCCGACCGAGGCGACGACCTTCTCGTGGAACGCGCTCGACATGGCGCGCAGCTACAAGCTCGAGATCGACGACGCGGCCGACTTCATCGGGGCCACGAGCGTGGTCACCACGAACCTGAGCTACACGCTGCCGACCACGCAGGACTACGGGCAGACGTACTACTGGCGGGTGACCGGCTCGTCCAACGCCAGCGGCACCGGCGTGCTCACCCCGCCGTCGGTGACGCGCACGTACTCGCTCGTCTGGCCCGACGTGCCCGTTCCGCTCAACCCGCCCAACACCACCCTGACGCCGATCACCGACGTGTTCTTCGACTGGACCGACGTGCTGGGCGCAGCCAGCTACGAGCTCCAGGTGAGCATCAGCATCGACTTCAACCCGCCGATCGTGCTCACCGTGCCGACCATCAAGGGGTCGGCCTACGTCGACGCCGACCACTTCGACAACGGCAGCTACTTCTGGCGGGTGCGCGCGAAGGACGCCGACGGCCACGTCGGCGCGTGGTCCACCGTGTTCGCCTTCACGCGCGGGTGGAGCGACGACGGATCGGCCGAGCCGTGCTACCCGTCCCAGCTGGGATGCGTCGCTGCCCCGGGCACGATCGGCGACGGCGGCCCGGCGGGGGCCGGCCCCGGCAGCACGAGCATCAGCAACGGCGACCTGGGTGCCGGGCCGGGTGTCTGCACGAGCCCGTCGCGCCAGCTGCTCTACCCGGCTGACGGCGCCACGATGTCCACCACGGTGCACTTCAGCTGGTGCCCGTCGTACCGCGCCTCGCACTACGAGCTCCAGCTCGACAGCGACTCGAACTTCTCGTCGCCGCAGAGCTGCTTCACGATCCAGACCGAGCTGTACGTCCACGGTGGTGGCGCGAGCACGCCGGGGGGCTGCACCGGGCTCACCGCCGACGCCAACGTGTTCTGGCGGGTGCGCGCCATCGACGACGGCTCCGGCGGCGTCGGGCTGTGGTCCGAGACGCGGGACTTCGTGCGGGGCCAGCAGGTGATCGCGCAGGTCTCACCCGTGGGCTTCGCGACCGCGGACGTCCCGATCTTCGACTGGACGCCGGTCCAGGGTGCTGGGAGCTACACCATCAGGGTGTACGACGACGACGGGACGCAGCTCGCGTCCGGTACGACGCAGGCCACGCGGTGGACGCCTCCGACCGACCTCAGCCTGCTCTCGAGCGCCACCCCCACCCCGTGGGCGCTGCCGGAGACCCTCACCTGGACGGTCGAGGCGAACACCGGTGAGATGGCCGGCCCCGCCACCTTCGACCTCCTCGCTCCCGCGCCGCTGCTCGCCTCGCCGACCCCGGTCGCCCCTGCCAACGGGACCGCGTCGTCGGACATGCCGGCGCTGGAGTGGGGCTGGACCACCGGCGCGGTGAGCTACGACCTGCACGTCATCGACACGTCGTCGACGGTCGAGGTGCTGACCGTCACCGACCTGTTCTACCCCTCCTGGACGCCGACCACGCTGCTGCCCGGCGGGACGTACTCGTGGTACGTCGAAGCGCGCGACGGCGTCGACGCGCTGGTGGCGACCGGAGCGTCGCGGACCTTCGACGTCATCGGCATCGAAGGCGCCACCACCTACCTCACACCCGCGGTCTGCGCGCCTCCCGCCGTCTGCGACCAGGTGACCTCCAGCCCGCTGCTGTCGTGGACCCCGGTGTTCGGCGCGGTCTCCTACACCGTGTACGTGGCCTTCGACGAGTTCTTCACCAACATCGATCGCACCTACACGACCACGAGCAACACCATGTTCGTGCCTCGCGAGGAGCTGCCGGACAACAACGTCGGCCAGGCCTACTACTGGTACGTGCGCCCGTGCACCCTCGCGGGTTGCGCTCCCGTGCCGACCGGGCTCACCGTGGAGCACGGCGCGTTCCAGAAGCGCTCGGTCCCCGTCGAGCTCGTGAGCCCCGATGACCTGTCGATCTCCACCGACGAGCCGCTGTTCGCGTGGACGCCGCACCTGAGCACGACGTGGGCCGACGACCTCGAGGCCATGGAGTACCGGATCGAGGTCTCGACCAGCCCGACGATGAGCCCGCTGCTCGACAGCGCCACCGTCGAGACGAGCTTCTACACGCCGTGGAACAAGACCTACCCCGAGGGTCCGCTGTACTGGCGGGTTCGAGCGATCGACAAGAGCGGCAACAACCTCACGTGGAGCCCGACCTTCCTCACGACGAAGGCGTCGCCCGACATCGTGCGCCAGACCCCGGCCGACGGCGCGTCGCTGCTGGGCGACCCGACGTTCACCTGGGACGCGCAGGAGGGCGCGGTCGACTACGTGATCGAGGTGTACGCCAACGGCGACACCGCCTTCTCGCCGGTCAACAAGGTGCTGACGGTCACCACCAGCGCGGTCGAGCACACCCCGGTGGATCCGCTGCCGGTGGGCACCTACGCCTGGCGGATCAAGCGCAAGGACCAGGGCAACCTCGACGGGCCCTGGACCGACGGCTGGACGTTCACGATCGACGAGCGGTCGCCGACCCTGGTGGGTCCGGCCGACGGCGCCTTCTTCCTCGACGACGAGATCGCGTTCGAGTGGGCGATGAACCCCGATGCCGCCTCGTACCGCTTCCAGCGGAGCTCCACCGCCGCGTTCATCTCCATCGCCGAGACGGTGACCACCGGCATGACGACGTGGCGCCCGACGGCTCGCTACCCGGACGGCATCTGGTACTGGCGGGTCCAGGCGCTCGACGCCGACAACAACGTCGTCGGCACCTCCGCGGTGCGGTCCTTCGAGCGCGACACCCAGGTGCCGCCCGACCCGCCGACCGCGGTGACCGGGATGCCCGGCGACCAGCAGGTGACCGTCTCGTGGACGGCGCCCGGTGACGACGGCGGCACGCCGCTCACGGGCTACACGGTGACCGCCAGCCCAGGCGGCGCCACGTGCACGTCGACGCCGCCCACCACGACGTGCGTGGTGACCGGCCTCACCAACGGCACGCCCTACACCTTCACCGTCGTCGCCACGAACATCCGCGGCGACAGCGTCCCGTCGGCTCCGTCGGCTGCGATCACCCCGTCGGTGCCCCCCGACGCACCGACGGCGGTCGTCGCCAGCCCGGACAACGCGAGCGCAGACGTGTCGTGGACCCCGCCGATCGACGACGGCGGCGTGCCCATCACGAGCTACACGGTCACCGCGAGCCCAGGCGGCCGGACGTGCTCGACCAGCGGCACCACCTGCACGGTGACGGGCCTGACCAACGGCGTCAGCTACACGTTCACCGTCGTCGCCACCAACGCCCGCGGCGACAGCCCACCGTCCGCGCCGTCGAACGCGGTCACGCCGGCGGCCGTGCCAGGCAAGCCCACCGGGGTCGTCGGCATCCCCGGCGACCAGCAGGTCGCGGTGTCGTGGACCGCGCCAGCGTCCACCGGCGGCTCGCCGATCACCGGCTACACCGTCACCTCGACGCCGGGTGGCTTCACCTGCACCTCGACGCCGCCGACCACCACCTGCGTGGTGGGCGGGCTCACGAACGGCACGAGCTACACGTTCCGCGTCGTGGCCACCAACGTTGCGGGTGACAGCCTGCCGTCGAACCCGACGGCTTCGATCACGCCCTCGGTGCCGCCCGACGCCCCGACCGGCGTGGTCGCGGTCGGCGGCAACGCCAGCGCAGACATCTCGTGGACCGCGCCCTACGACGGCGGCGTCCCCATCACCGGCTACACCGTCACCGCCAGCCCCGGCCCGCGCACCTGCACCACCTCGGGTGCCACGTCGTGCACCGTCACGAACCTCACGAACGGCGTCAGCTACACGTTCACCGTCGTCGCCACCAACGCGCGCGGCGACAGCCCGGCGTCTGCGCCGTCCAACGCGGTGACCCCGATCGCTGTGCCGGGCAAGCCCACCGCCGTGCAGGTGGTGCCCGGGGACCAGCAGGTGACCGTGTCGTGGACCGCGCCGGTGGTCACCGGCGGCTCGCCGATCACCGGCTACACCGTCACCTCGTCGCCCGGCGGCTTCACGTGCACCTCGGTCGCGCCCACCACGACCTGCGTGGTGAGCGGCCTGACCAACGGCACCAGCTACACGTTCACCGTCGTGGCGACCAACGCCGCGGGCGACAGCCTGCCGTCGAGCGCGTCGGCGGCCACGACGCCGTCGACGCCCCCCGACGCGCCGACCGGGGTCACCGCCACGCCGGGCAACACCACGGCGCTCGTGTCGTGGACCGCGCCCTACGACGGCGGCGTTCCCATCACCGGCTACACCGTGAGCGCCAGCCCGGGCACGAGGACGTGCACCACCACGACGCTCACGTCGTGCACGGTGACTGGCCTCACCAACGGCACCAGCTACACGTTCACCGTCGTCGCCACCAACGCCCGCGGCGACAGCCCGGCGTCTGCGCCGTCCAACGCCGTCATCCCCGTCACCGTGCCGGGCAAGCCCACGGGCGTGGTGGTGGTGCCGGCCGACCAGCAGGTCACCGTCTCGTGGACCGCGCCCGTGGTCACCGGCGGCACGCCGATCACCGGCTACACCGTGACGTCGTCGCCCGATGGCGTCACCTGCTCCTCGGGGGCACCCACCACGACGTGCGTCGTGACTGGCCTGACCAACGGCGTGAGCTACACGTTCACCGTGGTGGCGACCAATGCGGTGGGCGACAGCCTGCCCTCTAACGCGTCGCCGTCCACCACGCCGTCGGTGCCGCCCGACGCGCCGACCGGCGCCACCGCCGCGGCGGGCAACAAGGCCGCCACCGTGTCGTGGACCGCGCCCTACGACGGCGGGGTGCCCATCACCGGCTACACCGTCACGGCCAGCCCCGGTGGCAGGACCTGCTCGACCAGCAGCACCTCGTGCACCGTGACGGGCCTCACCAACGGCGTCACCTACACCTTCACCGTCACGGCCACGAACGCTCGTGGCACCAGCCCAGCGTCTGCGCCGTCCAACGCCGTGATCCCCGCGACCGTGCCGAGCGCGCCGTTCGGCGTGCAGGTCGTGCCTGCGGACCAGCAGGTCACCGTGTCGTGGACGACGCCGGTGTCCGATGGCGGGCTGCCCATCACGGGCTACACCGTCACCTCCACGCCCGGCGGCTTCACGTGTAGCACGGTGCCGCCTACGACCACCTGCGTGGTCGGCGGCCTGACCAACGGCACCAGCTACACGTTCCGGGTCGTCGCCACCAACGCGGTGGGCGACAGCGCGCCCTCGGGAGCGTCGCCGTCCACCACGCCGTCGGTGCCGCCCGACGCGCCGACCGGCGTGGTCGCGGTGCCCGGCAACACCAACGCCGTGATCTCCTGGACCGCGCCGTACAACGGCGGGGTGCCGATCACCGGCTACACCGTCAGCGCCAGCCCGGGCACGAGGACGTGCTCGACCAGCAGCACGTCGTGCACGGTGACGGGCCTCACCAACGGCGTCACCTACACGTTCACCGTCACGGCGACGAACGCGCGCGGCACCAGCCCGGCGTCCGCGCCGTCGAACGCGGTGACGCCGGTGGCGGTGCCGGGCAAGCCCACGGGCGTCACGGGCATCCCCGGCGATCAGCAGGTCACCGTGTCGTGGAACGCGCCATCGGTCACCGGCGGCACGCCGATCACCGGCTACACGGTCACCTCGACGCCGGGCAGCTTCACCTGCTCGACGGTCGCACCGACCACCACCTGCGTGGTGAGCGGCCTGACCAACGGCACCGGCTACACGTTCACCGTCGTGGCGACCAACGCAGCAGGCGACAGCCTGCCGTCGAGCCCATCGGCCGCCATCATCCCGTCGGTGCCGCCAGATGCCCCGACCGCCGTGGTCGCGGTGCCCGGCAACACCAACGCGGTGATCTCCTGGACCGCGCCGGCGAGCAACGGCGGGGTGCCGATCACCGGGTACACGGTCAGCGCCAGCCCCGGTACCCGCACCTGCACCACCACCCTCCTCACCTGCACCGTGACGGGCCTCACGAACGGGGTCAGCTACACGTTCACGGTGACCGCGACGAACGCGCGGGGCACGAGCCCGGCGTCCGCGCCGTCGAACGCGGTGACGCCGGTCGCGGTGCCGGGCAAGCCGACGAGCGTCACGGGCATCCCCAGCGACCAGCAGGTCACCGTGTCGTGGAACGCTCCATCGGTCACCGGCGGCACGCCGATCACCGGCTACACCGTCACGTCGTCTCCTGGCGGCTTCACCTGCACCTCGGCCGCGCCGACCACCACCTGCGTGGTGAGCGGCCTGACCAACGGCACCAGCTACACGTTCACCGTCGTGGCGACCAATGCAGCAGGCAACAGCCTGCCGTCGAACCCGACCGCCTCGATCACGCCGTCGGTGCCGCCAGATGCGCCGACCGGTGTCGTCGCGACGCCGGGCAACACCAACGCCCTCGTGTCGTGGACGGCGCCGGTGGACGACGGCGGCGTGCCCATCACCGGGTACACCGTCACCGCGAGCCCCGGCCCGCGGACGTGCACCACCACGACCCTCACCTCCTGCACGGTGACCGGGCTGACCAACGGGGTCAGCTACACGTTCACCGTGACCGCGACCAACGCTCGTGGCACCAGCCCGGCATCCGCCCCGTCGGCCGCGGTGATCCCCGCCACGGTGCCGAGCGCGCCGACCGGCGTGCAGGTCGTACCGGCGAACCAGCAGGTCACCGTGTCGTGGACGACGCCGGTGTCCAACGGCGGCCTGCCCATCACCGGCTACACCGTCACCTCCACGCCCGGCGGCGTCACCTGCTCGACGGTCGCGCCGACCACCACGTGCGTGGTGAGCGGGCTCACCAACGGCACCAGCTACACGTTCCGCGTCGTCGCCACCAACACGGTGGGCGACAGCGTGCCGTCGGGGGCCTCCCAGTCGACGACGCCCTCGGTGCCGCCTGACGCGCCCACCGCCGTCAGCGCCGTCCCCGGCAACGCCACGGCGCTGGTGTCGTGGGTCGCGCCGTACAACGGCGGCGTGCCCATCACCGGCTACACCGTGACCTCGAGCCCCGAGGGGCGCACGTGCACGGCCACGACGTTGACGTCGTGCACGGTCACCGGGCTTACCAACGGCACCAGCTACACCTTCACCGTGACGGCCACCAACGCGCGTGGCACGAGCCCCGCCTCGGCGCCGTCGAACTCGGTGACCCCGATCGCGGTGCCGGGCAAGCCGACGGGCGTGGTCGGCGTGCCCGGCGACCAGCAGGTCACCGTGTCGTGGACCGCCCCCGGCGCCATCGGCGGATCGCCGATCACCGGCTACACGGTCACCTCGACGCCGGGCAGCTTCACCTGCTCGACGGTCGCACCGACCACCACCTGCGTGGTGACGGGGCTCACCAACGGCACCAGCTACACGTTCCAGGTGGTCGCCACCAACGCCGCCGGCGACGGCCTGCCCTCGAGCGCATCGGCGCCCGTCACGCCATCGGTGCCGCCAGACGCCCCGACCGGCATCACCGCGGTCCCCGGCAACACGACCGCCACGATCTCGTGGACCGCTCCGGCGGACAACGGCGGCGTGCCCATCTCCGGGTACACCGTCACCGCGAGCCCCGGCCCGCGGACGTGCACCACCACGAGCCTCACCTCCTGCACGATCAGCGCGCTGACCAACGGGGTGAGCTACACGTTCACGGTGACCGCCACGAACGCTCGTGGCACCAGCCCGGCCTCGGCGCCGTCCAACGCCGTGACCCCCGCCGCGGTGCCGGGCGCGCCCACCACCGTGCTGGCCGTGCCTGGCAACCAGCAGGTCACCGTGTCGTGGACCGCACCGGTCTCCAACGGCGGGCAGCCGATCACCGGCTACACCGTCACCTCGACGCCGGGCGCCTTCACCTGCACCTCGGTCGCGCCGACCACCACCTGCGTGGTGACTGGTCTCACCAACGGCCTCAGCTACACGTTCAGCGTCGTGGCCACGAACGTCATCGGCAGCAGCGCGCCATCGACGGCGAGCAGCGCGGTCACGCCCCGCACGGTGCCCTCGGCGCCGACCGGCGTCGTGGCGGTGCCAGGCAACGCCCAGGCGTCGATCTCGTGGACCCCGTCGGCCTCGACGGGCGGCAGCAGCATCCAGGGATACACCGTCACCGCCTCGCCCGGCGGCCGGACCTGCTCCACGGTCGGCACCTCGTGCACAGTCACCAGCCTCACCAACGGGACGCCGCACACGTTCACGGTCGTGGCGGTCAACGCCGCGGGCTCCTCGGCGCCGTCGGCGCCGTCGAGTGCGGTGACGCCCGCGGCGCTGCCCGGGCCGCCGACCGGGGCGCTGGCGGTCGCCGGCACCCAGCAGGCCACCATCACCTGGACCGCCCCCGCGTCCAACGGTGGGTCGCCGATCATCGGCTACACCGTCACCTCGTCGCCGGGGAGCCTCACCTGCAGCACCGCGGGCACCATCGGGTGCGTGGTGACGGGCCTCGTCAACGGCACGCCGTACACCTTCAGCGTGGTGGCGACGACCGCCATCGGGAGCTCGATCCCGTCCTCGCCGAGCCCGCAGATCATCCCGGTCTCGGTGCCGGGGCCGCCCACGGGCGTCACCGGCGACTCCGCCAACGCCTCGGTGGTCGTCTCCTGGACGGAGCCGGTGTCCACCGGCGGCACGCCGATAACCAGCTACACGGTCACGTCGGCGCCTGGTGGACGGACGTGCACCACCGGCGGCACGTCGTGCACCGTGAACGGCCTCGCGAACGGCACGCCGTACACCTTCACCGTCGTCGCCACCAACGCCGCGGGCAGCGGCGCACCCTCGTCGACGTCGGCGCCGGTCGCCCCGCTGGGTCCGCCCCAGCCGCCGACCGGTGCCAGCGCGGTGGCCGGGTCCGGCTCGGCGGTCGTGTCGTGGGTCGCGCCGCTGAACAACGGCGGGTCGCCGATCACGGGCTACACCGTGACCTCGACGCCCGGCGGCGAGACCTGCACGAGCGCGGTGCTCACCACGTGCGCCGTGACGGGCCTCACCAACGGGACGAGCTACACGTTCCGCGTGGTGGCGACCAACGCTCTGGGAAGCTCGACGCCGTCCGCTGCCTCCAGCGCGGTCGTTCCCGCCGGCGTGCCCGGTCCGCCGACCGCGGTCGTCGGCACCCCGGGCGACACGACGGTGTTCGTCGACTGGACGCCGCCGCTGTCCACCGGCGGCGTTCCCCTCACGAGCTACACCGTGTCCGCAGCACCTGGTGGGGCGCAGTGCACTTCGTCGGCCCCAGCCTCTGCATGCACGGTGGCGGGCCTGACCAACGGCGTCAGCTACACCTTCACCGTGATCGCCGCCAACGCCCAGGGGACCTCGGCGCCCTCAGCGCCGTCGCCGGCGGTGACGCCGGGGGTGATCGGTGCGTGCGATGCTCCCAACACCGGGCCGTTCCCTGACGTTCCCCGCACCAACCCGTTCTGCGACGACATCGACTGGTTGGTGAACGAGGGCATCACGTCGGGCTTCGCAGACGGCGGCTACCACCCGACGAGCTCGGTGACGCGCCAGTCCATGGCGGCGTTCCTGTACCGCTTCGCCGGCTCACCCGCGTTCACCCCGCCGGCGATCCGGTCCTTCAACGACGTGCCGACGAGCCACGTCTTCTTCAAGGAGATCGAGTGGCTCGCCGACAGCAGGGTCACCGGCGGGTTCGCTGACGGCGGCTATCACCCGACCAGCGCGGTGACGCGCCAGTCCATGGCGGCCTTCCTCTACCGCTTCGCCGGCTCCCCGGCCTTCACACCAGGCTCGCCATCGTTCAACGACGTGCCGACCAATCACCCCTTCTTCAAGGAGATCGAGTGGCTGGCGACCACCGGCATCACCGCCGGCTTCGCTGACGGCGGGTTCCACCCGACGAGCGCGGTGAGCCGTCAATCGATGGCGGCCTTCCTGCACCGCTACGACGGACTCGGCTTCTGAGGTAGCATCTCGAGCGTTCCACGGGAGTCCGGCGAGCCGGGCTGAGAGGGAGGGTGCAATCGCCTCCGACCGTCTTCACCTGATCCGGGTCATGCCGGCGCAGGGAGGGTCTCTCAGCACGTCGCCGGCGGTCGGGAGTGCTGGTGGCAGAGCTCGTGCAGGTGGTGATCCTGATCGGTGGTGGCGCGCCCGTCGCGCCGCCGCAGGTCGCCACCGGGTCGATCGTCATCGCCGCCGACGGGGGCTTGACCCTGGCGGCACCGCTCGGCCTGCACGTCGACTGCGTCATCGGCGACCTCGACTCCGTCGACGCCAGGGACCTGGCGCACGCCGAGCAGGCGGGTGCGACCATCGAGGTGCACCCCGCGGACAAGGACCGCACCGACCTCGAGCTGTCGCTCGCCCGCGCAGTCGCGATCGGCGCGCACCGCATCACCGTGATCGGCGGCGCTGCCGGGCGCGGCGATCACCACCTGGCCAACGTCGCTGTGCTCACCGCACCCGCGCTGGCGTCGGCCGACGTCGTGGCCCACCTCGGCGCCACCCTGGTGACCGTCGTGCGCAGCGAAGCGACCGTGCACGGCGCGGCCGGGTCGAACGTCAGCCTCCTCGCCGCCGGGGCGCCCGTTTACGGCGTGACCACCTCCGGGCTCCGCTGGCCGCTGTACGACGAGGACCTCGCGCCGTGGTCGGCGCGGGGCGTGTCGAACGAGCTGGTCGACACCCAGGCCGTGCTCACCGTGCGCGACGGGACGTTGCTGGCCATCCAGCCCGTCGCCGACCCGCAGACCGATCCCCTCAGAGGAGCACCTCGATGACGACGACCCGTTCCACCACCCGCCGCCTCGCCGCGCTCGCGGCGCTCGCCCTCATCGCCGCCGCCTGCGGAGGTGATGATGCGGAGCGGTCAGGCTCGACGACGCCCGTCGACGACGCGAGCGATGCGCCCGTCGAGCTGGTGCTCATCACCCACGACTCGTTCGCGCTCACGCCCGACCTGCTCGATGCGTTCACCGACAGGACGGGCATCGACGTCGAGCTGCTCCCCAGCGGTGACGCCGGAGCAGCGCTCAACCGGGCAATCCTCACCAAGGACGACCCCGAGGGCGATGTGCTCTTCGGCGTCGACAGCAACCTCCTCGGACGTGCGCTCGATGAGGAGCTGTTCCTGCCGTACCGCAGCGATGCGCTGGCGCACGTGGACGATGCGCTGGAGGTCGACGACCACGTGACGCCGATCGACGTGGGCGATGTGTGCCTCAACTACGACCGCGCCTGGTTCCAGGACGCCGGTCTCGCCCCGCCCGCTGGTCTCGACGATCTGATCGAGCCGGCCTACCGCGGCCTCACCGTCGTCGAGGACCCCGCGAGCTCGAGCCCCGGCCTCGCCTTCCTCCTCGCCACCGTCGCCCGGTACGGCGATGAGGGCTGGCAAGGCTGGTGGGGAGCGCTGCGAGCCAACGACGTCGAGGTCGTGTCGGGCTGGGAGGACGCGTACTACGGGAGCTTCTCCGGCGGCTCAGGTGAGGGCGAGCGTCCGATCGTGGTCTCCTACGCATCGAGCCCCGCAGCCGAGGTGGTCTTCGCCACCGAGCCCCTCGACGAGGCCCCGACGGCGGTGGTCACCGACTCGTGCTACCGGCAGGTCGAGTACGCGGGGATCCTGGCAGGCACGGACCACGAGGCCGAAGCCGGCCAGCTCGTCGACTTCCTCCTCTCGAAGGACGTGCAGGCGGACATCCCGCTGCAGATGTTCGTCTACCCGGTGCGCGACGACGTCGAGCTCCCCGAGGCGTTCGTCGAGCACGCCGCTCGTATCGATGCGCCGCTCACCCTCGATCCCGCCGTCGTCGCTGCGCAGCGCGACGCGCTGGTCGCGACCTGGGGCGAGGTGGTGCTGCGGTGAGCCGGGCGGGTCGTGGCGGGCGGTGGCTGCTCGGCGCGCTCCCGCTGCTGTTCCTCGCTGTCTTCTTCGCCTGGCCGCTGGTCGCCGTGCTCGATCGGGGCTTGCGCCCGGACGGCGCGCTCGACCTCGCCGGGGCGCTCGAGGTCCTGCGTCGACCGTCCACCGCGGAGGTGGTGCGCTTCACCCTGTGGGAGGCGACGCTCTCCACGGCGTTGACCCTCGCCGTCGGGCTGCCGCTCGCGCAGGTGCTGTCGCGCCACCGGTTCCGGGGGCGCGGCCTCCTCCAAGCGGTGCTCGTGGTCCCGTTCGTCCTCCCCACGGTGGTGGTGGCTGCAGCATGGACGGCGCTGCTGGGCGCCGACGGCCCGCTGCCATCGCTGGCACGCGCCGCGGGGATCGAGCTCGATCTGCGCCATAGCGTGGCCGCGGTCGTCCTCGCGCACGCGTTCTTCAACGTTGCGGTCGTCGTGCGCACGGTGGGGCTCGTGTGGGAGCGACTCGACCCGTCGCTCGTGGATGCAGCGCGGACGCTCGGCGCGTCGCGGTGGCGAGCAGCGGCGATCGTGGAGGCACCCCTGCTGGCGCCGGCGATCCTCGCGTCGGCCGTGATCACGTTCCTCTTCTCCGCCACCAGCTTCGCGGTGGTGCTGATCCTCGGCGGGCCCATGCGGGCGACGGTGGAGGTGGAGATCTGGCGCTCGGCCACGCAGCTGCTCGACCTCCAGGCCGCGGCGGTCCTGTCGGTGGTCCAGCTCCTCGCGGTGGTGGCGCTGCTCGTCGTCACCACCGCCGTGGAGCGACGCGCAGCGCGGTCGCTGCCGCAGCTTCCGGTCGCCCAGCGACTCGAGGCGGTGCGGGGAGCGGCGCGCTGGTGGGTCGGCGGCGTCCTGGTGGCGACCGCGCTGGTGCTGGGAGCGCCGCTCGCCGTGCTGGTCGAGCGCTCGCTGTGGCTGGGCGACGGCGTCGGGTACGGCTTCGGCGCATGGCAGGCCCTCGGCGGCGAGCTGCGTGACTCGGTCCTCTTCGTGCCCCCGCTCGAGGCGGTGGCGACGTCGCTGCGCACCGCGGCGGCGAGCGTGGTGCTCGCCGTTCCGCTCGGGGTGGCAGCGGCGGTGGCGCTCGGGCGTCGACGTTCGCCGTGGCAGGAGATCGGTCTGCTGCTGCCGCTCGGTGCCAGTGCGGTGACGATGGGCTTCGGCATGCTGCTCGCCTTCGGCGGCCCGCCGCTGGCGATCCGCGGGGAGCCGTGGCTGGTGCCGGTCGCGCACGCCGTGGTGGCGCTGCCGTTCGTGGTTCGGGTCGTGCTGCCCGTGGTTCGATCGGTGGACCCGGCGATGCGGGAGGCCGCTGCGGTGCTCGGAGCCACCCCGACCCGGGTCTGGCTGGCGGTGGACGCCCCCGTCGTGGGGCGAGCGGCTGCGGTGGCTGCTGGATTCGCTGCGGCCATCTCCCTCGGCGAGTTCGGGGCCACCACGTTCCTGGCCCGCGCCAGCCATCCGACCGTGCCGCTGCTCATCGAGCGGCTCCTCGGCCAGCCCGGCGCGGCGAACCGCAGCCAGGCCATGGCGTTGAGCGTGCTGCTCGCTGTCCTGGTGGCCTCCGTGGTGCTCGTCGTCGATCGCTGGCGATCGTCGGAGGGCGGGTGGTGAGCATGGGTGCGGCGCTGAGCGTGCGCTCGATCACCGTGGCGCTGGGGAGCTCGACGATCCTCCACGACGTCTCCCTCGAGGTGGGTCCGGGCCAGGCGGTGGCCGTCGTCGGTCCCTCGGGCGGCGGAAAGTCGACGCTGCTGCGCGCCGTGGTCGGCCTCGCGCCGCTGCGGTCGGGTGCGGTCCTGCTCGACGGGGTCGACCAGGCCGCCGTGCCGGTCCATCGGCGGGGGATGGGGCTCGTCGCTCAGGACGGCGCGCTCTTCCCACACCGTGACGTGTCCGGCAACGTCGGGTTCGGCCTTCGCCTCATGGGCTGGGATCGGGCCCGAGCAGCCGGGCGGGTCGCCGAGGTCCTGGAGCTGGTCGGGCTCGCGGGGCTCCAGCACCGCGCGGTGCAGCAGCTCTCAGGTGGCGAGCGCCAGCGCGTGGCGCTCGCGCGGGCGCTGGCGCCCTCGCCTCGGCTGCTGCTCCTGGACGAGCCGCTGGGAGCGCTCGATCGCGATCTTCGCGGGCGGCTGGCCGCCGAGCTCGGCTCGCTGGTCCGCCACCTGGGCATCAGCGTGCTGCTCGTCACGCACGACCAGGAGGAGGCGGGTGCCTTGGCGGACGAGCTGATCGTGCTCCGATCGGGTGCGATCGTGCAGCACGGCCCTCCACCGGTCGTGCACGGCGCACCGGTCGACGGCTGGGTGGCGGGGTTCCTCGGTCACCGCAACGTGGTGCGTGTCGGATCCCTGCCGCAGCCGCTGCGCGAGGTGCTCGACCTGCCGCCGGGAGGCGACGATCTCGAGGGGCTGATTGCAGAGGACCGCCTGAAGGTCCACCCAGCGGGCGGCGGTACCGCGTCGGCTCCCGGGCACGTCCCAGGCACCGTGGTGGCGGTGCACCGGCGGCCAGCGCGCCCGGGAGTCCTCATCGACGTCGGGGGCAGCGTGCTGTGGGCACCGGTGCCCGGATGGGCGGTCCAGGTCGGGGGTGCGGTCGACCTCGAGGTTGCGCCCGGTACGATCCCGGTCTTCGATGACCACCTCCCGGTGGTTGCACGACGAGCTGAGGACGACGAGCCGTGAGGACCCGACGACAGGTGGAGCTCGTGCTGCTCGCTCCCGTCGTCGTGCTCGCGCTCCTGGCCGGTCCGGCGTTCGGGCAGGGGGAGCCGCCGCCGTCGTCTGTGCCCGCCACCACGACCACGACGAGCATCGTGGAGCCCCCACCGAGCACGGATGCGCCGACGACGACCGCCGGGCCGCAGGTGACCGTCCCCCCGGACGTGTCGCTGCCGCCGACGCCGCCCGGCGTGCCGCCGCTCCTGCCGGGCATCGACGACGAGCTGCTCGAGGATCTCCTCGACGGAGCACCCTCGCACTACGCATCGCAGCCGCCGTTCGACGCGGCGACCCTCCAGATCCTCCAGGCACCCCTCCTCGCGGCCCGACGACGCGTGGCGCTGCACCGCGACCGCCTGATGGTCGCCGAGTCGCTCCTCGTGGAGCTCACCGCGCAGGCGGTCGCGCTCGAGGGCCGCTACCACGACCTGCAGGATCGGCGGGTCGACATGGTCGGTGAGGCCGACGACGCCCAGGGCGCGCTGAGCGAGCGGGCCGTGGACGCCTACCTGCGTGGCAAGGATGCTGGTCTCGACGCCATCCTCAGCGCTCCGGACGCAGCGGAGGCGGCGCGTCGCTCGACCTTCGTGCGCAGCGTGCTCGAGGAGGACGAGCTCCAGCTCGTCCTCGCCCGCGGCCGCGTCGACGACGTCACCGCGGAGCTCCGTCGCCTGGTCGAGGCGCGGCTCGACGCTCGTCGCCGTCACCGCAAGGCGCAGGTGCAGACGATGCGGGTGCAGGCGGAGGTGGCGAGAGCCGAGTTCGAGGTCACCGTGTGGGAGACGGGCAGCCACGTGATGGTCGACGGCTTCACCTTCCCCGTGGAGTCTCCGACGAGCTTCTACGACGGGTGGGGCGACACCCGCATGCCGGGAACCGCCTGGGCGCACTGGCACGAGGGCACCGACATCCTGGCGCCGAGCGGCACACCGCTGCTGGCAGCGGAGGACGGCGTGATCTCCAGCGTGTCGAGCCACATCCTCGGCGGTTTCAGCCTCTGGGTCGACGGCAACAGCGGCACCCGGTACTACTACGCGCACCTCAGCGCGTACGAGCCCGGAGTCGGCGAGGGCAGCGAGGTGCAAGCTGGCGACGTGGTGGGGTACGTCGGCGACACCGGCAATGCGCGCGGCACGCCCCACCTCCACTTCGAGATCCACGTCGACGGCTCACCGGTCAACCCCTACCCGATCCTGCGCGTGGCGTGGGAGTGGCGGGTGCGCTTGGCAGTCCTCGCCGGCGACGAGCCACCGGTCGTCGAGACCGGACCGATCGCCGGCGCGTCGATGGCGCCGCTGCCGGCCGGCTGACCGTGCGCGTCGTCGCGGCCCTCGAGGCCCCGTGCCCGCCGGCGACCATGTACGCGTGGGTCGCCGCGCTGGATCGCTACCCGGCGTGGCTGAGCATCGTGCCGAGAGCGGTGCCGCTCGACGACGCCGATGGAGGGCGGCCGGCATGGCTGGTCGATCTGCGGGCCCGCATCGGTCCGCTCGCTCGCTCCAAGCGGCTCCGCATGGTTCGCTCCGAGTCGATCGAGGGCGAGCGCGTGGTGTTCGTGCGTGAGGAGCTCGATGGGCGGTCCCACGGCGAGTGGTCGATGGTCGCCGAGGTCTCCTCGCTCGGCGATGGCTGCACGCTCTCCATGGAGCTCACCTACGAGGGTCGTTTCGGGGTCTCGGTGCTCGAGCGCCTCCTCGCCGATGAGATCGAGCGCTCCCGGGAGCGGCTGCTCGAGCTCGTCGCGGACGGTCCGCCGGACTGAGCCGCCCCTCAGCTCCGGGCGCGTGCCCACCACCGGTCGTCGTCGCACCCGACGGACAGCGGGACGCCGAACAGGTCGCTGAGCGCCGTTGCGGTGAGCACGTCGGCGACCGGACCCGACGCGATCGAACGCCCGTCGCGCAGGAGGAGGGCGTGGGTCCACCCCGGTGGGATCTCCTCGACGTGGTGCGTCACCAGCACCGCCGCCGGCAGCGCTCCGTCAGCGGCCAGGGCGCCGAGCCGCCGCAGCAGGTCCTCGCGCCCGCCCAGGTCGAGGCCGGCGGCCGGCTCGTCGAGGAGCAGGAGCTCCGGATCCCGGACCAGGGTGCGCGCCAGCTGGACCCGCTGACGCTCCCCGGAGCTGAGCGTGCCGAACCTGCGCCGCTCGAGGTGCCCGACGCCCACGCGGGCCATCGCCTCGTCGGCGGCCGCTCGATCGGTCAGGTCGTAGTGGTGCCACCACGGCTCGAGCGCCGCGTGGCGTGCGGTCACGACCACGTCGCGGACCTCCAGGTCGCCGCGGAGCCGGTCTGCCAGCGCTGCTGAGGCCACGCCGATCCGGGGCCGGATCGTGCGGACGTCCACGCCGCCGAGACGACTGCCGAGGACCTCGACGGTCCCGCTGGTCGGGTGCAGCCAGAGCGACGCGATCGCCAGCAACGAGGTCTTCCCGGCACCGTTCGGTCCGAGCACGACCCAACGCTCGCCCGGCAGCACCTGCCAGGTGACGTCCTCCAGCAGCCGGCGACCGTCGCGCTCGAGGGTGACCGCCCGCAACGAGAGGACCGGCGCCGTCACGACGGCTCCGCGTGCCGCGCCCAGGTGGCGTAGAGGCTGGCGTAGCGCGCCCCCGCTGCGACGAGCTCGTCGTGGGTGCCGAGCTCGGCGATGCCGCCGCCGTCGATCACCGCGATCCGGTCGGCGCGGCGGGCGGTCGCCAAGCGGTGGGCGATCACGATCGCGGTGCGGCCCTCGAGGAGCGCGTCGAGCGCTTGCTCGATCGCCGCCTCCGATCGGAGGTCCAGGTTGGATGTCGCCTCGTCGAGCACGAGGACCCGGGGACGGGCCAGGAAGGCCCGCGCCAGCGCGAGCAGCTGGCGCTCGCCGGCGGACAGCGACGCCCCCCGCTCGTGGACCGTGCTGTCGAGGCCATCGGGGAGCCGGCGCAGCAGCGGCTCGAGGCCGACTGCGGCGCACGCCTCGAGCACATCGGCGTCGGGGGCGTCGGGCCGTGCGAATGCGACGTTGTCGCGGATCGTGCCGTGGAACAGGAACGCCTCCTGAGGGACCACCCCCAGCTGGCTGCGCAGCGAGGCCAGCGTCACGGTGCGGATGTCGACGCCGTCGATGCGCACGGTTCCACCTGTCGGATCGTAGAACCGACCGATGAGCTTGGCGATGGTCGACTTCCCCGCACCGGTCGGACCCACGAGCGCGATCGTCTCGCCAGGCGCGACGTGCAGCGTGACGTCGTGGAGCACCTCGCCTGCCTGGCCGTACCCGAACGACACGTGATCGAGCTCGATCGACCCCTCGACCGGGGGGAGGACGGCGGCTCCTGGTCGTTCGGCCACCGTGGGCGGGGTCTGCAGGAGGTCATCGAGCTTCGCTATCGCGGCGCGACCCTGCTGGTAGGTGTTGTAGAGCTGCACCAGCTGCTGGATGGGTGCGAAGAAGGCGGTGAGGTAGAGCACGAAGGCGGTGAGCTCTCCGATCGTGAGCTCGCCTCGCAGGACCATGTGGCCACCGACGCCGAGGACGACCGCCTGCGCCACGATCCCGAGGGCCTCGCTCCCGGGGCCGTAGACCGCGCCGATGCGCGCCGTGGTGAGGTTCGCGTCGAGGTGGTCGCCGATCACGTTGCGGTGGTGCACCCGGTTCTGCGCGCGTCGGTTGCTCGCAGTCACCACCCGGATCCCTGACAGGTTCTCCTGCAGGTCGCTGAGCACCTCCGCGATGCGGTCGCGCACCGAGCCGTAGGCCCGGTCGCTCGCGCCGCGGAACCACCAGGTGAGCACCACCATGGCCGGCACGATCGCTGCGACGGTGACCGTCGCGAGGGTCGGGTCGAGCTGGAAGAGGATCGCGGTGATCACCACCAGGGTGAGGCCCTGCACCGCGAGGCTCACCAACCCGTCCTGGAAGAGGACCGACAGGGCGTCGATGTCGCTGGTCATGCGCGTCATCAGGCGGCCGGCGCGCTCGCCGGTGTAGAAGTCCATCGACAGCCGCTGCAGGTGGCTGAAGACCCGGAGGCGCAGCTCCTCCATGAGCTGCTCACCGATGCGTGCGGTGACTGCGAGGCGGGCGGCGCCCGCGAGGGCGTTGCACAGGATCGATCCCAGGTAGGCGGCGCACACCGCGACGAGGATCGAGGTGTCGCCCATGGCGATCCCGCGGTCGATGGCGATCTTGGTCAGCAGCGGCCCGGCCTGCATCGCGACCGTCTCCACGACGACGAGCACCAGCGCGCCGAGCAGCGCGGCGCGGTGCGGTCGCAGGTACCCCCGCAGCGTGAAGCGCTCGCCGGGGTCGACGGCCTCAAAGCGGACGGCGGGATCGGGGTGCACCGGCTCGGTGGCGAGCACGCCCTGCACGCGCTCGGCGAGCTCGGGCGGGATCCCCGCGAAGGGGAGGCCAGCAGCGGCGCTCGCAGCGCCGGCGCCGGGACCGGCGAACGGCGATCCCGCTGGTGCGCCCCACCCCATCAGATGTCCTCCTCGAGGTGAGCGAGCACCTCGGCGTAGCGCGGCTCGGAGGCGAGCAGGTCGCGGTGCGTGCCGGAGGCCACGACGGCGCCGCCGTCGAGGAGCACCACGCGGCCGGCGAGAGCGATCGTCGAGAGCCTGTGGGCGATCACGATCGTCGTGCGTCCCGAGGACCGGCGGGCCAGCGCGTCGAGGATCTGCTCCTCCACCTCGGCATCGATGGCGCTGGTCGCATCATCGAGCACGAGCACGGGCGGAGACGCGAGGAGCGCGCGGGCGATGGCGATCCGCTGCCGCTGGCCACCCGACAGCGTGGATCCCCGCTCGCCGACGACCGTGTCGTACCCGTCGGGCAGCGCCTCGATGAAGTCGTGCGCCACCGCATCGCGCGCTGCGGCCTCGACCTCGGCGCGCGTGGCCCCCGGTCGGCTGAACGCGATGTTGTCGTGGATCGTGGTCGAGAAGAGGAACGGCTCGTCGAGCACGATGCCCACCGCCGCCCGCAGGCTCGGCAGCGACAGCGCCCTCACGTCGTGGCCGTCGAGGCGTACGGCGCCGGCATCGACGTCGTAGAACCGCGCCAGCAGGCGAGCGATCGTCGACTTCCCGGACCCGGTGCGGCCGACGATCGCCACGGTCTCGCCGGGGGAGACGTGCAGGGTGCACCCTCGCAGGACGAGGTGGTCGTCGTCGTAGCCGAAGGTCACGTCGTCCAGAGCGATGTCGCCAGCCGCCCCATCGAGGACGAGGGCATCAGGTGGATCGGTGATCGCCACCTCCTCGTCGAGCACCTCGAAGATGCGCTCGGCCGATGCCTTCGCTCGCTGCGCCATCATGAGGAAGAACCCGAGCAGGCGGAACGGCGTCTGGAGCATCACGACGTACGCGCTGAACGCCACGATGGCGCCGACCTGCAGGACGCCCTCTGTGACGAGCCACCCGCCGTACAGCAGGACCAGCGCCAGCCCGACGCGGGGCAGGTTCTCCATGATCGGCGCACGGCGGGCCCGAGCGTCGGCCACCGCCACGTTGGACCACCGCAGCCGGCGAGCCAGGCGCGCGAGACGGTCGAGCTGCTGCTGCTCGGCAGCGAACGACTTGACCACCCGCACGCCGTTGATGCTCTCGTCCACCAGCGTGGCGAGCTCCGCGGTGCGCGACTGCACGATCCACGACAGCGGGAAGATCTGGTTGCGCAGCCCGACGCCCAGGACGTACACGCCAGGGAGCGCGACGATCGCTGCGACGGTGAGGCCGACGTGGATGGTGAGCATGAACGCCACCGCGACGAAGAAGCTCAGGAGCGAGATGGCCATGAGGGGAGCGAACGCGAGGAGCATCTGCACCGAGCGGATGTCGCTGTTCGCTCGCGAGATCAGCTGACCGCTCTGGACGCGGTCGAAGAAGCTGAAGGACTGCGCCATCAACCGCTGGTAGACGATCTGCCGCAGGTCCGCCTCGATGCGGTACGCGAGAGCGAAGAGGCCGTAGCGGTAGGCCATGGCCATCGTGCCCCGCACCACACCGAGTCCGGCGAGCATCCACAGGTACTGCGCCAGCGGCTCGGTCTGCTCGACGAGCGCTCGGTCGATGGCCTGCTGGGTGACCGCCGGCGCCGCGACGTTGGCGACCATCGCCACGAGCGCAGCTGCCAGGGATGCCGCCAGCACGGCCGGTCGCGCCAGCACGATCGGCAGGAGGCGGGCGATCCACCCCTTCGCCGCATCCGGATCGACGTCGTGGATCGGTGCGGGGTACCGGGCGACCTCGACGACGGGCTCGAACCTCGACGTCGGCTCGTCGAGGAGCGCTGGTCCCATCAGCTGCCTGCGTGGCGTCGCCGCCAGGCGCGCCTCGCCCCGAGCGACCCTCCACGCACGGCGGCGAGGCTACCTGTGCGTTGCGGGTGGTTCCGCATCCGGAGCGGTTCGCTGTCGCAGGTGCGCAGTAGGTTCCCCGAGGTGCAACGTGACATCGACGACATCCGCATCCGGCTCATCGCCATCGAAGAGGACCTGGCCGAGGTGGCGCTCGCCCGCCTTCGTGACGCGATCGATGACGGTGGATCATCGCCGGTCCTCGACGAGCGGCGGGTCACCCGGGCGCGCCGAGCCATCGAGAAGGCGATCGTTCTGCTAGGTGACGCCGGGGGAACCGACCTCGACGACGTCTGACGGCTCGCCCTGCGTCGGCCGTGCGCGGGCACGCACGATCTCGAGCCGGTCGAGCATCGCCACGACGCTGACAGCGACCGGCAAGAGGATCGCGACGTCGAAGCCGAGCCTGAACCTGGTCACCGGGCTGGCGATGGCCGCAGCGAACGTCGTCACGATGAAGAAGGCGCTGACGGGCAGCAGCGTCGTGCCCCGTCTGCGCATCAGGACCATGCCGTGCAGGGCGAAGGGCAGCGAGAGGTAGTACCAGCTCAGCCCCATCCAGCCGGCGAGGCGGTTGCGACTGTCGTGCTCGACGTCCCAGGCCGCCTTCTGGAGGGGGTCGTACAGCTCGAGGCTGCGCAGGACGCGAAGGCTCACGACGTAGGGCACCCGATCCACGTGCTCGTGCATGTAGTGCAATCCCTTCGCCACCCCATAGGTGCCGTAGGCCCCCTCCCCCCCGAGCAGGCAGACCTCTGAGATGCACGCCCAGTCGTCGGGATCGCAGCGGCAGTGGACAGGATCGATGCCGAACCCCTCGCCGTCCGCTCGCAGACCGGCCGCGGCGGAGAGGTCATCTGCCTGCAACGGCATCTCGTCGCGGTTGAACCAGCACTGCACAGACGTGTAGCCAGCGAGCTCGCCGTAGTAGGTCGGATCGCAGTTGGCCATCGGAAACACGCCACCGCCGGAGGTGGAGAACCACACGCGCTCGTCGAAGCGCATGAGGTTGAACGCGAACCACGGACCGACGAACACGAGCACCGAAGCGGCGCAGACGGCGAGCAGCTGGACCCGGCGGGCGAAGGTGCACCGCACCAGGTCGGCGATCACCGGCAAGGCGAGCACCACGCACAGCATGGCTGCCTCCGTGCGGTTCAGCACGGCGAGCCCCAGCACCGCTCCGAGCACCGCTGCTGCACGAATCGTCGGATGCTGGTGGAGCCGGTAGGCCGCCCAGAGCACAGCGAGGACGATCGGGATGTGCGCGGATTCGGAGTGCACCTCGGCGTCGTTGATCCACAGCAGCGGGGACAGGGCGACGAGCCAGGCGAGCACGACCGCGAGGCGCTTGCCTCCCACCTCGCGGCCGAGCCCGGCGGCGACCAGGATCCCGACGGCGCCGAGGAGGCCCGCTCCGATCCTCAGTGCGAGGAAGTTCCGTCCCACGAGGCGCAGCACCCCGGCCATGTAGATCACGAACAGGGGTGGGTGCTGGGCGGTCTCGAAGCTGGCTCCCCACCGGTCGTGGAAGGTGGGGAAGATCATCCCGTCGCCCTGGTTGAGCATGCGCGCGACCCCGACGTACCACGGGCCGTCCACCGTGAGGGGGGACGTTCCCTTGGTGATGACGGTGAAGCTCACCCGGAGTGCGACGCCGACCGCGAACGCCAGCAGCACCTGCGTCCGCAGCGATCGGTCGGTGCTCGGCATGGCCGGCGATCGTACCGGTCGCGGCCGCTCAGAACGCGTCGAAGTCGAGGAAGGCGAAGGAGGCGAGGTCTCGGAACGACGGCCCTGGCTCGTCTGCGACCGGCAGGTAGAGCAGGTGCAGGGGCGAGGGGAGCAGACGGCGCGGCGGCTGGAGTCCCCTGACCGAGAACTGCGCCTCGATGCCAGCGTGCACGTAGGCCGAGGTCCGGTGGTGGCGGCACGCGGCGTCGATCAGGTCGTCTGCGGGCCGGAGCCCGGCGCCGTCGTCGAGGCGCAGCAGCTTGCAGATCACGGTGAAGCGCACCTTGGCGACGGTGGTCGTGGTGGTGATGGCGGCGGCATCGTCGGCTCGGTGCACCGCGTACGTCGCGCCGGGCCGGTCGACCCGCCAGCGCAGCAGCGGCTCGTGCCACACCTGGTGCCACCCCCGCGCTGGCGGCGTCCAGCTCGCCAGGGCTGCGACGGCGTCCGGGGTGGCGGGCTGGCTCGACACGCCCGGCGGCCGCCCCCGCGAGATGCCGACGGCGACCGGCAGCGGTCCGAGGTGGCGACCCTTGAGGATCCGGCGAGCGACGGGGGTGGAGGTTGCGTTGGTGACGGCGAACGCGCCGGGCGCGTCGCGTTCGGCGCCTGCGGAGCGGAGCCGGCGGACCAGCTCGGGGAGGTAACCGAGACGGCGACCGTCGCCGGTGGCCATGAAGTTCACGAGCAGGCCGACCTGGTGCTCTTGGGTGCCGGAGCGCCACCGCTGCGGGATGGCAGCCACGTGCGCCAGCATGCGACCGTCGCGCTCGACCTCGGCGTGCAGCGCAGCGCCTTCGGGGTTGCGTCGGTAGAGCCAGTCCAGGTAGTCGGGCCGCTTGAAGCGCGGGTCATCGGGTCGACGGCGTCGGCAGAGCTCCAGCACCGCCGCGTCGTCGAACGGCGCCGGCTCGCCGGGCTCGTTCACCCGGTGACCGCGACCCGCCCGTACAGCGTCGTGCGCTGCTCGAGGGGGCGACCGAGCGGTGCAACGAGTGCTGCGAACCCGTCGCGGTCCATCAGCTGCCCGTGCTCGGCGCCCGCGGCGCGCGAGATGTTCTCGTCCATGAGCGTTCCACCGAGGTCGTTGGCTCCGGCGGCGAGCACCTGGCGAGCGCCGCCGACACCCATCTTGACCCAGGAGACCTGCACGTTGTCGATGAGGGCGCCGTACGCGATGCGCCCCACGGCGTGCATGAGCAGCGCCTCGCGGAAGGTCGGTCCGCGGCGCGCCTTGCGCTGCAGGTAGATCGGCGCGGCCATGTGCACGAACGGCAGCGGGACGAACTCGGTGAACCCGCCGGTCTCGCGCTGAAGCTCTCGGGTGCGCAGGAGGTGGCGAACCCATGAGCGCGGCTGCTCGATGGCGCCGAACATGATGGTGATGTTCGAGCGGAGGCCCACGCCGTGCGCGGTGCGGTGGGCATCGAGCCACTCGTCGGTGTCGATCTTGTCGGGGCACAGCACGGAGCGGACGTCGTCGTCGAGGATCTCCGCTGCGGTGCCCGGCAGGGTCTTGAGCCCGGCGGCCATCAATCGCTGGAGGTACGAGCCGAGCGGTTCGCCGAGGCGCTTGGCTCCCTCGGTCACCTCCAAGGCGGTGAAGCCGTGGATGTGGACCTCGGGTGCCACCTCGTGCACCGCTCGGGTGACGTCGAGGTAGTACTCGCCGTCGAAGTCGGGGTGGATGCCGCCCTGCAGGCACACCTCGGTGGCCCCTGCGGCCACCCCCTCCACCACCCGCTGGGCGATGTCGTCGAGGGTCAGGAGATAGGGGTTGCCTCGGAGGTTGAGCGAGAGCGGTCCCTTCGAGAAGCCGCAGAAGCGGCACTTGAAGGTGCAGACGTTCGTGTCGTTGATGTTGCGGTTGTTGACGTAGGTGACCGCTTCGCCCACCGCCCGTTGGCGCAGCTCGTCGGCGACGCCGCACACCGCGGCCACCTCGGTGCCGCGCGCCCCGAAGAGGGTGAGCAGCTCCGCCTCGCCGGGTTCCTGGCCGAGCAGCACGCCGGCGAGCACCTCACCCACCGCGCCGCGCGCTGCCGCGGGCGCCGGCAGCAGCATCGGGGGCTCGACCGGCGCGCCGGAGTACCACGCGGTTCGTCGCGGCCCGAGGTGCACCAGCTCGCCGCGCTCGTCCACCTGCACCGCGGTGGCGGGCAGGGGTGGCACGTGGGGACCAGGGTCGTCACGCCCGAGCCCCGCGGCGTCGCTTCGGTCCATGACGGCGAATCGCACCCGCTCGTCGAGCCAGCGGGTGGGATCGAGCGCGTAGCGGGGGTGGATGGTCAGGCGGGGGGCCAGGACGTGTCCGTGCGCCTCGGTGGTGGCGCGCAGCGCGTCGAGCGCGGGCCACGGGCGCTCCGGGTTGACGTGGTCGGCGGTCACCGGCGACACCCCACCCCAGTCCGAGACGCCCGCGTCGAGCAGGTCGCCGAGCGCGTCGCTGAGGTTCGGCGGTGCCTGGACGTGGACCTCGTCGGGGAGGATGCAGCGTGCCAGGGCGATCGCATCGAGGTGATCGTCGGTGGGGCACGGCGGCGAGCGGTGCATCGTCGTGCCCGCCTTGGGCAGGAAGTTCTGGACGATCACCTCCTGCACGTGCCCGTGGCGAGCGTGGCTCGCTGCGATCGCCTCCAGGGAGTCGATGCGATCGTCGCGGTCCTCGCCGATGCCGACGAGGATGCCGGTGGTGAACGGGATCTGGAGCTGGCCCGCTGCCTCCAGCGTGGCGAGGCGCCGCGCCGGCAGCTTGTCCGGTGCCCCGACGTGGGCCCGCAGGTCGTCGCGCAGCGACTCGATCATCATCCCCTGCGACGGGGCGACGCCGCGCAGCGCCAGGAGCTGGTGTGCGTCGAGCGCGCCGGCGTTGGCGTGGGGGAGGAGGCCGGTCTCGTCGAGCACGAGCTGGCACATCGCCACCAGGTAGTCGACGGTGGTGGCGAACCCGTGCCCCTCGAGCCATGCGGCGGCGACCGGGTAGCGGTCTTCGGGCGCCTCGCCGAGGGTGAACAGCGCCTCGTGGCATCCGGCGCGGGCGCCCGACCGGGCGATGGACAGCACCTCGTCGGGGGAGAGGAACGGCGACGGCAGGTGCGCCGGTGCCTGCGCGAACGTGCAGTAGCCGCAGCGATCCCGGCACAGCATGGTGAGGGGGATGAACACCTTGGGCGAGTAGGTGACCAGGGTGCCGTGCGCCCGGTCTCGACGCAGGCGCGCCTCCGCGCGCAGCTCCTCGCGCGACGCCCCCCGCACCGACTCCATGGCGGCACTGTACCGGCGGTCGACCCGCCGCCGACCCGGTGCGGTCCGGCACGGGTCGGTACGCTGCTCGACCGTGCGCATCACCTCTGCGGTCGCCGGCGTACCCGTCGAGGTGCGGGCAGGGTTCATCGTCACGATCGGCGCAACCGCTGGCGCCACGGCGATCCTCCGCACGCCGACCTCCGGCGCCCTGTGGCTCGTGGCCGCGTCGATCGCGGTGCTGGTCCACGGCCTCGGCCAGGCGCTCGTGCTGCGCACGTACGGCATCGAGCCCCAGCTGGTCCTCTGGCTGCTCGGCGACCACGCACCCGCGCCACGCCTGGAGCGCGGCTCGCGCGTCACGGTCCTTCTCGCCGGACCTGCGACCTGCCTCGTGCTCGGCATGCCGCTGGTGAGCCTGGCGATGCGCGGCGTGATCGGCGACGGGGTCGGCGGCGAGGCGCTCCTCCTCGCGGGCTGGGCCCTGGTCGGGTGGGCCACGTGCACCCTCGTGCCGCTGCTCCCGCTCACCGGTGGTGAGCTGGTCGTCGAGGCGGTGGGCCGCCGTCGTCCGAGCGTCGTGCGTCGACGCGTCCTGCACGCCAGCGTCGTGGCGGGCGCAGGTGGCGCCGGTTGCGCCGCACTGGTCGGCCAACCCTTGATCGCCGCCGCGCTCGGGCTCGTCGCATGCTGGGACCTCGGCTGCGCCAGGGGCTGGTGGCGAGGACCGTGCGCACCTCGGTCGGTCGTCGCCGGGGGCGAGCAGGCATCGGCACCGCCGTGGGAGGCGTCGGAGGCGGCCGTGCCCGCTGCGCTCGTCGACGCCGTCCGGGCGCTGCAGCTCGGCGCAGGCGCCGACGCGCTGCGCTCGCTCGACGGCATCGACCACCACGCGCAGGCCCCGATCGTGCGCCGGTTCGCTCGGGAGCTGACGGGCTGGGCGAACGTGCAGGTCGGGGACCTCGACGGAGCCGCGGCGGCCGCCGACGCGCTGGCAGGTCGCGATGCCGGTCGCGGCGCCCTGCGTGCAGCGATCGCCCTGGTCGGCGAGGACCCCGAGGGTCCAGCGCTCCTCGCCGACTCGCTGCGCGACCGCTCGCTCGGTCGCCAGGTCCGCGGCTTCGCTGCAGCGCTGGCAGCGCGGTGCGCGGTCGCCACCGAGGTTGCGGTCGCGCTCCTGGCCGCAGGCGACCTCGAGGCCGCACTCGACCTCCAGCACGATCTCGAGGCAGCTGGTCGGCGCCGACAGGCCGTCGCCGTCGAGCAGCTGATCCTGGAGCTCTAGCCGGCTCGCTCGGTGCTGAGCCTGCCCGCCAGGGTGGCCAGCAGGTCATCGAACGACTCGACGAACGAAGCGACGCCCTGCTGCTCGAGCAGCTCGGTGACCTCGCCGAGATCGATGCCGAGCTCGGCGAGCGCTGCGACCACCGCCGCCGCGTCGCCTGGGACGCCATCGATCGTCCGATCCAGCGCTCCGTGGTCGTCGAAGGCCTCGAGGGTGGCATCCGGGAGCGTGTTGACGGTGCTCGGCCCGATGAGGCTGTCGACGTAGAGGGTGTCGGGGTAGGACGGATCCTTGGTGGAGGTCGACGCCCACAGCGGCCGCTGGACTCGTGCACCCCGCGCAACCAGCGCGTCCCAGCGCTCCCCGGAGAAGCGCTCGCCGAACCGCTCGTAGGCGAGGCGCGCGTTGGCGATGGCGGCCTGTCCCCGCAGCGCGAGCGCTGCGGGCGTCCCGATGGCGTCGAGCCGGCGGTCGACCTCGTTGTCGACCCGGCTCACGAAGAAGGAGGCGACGCTGCTGACCGTCGAGAGGTCGCCGTCGAACGTCTCGAGGCCATCGAGGTAGGCATCGATGACGGCCTCGTACCGCTCGACGGAGAACAGCAGCGTGACGTTGATGCTGCGGCCCTCGCCGATGAGGGTGCGCACCGCACCCACGCCAGCAGCGGTGCCGGGGACCTTGACGTGGAGGTTCGGCGCGTCGATGCGCTCGTGCAGGGTGCGCGCGGCGACGACCGTGGCGTGCTCGTCGTGGGCCAGCCTCGGGTCGACCTCGACCGAGACGAACCCGTCGACGCCGTCGCTTCGGTCGTGGACCGGCCGCAGCACCTCGAGGGCGCCGGCGATGTCGCGCGCCACGAGCTCCCAGTACGCGTCCTCGACGGGCGTGCCGGCCGTCGCGAGCTCGGCGAGCTGCTCCTCGTAGCCATCACCGTCGGCAATGGCCTTCTGGAAGATCGCGGGGTTCGACGTGAGGCCGCGCACCCCTTGCGCCACGCACCGCTCGAGGTGTCCGTCCAGCAGCCACCGCCGGCGGATGTTGTCGAGCCAGGGGCTCTGGTCGAAGCGCTCGTGCAGCTCGATGAGGCGTCCCATCAGTTCTCCTGGTGCAGGTGGGGCAGCGCCGGAGATCCGGGCGCCGCTCAGCGGTGGGTCAGCAGCGCTCGTGCGCGCTCGGCGACGTTGGTCGCGTTGATGCCGAGGCGATCGAGGACCTCGTCGCCGGGTGCAGAGGCCCCGAAGCGGTCGATGCCCACGGCGTCGTCGGCCCACTGGTGCCATCCGAGGGTGACGCCGGCTTCGACCGACAGCGCCGGCACATCAGGTGGGAGGACCTCGGCGCGCTCCTCGGCGGTGCGCTCGGCGAAGAGCTCCCAGCACGGCATCGACACCACGCGCGTCGCGATGCCCTCCTGTGTGAGCACGTCAGCGGCGGCGAGGCACACCTCGACCTCGGAGCCCGTGCCGATCAGCACCACCGACGGGACTGCCACGTCTCGCAGCACATACGCGCCGCCGCGCACGCCATCTGCAGCAGCGGTGCCCTCGAGCACCGGGACGTCCTGGCGCGTGAGGATGAGGGCGCTCGGGCCAGGCCGCTCGATGGCGATGCGCCACGCCTGAGCGGTCTCGTTGGCATCAGCGGGCCGGATGACGCGCAGGTCCGGGATGGCTCGGAGCGCGGCGATGTGCTCGACGGGCTGGTGCGTCGGGCCGTCCTGGCCGACGGCGACGGAGTCGTGGGACCAGGCGAACACGACCTTGGCGTGGCTGAGGGCGGCGAGCCGCACCGCAGGGCGCATGTAGTCGCTGAACACCAGGAACGTGCCCGCCACCGGCACGATGCCGCCGTGCAGCGCCATGCCGTTGCAGATCGCGCCCATGGCGTGCTCGCGGATGCCGAAGTAGAGCTGTCGGCCGGCGGGGTGCTCGGCGCTGAGCGCCTCGGCGCCGCGCAGGTCGGTGCCGGTGTTGCCGGTGAGGTCCGCGCCGCCGGCGACGAGGCCGGGCACGACCTCTGCCAGGGCGTTCATCGCTGCCGACGAGGCCTTGCGCGTCGCCACCGATGCGCCCGGCTCCCACGTGGGCAGCACCTCGTCCCAGCCGACCACACCGGTGCCGGCCAGCGCCGCCTCGAGCTCGCTGCGCGAGCCATCCCAGGCCTCGAGGCGCTCCTGCCAGCCGGCGCGATCCGCAGCGCCACGGCCGCCGGCGGCCCGGTAGAGCTCGAGCACGTCGTCAGGGACGAGGAACGGCTCGTCCGGGACGCCCATGACGGCCTTCGTGGCGGCGATCGACTCGTCGGTGAACGGGTTGCCGTGCGCAGCCGGGTCGTCAGTGAGGTCAGGCGACGGGTAGGCGATGTGGGTGCGCAGCACCACGAGCGACGGGCGATCCTCGACGGCCATCGCCTCGCGCAGCCCGGCCTCGATGGCATCCAGGTCCTCGCCCGCCTCACCGAGCTCGACCACGTGCCAGCCGTAGGCTCGGAAGCGCGCCGGCGCGTCGTCGTCGAGCGTGAGCTCGGTCGGTCCGTCGATGGAGATGTGGTTGTCGTCGTAGACGCACACGAGGCGCCCGAGGCCCTGGTGGCCGGCGAGCGACGCCGCCTCGTGGCTGATGCCCTCGGAGAGGTCGCCGTCGCTGACGATGGCGAACGTGCGGTGGTCGACCACCTCGGCGCCGAAGCGGTGCCGCAGCCAGCGCTCGGCCAGCGCCATGCCGACCGCGTTGGCGACGCCCTGGCCGAGCGGGCCGGTGGTGACCTCGACGCCGGCGGTCACGCCCACCTCGGGGTGGCCGGGCGTGGCGCTGTCCCAGGTGCGGAAGGCACGAAGGTCATCGAGCTCGAGGCCGAAGCCGGTGAGGTGGAGCATGGCGTACTGCAGGATCGACGCGTGTCCCGGCGAGAGGATGAAGCGGTCGCGGTCGGGCCAGCGCGGGTCGCCCGCGTCGTAGCGCATGATGCGGGTCCACAGGACGTGGGCGAGGGGGGCGAGCGCCATCGCTGTGCCCTGGTGGCCCGAGCGCGCGGCATGCGGCCCGTCCATGGCCAGGGCGCGGATCACGTCGATCCCACGTCGTTCGAGCTCGGTGCGCGCCACGTCGGCCTCCTCCTCCACCACGGCCGGCACCCTATCGAAGCCGCCCACCCCCGCCGACACGCCCTTCCCCGCCCTCCACCCATCGCGAACCGGCGGTGATTCGACCCAAGGCGCGGGCCCAGACCCCGCCGGTTCGCGAGGTGGCTCGAACCGGCGGTGATTCGACCCAAGGCGCGGGCCCAGACCCCGCCGGTTCGCGAGGGTGAGGGTGGGCAGTTCTCAGTCGACGGGTGGGAGGTGGGTGAAGGGGACCGCCACGATCGGGCCCTGGTCGAGGCGGCACGATGCCACGATGGTGCCCGGGCCCTCGATCGGCACCTCGGCGCGCACCAGGCGGTAGGAGAAGCGGCCGGGCTCGACCTTCAGCGGCTGCACGCTGCGAGCGACCTCCTCGCCGGCGTCGTCGTGGAAAACCACCTCGAGGGCGGCGAAGCCCTCCTCGTCGGGAGCGCAGTGCACGATGACCGCGAGGTGGACCTCCCACGTGGTCGTGCCCCCTGCAGTCAGCGGCGCCGAGAACTGGATGCCGGTGAGGTCGATGCGGGTCGACGGGCCGGGGACCTGGCGGGTCTCGATGCCCTCGATGAACAGCGCGGCGAGGATCTGCATCGCGGCACGGTACCCGGGTGGCTGATGCTCGGTCAGGCCCCGTCGTCGAATCGGCGGTCGGGGAGCGGTGGCTCGGCGGGGAGCTCGACGGTGGTGGTCGCCCCCCACCACGAGACCGTCACCGTGGCGCCGCTGGACGCCTCGATGGCGAGCGGACCAGGCGCTGAAGGAGGCGCAGCGTCATCGAGCTGCACGGCGGCGCCGTCGACGCAGACCGCTCGCGGGGCGCGCTCGTCGAGCGCGGCGACCGCATCGAGGGTCAGGTGCACGAGCGCGTCGAGAGCGTTGGCGCCCTCCTGCAGCGCGTCGCGGTGGTAGCGCCACTCGCCCGACGGGTGCTGCGAGAGCACGGCGCGCACCGAGGCCCGTGGCCCGAGCACGCTCACCGCGCCGCGCCGCACCTGCTGCCACGTCGCGAGCAGCGCCATCGCGTGCTCGACCGCGGCGCGCAGGGCCGGCCCAGCCGCCTGCGCCGGTGATGCCCCTGCGACGACGGGGTGCGCGAGCTGCATCGTGCGCACCGCGAGGCGCGCGACCTCGGCCTCGGCGCGCAGCTGCGCCACCCACGGCGCCGCCTCGCCGTCGAGCACCTCTGGCTCGACCGCGGACGCCGCCTCGATCCATCGAGCGAGATCGTGCGCTGGGTCCTGCCACTGCGCTCCAGCCGCTCCCAGTGCCTCGACGAGGCGCATCGGGGCCTCGCCGTCGCAGCCCTCGGCGAGGACGCGGATCGCCGTCTCATCCACCTCGGCTGCCCACGCCGCCTCGGGGTCGCCGTCGCGCCACCACCCGGCGGCGCTCGCCAGCGCGGGGCGCGACGAGAGCGCCTGGGGCATCGGGTTGGCAAGGTAGCCCGAGAGCGCAGCGCGCAGCGCCCACGGCCGACCGCGCAGCGGCGAGACGAGCAACCGGTCCACCATCAGGCCGTCGTTGACGGGGTGGTTGTCCCACAGCAGCGGCGCCCGCCCCAGCACCGCGGCGCGCGCCTCGGCCTGCTCGACGCTGATCTCGTCGCACACCACCGTCGGGCCGGTCCAGCCGATGGGCACCTCGGCGGGCACGCCCGCGGCCAGCGCGTCGAGGTAGGCGGTCGAGGTGGTGGAGGTGTAGTCCGTCGGCACGAGGAGCAGGTCCGCCCGACCGGCGACGTGGTCGAGCACGGCGGTGCTCAGCGCGGCGTGGTCCTCGCCGAGCCCCGGCCGAACGGGGATGTCGTCGACC
>JBBRAZ010000034.1:0-41784 GCA_038206295.1 Acidimicrobiales bacterium
GTACCTCTCGGCCAGAGAGCCCTGTCCGCTCAAGGATAGTTCCCAGCAACGGATGCTCTCGGTTGATTGCTTCACGGGCAAGGCCCCGCTCGGAGGCCAGCCGCTTCCGATTGGCGTTCCACCGGCGCCAGCGCTGTTCACTCACTCGATCAACGATACGTGAGCAGCCGCCAGCTGACGAGCTCCAAGCAACCCCCCGAACACGATCCCTTGCTGGTCATCACAGCGCAGTGCTCGTGCGACCAGGCGACTTCGCCCCACCCCTCGTGGAGAGCGGTCGCGATGAGGCCCGGGAGCGCGCCACAGCGAACACCTAGTCGATCATTCTGACCCCTGCCAGACAGGCGGCGTGAAGTCTCCGGCAGTGAGCCAATCGTCACCAGTTTGGTCCACAGCGCACCCAGCGGTGAGGAGGCGCTGTGCGAGCCTCTTTCGTGAAGGTGCGTCATCAGCGAGGCGAACGATATGTCGACCCGCAATATCTGAAAGCGGTCGCACAATGCCAAGCTCGACGATGATGGTGCGCTCAGGGTGGCTACCAAACGCCATCCCGGCCTCGAACAACACATTTGGCCTTGCTTGAAGTCCGCCTCGATCGCCGTCGGCATCCCCCTGCTCCGAATACTGAGGGAGCAGAGTTGCCTTCTCCTCCGGGGTCAGCAACACGACTACGGCCCACGCCTGGGCAAAGGCAGCCTCAAGAATTTCGCCGTTGAAAGGCGCCGCCTTCCCTGTGTGGTGGATCGCTTGGCTCCATTCGAGAGGCTTGAGTCCGAGTGCCCGAAGGAAGGTGAACATCGACTCACGAGCGACCCGGTTCCGACCGTAAACTACAAAGATGCTCTCCCGTGCCAGAGAATCCACTGGATGTCCTTGAGTCGGCATCCCCGCGCTAGTGGATACGGGGGTTGGGATGGGATGCATTCGCTGCCAGTATTCATCAATTGAAATTACATCGCGTAACGGTCGGACTAGTGGCGAGATCTCGAAGCTCCAATCCGTATCGCCGCCACCCGAGGTGCTCCATCCCCAAGTCTCGGCATTGAGGATGTGGTAGACCCGCTTTAGAAGGTCATCTCGTCCAGACGCGGGAAGTTCAACCTTGGCAATCACCCCACCCAAGGTCACTTGCGGTTGCTTCGCGCCGACCAGCTGCTCTTGTTCGAGATGTGCTGCGAACCTCATCACTCGGAGGAAGACCTCGAGGTCCTCTGCAGCCTTGGGCAGGCTCGCAAGACCGGCGACGGTTAGCGAAATCGCATCTTGCGGTTGCATGAAGAGCGCACCTCGAACGAGGTCAGAGGAGATGCCCTTGAGGATGCTCGCTGCATCCGGTTCGCCTTGACGATCGAGATGCTTGTCGAGCTCGCTGAACGAAGGCCACCGGTTGAACTGGACGAGAAGGTCGTAGATCGCGGCAACCGTTCGGCTGGAGCGCTCGTCCGGCGGTGACGGCATGACCATGCGCACCATCATTGCCGACTCGTTGAGTTGACGCAGCGAGAAGCCGGCTAGCGCATCGAGCCCCAAGCCGAATTCGTGCATGACGTGTAGCTACAAGGCGAAAGGCTGTCCACACACGAGGCAGTGGAGCGGACCGCCCCAGGACGGCTGGACCTTGAACGGTTCCCAGGGGTGGCATGGCGGCTCGACGACCTCCATATCACATGGCTCGGCGGGGGGTTGAGGTGGCTGAGGCACTGGCAGGCCATCAAACGTCAACTTGACATGTCTGGACTTGGAGCGCTTGAAGGCGCTTCCAAGTTCATCATTCACTACCTGCGCAGCATGTCCGTTTAACGATTCTTCGACGTAGGACGCCTGTTCCCGGGTCCACCAATCATCGGTCTCTGCCGTCAACCCGCAATACGGGCAGTGGTACATCGGTGGATCAGTCGCTTCGTCGGGACGATTGGCCAACGGACCGTCGTGCCACTTGAACTGACGTCGACAATTGGGGCATTCGCGCCGCAGATAGCCCTCGTCGAGGTTTAGCGCAAGAGAGAATGCCACTTTGGTCACCCTAACAAGGATAGGAACGCTGTCGTCTCGATCGGCGAGCCATCGTCGGTCTCGCCGACAATGGCGAGGTCAAAGTGATCCCTACCGCCACCGGACGTGCGAGTTGCAACGAACGATGCGGTTTCGCCTGCTGGAAGGCGCGACACCGGCCCATCCTGATGGACCAAGAAGCCACGACCAGCTTCCTCTGGTAGGTCAATCCGCATGTTGTGAATCGAGAACGAGCAGTGATTGGTTACCTGGAGTCTTCCGCTGCCCTTACCTCGATCGAGATAACGCGCGGTGACCCGAACACCGTCTGTCGCACTCGAAGGCACGCGCTTGCCGAGCGGAAGTCCGCCACCCGGTGGCGATGGCGGCTCGAGATCACCGGCTGTGAGCCAGTCCTCACCGATTAGATCCACGGGGCACCCAGCTCGCTCCAGACGCTGCGCAAGCTCCTTCCGAGATGTCACATTGTCATCGAAACGGATCGCATGCATCCCAGCGACATCAGAGAACGGCCGCACCTTGCCCAGCTCAACAAGAATCGTGCGCTCCGGGTGACGACCGAACGCCATCCCAGCCTCGAAGAGTACGTTCGGTCGTGCTTGCGCTTCGGCGCGGGCATCAGGCTCCGCCGGATCTGCCAGATCGCTGCGGAGGTAGGCCACCTCATCTGGAGTGAGGAGAACGACGACGGCCTGTGCCGCGGAGAACGCAGCGGCGAGTACCTCACCGATGTAGGGAGATCCCTTCTGGGTCAGGTGGATGGCTTGGGTCCACTCCATCGGCCGGAGGCCAATCGCCCGCAGAAATGCGAATAGCCCCTCATTGGCGCGCTTGTTCCTCCCCTGGACCACGAAAACTGTCCGAGCGTCCTGTGGTTGCTCTTCGCTCATCGTGCCACGCTAGCTCCGAACGGCTGTTCGATCAAGCGTCCCATAGTCTGGGCACACCTAGCCCAATCGACTCAGGCCACGTCGCAGGAAGTCCTGAAGGACACTTGCCAAGGCCTCCGCTGCTTCGTGATGGCCGTAGCGAGGGTCAAGCAGCGTTTCGGCGTTGCCGCCCGCCTTCAACTCGACGACCTTGCTGAACCAGGCCACCTGATCAAGCCGGCCGTCCTCGCCGGGATGGGTGAGCGCATTGCGAATCTTTCGCAGATGAGGAATCGCTGCATCGAAGGCGGCAAGACCTTCTCTGACCTCACCTGGATTCTCGAACACCTCCAGCGTCAGCCGGGCAAGGTCCTGCAGGCGAACGAGCTCGAAGGCGTAGTAGTCGAGATCGGTACCCGGATTTCCGGTCAGGTCAACCACCTCGTACGGCGAGCCAGCAAGTAGTCGAGGCGCCTCCTCGGCCCTACTGATCACCCGGGCACGCTGTTGACGCGCACCCTCGATGGTGCGGCGCAGGGCGTTCAAGATCCGGGACCGCGTTCGATCCAGCTCGTCGCGGGTCATCTGACGACGGTACTTCTGCGTTGGTGAATGCGATCAGACATGAGACAATCGAGTCATGGCCTTCATCATCCCTCGGAATCCAGACAGACTCGGTTGAGCCGATCCGTGACCCCAGGGTTTGAAAGACATCCCAGTAGGCCCGCCACATGGGCCCGATGATCGATGACCACCTCGCGATGCGCGCCGCGCTGGCAGAGGCCGAGCGGGCAGCAGCCACCGGCGAGGTCCCCGTCGGCGCGGTCATCGTCGTCGGCGGTGACATCGTCGCCGCTCGGCACAACGAGCGCGAGTCGACCAACGATCCGACGGCGCACGCCGAGGTCCTGGCGCTGCGCGACGCTGCTGCCGCCCTCGGCCGCTGGCGCCTGGAGGACGCCACGCTGGTGGTCACCCTCGAGCCGTGCGCGATGTGCGCCGGCGCGGCCCTCAACGCGCGGATCGGCGCCGTGGTGTTCGGCGCGGCGGACCTCAAGGCCGGAGCGTGCGGCTCGCTGCTGCACCTCCTGTGCGACCCGCGGCTCAACCACGAGGCGCCCGTGCGAGCCGGCGTGCTGGCCGACGAGGGCGCTGCGCTCCTCCAGGCCTTCTTCGCCTCCCGGCGCCGCTGATCGAGCCACCAGCTCCTTCGCCCCGACGCGCGCTCCTCCGCTAGCCTGCGACGTCCTGGAGGGTTGCCAGAGCGGACGAATGGGACGGCCTCGAAAGCCGTTGTGGCCTCCGGGTCACCGTGGGTTCGAATCCCACACCCTCCGCCACCACGCCAGAAGGGCGCCATGAGTCCGCGCGACCGCGCAACGTGGATGCCTCTCTCATAGACTTCGCTTCGATGCGCTCTCGATCCACCCCCCGCACCACCGCCGCGATGGTCGCCGCGCTGGTGCTCCTCGGGGCGTGCTCCTCGGGCGGAGACGACCTGGAGACCTCTGCCACAGGCGCTGATGTCGCCACGGAAGCAACCAGCTCGACGGTCGTAGCCACCGCCCCACCCACCGACGCCACCACGAGCTCCAGCACCGAAGCCGCCGCCAGCAACGGCCAGGGCCAGGGCAGCGACGCCACCGACGGGGCACGTGCGAACAGGAACGCCCGACTCCGAAGCTTCTACCGCCGATGGGCAGATGCCCGACGCCAGCACGCCGAGAACTCCGCTGCGAAGGGGGACGACCCTCAGTCACCCGCACCACCGCCACCACCGCCTGCTACGCCACCACCGGCGCCGCCGCCGGTTGATCCCATGATCGCTCGGAAGGCGGCGTTCGCCCAGCTGTGTGCCATCGAAGCTGACATGGATCTCATCGCCTTCCTCAAGGACACGGAGCCGGATATGAGCAACCTCGCTGCGCTCGTCGGTCCGCTGGTGGAGTTCTTCGATCGCGGTCGTTCGGTCGCTCCCGCCGAGCTCGCGCCGCTGCTGCGCATCATCGATCCAGTCGCTGCGGAGCTCCTCACGGTGCTCAACGACTACGACGAGCACGGCATCGAGGTCGGCTCCGAGACGTGGGCGAACGGAGTGCTCACCGTCATCGTCGCGAACCCCGACTTCTTGGAGTCGGTGGGCGGGGCAGTTGGCGCTGTGGAAGAGGTCTGCCTCAGCTAGCCCCGCTCGTCGCGCAACCCGGGGCCTACTCGTAGGCTGACCCGATGCGCATGTCTCCGCACGCGGTGCTCGGAGCCGATCCACACGCCGTGCAAGGGGCTGCACTGCGCAGTGGAACCGCACGACGGGTGTGGACGTTCGCTCGCCCGTACCGCCGCCTGATCGGGCTGTTCACCGCCTCGATCATCGCCATCGCGCTCGTCGACCTCGTCGCTCCGCTGCTGGCTCGCACGATCATCGACGATGTGCTCCCCGCCGGCGACCGCGATCGCTTGGCGCTCCTCGTGGGCTTCATCGCCCTGGCCGCAGTCGCCGAGGCCGGGCTCTCGCTGGTCGAGCGCTGGTGCTCGTCGCGCATCGGCGAGGGACTCATCTTCGACCTGCGGGTATCGCTGTTCGACCACGTGCAACGCATGCCGATGGCCTTCTTCACCCGCTCGCAGACCGGTGCGCTCGTCAGCCGGCTCAACAACGACGTCATCGGTGCCCAGCGAGCGCTCACCTCGACGCTCGGTTCGGTGGTGTCCAACGTCGTGGTGCTCCTCACCACCCTCGTCGCCATGGCGGCGCTCGAGTGGCGCCTCACCCTGCTGGCGCTCGCCCTCCTGCCGCTCTTCCTCCTGCCCACCAGACGCGTCGGGCACCGTCTGCAGGCGCTCACCCGCGAGGGCATGGGCCTCAACGCCGACATGAACACGACGATGACCGAGCGCTTCAACGTGGCCGGCGCGCTGCTCGTGAAGCTGTTCGGACGGCACGACGACGAGGTGGTGCACTTCGCGGATCGCGCCGGGCGGGTGCGCGACATCGGGGTGCGCAGCGCGGTGTTCACCCGCACGTTCAGCATCGCGCTCGGCCTCGTCGGGGCGCTGGGCGTCGCCGTCGTGTACCTGGTCGGTGGCCGGATGGTCATCGACGACTCGATCAGCGTCGGAACGCTCGTGGCGATGGCCGCGCTCGTGACCCGCATCTACACCCCGCTCACCGGACTCTCGAACGCCCGGGTCGACGTGATGGCGGCGCTGGTGTCGTTCGACCGCGTCTTCGAGGTGCTCGACACGCCGAACCCGATCGCCGATCGGCCGGGTGCGATCGACCTCATCACCCCCCGCGGCGACGTCGCGCTCGACCACGTCACGTTCGCCTACCCGACCGACGCCAGCATCGCGTCGCTCGAGGTGGCGATGCCGGCGGGCACCGAGCCCGAGTCGCCCCGCGACGTGCTGCACGACGTGAGCGCCTCGCTCCGACCCGGAACCCTGGTCGCGCTCGTCGGGCCGTCGGGAGCTGGCAAGAGCACCATCGCGTCGCTGCTCGCGAGGCTGTACGACGTCACCGGCGGCGCGGTGCTCGTCGACGGACACGACGTGCGCGACCTCACGCAGTCGTCGCTGCGCGCCGCGATCGGCATGGTCGCGCAGGACCCCCACCTGTTTCACGACACCGTGGCGGGCAACCTGCGGTACGCCCGACCCGGCGCCAGCGACGACGACCTCGTCGCAGCGTGCACCGCGGCGCGCATCCACGACGTCATCGATGCGCTGCCCGATGGCTACGGCACCGTCGTCGGCGAGCGCGGGTACCGTCTGTCCGGCGGCGAGAAGCAGCGGCTGGCGATCGCGCGCATGCTCTTGAAGGATCCCGCCATCGTGGTGCTCGACGAGGCGACCAGCCACCTCGACGCCGAGAACGAGGTGCTCGTGCAGCAGGCGCTGGCCGAGGCGCTGCGCGGTCGCACGGCGCTGGTGATCGCACACCGCCTCTCCACGATCACCGCCGCCGACCAGATCCTCGTGCTGGAGGGAGGCCGCGTCGTGGAGCGCGGCGACCACACCGAGCTCCTGGCCGCTGGCGGCCTCTACGCGGAGCTGTTCCGCACCCTGCAGCGCGACCAGCTCGGCACCGCCGCCCCCGTTGCCGACGTCTCCTGATCTGCGACGCTCACCGCTCGTCCGTTGACCGCTCGACACCGTCGACGGTGAGCGCAGCGGTCGCCACCGTCGGGTCCGCCTCGAGCGCGATGCCGTCCACCAGCAGCTGACCGGGGAGGGGCACCTCCAGCAGGTCCGGGCACCGGGCGACATCTCCAGCAACCGCCGAGCGGTCGCTGCGGCGTCCCAGCGCCACGACCTCCTCGAGCAGGCGGTGCTGGTCGGCACCGAGCAGAGCGAGATCATCGGAGACGAGCACCATGCCGCCACTCGTTCCCACCGCCCACGCCCAGGCGCGCGCCGCCTCTGAGGAGAGCGCGGTCTGCTCGGTGCGGAGCAGCACGCAGTCGGGGTCGTTGATCCACAGCCGCCGGTGCATGAACGAGCGCACGAGCGTCGCTCGCCAGGCGTTGCGCGTCGAGGGTGCCGCCTGCTCGTAGCCGGCGAAGGTGGTCGTGCCCGGCGCCACCTCCCAGCTGGGCGCCACATCTGGACCGATGCGCATGCCGTCGACCACGCCCACCAGCGGACCGAGCGGCGCTCCACAGCCGAGGATGAACGTCTCGTCGCCCGCGCCGCGACGGATGGCGTCGTAGCCGGCGCGCACGCGCTGCGCCGGCGTGGCCGTCGGATCGTGCCAGCGCCCGGGGAAGCTCGGCGCATAGGTGAAGTCGAGCTTGAGGTAGCGCCAGCCCATCGCCACGAGCTCCGCGGCGAGCGACTCGAGGTGCTCGAGCACCTCGGGGTGGGTGGTGTCGAGGGCACCGACGATGCCGCCCCACGCCTCGTTGACGCCGGCGGCGAGCGGCCGGTCTCGGTGGTCGCGGGCGAACCAGTCCTGGTGCGCGACGGCGACCGCCGATTCCGGGTGCGCCAGGAACGGGGCGAGCCAGAGACCTGGCGTGCGGCCGGCGGCGGCGATGGCGTCGGCGAGCGCTGGGAGGCCGCTCGGGAACCCGGGCCCGGTCGTGGTCCAGTCGCCGATGGCGGATTGGAACCCGTCGTCGACCTGGAACACATCGAACGGCCACGCCGCTGATCGCGCCAGGTTGTCGAGGACCGCCTCCTCGGTGATGTCCGCGAACCACTGGTACCACGAGCACCAGCCGACCTGGAACGACGCGCCGGTGCGCGCCCGCATGGTCCTGCCGACGCCGGTCGCCCAGCGCGCGAGGAGCTCATCGGCGTCGTCGCCGCGGCGCACCACCACGTCGTGGAGCTCGAGCGTCGATCCTGCCGCCAGCTCGGCCCCTCCGAGCACGGCCTCTGCCCAGAGCTCCACCTGGCCGTCACGGGTGCGCAGGCGCAGCGTGCCGTCGTGCGTGCCGCCCGCCGCGAACCCGATCAGGATCGGTGCGCCGCCGCTACCGCACAGCACCGTCACCTGCTCCGAGCGAAGCTCACCTGGTCGGGCAGGCCGAGGATCCGCGTGGTGCGCAGCGAACACCGCACGCTGCGCGCCGGGCGCCGCGGTGGGGTCCTGGTCGACGCCGAACATGGCGGTTCCCGTCGGCGACCACGACTGGTACCCGTTGCGCAGCATCCGCAACGGCTCCTGCGCTCCCTGGACCTTCATCACCAGAGCGACGCCGTGCAGCACGACGGGCTGGTCGCCGCGATTGGTGACGGACCACTGCCAGCTGCGTCCCGAGCGCGTGCGAACCTCGACGCGGATGTCGCCGGCGCTCGCGGTGCCCGGTCCCGACAGCGGCACCTCGTGCTCGACCGCGCCGTCGCCGTAGACGTCGCCGCCGATCTCGATCCCGATGCGCTCGAGCAACAGCTCCACCGCGTGCCACCTCTGCGACGCCACCCCGAGTGCGGACCCTAGCGCCCGTCCGCCGCTCGCTCCCCGGCCGGTACCGTGCCGACGTGGACGAACGAACCCTCGGCGTCGGCGAGCTGCTCGCCGGCCTGCGCGCGATGCTCGATGAGGCGCTCCCCGATCCGCTCTGGGTTGAGGGCGAGGTGCGGGGGCTGACCCGCTCGCGGCCGGGGCACGTCTACTTCGACCTCGTCGACCCGGACCAGGACCTGAAGCGACCAGAGGCCAAGCTCCCCGCTGCCCTCTTCGCATCGGACCGGCGCCGCGTCGAGGCGCAGCTGGTGGAGGCAGACGCTGGTCCGCTGACCGACGGCATGCACGTGCGGTTGCACGGCAGGGTGTCGCTGTACGTGGCGCGCAGCCAGATCCAGCTCGTGGTGCGCGACATCGATCCGACGTTCACCGTCGGCCGGCTGGAGGCAGCGCGACGCCAGCTCCTCACCCGTCTCGGCGCCGAAGGCGTGCTCGAGCAGCAGCGCTCGCTTCCTCTGCCGGTGCTCCCACGCCGGGTGGCGCTGATCACCAGCGACCGCAGCGCAGCCTGCGCCGACGCGCTGCACGAGCTCGAGTCCAGCGGGCTCGGCTGGGACGTCGCGCTGCTCGACACCGCAGTCCAGGGATCCGGCGCCGACGATGCGATCGCCGCCGCGCTTGCGGGGGTGGTCGGCCGCGACGTGGAGATGGTCCTGCTCGTGCGCGGCGGAGGGTCGCGCTCGGACCTGGCGACCTTCGACGCAGAGGTCGTCGCCCGCGCCGTCGCTGCGTGCCCGGTGCCGGTGTGGACCGGCATCGGGCACGAGATCGACCGCAGCATCGCGGACGAGGCCGCGCACCGGGCCCACAAGACCCCGACCGCCTGCGCCGCAGCGCTCGTCGCGCACGTGCGCCGCGGACTCGACCGAGCGCACGACGCCTGGCGTGGCATCGAGCGCCGCAGCACGCGCGCGCTCGAGGCCGCCGGCAGCGAGCTGGTGATCGCGGTGCAGCGCATCGAGCGCGCCGCCGAGCACCGGCTGCGAGCCGAGGAGCGGAGCCTGCACATCGCTGCCACGCGGATCCCGGAGGTCGCCGCACGCCGGCTGCGGACCGCTGAGCGGCACCTCGACGCGGCGGCTGTGCGCGTGCGCGCCGCAGATCCGGAGCGGATGCTGTCGCTCGGCTGGTCCATCACCACGCGAGCGGATGGTGGCGTCGTTCGGTCGGTGACCGATGCACCCCCGGGCACGGAGATCCGCTCACGGCTGCGCGACGGCACGCTCGCCGCTACCGTCACCGCCGCCGCCACCCAGGTTCCGGAGGACATCGATGCCCGCTGACGACGCACCCGAGGGCTACGCCGCAGCGTTGGCCGAGCTCGACGAGATCCTCCTCGACCTCGATCGCGACGACCTCGACCTCGACGTGCTCGCGGAGCGGGTGCAGCGCGCCTCGGTCCTGCTCGCACGGTGCCGGTCGCGCCTCGAGGCGGCGCGCGTCGACGTCGAGCGCGTGGTGGCGACGCTCGGGGACGCGACAGACGGCGTCTGAGGCACCTACCATCTCGAAACGTTCGCGTGTCCTTCAGGCGCGCGGGCGGTGGCGACCGAGGAGGACGCGGTGGGCGAACGTGAGGAGCGCCTTGCCGGGCTCGCGCGCCTGCCTGGCGACGTCCTGACGCTGATCTCCATCGACGGTGAGGTCCTCTGGGTCAGCCCGTCGGTGAAGCGGACGCTCGGGTACTCGCAGGACCAGTACCAAGCGTTCACGACGCTGCGCGACCTCCTCCACGCCGACGACGTCGACGACGTCGTGACGACGTTCTGGCGATCCCTCGAGCAACCCGGCGAGGAGCTGTCGACCAGCGCCCGCATCCGGCACGCCGATGGCTCGTGGCGCTGGATCGAGAGCATCTTCGTCAACCGATGCGACGACCCCGAGGTCGGCGGCGTCGTGACGAACTTCCGCGACGTGACTGATCGACGCGATGCCGAGGACCGGTTGCGCGCGTCGGAGGAGCGCTGGCGAGCCCTGGTGCAGGACTCCTCCGATGGCCTGCTCGTGCTCGATGCCGAGGCGAACATCACCTACGCCAGCCCGACGGTGAGCCGCGTCGTCGCTGGCACGGACGCCGACCTCACCGGCTTCGCGAGCATGGACCTCATCCACCCCGACGACCGCGACCGCGTGGCGGAGTGGATGACGCCGGTGCTGGAGCGCCCCGGTGCGGCCTCGATGGTCGAGTTCCGCAACCAGACCGTGCGCGGGGAGTGGCGATGGATCGAGGTCAGCGCGCGCAACCTCCTCGACAACCCGCACGTCGAGGGCATCGTGCTCAACGTCCGCGACGTCACCCGCCGGCATGAGGCCGAGGACATGCTGCGCGAATCGGAGTCGCTGTTCCGCTCGATCGCCGAGGCGTCGCCGATCGGCATCTACCGACAGGACATCGACGACGGCTGCATCTTCGTCAACGAGCGCTGGGAGGAGATCACCGGCCTCACCGCCGATGACGCGATGGGCGACGGCTGGAAGGCGATGCTCCACCCCGACGACCTCGCGCTGCTCGGCATCGACGCCGACGAAGGAGGCAGCTACGGGATCCCGCCTCTGCCGGTCAGCTCGACGACGCGCATCGTGCGACCTGGTGGCGAGACCCGATGGGTGCAGATGCAGTCCACGCCGGTGCTCGACGGCGACGGCGCGCTCGTGGGCGCGGTCGGCACGCTCGACGACATCACCGAGGCGCTGCGCGTCCAGCGCGAGTCGGCTCGGCTCCTGGAGATCTTCGACCTCACCGAGGACATCGTCACGATCGCCGGCCTCGACGGCAAGAGCGTGTACCTCAACCGAGCCGGGCGCGAGTTCTGGGGTCTCGGTCCCGATGATCCGCTCGACCAGCTCGACCTGCTCGAGCACTCGCCCGCGTGGGTGAAGCACCGCATCCTCACCGAGATCGGCGCGGAGCTGCTCGAGGTCGGGCGCTGGTCGGGCGAGCTCGCGCTCACGCGACCCGACGGCACCGTGGTGCCCGTGTCCGCCCAGCTCCTCGGCCACCGCAACCAGCAGGGCGACATCGACCGCTTCTCCACGGTGCTGCGCGACATCAGCGAGCGCAAGGCCTTCGAGGACCGCCTCGAGCACCAGGCGACCCACGACCCGCTCACCTCGCTGCCGAACCGGACGCTGCTCCTCGACCGCCTCGAGGTGGCGCTGGCCCGTGGACGACGCCACCAGAGCGGCATCGCGGTCCTGTTCCTCGACATCGATCACTTCAAGGTCATCAACGACAGCCTCGGCCACCGCCTCGGCGATCACCTCCTCATCGAGCTGAGCCGCCGCCTGCGCGCCGCGCTGCGACCCGGCGACACCGTGGCGCGCTTCGGTGGCGACGAGTTTGTCGTGCTGTGCGAGGACCTCGCCGACGAGGACGGCGCCATCGGCGTCGCTGAGCGCATCAGCGAGGCCGCCACCGGCACCCTGGAGGTCGACGGGAGCGATGTCTACGTCGGTGTGAGCATGGGCATCGCCTACACGACCCGCTGCGACGAGGACGCAGAGACGCTGCTGCGCGACGCGGACGCGGCGATGTACCGCGCCAAGGACCGTGGGCGCGGACGCTTCGAGTTCTTCGACCAGGAGATGCGGGCGCACGTCATCGAGCGACTCGACATCGAGACGTCCCTTCGACGGGCGCTGGAGCGCCGAGAGCTGCGCGTCTTCTACCAGCCGAAGATCAGCCTCGAGACCGGTCGGATCATCGGGGTGGAGGCGCTCATCCGATGGGAGCACCCCGAGCGCGGGATGCTCGCGCCTGGCGCGTTCATCGGCGTCGCCGAGGAGACGGGCCTCATCGTGCCCATCGGCCTGTGGGTGCTCGAGCAGTCGTGCCGACAGGTGGTGCGCTGGCAAGCCGAGCGGCCTGAGATGGGTCCGCTCAACATCGCGGTGAACCTCTCTGGGCGCCAGCTCGCCCACCCCGATCTGGTGGCCGACATCCGCGAGGTGCTCGCCACGTCGGGCATCGACCCGAAGCAGGTGGAGCTCGAGGTCACCGAGAGCGTGCTCATGGACGACGTCGAAGCATCCGCGGTCACCCTCACCGAGCTGCGCGACCTCTCGGTGCGGCTCTCGGTGGACGACTTCGGCACCGGCTACTCGTCGTTGTCGTACCTGCGCCGCTTCCCCGTCGACAAGCTCAAGGTGGACCGGTCCTTCGTGAGCGGCCTCGGAGAGGACGACAGCGACAGCGCCATCGTCGCCGCCGTCATCAACCTGGCCCACACGCTCGGCCTCGAGGCGGTGGCCGAGGGTGTCGAGACCCCCGAGCAGCTCCAGGCGCTGCGCGACCTCGGGTGCGACCAGGCCCAGGGCTTCTACATGGCGCGACCGTTGCCCGATGACCAGCTGTCCGCCCTCCTCGGCGAGCAGCCCCGCTGGTGACCCACCCCACGGCATGCCGGCGACGTGGGATGCTGAGGCGATGCGCGCTCCGCTGACCCGAGACGCGATCGTGGCCGCGACCCGGTCGATGATCATCGACCGGGGCATCGAAGGGGTGTCGCTGCGCGAGGTCGCCAAGGAGCTCGGGGTGACCGCGCCGGCCCTCTACGCTCACGTCACCGACAAGCGCGATCTGCTCGCCGCAGTCGCCGAAGGCCAGTTCGCCCGTCTCGTCGAGCGGTTCGAGGCCGCCGTCTCCGATGTCACCGACCCGGTCGACCAGGTGCGGGCGAGCGGGAGGGCCTACATCGAGTGCGCGCTCGAGGAGCCCGAGCTGTTCAAGGTCATGTTCCTGTTCCCGCCGGCCGCGCTCGCCGGCGAGGCGCCAGAGCATCCGGCAGCGACGGCCGCGTTCGAGCTGCCCTCCGCGGCGACGATCGCCGCCATCGAATCGGGAGCGTTCCGCTCGATCGATCCGACCATGGCGATCCTCGCCCAGTGGGCGGCGTGCCACGGAGCCGCCACCGTGCTGCTCATGGGCCTCGGCTTCGACGACGTCGCACGCGAGCAGCTCGTCGACGCCGTCATCGACACGATGGTGCGCGGCCTGCTGGCGTGAGCGACCGGCTCAGCGAGCGGCGTAGTGGGCGAGCGCGTCGAGCAGCGGCTGGTCGAGCACGCCCTGCTCCTCGACGACGGCGGTGAGCCACTCGGGTCGGCTCACCGTCGACACGCAGATCGGCGCATCGAGGGAGGAGCCGGCGCAGGCGAGGTGCACGTAGGTGGTGGCGTAGTCGATGGACCGGACATCGCGGGCGAGCTCTGCGAGGGCGAACGGATCCGGCGAGCGCTCATCCGCGTGGGCGTCCAGGTCAGCGATCCACGCGGACCCGGGGCGCACGCCGCCGCCGATGAGGCCTGGACCGTCGAAGAGGATCGCACCGTGGACCTGCGCTGGTCGGGCACCCGCGATCAGCAGCGCCAGGTACGCGCCGAGGCCGCGTCCGAGCACCGTCACCTCACCCAGCTCGGCGACCGCGTGGTCGACGTCCGCGAGAAGGATCTCCGCGGTGTAGCCCCCGCCGACGGGCACCGTGCTCTCGCCGTGACCGGTGAGGTCCAGCCCCCAGACCGCTCCGGGCCAGGCGTCGAGGTACGCCGGCGGACGCTCGGGCGTGCGCTCGCCGAGGCCGTGCAGCAGGAGCAGCGGGCGACCGGCGCCGTCGCTGAGGCGGTGCAGCGCCAGGGTGGCGCGGTAGTGCTGGAGGTGGCGGGTCTCCAGCGGGCTCATCGGTCGCGCCGCCGGTCGAGGAAGTCGAGGATGAGGTCCGCGACCAGGCGCGGCTGCTCGATGTGCACGAAGTGGCCGACGCCCTCGAGCGGGTGCAGCTCGGCGCCCGGCGGCAGGTAGGGCTCGACGTCTTCGGGGCGCGTGCCCCACCCCATCACCTCGAGCTCGAGGCCGAGCATGCCGAGCACCGGCACCGCGAGGCTCGGCATCCGCTCCATCGACCACTCGGGCCGCCACGGGCCGAAGCCGCCGAAGCGCATCGTCGGGTCGATCTTCCAGCGCCAGCCGTCGGCATCCTCGGATGCGCCGATGGGCACCAGGTAGCGCAGCCACGCCGGGTCGAGCCGCGGGTTCATGCGTCCGCGGCGATCAGCGAGCTCCTCGAGCGTCCCCGGCTTGCGCTCGCGCCCCACGAGGCTGCGACGGTGGTCGAGCCAGGACGTGAGCTCGCTCGCCACCATGCGCGTGCGCTCGTGCTCGGCGACATCTGGCCAGCTGTTGCGCGACGGGAGGCCGTCGAGGTTGACGACGTGGGTGATGCGGTGCGGGCATGCGTCGGCCAGCTCGAACATGAGCGCACCCCCCTTGGAGTGCCCGAGCAGCACGACGCGCTCCTGGCCGACCGACTCCAGCACGTGGAACGCGTCGCGCACATCGGCCGACCAGCTGTAGAGGTGGGCGTGGGCGCTGTCGCCGTGGCCCCGGTGATCCCACGACACGCAGCGCCAGCCGTGCTCGGCCAGCATCGGGGCAAGCACGTCGTAGGTGCCGGCGAAGTCGAAGCCTCCGTGGGCGAGGAGGATCGCCGGGCCGTCGACAGGTCCCCACTCGTAGACCGCCAGATCGAGGCCGTTGCTCGTCACCGTCCGTGTGCGCGCCGGTCGCTGCGCACCTGGGTAGGTGATCGCCGCCGCAGGGGTCGCCGTCACGACGGTGAGGCTACCGGGATCGGGGACTGGGCCGGCCATGCCGATCGCCGATACGGTTCGGCGATCGAGCGATCGACCTGAGGGGGAGCGATGCCTGAGATCCACGGCCACGTCGAGCCGGGCTACGAGAAGGTCCGCGACGCCTTCGAGGCGAACTTCGAGCTGGACATCGATCCGATGGCGGGGATGCTCGGCGGCAGCCCACGCGAGATCGGTGCCGCGTTCACGCTGTACCGCGGCGGCGAGAAGGTCGTCGACATCTGGGGCGGCATCGCCGATGCCGCCAGCGGCCGGGAGTGGGACGAGCGCACCCTCGCGCTCGTGTTCTCCACGACCAAGGGCGCGACCGCCATCTGCGCCAACCTGCTCGCGCAGCGCGGCGAGCTCGACCTCGATGCTCCCGTGGCGAAGTACTGGCCCGAGTTCGCGCAGCACGGCAAGGGCGACATCCCGGTGCGCTACCTGCTCTGCCACAAGTCGGGGCTGCCGTACGTGCAGGACACGATGACCCACGAGGAGATGCTCCAGTGGGATCCGGTCATCGCCGCCATCGAGAACATGCCCCCGATCTGGGAGCCGGGGAGCCAGCACGGCTACCACGCGGTCACCTACGGCTGGCTCGTCGGTGAGGTCATCAAGCGCGTCACCGGCAAGAGCGTCGGCCAGTTCTTCCAAGACGAGGTCGCCGGTCCCCTCGGCCTCGACTTCTGGATCGGCACGCCCGACGAGCACCATGCGCGCGTCGCGATGCTCGAGACGTTCCCCATGCCGGAGGATCCCGGCATCAAGGCGATGATCGACCAGTTCATCGGCCCGGAGACGATCATGGGACGAGCGCTGGCCGCGCCGGTCGCCGGTGAGGTGGACATGAGCACCTACAACAGCCCCGCCACGTGGCGCGCCGAGATCCCCGCTGCCAACGGCATCTGCGACGCCCGCTCGCTGGCCAAGATGTACGCCGCGTGCGTGGGCGAGGTCGACGGGGTGCGGATCCTCGACGAGGACCAGATGACCAAGGCCATCGAGCCCCAGACCACCGGCACCGACAAGGTCCTGATGGACATGGACATGCAGTACGGCCTCGGGTTCATGCTCCCGTCCTCGATGATGCTGCTCGGCAACGACCGCAACTTCGGGCACTTCGGCGCCGGCGGCTCGGTGGGCATGGCCGACCCGGACAACGCTCTGGGCTTCGGCTACATCATGAACAAGATGTTCCTCGGCCTCACCGGCGACCCGCGCACCACGAACCTCATCAACGCGGTCTACGCCAGCCTCGCCTGACGCCACCGCGCCACCCCCACACACCGGCGATCTCGGCGCGCTGGTGAGACTGGGAGTCCACACAGCACGCCGAGAAGCCCACGCGGGTGATCTCGGCGCGCTGGTGAGACTGGGAGTCCACACAGCACGCCGAGAAGAATCAGGGTGGGGTGGGTGCCGCCGTGCGCACCTACCCTGTCGCCGTGCCTGATGTGGTGGCTGAGGCCGCACGACGTCGAACGTTTGCGATCATCAGCCACCCCGACGCGGGCAAGACCACCCTCACCGAGAAGTTCCTCCTCTACGGCGGCGCCCTCTCATCGGAGGCCGGCGCGGTCAAGGCCCGTGGCGATCGCCGCGGCGCCACGTCGGACTGGATGGGGATGGAGCAGCAGCGCGGCATCTCCATCACCTCCGCGGTGCTGCAGTTCCCGTACCGCAACCACGTGGTGAACCTGCTCGACACGCCCGGGCACCGCGACTTCTCCGAGGACACGTACCGCGTGCTCGCCGCTGCCGACGCCGCAGTGATGGTGCTCGACGCCGCCAAGGGCATCGAGCCCCAGACCCGCAAGCTCTTCGAGGTCTGCCGCGAGCGCGACCTCCCGCTGCTCACGTTCCTCAACAAGTGGGACCGCCCGGGCATGGACATCCTCGAGCTGCTCGACCAGATCGAGGAGCAGATCGGCGTCGTGCCCATGCCGGTCACCTGGCCCGTCGGCATCGCGGGGGACTTCCGCGGCGTGATCGACCGCCGCGACGGCTCGTACACCCGGTTCACCCGCACGGCGCGCGGCGCCACGATGGCTCCCGAAGAGCTGGTGGATCCCGAGCGGGCGGCGGCCGAGGAGGGCGTCGAGTGGGAGCAGGCGCTGGAGGGAGCCGGCATCGTCGAGGAGCTCGGCTTGGGCGTCGATATCGAGTCGTTCCGCGCCGGCATCGCCACGCCGCTGTTCGTCGGCTCCGCTCTCACCAACTTCGGGGTGCGCCTCCTGCTCGACGCGGTGATCGACCTGGTGCCCTCGCCCTCGCCGCGCCCCGACGTCGACGGCACGCCCCGCCCCCTCGATGCCCCGTTCAGCGGCTTCGTGTTCAAGGTCCAGGCCAACATGGACCGCCAGCACCGCGACCGCATCGCCTTCGTGCGCGTCTGCTCGGGTGAGTTCACCCGCGGCATGGTCGTGACGCACCAGCGCACCGGCAAGCCCTTCAGCACGAAGTACGCCCACCAGGTGTTCGGTCAGGACCGCGAGACGGTCGAGCAGGCGTTCCCTGGCGACGTGGTGGGCCTCGTCAACGCCAGCGACGTGCGCGTCGGCGACGCGCTGTGGGCGGAGGTGCCCGTCGAGTTCCCCTCCATCCCGTCCTTCGCTCCGGAGCACTTCCGCGTCGCACGGGTGACCGACACCGGGAAGTTCAAGCAGTTCCGCAAGGGCATCGCCCAGCTCGACGAGGAGGGCGTGGTGCAGGTGCTGCGCGACCGCGACCTCGGCGACCAGGCCCCGGTGCTCGCCGCGGTCGGCCCCATGCAGTTCGAGGTCGCCACGTGGCGACTCGAGAACGAGTTCGGCGCCCCGGTGCTGATGGAGCCGACGGCGTTCCGCGTGGCGCGGCGCACCGATGCCGCGTCCGCCGAGACGCTGCGGCCGATGCAGGGCGTGCGGGTCCTCGAGCGCGCAGACGGCGACGTGCTGGCGCTGTTCGAGTCGAGCTACTGGGCCGAGCGCCTCGAGCAGGACCACCCGGAGCTGAGGCTCGATCGCCTCGTCGCCGAGGGCCTCGCCGGGTAGCGATGCCCCTGCCCCCCGGGTGCTTCAGATCGCGGCGGCGTGGAGGATGGCGGCGAGGGCTTGGCGGCTGACCGGCTCGGTGGAGCGGAAGGTGCCGTCGCCGTAGCCGTCGACGATCCCTGCGTCCTTAGCCCACGCGATGGCGGTGTAGAACGGGTGGGTGGGTGCCACATCGCTGAACCCCGGGTCGGGGAACGGCCCGGTCGGTGACTCTGCGGCACGCCAGAGGATGACGACGAACGCTTGGCGCGACATCGGTGTGGTCGAGCGGAACGTCCCGTCCGCGTAGCCGTTGATGATCTCTGCGTCCTTGGCCCACGCGATCGCGGTGTAGAAGGGGTGCGTCGGGTGCACGTCACTGAACCCGGGATCGGGGAACGGCCCGGTCGGTGACCCCGCGTCGCGCCACAGCACCGCGGCGAGTGCTTGGCGGCTCACCGCGGCGGTGGAGCGGAACGTGCCATCGGTGTACCCGCCGAGCAGACCCGCTTGCCAGACCCACCAGATGTCGTCGAAGAACAGGTGCCCGGGGGCAACATCGGAGAACACCTGGACGGGTTCGACCTCCACCGAGCCGATGTCGCACGCCGAGCTCTGCGGGCGGGTGACAACGCGCTGATCGGTGCCGGTGCACGCCCCGGCGGTGTCCACCAGCGGCGAGCCCGCCAACGGCAGGTGCGTGAACGTCGGACCCCCGTTGTCCGCCAACGGCCCCAGCACAGGATCGACACCGGGAAGATCCGAAGGCTCGGTCAACCCGCAGGTGTCGTCGCTGTCCGCATTTGCACCACCAGAGACGAGGCCCGAGCCCGCGGTGACGCTGCAATCCGCACCGGTTGCCTGCGAACCGACGACGTTCCCGCTCATCGGCGCAACGGTGGACGCCCCGCCGGTGGAGATGCCACCCCCGGTGTTCGCAGCGACCGTCGCGTGCTCCATCGAGATCGTCGTGTCAGCACCCACGCTGATGCCGCCGCCCGTCGGTGCCACGTTCGACGAGATCGTCGACGAATCCACCTCGAGCGCCGGCGGCACGGTGCCGGTTCCCCAGCCGAAGAGGTCGCTGTGGTTTGCGATGCCGCCGCCGTGGTCCGAGGCCGTGTTGCCCGACACGGTGGAACGGCGCACGATGACGGCGCGCGGCAGATCGAAGAGCACGTTCGAAGCCCCGATGCCACCGCCGATCACCGCAGCGTTGCCCGAGAGCTCGGTTCGGTCCACCACGACGTCGCTGGAGGAGTGCGTGACCGCGACACCGCCGCCGAGGCCGTCACCAGGCGATGCTCCGCCCACGGCGGTGTTCTGGCTGATCGTCGATCCCGTGATGAGGACCTCGCCCCGGTCGGTCGCCCACGTCGCGACACCGCCGCCCACGGTGCCGACGTTGCCGGTGATCGCCGATGAGGCGACGGTGGCTCGCATCGGGCCGTAGAGACCGATCCCGCCACCCCACAGCGTTGCGCTGCCCGGACCGACGACCAGCTCGTTGCCGGTGATGGACGCCCCGTCGATGGAGACCAGCAGGCCGTCGAGGTCGTCGGCCATCGACAGGACCGCGAGGCCGGCCCCGAGCGAGGGGAAGTTGCCGACCGTACCCGGATCGTCGTTGGAGATCCGGTTGTCGGTGAGGGACCCGCCGGAGATCTGCACACCCCCGTGGCTGGCGACACCGCCACCTCCTGCACCCGGACCGATCGCTGCGTTGCCGGTGATGGTCGAATCGACGAGGGCGATGGTCGCAGCGTTGTTGTCCCAGCTGGTGGCGAAGTACACACCGCCGCCGAGCGCATCGTCGTGCTCGGCGCGATTGCCGTCCACGGTCACGTTGGTCAGCGTGAGGCCGAGGGCCGCGGAGCGGACGCCGCCCCCGCCGAGGCCATCGGTGGCGACGCCCCCGGTGATCCGCAGATCGGCGAGAGCCACCGGACCGCCGGGGTACCAGTCGAACCACGGGTGGTGGTGGGTGTCGAGCACGCGATCCAGGCCGTCCCCGTCGATCACCGACGACGTGCCCGCGCCGCGCAGCGTGACCCCGGTCCACAGGTCGAGATCGCCGGTGAGGCCGGCGTCCTCCCCATCGCCAGCGAGGGTCAGGGTGATCGTCCCAGCGGGCAGAAGGATCTCATCGGGGACCGGCAGCTCAGCGACCTCGAGCGCGTTGGCCTCCAGGATCGCGGCGCGCAGCGAGCAGTCGCCCCCAGCATCGGCGCACACGCCGTCGCCCGGAGAGGCGTCGACGGTGTCGACCAGCACATCGACGGTGAACACACCAGCCGCACTCGCCGGCGCCGGCGCCAGCGTCACCAGCGAACCCACCACCATCGCCGCCGTCGCCAACCCTGCCGTCCTGCGCACAGCCACACACCCCCGTCGTGACCCCCGCTGAAGAAGGTCATCGCGAGCATCGCACAGCACCTGCGTCGGTGCCCTCCGCCTGCCGTCGATCGTCCCGAGGCGTCGTGAAGCCTGGATCTACGCTCGTCTCGTGGGTCTGGATGAACGACGCCGAGCCCAGCTCGTGCTTGCCGGAGTCGCGCTCATCGCCGGAGGTGCGGGGATCCTGGCGCTCGGCGGTGGCGAGGTCGACCAGCGAGACGCCACCACCTCGGTCGACTCCGCGACCTCGGCGACGGCCACCACCGGATCGGCACCAACCAGCGCTGCAGCAGCAACGGCTGCGCCGACCACGGCCTCGTTCGAGGGCTGGGGAGATCCGGCCGGCGTCGGACAGCCCTACCCCGGCGAGGTGCCGGGGCTGCTGACCTTCCGTGGCAACCCGTCGCGCACCTTCTACGGATCAGGACCGGTGCCGACCGATCCCGAGATCCTGTGGAGCTTCCCCGACACGGCGATGTGCACCACCGAGGAGCTCGGCACGAGCGTCTCGGTCATCACCGCGCCACCGATCGTCGACCCGGAGACGGGTGAACCCGCTCCCGACCCGACGGCGACCACCGCCACCACGATCGTGCCCGAGGAGCGCGTGTGGTGCGGGACGGGATGGACCGGCCAGCCTGCGGTGTGGGAGCCCGGTGACGACCGCACGTGGGTGGCGTTCGGTGCCTACGACTCGGCGGTGCACTGGCTCGACGGCGCCACCGGCGAGCGCCTCCTGCCCGATCTGCCGGTGGGCGACATCATCAAGGGCAGCGTCACCGTCGACCCCGACGGCTACCCGCTGCTCTACACCGGGGCGCGAGACGACGTCCTGCGCATCATCGCTCTGGATCGGCCAGAGCCGACGGTGCTGTGGACCCTGCACGCACACGACGTCTCTCCGACCATGTGGAACAACGACTGGGACGGATCGCCGCTCGTGCTCGACGACTGGCTCCTCGAGGGCGGCGAGAACTCGTGGTTCCACGCCGTGAAGCTGAACCGCACCACAGGGGCCGACGGGCTCGTCACGGTGGACCCGGAGCTGACGTGGTCCACGCCGGGCTGGGATGACGAGCTGCTCGCAGCGATCGGTGACCGCGAGGTGAGCATCGAGAACTCCGTCTCGATCCACCGCGACACCGTGTACTTCGCCAACTCCGGTGGGCTCGTGCAGGGGTGGGACCTCGGGCCGCTCCGGCGCGGCGAGGGTGAACCGACCCGCACGTTCCGCTACTGGGTGGGCGAGGACGTGGATGCCTCCGTCGTCGTCGATGAGGACGGGATGCTCTACGTCGGCGTCGAGTGGGAGAAGGACCGCGATCGGGCGCGCGAGGTCGGCCAGGTCGTGAAGCTCGACCCGTCGAAGCCCGACGACCCGGTGGTGTGGGCGTTCCACGAGGAGGTCCGCGACGGCGTCGACGCCGGCGTGTGGGCGACGCCGGGGCTGTGGCGCGACCTGGTGATCGTGCCGTTCGAGTCCGGTCACATCCGGGCGTTCGACCGCGCGACCGGTGCGGTGCGCTGGGAGCTGAAGCTCGCCGGACCGACGTGGGCGTCGCCGGTGATCGTCGACGATGTGCTCATCCAGGGAGACTGCGCCGGCGAGCTGCACGCCTTCGACCTCGGCGATGGCTCAACGACGCCGACGGAGCGCTGGTCGGTGCAGCTCGGCGGCTGCGTCGAGTCGACCCCGGCGGTGTGGGGCGGGCGGATCTACGTCGGCAGCCGCGGCGGCTACCTCCACGCCATCGGCGACCCCACCTAGCGCTCGGGGTACCGTCGCGATCCGGAGGGGATCTATGCCGGCGGTGATCGAGGTCGAGGGGCTGCGCAAGGACTACCGCCGTCTACGCGGCGAGACGGTCACCGCCATCGACGGACTCGACCTCTCCGTGCCCGAAGGTGGCGTCTACGGCTTCCTCGGACCGAACGGGTCGGGCAAGACCACGACGATCCGCTGCCTGCTCGGCCTCGTGCGTCCCACCGCCGGCCGGTGCAGCTTGTTCGGCGAGGCGATCCCCCAGGCGCTCCCCCACGTCATCAGTCGGATCGGCGCCATCGTGGAGTCGCCGGCGCTCTTCCCGACGATGTCCGGTCGACGCAACCTCGAGCTGCTCGCCGCCTACGACGGCATCGGCAAGGCGACGGTGGCCGATGCCATCGAGCGCGTCGGGCTCGGGGGCCGCGGCGACGACCTCGTGAAGACCTACTCGCTGGGCATGCGCCAGCGCCTCGGGTTGGCTGCCGCGCTCACCAAGGACCCAGCGCTGCTGGTGCTCGACGAGCCTGCGAACGGCCTCGACCCCGCCGGCATCCGGGAGATCCGTGAGCTGCTGCGCAGCCTCGGCGCCGAGGGACGGACGGTGTTCGTCTCCAGCCACATCCTGGCGGAGATCCAGCAGACCTGCGATCGGGTGGCGATCCTCACCCGTGGACGGTGCGTCGCGTCTGGAGACGTGGACGAGGTGATCGCCACCGGCGGCGAGGTCGGCCACCTGCTGGTGCGTGCGGGTGACCCCACCGAGGCGGCGAGCGCGCTGCACGCCGCCGGCCTGCCAGGCACGGCGCAGCCCGATGGCACGGTGCGCGTCGACGTCGATCCCGACCGCGCAGCGGAGGTCACCCGCGCGCTGGCCGCGTCCGATCGCTGGGTCACCGAGCTGCGCGCCGAGCGCGCCAACCTCGAAGACGTCTTCCTGCGCCTCACCGGAGACGAGGTGGCCTCCATTCCTGCCGCACCTCGACCTCCGGCGTCGCCGCCACCACCGAGCACCCCCGAAGGTGCAATGTGATCCGCACGCTTCGCACCGAGATCCGACGCGCGCTGGCACGTCGCATCACCCGCGGGCTGCTGGTCGCAGCCGTCATCGGCAGCGTCGTCGTCGGCACCATCGCGCTGGTCACCAGCAAGTCGCAGGACCAGCTCGACGCGAGCTACCAGCGCGACCTCGAGCGCGAGGTGGAGTTCTGCGTCGATGACGTGTACCGCTGGCAGCAGGGATCGATGGTCGGGAGGCCGACGCCCGACGGCAACGTGCAGATCGTCCCTGCCGACCCCGGCGATCCCGATGCCGAGATGCCATCGGAGGAGGAGCGCCGAGCGCAGTGCGAGGAGGAGACCACCCTGTGGTGGGACCGCCCGACCGCCTTCTCGCTGCGCGACCTGTGGGACCCCGACAACGAGCAGGGGCTGCTGCTGCTGCCTGCCACCCTCCTGCTCATCTGCGGGCTGGGCGCCGGCGCGTCGATGATCGGGGGCGAGTGGAAGGCGAACACAGTCACCACCCTGCTCGTGTGGGAGCCGAATCGCTCCCGTCTGCTCGGCAGCCGGATGATCGCCTCGTTCCTCGTCGCCGCGGTCGCCGCCGTCCTCCTCCAGCTCCTGTTCAGCGCCGCGTGGTGGCCCACAGCGGCACTGAAGGGTTCGACCTCCGGCCTCGACTCGGTGTGGTGGACCGATTACCTGCAGGCGGTGGGGCGCATCGGGCTCATGACCGGTGCCGCGGCGGTGCTCGGCGTGGCGCTTGCCGGCATCGCGCGGTCCACCGCCGGCGGCGTGATGGCGATCTTCCTGTGGATCGCGATCGGCGAGCAGATCGTGAGCACGGCACGCCCGGGGTTGATCTCGTGGCTGATCGCCCCCAACCTCGCATCCCTGACCGTCGCCGAGAACATCGACGACGGCGACTTCGTCATCACCGTGGCCGATGCCGCCCTCCGGCTCTCGGTCTACGTGGCGGTGGCAGTCGCTGTGTCGCTGGTGCTGTTCCAGCGACGCGACGTCGCCGGCTGACGCTGCACGGGGCGCGCCGACCCCGCTGCAGATCGCGCCGTAGGGTTCCGCCGGTGGACGACCTCGCGACCACGCCGGAGCGACGGCGCCTCACCGCCTACGCGCTCCTCGTGCCCCTGCCGTTCTGCGCGCTGCCCTTCGTGCAGTTCCTCAACACCAACCGGCTGCACATCGTCGACGAGGGTCGAATCCTCACCTACGCGCTGGCGACGTGGGTGCTCGTGCTCGCGCTGGGAGTGATCGTTCTGCGTACTGCGCGGCGCGCCGATGCCGAGCGAACCGCGCTGGTGCTCACAGCCGTCGTGGTGACGTTCTCGTCCTACAGCCACATCATCCCCTCGAGCGCTCGGCCTGATGGGGTCGCACTGAACCTGCTCGTCTGGTTGGTGCTCGCCGCGGGTGCCGCCTACGGCGTGCACGCGGCGTCGAGGCACGACGGGTTCCGCACCGCGGTGCTCATCGCAGGTTGCGCACTCGTGGCGATCGCTGGCGTCGACTACCTGCTGCATCGCCCGACGCTCAACGGCGCACCGGTGGCATCGATCGACCTGTCGTCGGTAACGACGTTCATCGAGACGCCGAACATCTACTACTTCGTGCTCGATGAGTACGCCCGCGACGACCAGCTGCTGGCCCTCACGGGCTTCGACAACAGCGCGTTCCGCTCCGAGCTGCGCGATCGCGGCTTCATCGTCAGCGAACGGGCCCGGAGCAGCTACAACTTCACGGAGCTGTCGCTCAGCAGCACGCTGAGCATGGAGCCGACCGCCACCGAACCTGACGACGTCGCCGCCGGCGTACGGCACCTGCAGGAGCTCATCACCGGTCGCCCCCCAGTGGTGGAGCAGCTCCGCGCCGCCGGTTACCAGTACGTGTTCTCACCTGCAGGGACCGTGGGGTGGTCGATCTGCTCGCTGGAGGTGGCAGACCGCTGCATCGCACCAGATGAGTCAGGACTCACCCTCGGGGAAGCAGAGCTCAGCCTGCTGGCGACCACGCCACTCGACGAGCTCGACCTGCTGCGCCCTGCCTACACCGATCCGGTGTACGTCGTCGAGGAGCTCGGGCAGCTCGAGGGCCTGGACGGTCCCACGTTCCTGTTCGCCCACGTGCTCATGCCGCACACCCCCTACCGGTACGACGCGGACTGCTCGCCGCGCTCGCCTTCGATGGAGCCCGATGGTGCGCGATATGCGGAGCAGGTGCGGTGCACGAACCTCCTCGTGCTCGAGGCGATCGATCGCATCGTGGCGCAGGATCCGACTGCGCTCATCGTGCTGCAATCGGACCACGGGGGACCGCTGACACGACCAGCGTGGACCAAGCGCCTCGATGAGTGGTCCGACGTGGATCTGGTGGATCGACTTGCGGTGCAGAGCGCGATACGGCTGCCCGAGCGCTGCGCAGACCTCGTGCCTGATGACCTCGCGATCGTGAACACCTTCCGCATCGTGTTCGGATGCCTCGCCGACGAGGTTCCGACCTTGCTCGACTACGAGGCGTGGTACTGGACCAGCGCGCACCTCTCCGAACTGGAGCCGATCCCCGCCGAACGCCTGGCCGGACTCGACTGATCGCCGGCCGCATCCCTGAACCGAGGCGACGTTGCGCGTCGACGCGCGCCACGATGGGCGGATGCAGATCGAGCTGACGACGCTTCCCGCAGATCGAGCCGACGAGTGGGTGCGCGCCATGTCTCGGGGATTCGGCGCGCCGCGCGACGGCGGTGGCGACCAGAAGGCCGAGGCACAGGCGCACGAGCCTGACCGCGCCATCGCCGCGCTCGACGGCGAGGAGATCGTCGGCACCGCCACCGCGTACTCGATGCAGATGACCATGCCCGGCGGCTCGATGCTCGATGTCGCCGGCGTGTCAGGGGTGACGGTGTCGATGACGCACCGCCGCCAGGGGATCCTCAGCGCCATGATGCGCGAGCAGCTCGACGACGTCGCCGCGCGCGGCGAGGCGATCGCCATCCTCAACGCGTCGGAAGCGGGCATCTACGAGCGCTTCGGATACGGCCTCGCCTCGCTGTACTCGGTGGTGGAGCTGTGGCGCGACCGGGTGTCGTTCGCGCACGAGCCGCCGTCGATCCCGCTGCGGATGCTGGACCAGGAGGACGCTGCCGGTGTCCTGGCACCCATCTGGGATGCGTGGCGTCCGACGCGCGCTGGAGCGCTCAGCCACTCCGATGCGTGGTGGGGCTGCGTGCTGAGCCACCACGAGTCGTGGAAGGGCGGCGGCAACCTCCACATCGTCGCCACCGGCGAGGTGCCACCCGAGGCCGGCGGCTTCGCCACCTACCGCATCGTCGACCAGCACGACCCGCGCGGGTGGACGGTGCAGGTGCGCGAGCTCGTCGCCGCCGATGCCGCGGTAGAGGCGAGGCTGTGGCAGCACCTGGTGGGCGTCGACCTCGCACACAAGGTCGTGGCCGAGCGTCCGATCGACGAGGCGCTGCGCTGGCGGCTCGCCGACCCGCGCCAGTACCGCACCACCGAGGTGCGCGACTACCTCTTCGTTCGGATCCTGGACGTTCCGGCGGCGTTGATGGCGCGGCAGTACGAGACGGCAGGTGAGCTCGTGCTCGAGGTGGTCGATGCGCTTCGGCCATCCGCAGGGGGGCGCTTCGTGCTGCGCGTGGACGAGGCAGGCGACGCGACGTGCGAGTCCACGAGCTCCGAGGCAGATCTCGTGCTCACCCAGGCCGAGCTCGGCAGCCTGCTGCTCGGTGGGGTGCGAGCGCGCGACCTGGCGCTCGCCGGGCGGCTCGAGGAGCGCACGCCGGGGGCGATCACCGCGGCGGACGTGCTGTTCTGGTGGCCGGTGGCGCCGTTCTGCGCGACGCGGTTCTAGGGTCCGCACCATGCCGCCGGGTGCCGATCCGATGCTCGATCTCCTCACGCGGATGGTCGAGGCCCACGGACTGTTCGTCTACGGCACCCTCGCGCCGAAGCAGCAGCGGTGGGGGCTCATCGAGGACCTCGTCGGCCCACCCGAGCGGTGCGCGGTGGCCGGGCGACTGTTCGACACCGGCTGGGGCTACCCCGCTGCGCTGTTCGACGCAGCCGCGTCGCCACTTGGTCCGGGACCGGAGCTGGTGAGCGGTGCGCCGCTCGTCGCCGGGTGGCGCGTCGAGCCGCTCGAAGGTCGCGCCGAGGAGCTGGCCCACCTGGCGCTGGCCGTCGAGGGCGACCTCTACGTGCCGAAGCTGGTGCGGACGACCGGTGGCGCCACCGCAGCCGCGTTCGAGTGGCTGACCGCCACCACCGGCATGGTCGAGCTACCCGACGGCGAGTGGCCGGCTGCCTGAGCGATCGCTCGATCAACCAGCGTGCTCGCGCGCCTCACCGAGGTTCTCACGGGCTTCGCTGAGCGCGACGAGCCCAACGGCGCCTCCGGCAAGGGCGTCCGCCCACCACCACCCAGCGATCACGTTGGCGGCCAGGGCGAGCAGGATGCTCGCCGCCAGCGCGGCGTCGAGGTAGGTCATGCGGGCCTCAGCCAGCACAGTGTGGCTGGCGAGCTCGGTGCCGACGCGGCGCTTGAGGGTCGCCAGCGTCAGCATCGTCACGACGGTGACGGCCAGGTAGCCGATGCCGAAGAGCGACTCGTTGGGCTCGCGCTCGGCGAGGATCGCCTGCAGCGCGGCACCGATGAGCACCACGCCGAGCACGGCGAAGGCGACCGCGACGAGGCGCAACGCCCGTCGGGTGCGACGCGGCTCATCATCGCCGCGCAGCTCCCAGACCACCACGAGGGAGGCGAAGATCTCGATGCACGAGTCGAGGCCGAAGGCGATCAGCGCCAGGCTCTTCGCCGCGATGCCGGCGCCGACAGTGATGAAGACCTCGCCCGCGTTCCAGGCGATGGTGATCCACTCGAGACGCAGCGCTCGCGCCAGTCCAGGGCTCGGAGCGCGGACGGCAGGCACGGGCCCGAACGCTACCGAGGCGGTGGATGGATCTCCGCACCGGTAGAGTCCTGCGCTTCGGGGCTGTAGCTCAGCTGGCTAGAGCACCTGCTTTGCAAGCAGGGGGTCGTGGGTTCGAGTCCCATCAGCTCCACTGGAAAGCCCCTGGTCAGAGGGGGTGCGGCGGGCATCGAGGTCGATGACCACATCGTCTCGTGCCCCCCGCGTGCCCCTAGAGGACGGTGTCTCGCGGTCACTGGCGCGTGCTCCCGGATCATCGGCAACCGCTTCGAGGTGTCGGACGATCTCCGCGTCCTGTCCATCGACGACATGCTGGTATCGCAGCGCAGCCGCCGCGCTGGCATGGCCGATGCGTGACATGAGGGCCTTGAGGCTCGCCCCGCTGGCCGCCGCCAGGGTCGCGGCCGTATGGCGAAGGTCATGGAACCTCAGGCCGGCCAACCCGACCTCAACCGTCGCGGGTTCCCAGACGCGCCGCCGGAAGTTGCTCCGCCGCAGTGGCCCCCCATCCGTGGTCGCGAACACGAGGGTGTCGGCGTCGTCGAGCTCGAGGTCGTCGAGGTGGCGCTCGATGGCTGCGACGACGAATCCGGGGATGCCGACGACCCGACGGCCGGCTGCGGTCTTCGGAGACGAGAAGGTGAGCTTTCCGTTCACCTCCGACAGCTTGCGGACCACCGAGATCGTCCCGGCCTCGAGGTCGATGTCGCCGGGGCGGAGTGCTGCCAGCTCTCCCCAACGGAGGCCGGAGTAGGCGGCGGTGAGCACAAGAGCTCCCCATCGCGGTCCGACCGCTTCCGCGAGCTTCTCGACCTGCGCTGGGGTGACCACACGCATCTCGGCGTGGCGCTCGGTGCCGGCGCCCTTCAGCGTGCATGGCGACCGTTGGATGACCCCGGTGTCGACCGCTCCGTCGAGGATGCCCTTGAGCAGCCGGTAGGCCTTCGCAACGGTGTTCGGGCTGAGGTCGGTCTCGTGGAGCTTGGCCAACCAGGACTGGACGCCGAGCGGGGTGATCTGGCCGACAGGCGTCCGGTCGAAGGTTGGGCTGATGTGGTGGCGGAGCAGGTAGGAGTAGAGGTCGTTCGTGGACGGAGCGAGGTGCGGGCGCTTGGTGGCAAGCCACTGCTGGGACCAGTCGGCGAAGACGATCTCTGCGAGTCGCGGGTCGTGGAAGTCGCCGCGCTGCATGTCGGTCTCGGCTCCCGAGAGCCACCGCTGTGCGTCGCCCTTCGTTGCGAAGGTGGTAGGCGCGGTGAGTCGCTCACCGAGGGCGTTGCGGTACCTCGCCTGCCATCGACCGGAGGGGAGCTTGCGGACGGTTCCGAACATTCGACGTGCCATGGGAGGGCCTCCAGATGAGGGTGTTGTCATCGAGGCCGGCGAGCGGCGAGCGCCCGGAGGCGTGGCACGGATCGTAGATCGACGGACTGTCCTCGTGCCTCACGCCGTCCGACGACGGTCCGGAGGCTCGTGACGGTTCTCAGCGAGCCAGGAGGCGATCTCCTCAGGATCGAATCGGAGCAGGTGCCCCCACTTGATGAACGGGACACGCCGCTCGGCGACGAGACGCCGAACATGGCGAACGTCGACGCCCAGGTGGTCGGCGAGGGTAACGATGTCGATGAGGTTGGGAAGCTCGGGACTCGATGCGGTCATGCGGACTCCTGCAGGATGGGGCTACCTACTAGGCCCGTTCAGTGCCGCTGATCTCGCGAGGGAGCACTGTTGATGACGCCACTGTCGTGGTCCGCTTCGGTCGAGCCGTTAGAAGCGGGGCACCCGCATTGCCGAGGCGACTTGTTTCCTCGGAGGGCCGGCGCTGACCGTCGGGGAACAGATCCCGCGAGCCGTGACGCTCCTCACCCCCCTTGGTCGCCCATCGAGGGTGTGACACGCTGGGGTGGTGGAGGACGACCTTCGAGCCATCCGGGACCTCATCAGCGTCGGTGGCATTCTCCACGCGCAGATGTTCAAGGACCGCGGCGTCTGGTTGCGGCTCTGTGACGGCCTCGACGGCATCTCCGACGAAGGGCGGATCGAGAGTCGCGTGTCCGCTCTCAACACGGTGCGGATGATCGCCGAGATGGAGTCGATCGATCGGGAGGACGCGGACGAGGCAGCGCTTCTTGCTGGAGTCGCAGCCGTGCGCGCTGAACTCGAGGACAAGGCCAACGGCCTGCGCCGCAGTTTTGCGACGTCGCCCCTTGAAGGGCATTTGCACCCGAGCGACGGGTATCTGATTGAGCAGGTGACCCTGGCGACCCTCGGGCTCCTGCCTGGACAGGAGCATCATCGCGGTGCCGACGCCGTCGTCGGTCAGGCGGCGATCGAGACGCTCGCAGACAAGATCACGCATATCCGCGACGGGATGGCGGCGCGGGGCTACGACGAGTGGACGCTGTCTGATCCCGATGACGCGCTGTACATCCTCGAGGCGGTCCGTGCCAGTCTCGACGGGCAGCCCGTCATGCCGGCCCGAGCGGTCCACCTTCTGGCGTCCCACGGGCTACCAAAGCTGTTCGAGTCTGTTCGCGGACTTGCGAACGAGATCGACGAGCACTTCGCCAACCCGGACCAAGGCTGGGGCCCATAGCGGTGACGGACGGCTGAATGCGGGCGACTGGCTTGCACCGACCGAGCGGAGCATGGGGTCCCGGGTCGATCACGGGCCCACACCGGTTGTCGGAGTGGTCGAGGTGCTCGACGAAGTGATGGAGCTCGTCGTCGGCGCGCCGGACGTCGTTGACTGACCCGCGGAGGCTCCAGCAGTCGTCGTCGGTGCCGCGGTGCTAGCCGGCGCCTGCGGGGTGTTGGTGTCGGTGCCCGCGATCTGGACGGACCAGATCACGACGGTGGCGATTCCCGCAACGATCAGTGCCACGATTCCCCGAGTAAGCCAGGCGCTGGCCTGGAGGACCTCGTCCAGGCGCTTGGTCCCGGACCAATGGGCAATGAACTGGCCCCTGTCGTAGAGACCGACGAGCTCCCGGCGCTGCTGCTCGCCCGAGCTCTCGGCGATCTCGTCAAGAGTCGGTCCCCACGACAGGCGCACTCGGTGTTCGATCGCAGTTCCCTGAAGTGCGGCCATTCCAAGGAAGATGACTGCGAGCGACGCCGGCGACAGGCCCACCATCCATTCCCACTTGGACGCGTCCATTTCAGCGAGACGACCTGCTGAGAAGCCAGCGGCAGTGAACGCGATCGCCAACAGAGCGAGGCTTGTCTTCGCGATCTTCGCGCCCTTCTCCTCGGCGCGGGTACCACGCTCCTCTTGTGAGTTGAACACCTCCTTGGCGAGCTCGAGTGCGTCGTCCTCGTTGAGGCCAGGATCAGCGAGCCATGCCGGAGGCTCGTACTCAGGGGCTGTGAGGCCGTCCTTCTCCGGCACGAGTGCGGAGGGAAGCAGATCACGGGCAAGTCTTCGGTACCACGGCGGCCAATGGCCCTCGGCCGGCTCGGGTGCTCCGCTCGTGTTGCCTCTACCGCCCATCAGCGCGCGCTCCGTGAGAGGTACTCGGCGAGGGCTTCGGCGACTACCGCCTCGGCGTCCTTGAGAAACAGCCACTGGCCCTGAGGGTTCACTTCGAGGAACACGGGGGCATGGTCGACGATGAGCCAGTCCTGGACGGTGAACGACAGGTCCATGGCGGCTGCCAGGCGAACTGCATCCTGTTCGAGGTCGGCGTTCTGGCAGCGCCTAAAGGCGTCGCCCGAGGGATCGGCTGCGCGCCAGTCGACTGGCTGCTCGCTCCGTCGAGGTCGGTGCCAGGTGAAGGCGCGATCAGCGACTGTAACGACCCGAACATCCCAGTCCGCCAGCAGCTGCTCCTGTAGCAGTACAGGACATTCGCTCACGCGCGAGAGCTGATCGACAGGTACACGCTGCACGAACGGAGCGATACCGAACCCGTCTGACAACGCCTTGGCAACGATGTCCCCATCGACGGAGGCGTCGAAGCTGGCAGCGGCGGTCGGGCTGTTTGTCATGGCCGATCTGGGAATTGGGATGCCTAGGCCATGGGCCAACGCAAGCTGGCGGAGCTTGTATCCAGCGAGGGACTGGATCTGCGGTGGATCGACGATGCGCGCCTCAAGTGAGAGAAGCGCGCCTGGAAGTGCGGCGTTGACCTCGTCCCAGCACAGGTCCTTCTCTGCTCCCTTGAGGTGATCGGTGGTTGGCCATCCAAGCCGGCGCCACCAGATCGTCGACAGTGTTGTGACGACGAAGTCACCGTCGTTGCTCTCGATGCGCAGTTCGGGCTCCGGTCGCCAGCGAACTCGGACTGTTGGCAGGTCCTCCGCGGACAATCGACACCACGAGGTGTTGAGGAGGTCAAGGCGCCGCCCGACCGCGTCCGCGTGGACGTCGCTTCTCGGAGCCAGAATCACCACGGCTGGCTCCATCGCCTATCGCGAGTTCTCGCCCCGAACGAATGTGTCCGGGCCTTCCCTCCGAGGCCCCGAGGAGGCCAGATGGCTTTCTCCGCGAACGGCGGTCTCCGGACCTTCGGACCTCGGGTCCGACATCGCCGGGTTCTCACCCCGATTCCTCGTCTCAGGTCCCTCCGCGCGCGGTCCTGACACCCATCCGCCCGACTCGCCGCGGGTCTTGGTCACTGGTTCAGACGGCTCAGGACGCGGCCCAGCCTGGAAGCTCTCCCCACGTGAACGGGTGATTGGTTCACCAGGCTGAGGTCCCTCGCCGCGGACCTCCGTGATCGGCCCGGTCGGCCAAGGTTCACCATCGCCGGCTGTCTCGTCCAGCCAGCCGAGGAGGGTGCGGCATGGTGGTTTGGACTTTGACATGCTCCAAGCCTCGCATACGGGGCAGCCGGTGGTGAGGCTTGCGGGACGAGCCTCGGAGGGGGGCAGGCCTACTGGTTACCGACCGCGACTGGCGACACCGTGCTGGCCTGCAGATCGGCGAGGGGCGCACCAACGGCGAGGGCGATACCGAGCGCGAGGTGTCCACCTCCGGTCGCAGCTCGCGCTACGGCATCCCTGAACCGAATCGCGAGAGCGAAGAGAAGGAACGAGGCAGCTCCAGCGATGAGTCCTCCGCCTGGAGTGGCCAGCAAGCGGTCGAACTGCAGCCGGATGCTTCGCGCGCCCCAGCTTCCGAGGTCGACCATCACCTCGATCGTCACCAGCGACTGGCCGCTGCGCTCAGCCGCGAAGAGCACCTCCAGCCACTCCACTTGAGCGAATCCGGTCTCGGCGAGATCCAGGTCAGCGGAGACAACTGCTGCCGAGGAGAGCGACAGCGCCAGCTCAGCAGTTGGCAGATCGTCCGGGTCGCGCACGGACAGCGCTTCAAGACGAGGGTCAGGTCCTACGTTCGCGCCCGGACTCTCACTCCGGACCGCGATACGCGGTCGGTAGGCGACGCGCCAGAGCGCAATCGCTGGCCCGGGATCTCGCCCACCACGACTCGCAACTCGAGGAAGGTGCTCCTCCACCTCGGCAACGACCTCCGGGGTGACGCAGACCTCGGGGAAACCCGCGTCGAGAACCCGGCGGAGGGCGGACCCTCGGGGGTCTTCGGTGCGGTGGCATGCATCCTGCAGGAGGATGTTGGCATCAACCACGAGCGTCGGTAGGACCTGGCGATACCTGTCGCGATGGTTGACTGCGTCCACGCCACCAGTGTTCCAGGGCGCCTCCTTCTCCTCAACGGTATTCCCGGACCTTCCCGCATCGCCGCTGCTCGCGATGCGAGACTCAGCTGATGCCCGAACCAAGAAGGCGAGCCCGATGACGCCGGTAGAGCAGGTCTTGGCTGAGCTTCGCACCGTCGCGACTGACGAGCACGACAAGGGCAACCGCTTCGAGCAGCTTGTGCTGCACGCCTTCCAGACGGACCGGACCTTCCGTCAGCAGTTCACTGATGTGTGGCGATGGATGGACTGGCCGGGACGCTCGGGGGCCGACATCGGGATCGATCTGGTGGCCCGTGACACCGAGGGTCGCCTCGTCGCGATCCAGTGCAAGTGCTACGACCCGGACTCGACCCTGACCAAGCACGACATCGACTCGTTCGTGGCTCTCTCGGGTCAGCAGCAGTGGGGCCGCCGGATCGTGGTCGCCACGACCGACCACTGGGCGACAAATGCGGAGAAGTCGCTCGACGGCCACGTCGTGCCGGTCGAGCGGATCGGGATTGACGATCTCGATGCCATGACGGTCGACTGGTCGTCCTACGACCTGAAGAACCCGTCGGGGCTGGCGCCCACCGACCGGCACGTCCTGCGACCCCATCAGATCACCGCCGTGGAGAAGGTGCGCGAGGGCTTCGAGCACTCCGACCGGGGCAAGCTGATCATGGCCTGCGGGACGGGCAAGACCTTCACGGCGCTGCGGATCGCCGAGGAGCACGCTGGGGCCGGTGGCTCGGTGCTCTTCCTCGCGCCGTCGATCGCGCTTGTGGCGCAGTCGCTCAAGGAGTGGACGGCCGAGTGCGAGGTCCCTATCCGGCCGTTCGCCGTGTGCTCGGACGTCACCACGGGGAAGCAGGAGGAGGGTGAGAACGCCACCCCACACGACCTCGTTGTGCCGCCCACGACCGACGCCGAGGCCCTAGTGGCAGCCAAGGTGCACGACACGCCGGGCGACGAGATGACGGTGGTGTTCTCGACCTACCAGTCGATCCAGGTCATTGCCGACATGCAGGCCAAGACCGGCCACGTCTTCGACCTGGTGGTGTGCGATGAAGCGCACCGCACCGCTGGCGTGGCGCGCGTCGGCGACAAGGACAGCGCCTTCGGCCTCGTTCACGCCAACGAGGTGGTTCCGGCCACGAAGCGGCTCTACATGACGGCAACCCCGAAACTGTTCAAGCCGGTGGTCGCGGACGCTGCGAAGGAAGCCGACGCCATCCTGGCGTCGATGGACGACCCCGAGTTCTTCGGGGAGGAGTTCCACCGGCTCGGCTTCGGCGAGGCCGTCGAGAAGGGTCTGCTGGCCGACTACCGGGTACTGATCCTCGCTGTGAACGAACAGGCCATCAGTCAGCCCTTCCAGAAGCTCCTGTCTGACGGCGACGGGGTTCTCAGCCTCCCCGACGTCGCGCGCTTCGTAGGTTGTCTGTCAGCGCTTGCCAAGCTCCCCGGGCCGACCGGCACTGGATTCCGCGCCGGTGAGGCACCGATGCAGCGGGCCGTGGCCTTCTGGTCTCGGATCAAGGAGTCGGAGCGGTTCGCCACGCAGTTCCAGCAAGTGGCCGAGGCGTACTTCGATCAGCTCGAAGCGGACGGCAAAGACATCGCCCCGCTCGACGTACCGACCCGGCACGTGGACGGCACCGACAAGATCTCCAGTCGCCGAGCCGATATCCGCTGGTTGAAGGAGACCCCGCCTCAGGGCGAGTGCCGCGTGCTCACCAACGCCCAGTGCCTGTCGGAGGGGGTCGACGTCCCAGCTCTTGACGCTGTGATGTTCCTCACCCCACGACGATCGACGATCGACATCGTTCAGGCGGTCGGTCGGGTGATGCGCAAGCCTCCCGGCAAGCAGCTCGGCTACGTGATCCTGCCCATCGCCATCCCCGCTGGCGCTGACCCGTCCGTCGCCCTCAGCAACAACAAGGACTATGACGCGGTCTGGGAGGTCCTCCAGGCGCTGCGCGCCCACGACGAGCGCTTCAACGCGCACATCAACCAGATCGCGCTTAGCTCCCAGGGACCCAGCATCGATGATCCGATCCAAGTCATCGGCCTGCCCGGGGAGGACGAAGCGGGAGAGCAAGGCGAGCTGTTCTCGTACCAGGAGTGGACCGACGCGATCTACAGCAAGATCGTCACCAAGGTCGGCACTCGCACCTACTGGGAGGACTGGGCGCGGGACGTGGCCGACATCGCCGCTCGCCACGAGACTCGGATCAACGCAATCCTCGACGCCAATTCCGAAGCCGCCACCGCATTCGCCGACTTCCTAGACGAGCTGCACGCCACACTCAACGACGCCATCGACCGTGACGACGCCGTGTCGATGGTGTCCCAGCACCTCATCACCCGTCCGATCTTCGAAGCACTGTTCGGCGACGACGCATTCGGGGAGGCCAACCCGGTGTCACAGGCGATGGCCGGCATCGTCGCCGTGCTCGACGAGCACAACCTCGACACCGAGACCGAGAAGCTCGACGACTTCTACGCCTCGATCCGCCGCCGCGTCGAGGGCATCCATCCCGACGACGGCGAGGCACGCCAGCGGATCATCAAGGACCTCTACGGCCGATTCTTCAAGATCGCGTTCCCCAAGGTGGCCGACTCACTAGGGATCGTTTACACGCCCATCGAGGTGGTCGACTTCATCATTCGTGCGACGGAGGCGGCGCTCGCCGAGCACTTCGACGGGGCGAGCCTCTCGGACGAGGGTGTACATGTGCTCGACCCGTTCACGGGCACCGGCACGTTCGTCACCCGCCTACTGCAGTCCGGGTTCGTCCGGCCCGACGACCTCAAGCGCAAGTTCGATAGTGAACTTCACGCCAACGAGATCCTGCTGCTCGCCTACTACATCGCCGCCGTCAACATCGAGGCCACGTACCGCCAGGAGCGGGCCCGCCTGGCCGGATCGGACCCCGGCTACGAGCCATTCCCCGGCATCGTCCTGACTGACACCTTCCAGTTGGGCGAGGGAGGCGACGGCACACGGGGGTGGGACGTGTTCCCGATCAACAACGAGCGTGCCGCGAAGCAGAAGGCGCTCGATATTCGCGTGATCTTTGGAAACCCGCCGTACTCCTCTGGCCAGGAGTCGGCCAACGACAACAACGCCAACCTAAAGTATGCCCGTCTGGATGCATCGATCGCTGACACCTATGCAAAGCGATCGACGGCCACACTCAAGAACAGCTTGTACGACTCCTACGTACGAGCCATTCGCTGGGCATCAGACCGATTGCTCGACTCGCCCCAGGGCGGCGTCGTGGCCTTCGTGACCAACGGAGGCTACATCGACTCGAACACGGCCGATGGCCTGCGTCTGACCCTCGCCAACGAGTTCCATCACCTCTACGTGTACAACCTCCGGGGCAACGCCCGAACCGCAGGCGAACTGCGCCGCAAGGAGTCCGGAAACGTCTTCGAGGTCGGCAGCCGAGCCACGGTTGCCATCACGCTGCTCGTAAGGCAACCCGGCGAGGTACCTGATTCGGGGGCGATCCTGCACTATCGCGACATTGGTGACTTCCTCACCCGCCGAGCGAAGCTCGAGATCCTGGCTAGCGCAATCCCTGCAACCCGAGACGACGCACCGACTCTCGACGGGCTGGACTGGCAGCTCATCGAGCCGAACCCTCATGGCGACTGGATCAATCAGCGTTCCGAGTCCTTCTCGTCGCACTTGGCAGCGCACGCGGCCGACGAACTGTCGCTCTTCGGGCTTCGGTCGAGCGGCCTGAAGACCAATCGGGATGCTTGGAACTTCAACAGTTCGAAACTGTCACTCGACGCGAATGTTTCGCGGATGATCGATCACTTCAACTCTTGCGCCGATGCTTTTGACACCGCCCACCCAGGTGTCACCGGCACTCTCTCTCAACGCGCCGAGGTAGTGAAGATCTCCGTCGATCTTGATCCTGCCAAGTTCAGCTGGGATCGAGCCAACTTTGTCGACATCGCGCGCGGGACTCGTTTTGATGAGACCGATCGGCTTGTGATGATGGCGACCTACCGACCGTTCCACAAGAGATGGGTAGAAGCTGGCCGCCGCCTCAACAACACCGTCTACCAGATGCCGAGGATCTTTCCAGATGCCAAGGCTGACAACCTCGTGATCGCGGTGCGTGGCACTGGTCTTGACCAGCCGTTTTCCTGCCTTTGCGTTCGATGTCTACCTGAAGTGCAGCTGCTGGGAAACGCCGCCAACTATCCCCGATACGTGTACGACTCCGAGCTCGACTCGGAGGCAGGGGCCGCTGATCCCCCTAAGCTGTTTGATGAACCCTCGGTCGCCCATCCCGGCCGTCGACACAACGTGACGGTGCACGCGCTTGGTGTTTATGGCTCACTCGACCCCGCGATCGATCGCGATGACATCTTCTTCTACGTCTACGGGATCCTGCATTCGACCGACTACCGGACTGCCTTCGCCGCTGATCTGAAGAAGTCGCTTCCCCGAATCCCGAAGGTCTCGTCCGCCGAGGACTTCTGGGCCTTCTCGAGGGCGGGGCGTGACCTCGCGAGCCTCCACACGGAGTACGAGTCGGTCGATCCCTGGCCAGCCCTCGAGGTCGTCAAGTCCCCCGGCTTCGACGCGAGCAATCCCGAGTCCTACCGCGTCCGCAAGATGAAGCACCCCAAGGTGACCGACGAGGCGACGGGCATGAAGGTCGAGGATCGCACCCGGATTACGTACAACGACTCGATCAGCATCGAAGGCATCCCCGAGCGTGCCTACGGCTATGAACTCGGCTCCCGCTCGGCGATCGCCTGGGTGATGGAGGCCTGGCGGGTTCGAACCGACAAGAATTCGGGCATCGTCAACGACCCCAACGACTGGGCCACTGAGCACGACGATCCGACCTACATCCTCGACCTGGTGGGCCGGGTGGTGACGGTGTCGATGAGGACCCTCGAGATAGTCGACTCGCTGCCGAGGCTCGACTTGTAGGAACGCCTCTACCGACTGTCGCGCAGGTCGATCACGTCGATGAACTGGTCGTGGGCGTACCGCGCTGCGGGAGGGAGCTTGGCGCGGACCTTGTCCGTGACGGCTGGTGCCTCGGTCATGACGCCGAGGTGCCGGTCGTCGAGCCATCGGACCAGGCGGTGGTGTTCGAGTCTGTCGATCGACTTGGTGAGGCTCGACTGGATACCGAACGCATCGCCGCTTCGGGCCCGAAGTCCGAGCTCCCGGGCGAGGGCGGCGGCGCAGACCGTGATGGGTCCTTCGCTCGCGGCAAGGAGTCGGCCGAGGTACCGAGCCAGCAGGACGGCGCTCGGCCCGACGAGGGGCAGGTAGACGATCTCGAAGTAGGGGTGGGTCAGCCGGAACGTCCGCAGCGCCGTCGGCTGGAGCGGTGAGAGGTGGAGGGCGGTGGTGTCGTCGGTGGGCGCCAGCAGCTCGATGCCGGTTGACTTGGGGGTGCGCGGTTCCATTGGAGCGAGTTGGTCTTCAGGTCGCCGGCTGAGGATCTGACTGTCTGATATCTAGTCGATCGGGCCGGCGCATCGGGGAGGTGTTCACAGAGAGAGGCCGGGCGACGACTGAGAGTTGTTGCGTGCGGCAGCTGCGAGCCGGCGCGAGAGCACGTCTTCGTTAGACGGCTGAGCATCTGGCTGGTTACCTTGGGCCTCAACGCCGGTCGGCACGTCCTCGGCGGCGGGTTCGGCTGCCGCGGCCAGTTCTTCGTTGATCTCGGTCTGGCGTCGGCGGAGCGCGCCGAGCTCGGTGGCGTGTTCCCATGGCTGGCCGATGCGCTCACGGGCTCGCTTCGCTTCAGATGCGGCGGTGTCTCCATCGGTCTGGATCGCGGCGATGGTGTCGGGCAGGCGCTGCAGCTGGCGTTCGAGTCTCGACACGACCATGGATGGATCGGAGGTGTGCCAGTCGTGGCGCGTGTAGGTCAGCTCGATGTGTGCGTCGGGAATGCCGAGTCGGACCTCGTCCTCGATCACCGTGCTGGTCTGTGCGGTCACGGTCAGTCCGCCGAGCCGGCCGACCTCTCCACGAGGCCGAGTGGTCTCGGGAGGGGTGGTGTCGAGTCGATGTTCCAAGACCCGCCTCAGCTCGGCGCCGGCCTCGGATCGCTTGGTGTGACGGTGGCCGTTCACGGTCATCGCGAACCGGTCGCCTCGCGTGTCGACCACGCGGTCGGCAACGGCACTGAGTTGTTCGACTCGGTGGTAGCAGGACTCGGCTCGGGCAGTGCAGGAGTCGAAGGTGCGTCGTAGACGCTGTTGGTCGTCTTGGTGGGCGCGTTCGAGGCGGCTGAGGCGGGCGACATCAGAATCGACGCCGGCCTTCTCCAACACGAGGGGGTCGCCGGTGGCCAGGGCCTTGATCTCGGCGAAGGAGAGCGCCTGGTCGCCGATGTCGTCGACGTCGCGGTCGGGAAGGTCTCCGCGAGTCACTTGGGAGATGAAGGCGGCCTTCCGCTCCAGGGTCTGCCACATGTAGGTGTCGAAGCTGCCTTCGGTGACGTAGCGGATCACCTGCACTTCGGGGTTCTGGTTGCCCTGACGGAGGATGCGCCCGTCGCGTTGTTCGATGTCGGCGGGACGCCAGGGAGCGTCGAGGTGGTGCATGGCGACGGCGCGGGCCTGCACGTTGGTGCCGACGCCCATCGTTTCGGTCGACCCGATGAGCACGGCGACGGTGCCGTCCCGACAAGCGGCGAACAGCTTGGCCTTGGCGACGTCGGTCTTGGCGTCTTGCATGTAGAGGATCGACTCTCTGGGAACTCCCCGCTGGACGAGAAGGTCGCGCAGCTCGTCGTAGGCGTTCCAGCCAACGCCTGCAGGTGTGGAGACATCGCAGAACACGAGCTGGAGCGCGCCCGGGCGGGCGGCAGGTTGGCCGTGGTCGTCGACGTAGGTGAGGTCGCGGGTCGAGTGGTGGGTCTCGGCGATGAGTCGGGCTGCGGTCGGGAGCTTCTCGCCGGACTGGTCTGTGTCCGCGTCGACGAGGCGGAGGTCGAGGGCAGCGCGGCGTCCGTCGCCGGTGACCTTCAACATGTTGTCCTCGGCAGGGTCGACTGCGCGGCTGCGGATCCGTTCGGCCCGTGAGGCCAGCTCGGCGACGTAGTCGATGAGGGCATCGGCAGGCTGGACGATGACCGTCTCTACGGTGCCGTCGGCGAGCGTCGGAACGGGTAGGCCCAGATCTTCGCTGGTGCGGACATCAGCGACCTGGCGGTAGAGGCCGAGCAGCTCGGGGACGTTCTGAAAGCGGGCGAAGCGGGTCTGCATCCGGTAGCTGGCGCCATCGGGGGCGAGCTCCAGTGCCGTGTGGGTACGGCCGAAGGTCGCGGCCCAAGCGTCGAACGCCCGCAGCCCGGTGGACTCGAGGACATCGGGCTGGAGATAGCTCTGCATCACCCACAGCTCGGCCATCGAGTTGGCCACGGGCGTGGCCGTGGCGAAGGTGGCCACGCGACTTCCATGACGCCGCCGCAGGGCCCACAGCTTCGCATCGAGGTCCTGCGCACGTCGCGAGCCCTT
>JBBRAZ010000035.1:0-40289 GCA_038206295.1 Acidimicrobiales bacterium
CAAGATCCGACTCATCACCCGAGTCGCGTTCGGGTTCCACGGCCCCGAACCCCTCATCGCCCTCGCGATGCTCAGCCTCGGCAGCCACCCACCCGTCCTCCCAGGCCGGAAATGACCCACGGATCAGTCAGGAGAGCCCCATTTCGGGGGGGTCAGAACGATCTTCGAGCGCGCCGGTGGCCCGCTTGGCTCGGAGGAGCTCAGGTGACGGGCAGGCCGACGAGGTCGTCGAAGCGGTGCAGGAAGGCGGCCATCGCCTGGCGGCTCACCGCGGAGGTCGGGTGGAACCCGCCGTCCGCGAACCCGCCGGTGACCGTGGTCGACGCCAGCCACTCGATCTCGGCGAAGAACCGGTGGCTGGTCGGCACGTCGGTGAACGACGCCGTGCCGGGCGGGGTGAACGCCGGTGCGCCGGCCAGCTGGTGCAGGAACGCGGCCATCGCCTGGCGCGACACCTTCGCGGTGGGGTGGAACCTGCCATCCGCGTAGCCATCAGCGACGCCGGTGCCCACCAGCCACTCGACCGCGAACCAGAACGGGCTGGTCGTCGGCACGTCGGGGAACGTCGTCCCAGCGGCGGTGAAGCCCTGGGTGCCGGCGTAGCGAGCGAGGAACGCCGCCATCGCCTGGCGGGTCACCGACTCTCCGGGGTGGAACGTCCGGTCCTCGTAGCCGAGCGTGACGCCTTGCGCGGAGAGCCACTCGATGTCGTCGAAGAACGGGTGGCTCGTGGTCACGTCGGTGAAGGTCGCCACGGTCGGGTGGGTGACGGTCGGGTGGATGAGCGGGGAGGGGAGCACCTGCATCGCCAGGCGGGTCCGACCGTTGCGCAGCACGAAGCGGGCGATGACCTCAGGGGTGGCGTCGAGGTCGTACACGTCCATCGCCTTGAACTCGACGACCATCTCGTCGGGCGTGATCTCGCACACCCCGTAGCCCTGGTTGATGAAGTTGATGTACCTCTGGTCGGGGTTGATGCGCCGTGACGCGTTCTGCAGGCTGGTGTAGAACGCGAACGCCGCCTCGGGGGTGGCCGGCTCGGCCTGCAGGATGACGTCGGGGTCGGCGGTGAGCGAGCCGCAGGTGAAGTCGTGGGCGACGATGGGCGAGGTCGGGTCGTCCCAGTCGGGCCGGAGCTGGCTCTGGATCCAGATGTGCGTGTGCCCGGAGAACGACGTGACGTTCTCGACCCCGTTCGTGGCGATGTGGTCGAGCAGCTCCTTGCGCTCAGCCCAGTAGTCGTCCCACGCTTCGTTGGGCGCGTAGGTCCCGTCCTGCGCGTGCACCCCCACCGGGCGTGGCGGTCCGGGATCCGTGTCCGCCAGGCGCCACAGGCCGAGGTTGTACGGGTTGCCGATGAGCTTCCACGTTCGGCTCGACGCGGCGAGGCCCGCCTTCAGCCAGGCTCGTTGCTCGAGGCCGAGCGTGGTGCGGTCGGCCTCGAAGATGACCTTGCCGGCGGCGGTGCTCGTGTCGATCTCGTCGACCGCCGGGTCGCGGTAGGAGCGGACGTCGATCATGAACGTCTCGGCGAGGTCGCCCCAGGTGAAGTCCCGCCAGGCGCGCAGCGGGTCGCCGCCACCGCCGATCACCGGCATCTTCTCGAACCACACCTGGCGCGCGGCCAGCAGCCGGTTGGGCTCGTCGGTGTTGTCCATGCCGTTGTAGAACTCGCCGTCGTCCATCATCGAGACGATGGGCACGAGGCGCTGCAGCTCCTGCAGCTCGGGCTCGTCCTTCCACTGCCGGTAGCGCGAGCGGTAGTCGGGCACGGTGATCGTGCCCGAGTCGTTGGCGTAGATGTAGTCGCCGAGGTGCATGAAGAAGTCGAGGCCCTCGCCGGTCATGGCGCGGTGCGCGGCGAACGGCGACGAGAGCTGCTGGCACGACGCCCACGCGAAGCGCAGCCCGCTGGGCGAAGCGGACGCCGAGGGCGCGGTGCGCAGCCGACCGATGGGGCTGGCGACGCCCTCGGCGGTGAAGCGGTAGTGGTACCAGGCATCGGCGGGGAGGCCGGTGACCGCCACGTGCACCGTGTGCGCGTCGGTCGCATCCGCGGTGGTGGCGCCGCCCGCGGCGACCACGGCGAAGTCCGGCGTCGTCGACACCTCCCACAGCACCTCGACGTCGACGCCGCCGGGCGGCGGCGACAGCTGCGTCCAGATCACCGCGCCGTCGGGTAGCGGATCGCCGCACATGACGCCTTCGGGGTACGTCACCACGTAGCCGTCGATCGAGCCGGACCCTCCAGCGGCTCGTGAGGTGGTCGCCGCAGCGGAGGAGCGATCGAGGATCGGGAGCACCAGCGCGCCGGCACCGGCGCCAGCGACCAGCTCGAGGAAGCGTCGTCGGCCGACCGGCTGGCGACCGGCGAGAACGTTGGGCACCTCGAGGCGGGGTCCCGATGGTCGACGGGCGGTGCGCAGCCCCTCGACCATCGGCGGCCGCATCCCCGGTGGGAGCTCGAGGCCGAGCACTCGTGGTCGGTCGTCGCTGCTGTCGGTTCCCATGCACCCGTCCCGTCGTCGATGGCCACACGGTGGCGGTGGCATCCCCGCTGCGGACGGTAGTGCGGTCAGCTCTCGCCGGGACGGCTCGGCTCAGGTCGGCTCTGCGTCGGGGTCGATGCGGGTCCACATCGGGAACCGGAGGTGATCGACGCCGAGGTGCTGCACGATTCGGCCCTGGGCGGCGAGCGCCTCGAGGCACGGCCGAGCGATGTCGATCCCGCCGCACAGGTAGATGAAGTCGCCGACCGACAGCAGGAGCGGGCCGGCCTCGGCATCTGCATCGCCGGGGCGCAGGATGGCCTCGACCTCGAGCGTCGGGGTGCACGGGTTGCTCGGGTCCGAGGCGAAGCAGTGGTACACGACCCCCTCGAACACCGACAGCGCCCGGATCCGCACCCTGGCGAATCTAGGTGCCCTGCGGGTACTCCCAGTCTCACCACGACACCGAGATCGCTTCTGGGTGTGCTGCGTGGACTCCCGGTCTCACCACGGCACCGAGATCGCCACGGCGGATCCCTGCGAGGATGGGGCGATGGTCGACGGTGAGCAGCGAGGTCCGGAGATGCCGCCCGGCGGCTTCCCCCGAGGGCGGTTCGACGTCGAGCGCGGCCAGGTGGTCCGCGGCGACGAGCCGCCTCCGGTCCTCGAGCCGAGCGATGGGGGCGACGACGCAGCGGCGCAGGCTGCACGCGACGAGGCCGCGCTGGCGCTCTACGCCGGCATGCTCAGCGACGCGCTGGTGGTGGCGGTGCCCGTGTGGATCGAGAGGATCGTCGTGGCTCGCGCCACCGGAGCCGGGCTCCCCGACGACGACGGCCTGCGAGCCGTCGCCGCGCAGGCCGGCTACCTGGCCGTGCAGGACGTCGGCCCGCGCCTCGGTCGTCTGATGGCCACCGACATCGATCGACAGGAGTCGAGTCCGCTGCAGCTGCTGCGCGAAGCCGTCGTGCACGCCACTGCCGCGCTTCGTCGCCTCGGTGTCGCCCCGCTCGTGCGCGACCCCCAAGCCAGCGAGCTGCACCCCGACGACGACTACGACCTGGTGCCTGGCGCGTTCGCCGATGTGGATGAGGCCCTCACCGAGGTGGGGGTGCAGTGGGGTGCCGCCAAGGCCCACGTGCACCTGCAGCGACGACGACGGGCGACCGGCGGCTGATCCCCTGCATCGCCGGAGGCGGTGGCGCGCTACTCGTCGTCGAGCTCTGCGTCGCCGATCTGCCAGCCGGTGCCCATGCCGCGCTCCTCGAAGAAGAGGCAGTCCTCGGGACACGCGAACGGGGTGTCGACGGCCATGCCCAGCCGGCAGCGCTGCACCGTCTCGCCCGTGGGCAGGCTGCGCGAGGAGTAGTGGCGGCAGTCGTCGCGGACACCCATCGGCCCCATCCTTCCAGGCCGCTGCCGAGGTGTCGATGTTCCTCCAGCGCGGTGGCTACCCCTGTCCTTCGGCGGGCGTCGCGTCCTCACGGTGCGCTGCGGCGTCGATCTCGATCCACACCGCGCGGGCCTGGGCGACGACGGCCCCGTCGGGAGCGAGCATCGCGACCTCGGTCGTGTGCTTGCGGCCCGACACCTCCAGCATGCGGGCGTGCACCTGGTAGCTCGTTCCTGCGTGCACCACGCCTCCGATCTGACCGGCGAGCGTTCCGAGGACCACCGCCCGAGGCGCGGGCTCGGCGAGGCGCAAGGCGCAGATGCCGCTCGGGCAGTCGAGCCCGGCCCACGCCAGCCAGTCGGGGACGGGGTCGGCGCCATCGACCCGGAACCGAGCGACGACCGTCGTCCCGTCGCCGATCGGCCCGGGGAACTCCCGGAGCCCGCTGCCGTCGGCTCGCTGCGGCCCGCAGCCGAAGCAGGTCGGGAACGCGTGGCCCCACTCGTCGATCCAGGCGAGGTAGTCCGTCGCCGCCCGGTCGACGTCGGCCTCGTCGACCAGCGCGAACTCGCCGACGGCCACCGGCGCATCGAGCGACCGCACCCGAGCGATGTCCCCGTCGGGACCGACCACCACCGTCGTGCCGTCGTCGTCGAGCCGCGAGGTGAGCGTCGTGGCCAGCGGCGGCGGGGCGAGGAGGCGGACCTCGGTCGGCCCGCGCGGCACGAGCGCAGCGAAGGTCCCCGCCGAGACGCCGCCGTGCGCGCTGCCCGGGGGACCGTTGTGCTCTGCGTCGATGTGCATGGAGCGCACGGTAGGCGGCGCCGAGCGCGGCCGATGTGCAATGGTCGAGGAGTGGACGAGCGGCTGGTCGTGATCGGTGCAGACGCCGGCGGCATGTCGGCCGCGTCCCAGGCGCGGCGCGAGCAGCCCGACCTCGAGATCGTGGCCTTCGACCAGGGCGGCTGGTCGAGCTACTCCGCGTGCGGCATCCCGTACCTGATCGCCGGCGACGTCGCGGACGTCGAGGATCTCGTGGCGCGCACGCCCGAGGAGTTCCGCGAGCGCCAGCAGATCGACGTGCAGCTCCACCACCGCGTCACCGCGATCGACACCGTGGCGCGCACCATCGACGTGCTCGACCTCGTTGCAGGCGCGGCGCGCACCGAGCACTACGACAAGCTGCTCATCGGCACCGGTGCTCGGCCGATCCGCCCCGACCTCCCGGGCATCGACCTCCCGTTCGTGCGCGGCGTCAAGACCCTCGACGACGCCACCGAGCTCCAGGCGATGGGCGCCTCGCTCACCTGCCGGCACGTGACGGTGGTGGGTGGCGGCTACATCGGCCTCGAGATGGCCGAGGCCCTCCTGCGGTGGGGAGCCGAGGTGACGCTGCTCGAGGCTGCGGACGAGATCATGCGAACGCTGGACCCCGAGCTCGCGTCGCAGGTGCGCGCCGCGCTGGTGGACCTCGGCGTCGAGGTGCGGCTCGGCGCGGGCGTCACCGGCTTCTCGGAGGGCACCGTGCACACCGCGACCGGCGACCTCCACGCAGACCTCGTCGTGCTCGGCATCGGCGTGGTGCCCAACGGCGAGCTCGCGGCCGCCGCGGGCATCGAGGTGGGGGTGCGAGGCGCGATCGTCGTCGATGAGCACCAGCGCACGAGCGCGCCGGGGGTCTGGGCGGCGGGGGACTGCTGCACGTCGACGCACCAGGTGACCGGCGAGCAGGTCCACATCGCCCTCGGCACGGTCGCGAACCGCCAGGGGCGAGTGGCGGGACTCGACATCGCCGGGGTCCCGGCGACGTTCCCCGGCGTGCTCGGCAGCGCGGTGACGCGCATCTGCGAGCTCGAGATCGGCCTCACCGGGCTCGGGGCGCACGAGGCGACCCAGGCCGGCCTCGACCACGCGGCGGCCACCATCGAGTCCACCACGAGAGCGCACTACTTCCCGGGCGTCACGCCGATCACGGTGCGCCTGCGCTACGAGGCGCCGACGGGCCGCGTGCTCGGTGGGCAGATCGTCGGCGGTCCCGGCAGCGCCAAGCGCATCGACGTCATCGCCACCGCCATCACCGCGGGCATGACCGTCGAGCAGGTCCGCGACCTCGACCTCTCCTACGCGCCGCCGCTGTCGCCGGTGTGGGACCCGGTCCAGGTCGCCGCCCGGGTGGCAGCCAGCCTGCGCGAGGGCTGAGCGCGGCGCACCAGTTCACGCAGCGGAAACAATCGAGACACCACCGGGCAACATCCTGACGTCATCCTCACGGGAACCTGAACAACCCCAGCGAGGAGAGGTCGATGGACAAGGGCGATGCAGCCTGGGTGCTGGTCTCCGCAGCACTGGTGCTCTTCATGGTGCCGGGCCTGGCGCTGTTCTACGGCGGCATGGTGCGGGCCAAGCACATGCTCAACATGCTCATGATGAACGTCTACTGCCTGGGCGTGGTGCCCGTGGTGTGGGCCATCGTCGGCTACTCGCTGGTGGGCGGCAGCAACACCGGCGGCAACGGGTTCGTCGGAGGGTTCGACCTCGTCGGCATGAGCGGCCTGACCGGCCCCGACGCTGGGCCCACGTACCTCGCAGCTGCCTTCGCGCTCACGTTCGCGGTGATCACGCCTGCGCTGATCTCCGGTGCGGTGGCAGATCGCATGAAGTTCGCTGCGTGGGCGGTGTTCGTGCCGCTGTGGGTCGTGCTCGTCTACGGGCCGGTGGGCACGTGGCTGTGGGGTGGCGACGGCTGGGTCACCGCCCGCGGTGGCCTCGACTTCGCCGGCGGCCTGGTGGTGCACATCAACGCCGGTGTCGCTGCGCTCGTTGCGGTCCTGGTGCTCGGCAAGCGCAAGGGCTGGCCCGGCGATCCCATGCCGCCGCACAACCTGCCGTTCACCGTGGTGGGTGCCGGCATCCTGTGGTTCGGCTGGTTCGGCTTCAACGCCGGCTCGGCGCTGGGCGCCAACGAGGTGGCGATGATCGCCTTCTGGAACACCTTCCTGGCCGGCGCGGCGGGCATGATCGGCTGGGTGGTCGTGGAGTGGCTCAAGGACGGGCACCCCACGACGCTCGGTGCCGCGTCCGGCGCGGTCGCCGGCCTGGTGTGCGTCACCCCCGCCGCCGGGTTCGTCGGGGGCACCGCCGGGCTGGCCTTCGGCTTCGCGGCAGGCGCCATCTGCTACCTGGCGGTCGGGCTGAAGTACAAGATCGGCTACGACGACTCGCTGGACGTGGTGGGCGTCCACCTCGTCGGCGGTCTGCTGGGCACGATGATGCTCGGGCTGTTCGCGGATGCCTCCGCGGTCGGCGGTGAGTTCCACGACGGCTTGCTGTTCGGAGGCGGCACCACGCTGCTCGTCGAGCAGGGCCTGGGCGCGCTCGCGACGCTCGCGTACTCCGGCGGCGTCACGTTCGTGATCCTCAAGGTCATCGATGCCACCATCGGGTTGCGGGTCAGCGAGGAGGACGAGCTGCGAGGCTTGGATCTGAGCCAGCACGCCGAGACGGCGTACAACTTCGCCGACATCAACTGAGCCTCGACGCCCAACGGAAGGAAACGACATGCAGAAGCTGATCACCGCCATCATCAAGCCGTTCAAGCTCGACGACGTGAAGGCCGCGCTGAAGGAGATCGGGGTGCAGGGCCTCACCGTGAGCGAGGTGCAGGGCTTCGGTCGCCAGGGCGGGCACACCGAGGTGTACCGCGGTGCCGAGTACCAGGTGGACTTCGTCCCGAAGATCCGCGTCGAGTGCGTCGTCGCCGACGGCGATGCCGAGCGGGTCGTCGACGCCATCAGCGCTGCGGCGCAGACGGGAAAGATCGGCGACGGCAAGATCTGGATCACCGCCGTCGAGCGCATCGTGCGCATCCGCACCGGGGAGCTGGGCGACGACGCCCTCTGACCGGACCCTGACGCGCCGGCCTCCGGCAGCGTTTCGCGCCGGTAGCGTCGCGGCACCATGACCGTGCCCGTGACGCTCGATCGCGCCGCGCTCCTGGAGGACCGCTCGCTGCAGGGCAGCGCGTTCTGCGGGGCGCTGAGCGAGCTGATCGACAGCTGGCTGGGTGCCCTGTACGCGTCGATCGGCGCACCAGACGGCGTCGCGCTGGTCGCGGTCGGCGGGTACGGCCGTGCCGAGCTCTGCCCGCAGAGCGACCTCGACCTGCTCCTCCTGCACGAGGGACGCGGGGACATCCCGGCGATCGCCGAAGGGCTCTGGTACCCGATCTGGGACACCGGCATGAAGCTCGGGCACTCGGTGCGCACCACCGCCGAGGCGCTCAAGCTCGCAGCAGACGACCTCGACACGGCGACCTCCCTGCTGACGGTGCGCACCGTCGCGGGCGACCCCACGCTCACCGGCGCGCTGGCTCGCGGCGCGCAGGCGCAGTGGGAGAAGCGCTCCAAGCGCTACCTCGCCGAGCTCGACCGGGCGGTGGCCGAACGCCACCTCGTCGCCGGGGAGGTGGCCTTCCTGCTCGAGCCCGATCTCAAGGAGGGCCGGGGCGGCCTGCGCGACGTGCACGCCATCGGCTGGGCCGAAGCAGCGCACTGCGCGGTCGGCGACGCCGACCGCGACGTCCTGCGTGCGTCGTACGAGGCGCTCCTCGCCGCGCGAGTCGCGCTGCACCGCGCCACCGGACGCCACAGCGACGTGCTCGTGCTCCAGGAGCAGGACGCGGTCGCCGAGCAGCTCGGCGACGAGGATGCGGACGCGCTCGTGGCGCGCGTCGCCGCCGCAGCGCGCGCGGTGGCGTGGATCAGCGACGAGTCGTGGTGGGCGGTCATGTCGCAGGTGCGTCGTGGCATCGGCCGGTTCGGCGCGCGCGACAAGGACCTCGGTCACGGCATCGTGCTGCGTGGCGGGGTGGTGCAGCTCGGCGACCGGGCGGACCTGAGCGATCCGCTGCTGCCGCTGCGGATCGGACTCGTGGCGGCGCGCGCCGCGACGAGGATCGATCGATCCAGCCTCGAGCGCCTCGGTGCGGCCGTCGCGCACCTGAGCGAGCCGTGGCCGCCCGAGGCGCGCACGCTGCTCGCCGACCTGCTCCTCGCCGGCCACCCCGCCATCGCCGTGCTGGAGTCGCTCGACCAGGCCGGGCTGCTCGTGCGCCTGCTCCCGGAGTGGGAGCCGGTGCGCAGCCGCCCGCAGCGCAACGCCTACCACCGCTTCACCGTCGATCGGCACCTGCTGGAGGCAGCGGCCAACGCGGCGGGCGTCGCCGATCGCACGAGCCGGCCCGACCTGCTGGTGGTGGGTGCGCTGCTGCACGACATCGGCAAGGGCTACCCCGGCGACCACACGGTGGTGGGCATGGACATCGTGGCGACGATGGCGCGGCGGATGGGGTTCCCCGACGCCGACGTCGCCGAGCTCGTCGCGATGGTGCAGCACCACCTGCTGCTCCCCGACATCGCCACGCGCCGCGATCTGTCCGACGCAGGGACGATCGCGCACGTGGCGCAGCAGGTGGGCTCGATCACCACCCTGCAGCTGCTCGACGGCCTCACCGAGGCGGACTCGCTCGCCACGGGGCCCTCGGCCTGGGGCAGCTGGAAGGCCGACCTGGTGCGGCAGCTCGTCGCGTCGACTGCGCACGTGCTCGGCGGCGGTGCGGCGACCGAGCTCGGTGACGAGTTCCCGACCGCTGCGCACCGACAGCTCCTCGCGCGCCGCGAGCGCGTCGTGCTCGGCGAGAGCGACGTCCTCACCGTGGTGGCGCCCGACCGGCCGGGGCTGTTCGCGCGCGTCGCCGGCGTGCTCGCCCTGCGCGGCCTCGACGTGCTCGAGGCGACTGCCTTCTCCGACGACGAGGGCATGGCGCTCGACGTGATGCGCGTGCGCCCGCAGCTCGGTGACCACATCGACTGGCCGCGCGTCGTGGCCGACCTCCACGCCGCGCTCGACGGCCGCCTGGCCATCGCAGCGCGCCTCGAGGAGCGAGCGCGGCTCTACAGCCGGCCGAGCGCCCTGGTGATCCCAGCCGGCCCGCCTCGTATCGAGGTCGACAACGAGCTCTCCCAGGCTGCGACGGTGCTCGAGGTGTTCGCGCCCGACTCCGTCGGGGTGCTGTACCGCATCACCCACGCCCTGGCCGAGCTCGACCTCGACATCCGCTCGGCGAAGGTGCAGACGATGGGGCCCGAGGTGGTCGACGCGTTCTACGTGCGCGACAGCTCGGGTGCCAAGATCACCGATCCTGCGTTCCTCAGCGAGATCGAGCTGGCGATCCACCACGTGCTGCGCGAGGACCGACCGCCGCAGCCGCACGCCGGACCCCGCCGCAGCACCCGCCGCCGCTGACGTTCTGGTGGGACTGATCGCGCAATGCGGCGCGCTGGGCCCACCAGAACGTGTGAGGGTGTCGGGGGTAGGGTCCACCGCCGTGGAGCACCCGCCGCCGACCGTCCAGGACCTGCTGCGCTGGAGCGAGTCGCTCGCCGGGATCGCCCGCACGGGACTCGGCTTCACCGAGAACCTCTACGAGCGGGAGCGCTTCGAGGAGGTGCTCGCCATCGCGGCGGACATCCGCGTGGCCGCGGAGGCCGAGTTCGATGCCGATGTCGCCATCAGCGAGTGGATGGCGTCGGTCGGCGAGGGCATCGCCGGCTACCAGACCCCGAAGGTGGCCGTCGGCGCGGTGGTCGGCAACGACGACGGCGAGATCCTCCTCATCCAGCGCGCGGACTCGGGCATCTGGCTCTACCCGACGGGCTGGGCGGACATCGGCTACTCGCCTGCGGAGGTTGCGGTGAAGGAGGTGCTGGAGGAGACCGGGATCACGTGCGAGGTCGTCGGGCTGCTCGCGGTGCTCGACGGCCTCCGCATGGGGTTCACCCGCATCCCGCTGTACTCCGTCGTGTTCCACTGCCGCGCTACTGGCGGCACCTTGAAGGCCCACCCGCTCGAGTGCACCGACGTCGGCTGGTTCGCGCAGGATCGGCTGCCAGAGGCGACCGCCGGCGCCGCGGTGTGGCGTGACCGGGCGTTCGCCGCGATCCGCGGCGAGCCGGTCGAGGTGCTCTACGACCTCCCTCGTCCGGAGCCCTGGCGCACCTGACCAGCGGCGGGGCGCGCAGCACCTCGGTACGCTCCGGTCGTCCACGAGCGGCAGGAGGGGTGCCATGGGGGAGCGACGGGCCGACACGGTCCTGGAGACGGCGCGCCAGATCCGTGACGGCGAGCGCACGGCGACCGAGGTGGTGAGCGATGCGCTCGCACGCATCGACGCCGGCAACGGCCTGCTCAACGCGTTCGTCCACGTGGACGCCGACGGCGCGCTGCGCGAGGCAGCGGCGCTCGACGCCGCTCGGGCCCGTGGCGACGAGCTCGGCCCGCTCGCCGGGGTGCCGTTCGGGGTCAAGGACCTCGAGGACTGCGCCGGCATGCCCACCTCGCACGGATCGCTGCTCTACAAGGGCCTCCCGCCCGTCGCCGAGGACTCGCTGCACGTCGGCCGGCTGCGCGCCGCGGGGGCGATCCCCGTCGGCAAGACCGCAGCACCGGAGTTCGGCACGATCCAGTACACGCGCACCAGGGCGTGGGGGACCACCCGCAACGCGTGGGATCCGACGCGCACGCCGGGCGGGTCGTCGGGTGGCTCGGCGGCGGCGGTCGCCGCGGGCATGGTGCCCTTCTGCACCGCCAGCGACGGTGGCGGCTCGACGCGCATCCCGGCGTGCTTCTCCGGTCTCGTCGGACTCAAGCCGAGCCACGGCCGCATCCCGAAGCCGAGCGCGGATCCCTCGCAGACCGCAGTGCTCGGCTCGCTGACCACGACGGTCGCCGACACCGCTGCGCTCCTCGACGTCGTTGCCGGTCCCGATGATCGCGACCGGCTCTCGCTTCCGGCAGCTGACGGCTCGTACGCCACCGCCGCGTCCTCGTTGGATGTGTCAGCGCTGCGGATCGGGTGGTCCCTCGACCTCGGGTTCGCCGTCGTCGACCCCGAGGTGGCCGATCTGGCGCGCTCGGCGGCCGAGGTCGCTGCCGGCGCGATCGGCGCCGAGCTGGTCGACATCGACGTCGAGCTCACCGACCCGGTGCGCACCTGGCTCACCGCCGGCGGCTTCACCCTGTGGATCGACATCGACGAGCGGGCGCACTGGCCGGGGCGGGCGGACGAGCTGACGCCGCTCGTGCGCATGGGCCTCGAGGCCTCCTTCGATCGGCCGGCGCGCACCTTGGTCGGAGGGCTGCGTCGACGGCTCCGCCTCGAGCAGGACGTCGCAGCGATCTTCGCCGGTGTCGACGTGCTGTGCACCCCCACCGCGGCGATCACCGCGTTCGCCGCTGAGGGGCCCTCGCCGACGACCATCGCGGGTGAGGACCTGGTGGAGCGCTTCGGCATCATGGCCGCCGGCGCCATGTCGGTCCCGTTCACCATGCCGGCGAACCTCTGCTGGAACCCGGCGATCTCCCTGCCTGCCGGTCTGGCGTCGGATGGGTTGCCCGTCGGGCTGCAGCTCATGGGGCGCAGGCACGCGGATGCGACCGTCCTGCGCATCGCTCAGGCGTTCGAGACCGCGCAGCCGTGGGAGCGCCTCGCACCCGCGCTGGGGTGACCTACTGGTCGCGCAGGAAGCGCTCGACCTCTTCTGCCAGCGAGGTGGTGAGCTCCGGCTCATCGCCCTGGTCCCACCGCTCCTCGAGCGCGGTGATGTAGGTGCCGGTCTCCTCGTCGTCGGTGAGCAGCTCCTCGACCTGCCGGTCGTAGGACGCGGACGCGATCTCGAGCTCGGTGGTGGGGACCTCGAGGCCGAGCAGCTCGCTCAGGCGCTCGACGAGCGCGAGGGCGGCCTTGGGCGACGGCGCGCCCGGCAGGTAGCTCGGGACGGTCGCCCACACGCCGGCGGAGTCGATCCCCGCCGCGCGGCAGGCGTCGTGCAGCACGCCGACGATGCCGGTCGGGCCCTGGTACCCGGACTGCTCGAGCTGGAGGCGCCGCGCGGCCGAGGCGGAGAACGCCGTCGACAGCACCGACACCGGGCGCGAGTGGGGGACCTCGGCCAGCAGCGCGCCGAGGGTGACGACGAGGTGGACGTCGAACGCACGGCACACAGCGAGGATCTGGCGGCAGTAGGTGCGCCAGCGGAGCCCGGGCTCGGTGCCGGCCAGGAGGATCAGGTCCGGAACCTCGCCGTCGGGGTGCGCGGCGGCGAACGTGCTCATGGGCCACTCGACGCGCCGCTCGCCGCTCGAGTCGAAGGCGATCTCCGGCCGGTTCTGGGTGAAGTCGAAGAAGTCCTCGGGATCGATGTCGGCGAACACCAGGGCATCGAAGTGGTCTCGGAGGTAGGTGATCGCCGTGCTGGCCGCCTCCCCGGCGTCGTTCCACCCCTCGAACGCGGCGAGGAGGATCGGACGGTCGAGCGGCGGCCGCCGCTGCCAGCGAAGGTGCTGCTCCTCGTTGCTCACGGCGCCACGGTACCGAAGCGTGGGCCCCCGGGGCGGTCCACCATCGACGGCGGCGGGCAAACGCCGGCCATAGCCACCGGCCGGTAGCGTGACCGCCGACACATCATGGTGCGGTGCACCGGTGTCCGGAGCGGAGGGGGTCCGTCGATGGCCAAGCACGAGGGTGAGGAGCGCCTGTCGATCCCGTGGGACTCCGTGTCCAACGGCGAGTACGTCCCGCCTCCGCCGACGCCGCTCATCCGAGAGGCCAGCCGGCGGGCCATGCTCATGGCCGACGAGTCGGCGCGCCGCCTGGGCATGTCACGCCGTCGGTTCCTCTCCACGCTGCCGGGCGCTGCGGTCTCGCTGCTCGCGCTCAGCGCGTGCGCCAACGAGGAGCGCGCAGCGTCGGGGTCCTCCACCACCACCGGTGGCACGTTCACGCTCCCGCCGGAGTCCACCCTCGACCCCGACGCCGCAGCGTCGGTGCTGAGCGGTGAGGAGTTCATCATGGACGTGCAGTGCCACCTCCTGGAGTACGACCTCACCAAGCCGGCCAACGAGGACAAGCCCTTCATCGGCCAGGTGTTCCCGCAGAGCGGCTGCGGTGACGACGACCCGCGCTCGTGCTTCTCGATCGAGCACTTCATGGACGAGATGTTCCTCAAGAGCGACACGTCGTTCGTGGTGCTCTCGGCCATCCCCATCCCATCGCTGCTCAACCCGTTCAACATCGAGGTGATGGAGGAGACGATCCGAGTCATCAAGGGCCTGTGCCAGGACGAGCGGGTGCTCGCGCACGGCCACGCCATGCCCAACTTCGGCGATCCGGAGAAGTCCTTCGACGAGATGCGCGCCATGCGCGACGACCACGACATCGCGGCGTGGAAGGTGTACACGCACCTTCCGGCCACGCTCGGGTTCTCCTTCGACGACCGCGACACCTCCGCTCCCCAGGTGGGTCAGGACTTCCTCGATGTGGTCGAGGAGATCGGCCCGCCGATCGTGTGCGTGCACAAGGGCTTCGCCGGCGTCGGCGGCGGCTCACCGGAGTTCGCCAGCCCCGCGGACATCGGTCCCGCGGCGGTCGACCACCCGGAACTCAGCTTCGTCGTGTACCACTCGGGCTACGACCTCGATCCCGACGAGTCGGGCGTCTACAGCGACGAGACGCGCGATGTCGGCGTCAACCGCCTGATCTCGACCATCCTCGACCACGGCCTCGAGCCGAACAGCAACGTGTACGCCGAGCTGGGCTCGACCTGGTTCAACCTCATGCGTCGCCCGGACCTCGCCGCGCACACCCTGGGCAAGCTGCTCAAGTACGTCGGCGAGGACCGCGTGGTGTGGGGCACCGACTCCATCTGGTACGGCACCCCGCAGCCCGCCATCCAGGCCTTCCGGGCGTTCGAGATCTCCCCGGAGTACCAGGAGCGGTACGGCTACCCGGCGCTCACCCAGGAGGCGAAGGCGAAGATCCTCGGCATCAACTCGGCGCTGCTCTACGGCGTCGAGCCCGAGGTGGTGCCGTGCCCGTTCACCCGTGACGAGCTCCAGGAGTTCCGCGTGTCGCTGCCGGCGCCGCGGCCCTACGGCCCGGGCACCGTGGCGGAGATCGAGGACCTCATCCGGATGCACGGCGGCTTCATCTGAGCCTGCTGCACGGTCGCGGCGCGGCCGTCTGGTTGACTGAGCGGATGCGGCTGCGGGCGACCACGTGAGCGACGGCGCGCTGCCGCCGCAGGGCTGGTACCCCGATCCGTCGGTGCCTGGCACCGAGCGGTGGTGGGACGGCGCAGGGTGGACGACCCAGGTGCGCGCAGCAGGCGGGTTCGCGGCTCCACCGCCACCGCCTGCCGCGCCCCCGCCTCCTGGTCCGCCGGGCGCCGGCGCGGGGCGGCAGGCCACGGCCGGCCCGAGCACGCCGGCAGGTGGTGACCAGCGTGCGGGTTGGTACGCGGACCCCTCCGCGCCGGGGATGGTGCGCTGGTGGAGCGGCTGGTCGTGGGTGGGCGAGGCGCGGCTGCCGAGCGAGATCAGCTCGACGGGCCAGGGCCTGCGCGACGTCGGGGACCTCGTGACCGATGCGTGGGAGCCGGTCGGACGTCGACTCGGCGACCTCCTCGCGATGTCGTTGGCGGTGATCGTGCCGATGGTGCTGGTGCTCGGACCGCTGGCGTGGGTGGCGCTGCGCGACGTCGAGGTGATCGAGTCCGGGTGGCGGGCGGACTTCGGCACCGCGGGCAGCGGGGTGCAACGGCAGTACGAGTTCGTGGGCGTCGGGGGCGGAGACGTCGCGCTCCTCGTGGTGCTCGGCATCATCGCCGTGATCGCATCGGTGCTCCTCTGGCTCGGCACGGCTCGGCTGCTGCTGGGGGAGCTGCAAGGCGTGCACGAGCCGTGGGGCCGGGCGCTGCGGCTCGGCGCGGGCCGCTTCTGGCGTGCGGCGGGCGCTGTCCTCGCGCTGCTGGGGATCCTGCTCGCGGCCGCAGCTGCCGGCGGGATCGTCGTCGTCGTCTCCGCCGTGGCGCCGCCGCTGCTGCTGCTCACCGTCCCGGCGTGGGTGGTCGGCATCGTCTACCTCAGCTTCCGGCTCCAGCTCGCCCCCGTCGTGGCCGTCATCGCGCCGCTCGAGGCTCGCCCGGTCACCGAGACGTGGGAGCGCGTCGGGAGTCGGCTGCTCGGTGTCGTGGGCCGGCTCATCGTGCTCGCCATCGTCACCAGCGTGGCTGGGTTCGCCGTCAGCGTCCCCGCCGGGCTCCTGCAGGCGATCCTCCCACCGGCCGCCGGCATCGCGGCATCGATGGCGCTGCAGCTGGTGGCGCAGGGGTTGGCATCGGTGTACATCCTGAGCGGCTCGATCCTCGTCTGGCAGGACCTGGGCGGGGCCGTCACTCGGATCGAGCCGCCTGCGCCGGGCACGGTCAGCGGCGACCCGATCGCCCGGTAGCCTGCAACCGAGCGCGCAGCGCCGCCCGCTCCACAAACCACAGTGCCCGGCCGGTTCCAGCATCGATGGACCGGGAGCCGGCGAGCCTGCGACGCAGCCAGCTGCGCGGCGGAGCGCGGCGGGGGCCGATCGAGGAGGACCACCACATGGCCGAAGGCGCACGCGTGACGACGGTGTCGGAGGTGATGAGCGCGCCGGCGCTCACCGCGACGGTCGACGAGCCCATCGAGGCGGCGTGCGCCCGGATGTACGAGCACGGCGTCGGGTCGCTGGTGGTGGTCGACGGCACGCGGTGCGTCGGGCTGCTGACCGAGAAGCACATCGTCCAGCACACCGGCGAGGAGCTCGACGCCGACGAGTCGACGGTCGGCGGCTGGATGATCGACGACCCGTTCTTCCTCGGCCCCGACGACGACGTCGTCGAGGCCTACCACCGGATCGCCCAGCAGAAGTGGCGCCACATCCCCGTCATCTCCGACGGCGCCGTGGTCGGCGTCGTGTCGGAGCGCGATCTGCTTCGGGTGGCTCGCATCGAGCCGGTCGTGCACGCCGGGTCGATGGAGGCGCCCAAGGGCCTCGCCGGCGTGATCGTCGCCGAGACCGAGGTCGGCGACGTGCGAGGCCAGGAGGGCTTCTACCACTACCGGCAGTACGACGCCGTGGAGCTGGCTGAGAAGCGCTGCCTGGAGGACGTGTGGCACCTGCTGTTCCGTGGCGAGCTGCCCGATCAGGCCCAGCACGACGCGTTCATCGAGCAGGTGCGACCCCTGCGCCACGTGCCCGAGCGCGTGGCGCCGCTGCTGCCCGCCATCGCCGCGGCTGGCGACGAGTTCGTGCCCCTCGATGCGCTGCGCACGGCGGTGTCGCTCGTCGCTGCAGATGCCGACTTCAAGCCGTCGCTGGACATCACCGCCGGTGAGCTCCAGGACGACGCCATGCGCACCTGCGCGGTGATCCCGACGTTGATCGCGAGCCTGTACCGGCTTCGACAGGGGCTCGAGGCGCTCCCGCCCCGCGACGACCTCGGCTACGCCGCCAACTACCTCTACATGATCACCGGCGAGGTCCCCGAGCCGCAGCACGCCCGGGCGGTCGAGCAGTACCAGATCTCCACCATCGACCACGGATTCAACGCCTCGACGTTCACGGCGCGGGTCATCACCTCGACGGGAGCGGATCTCGGCGCCGCGGTGGTGGGCGGCATCGGTGCGCTGTCGGGTCCGCTGCACGGCGGTGCGCCGAGCCGAGCGCTCGACATGCTCGACGCCATCGGCGATCCGTCCAACACCGACGCCTGGGTGCGCAACGCGGTGACCTCCGGCGATCGCATCATGGGGTTCGGACACCGCGTCTACAAGACCGAGGACCCGCGCTCGCGGCTGCTCAAGGGCGTCGCGCAGAGCCTCGGCGGCCCGATGGCCGAGTTCGCGCAGCAGGTCGAGCAGACCGTCGTGGACGTGCTCGCCGAGCTGAAGCCGGGACGCGAGCTCTACGCGAACGTGGAGTTCTTCGCCGGTGTGGTGATGGATCGTTGCGGGCTGCCCCGCCAGATGTTCACGCCGACGTTCGCCTCGAGCCGCGTCATCGGCTGGTGCGCCAACATCCTGGAGCAGGCGTCCGACAACCGGATCATCCGTCCGAGCGCCCGCTACGTCGGCCCGCCACCCCCGCAGCCGGTCCCGACCCTGGGCTGACCCCTCCCGGGGCCACCACCTCGCCCCGACCCCGCTCCCATGCGTAGGTGAGTGAGCAATTCGCTCACTGAGTAGCGCACAGGGTCGAGATCGCCGGCCACCCCGGCCCCCATGCGTACGTCCGTGCGCGAATCGCTCACTCAGGTGCGCACATCGACGCCAGCGGGCGTCCACCTCCACTCCGGGAGAAGGACGCCCACCATGAGGCAGATCGATGATGCCATCGCCGCACGTGCGGCCAGCCAGCACGGACTGATCGAGCTCCGCCAGCTCGAGGCCATGGGGGGCGACCGCTTCCTCGCTGCGCGCCGAGTCCGAGCGGGCCGCTGGCGAGTGGTCGCACCGAGGGTGTACCGCCTGGAGGGGGCGCCGGTTACCTGGCATCAACACCTGCTCGCCCTCATCCTCGCGACCGGCGGGATCGCCTCCCACCGAGCGGCGGCGGTCCTGCACCGCCTCACCGGCTACAGGCGGGCGCCGTTCGAGCTGACGGTGCTTCGCCACACCCGGATCGTTCGTCGCGGCGCGACGTTCCACGAGACGTTGGCGTTCGACCTCGTACCGAGGACGACCATCGATGCGATCCCGGTCACGACGCCGGCAAGGACGCTCGTCGATATCGCGGGCATCACCTCTGAGCGGGCGCTCCAGGCCTTGGTGGATGCCGCCATCCGAGATGGCGCGTGCACGAGGGAGGAGCTGGCAGCCGCGATCCACACCACACCGAAGGTGGGCCACCCAGGACTCCGCCTCGTTGCGAGGGCGCTCGAGCGCGCGGCAGGTCCCGAACCCCTTCCCGAGAGCATCCTCGAGCGCTCCTACGAGAGGGTCATCCTCGATGCCGGATTCCCACCGCTGCAGCGCCAGGTGTGGGTGCACGACGGTCGAGCGAGGGTGCTGAGGGCAGACTACGGGTACCCGGATGCCCGCATCGCGGTCGAGGTCGACAGCGTGCGATTCCACGGCCAGAGCCGCTTCGAGACCGACCGTCGCAAGCGAGCACGGGCGCGCAGCCTGGGATGGATCGTGCTCGAGCCGACGCACGAGCAGATCAGCAACGATCCAGCCGGAGCGATCCGGGAGCTGTCCGATGCGCGGCTGCAACGAGGGCTCTGGGTCCCAGGTCCGCACCCCCCGGCGTCTGTGCGTAGGTGAGTGCGCGAATCAGTCACCCAGGTACGCCCAGTGCGCGGGTCTTGTAGGTGTGCGTAGGTGAGTGCGCGACTCAGTCACTCACCTACGCATGGGGCTGAGGGCGGAGGCGGCGGGTACGGTGCGGCGCATGGCGAGCGACGTGCACATCGAGGAGGTCGACGAGGTCACCGACGAGCTCGTCGTGGCGTTCAAGCGGCTCACGCCGCAGCTCTCGTCGTCGAACCCGCCCCCGAGCCGCTCGGCCCTCGAGGAGATCGCTGGCTCGGCGGCCACGGTCTTGCTCGTGGCGCGCGCCGAGGACGAGCTCATCGTCGGCAGCCTGACGCTCGTGCTCTTCCGGATCCCCACCGGGGTGCGGGCGTGGATCGAGGACGTGGTCGTCGACGGCGACGCTCGATCCCAGGGTGTGGGGGAGGCGCTCAACCGGCACGCGCTCGCAGTGGCTCGTGCCGCCGGCGCCGGCACCGTCGATCTCACCTCACGCCCGTCGCGCGAGGCGGCGAACCGCCTCTACCAGCGCATCGGCTTCACCCAGCGCGACACCAACGTCTACCGCTTCACCTTCGAGTAGCCCTGAACTGCGGTGGGCGCACCTCGTCGAGCGCACCAGCGCGGCCTGCGGTGTGCCAATCTGCGGGCGATGGTCGCGCACCCGGATCGCCTGCGGTGAGCCGCTACGACGCGGGAGAGCTCTACCGCGAGCTCGCCCCGGCCGTGCTCGGCTACCTGCGGTCGCAGCGGCTGCCGGACCCTGAGGACGTCCTCGGTGAGGTGTTCCTCCAGGTGGCGCGCGACGTGCACCGGTTCGATGGCGACGATGCGGCGGTGCGCCGCTGGGTGTTCGCCATCGCCCACAACAGGATCATCGACGACGTCCGACGACGCAGCCGGCGACCTCAGCTCAGCGACCACGCGGTGCCGGAGCGCTCATCTCCGCCACCGGGCGATCCCTTCGACGAGGACCTCAGCAGCGCGCTGGCGCAGCTCACGCCTGAGCAGCGCGAGGTCGTCGGTCTGCGCTTCGTGGCGGACCTCCCGCTCGAGGCCGTGGCGGAGCTGACGGGGCGTCGCGTCGGCGCTGTGAAGGCGATGCAGCACCGCGCGCTGGCCACCTTGGCCCGTGCGCTCGAGGAGGTTGCTCACCCCACCGACACGAACGACCGCGGAGCGTGAGATTCGGTGAGGTGGGCACATCATCCCCACGCTCGGTGGTATCTCCTCGGTCGAGCGCGGCGCTGACGAGGGTGATGGACAGCAGCGACGGTTCGACCTCGGTGCTCATCGCTCGTCTGCGGGCCCTCGGCGCGCAGACGGTCGATGACACGATCGCACGTCAGCACCTCGCGGCCATCGAGCGGGTCTCGCTCCTGCCAGATGCGACGTCGGTCGGCGTGCCCCGCCTCGTGCAGGTCCGCTTCCGCCGGGTCCGCGTCATCGCTGCGGCGACTGCAGCGGGCTTGCTGGGGGCGAGCGGTCTCGCCGCCGCCGGCGCCTTGCCAGATCCCGCGCAGAACCTCGCGCACGATGCCCTCGGTGTCGTCGGACTCCACGTGCCGCGCGCTGCCGATGACTGCCAGCAGGGCGCAGCGGATCCCAGTGCATCGCCCGATTGCGACGACGCACCGGCGGTAGGCGACTGAGCGGCCGGTGGCGGCCGCACTCCCCGACGGCAGCCACCGGCGCTCAGGTCGCCGCTCCGATGCATCGCTCGCTCAGGGAGCTGGCTGCTGCCCCACGCGGCGCACCGTGCCGTCGGTGGTGAGGATGTAGGGCTCGCCGTCGTCGTCGGCTCCGAAGGCGATGAGCTGGTCTGCCGGCACGGCCTCGCCCAGGTCGCGCAGCTCGGTGGTCCCGTCGTCGTGGGGGCGCAGGGCCATGATCCGTCCGGTGCAGCGGTCGCCGAAGAGGTAGGAGCCGTCGAGCCCCTCGATCCGCTTGCCGCGGTAGACGAAGCCACCCACGACACGACAACCCGCCTCCCCGTGCGGGTAGTCGTAGATCGGCGCGACGGCTCCCGCGGGAACGTCGCCGGTCGCTTCGCTGCCCTCGACGAGGTCCCAGCCCAGGTTCGCTCCCCGGCCGGTGCCGTTGCGGGCCAGCAGCCGCGTGATCTCCTCGCGCTGGCCGCCGGTGTCCGCCACCCACAGGTCTCCGGTGAGCCGATCGAAGCTGAACCGCCAGGGGTCCTGCACCCCGAACAGCCAGATCTCGCGCAGCCCGCCCTCGCCGTCTCGGAACGGGTTGCCCGTCGGGATCTCGTACGGCGGAGGATCCTCGCCGACGCGCAGGACGTCGGGGTCGACGCGCAAGATCGTCCCGAGGGAGCTCGAGGTGTTCTGCGCCACGCCGAACGGGTCGCCCTGGCCGCCGCCGTCACCGACGCCGATGTAGAGGAAGCCGTCGGCGCCGAACACCAGGTGGCCGCCGTTGTGGTTCTCCGCTCCCTGCTCGATGGCCATCAGCTGCTTGCCATCGCTGTCGGCGCGATCCTCGAGCGCCCGCATCTCGTGCTCGACGACGCGCAGCGTGCCGTTCTCGCTCGTGTAGGCGACGTACAGGCGGCTCCCGTTGAGCGAGAAGGCGAAGCCGAGCAGCCCCTGCTCGGGCCCCGCGCTGTGCACCTCGTCGGTGAGGTCGAGCACCGAGCTCGATGACAGGCGCTCGCTGGCGATGGAGCTGATGCCGGTCCTGGCATCGACCTTCACCTGGCGCTCGATCACGCGGATGCGCCCGCCGCGCTCTGCGATGTACAGGTTGGCGGTGCCTGAGCGCGTCTGCATCGCGACCGGGTCGTTCAGGCCGCCGGTGAGCTCGACGAGCTCGATGCGGACATCCTCCAGGGGCACGACGGCCTCGCCGGCCGGGACGGTGGTGGTGGTGGCGCCTGGCGTCGTCACCACCACGGTGGTCGCCGTCGGGTCTGCGACCTCCTGCTCCGCCACGCAGCCGGTGGCCAGGAGGCCGGCGGCGACGAGTGCGGCGAGCTGCGTGCTGCGCATCACGACATCCTCCGGATCAGGCCCTCTTGCACGACCGACACCGCGAGGTGCCCGTCGCTGGTGAAGATGCTGCCGCGCGCCATGCCGCGACCACCGGAGGCCGACGGTGTGTCCTGGTCGTACAGGAGCCAGCCATCTGCGCGGAACGGGCGATGGAACCACATCGCGTGGTCCAGGCTGGCCATCATCACGCCCTCGTCGAACGGCCCCACCGCGTGCGGAAGCAGCGTCGTGTCGAGCAGCGTCATGTCCGACGCGTAGGTCAGCACGCAGGTGTGCAGCACCGGATCGTCGGGGAGGGTGCCGTCCGCGCGCAACCACACCCGCTGGCGCGGCGCCAGGGGCTGCGTCCTGTCATCGGGGACGTGGTCGACGTTGCGTGCGTCGATGGCTCGGTCGCGGTCGTACTCCGCGCCGAACAGCTCGCGGCGCGACGCCCAGACCGCCTTGAAGTCGGGCAGCGTCTCAGCTGCGGGGACCTCAGGCATCTCCTGCTCGTGGTCGAACCCCTCCTCAGCCTGGTGGAACGACGCGGACAGCGTGAAGATCGGGCGGCCGTGCTGGATGGCCACGACGCGACGCGTGGTGAACGAGCGGCCGTCGCGGGTGCGGTCGACCTCGTAGAGGATGGGCACCTGCGGGTCGCCCGGGCGCAGGAAGTACGCGTGCAGCGAGTGCACGGCGCGGTCGTCGTCGACGGTGCGCGCCGCGGCGACGAGGGCCTGGCCGGCGACCTGGCCGCCGAACACCCGCTGGCGCTTCACCTTCGGGCTGCGGCCTCGGAAGATGTTCACCTCGATGGCTTCGAGGTCCAGCAGCTCGATGAGGTCGTCGACCGCGCCCTGGCCCATCGGGTCATCCTCCCACGTCGCCCGGAGCGCGTCGCGCCACGGTGCTGCTGCGGCCCGTGGAGCCACCGGAGGCTGCGCTAGCGTCGCCGCCCATGGCACGCACCTTTCCCGACGGCTTCCGGTGGGGCACGGCGACCGCCGCGCACCAGGTGGAGGGCGGCAACTGGAACAACGACTGGTGGGCGTTCGAGCATGCCGAGGGCACGCCGTGCATCGAGCCGTCGGGCGATGCCGTCGATCAGTACCACCGGTACGGCGACGACCTTCGCATGCTGCGGGAGCTCGGCTTCGACAACTACCGGTTCTCGATCGAGTGGAGTCGCATCGAGCCAGAGGAGGGCGAGTTCTCCGTCGCCGCCCTCGACCACTACCGCCGCGTCTGCGCCACGGCGCTCGAGCACGGCATCGAGCCCGTCGTGACCTTCCACCACTTCACGACCCCGCGGTGGCTGGCGGAGCAGGGAGGCTGGGAGAACCCGGTCGTCGTCGACCGCTTCGCTCGCTTCAGCGAGCGCGCCGCGTCGCACCTGGGCGACCTGATGGGGCGCGCCTGCACCATCAACGAGCCCAACATCGTCACGTTCGTCGGCTACGCACTCGGCTTCTTCCCGCCCGGCAAGAGCGACATGGCGATCGCTGGGAAGGTCGCCGAGCACTTCATCGCTGCGCACCGCGCCTCATGCGACGCGATCAAGGGGACCGGGTTCCGCGGCCCCGTCGGGCTCACGCTGTCGATGTCCGACTACCAGGCGCACCCAGCGGACGATCCCGAAGCCATCGCGCAGCGCGACGACGCTCGTCGCCTCATGGAGGACGCCTACCTCGACAGCGTGCGTGGCGACGACTTCATCGGGGTGCAGACCTACAGCCGCACCCGCTTCGGGCCCGGCGGCATCCTCCCGGGAGAGGACGGCGTGCCGACGGTCGACATCATGGGCTACGAGTTCTGGCCCGAGGCGCTCGAGGCCACCATCCGACGCGCGTGGGAGGTCACCGGCGGCGTGCCCGTCGTGGTGACCGAGAACGGCCTCAGCGATGTCGACGACGCCAACCGCATCGAGTACGTCCGTCGGGCGTTGCAGGGCGTTCTGGCATGCCTCGATGACGGCATCGACGTGCGCGGGTACACCTACTGGTCGCTGCTGGACAACTTCGAGTGGGCCTTCGGATACGGTCCGAAGTTCGGGATCGTCGGCGTCGATCGCGCGACCCAGGAGCGCCTTCCCAAGCCCAGCGCACGCTGGCTGGGAGCGATCGCCCGCGCCAACGCGCTGCCGGCCTGAGCGGGACCACGAGCGCTGGGGCGTCTGTCTCCGGGGAGGGGCGCGCCGCTACGCTCGCCGGATGGACAGCCCGATCGTCGAGCGCGGCCCGATCGCGCAGCTGCTCAAGGGGCTGCACGAGGAGTACGGCGAGAAGGCGGCCAAGTACCTGGCCGTCACCGTCGTCAACGTGGTCGTCGGGCAGGGGCTCCTCATCGTCTGCAGCGCCGGGCTCGGGTGGGCGTTCCTGCCGTCCAACGTCGTGGCGGTGAGCCTCTCGGCGATCCCCGCCTTCATCCTCTACCGACGCTGGGTGTGGGGGCGCGGCGGCAAGGCGCACCTCACTCGCGAGGTGCTGCCCTTCTGGGGGCTGGCGCTCCTGGGTCTGGTCTTCTCGAGCATCGTCGTGACGATCACCAACAACTACTCGGACCGCACGATCGTGCTGCTGATCTCCAATCTCATGGCGTTCGGGATCTTGTGGGTGCTGAAGTTCTTCTTCCTCGACAAGATGCTCTTCGACATCAGCGACGCCATCGTGCACGACGAGGACGTCGGAACCGCGCCGTAGCCGTGCTGTCCGCCCCGCTGGGCCATGCGGAGCGCGCAGGTAGGATCGCCGCATGCTGAAGCTCGGGCGCCGCGTGGGCGTCGGCCACCGGTGAGTGCGATGGATCCCGTCGCGCAGGCCGCGGCGGAGGTGGCGCGAGGCTTCATGCCCCCCGATGAGGGGCTCGCGCTGCACGAGGCGGCGCTCGGCGCCGATCCGACGCTCGGACCGATGCTCGAGATCGGCTCGTACTGCGGGAAGTCCGCCATCTACCTGGGCGCGGCAGCAGCGGCCACCGGCACCGTGCTGTTCGCGCTCGACCACCACCGCGGCTCCGAGGAGAACCAGCCAGGGTGGGAGTGGCACGAGCCAGATCTGGTCGACCCCGCCGTCGGTCGGATCGACACCCTGCCGACGTTCCGTCGCACCGTGCACGACGCCGGCCTTGAGGGCTCGGTGGTGGCGCTGGTGGGAGACTCGCCCACCGTCGGCGCCCACTGGCGGGCTCCTCTGTCGCTCCTGTTCATCGATGGCGGGCACGGCCACGAGCCGGCGCATCGCGACTACGACACGTGGGTGCCGCACGTCGCGGTCGGTGGCGTCCTCGCCATCCACGACGTGTTCCCGGACCCAGCAGACGGCGGCCGCCCGCCCTACGAGCTGTGGTGTCGGGCGATGGAGAGCGGATCGTTCGAGGAGCGTGGGGCCACCGGATCGCTCCGCGTCCTCTGGCGCACCAGCACAGGTCAGTAGTCGGCCCCGCACATCCCCGTTCTGTGCATGGTGGCTTCCGACTATCGGACGTGTGTTGTCGCGGGACATCGCTGACAGTTCTGTCGCGGGACATCGCTGACAGTTGGTCGTGGTCATCATTGCTTGGTTCGGGGTTGTCGTGATCCGCCTCGGCGCTTGCCGGAGGGGTAGTAGCGGCGGCCGGGTTCGAGTTCCACGGTGTGCAGCAGCTCGTCGCTGTGGATGATGGCGATGTGGTTGCCGCTGCGCACGGTGGTGACGACCTCTCCGGCGTGGGTGACGCCGACATGGATCGTTGCGGCTGCGACGCGCACCGTGCCGTTGGTGTCGATGGTGGCGGTGCCCACATGCGTCGGGATAGGTGCTGGGATCACCGCTGAGGTGGTGCGTCGCTCGGTGGCGTCGAAGCGCGCCGCGGGGGTGCCGCCACACGCGCGGTGGGGGCGGTGGTGGTTGTAGATAAGGCGGAACAGATCCAGCTGTGCTTGGAGCTCGTCGAGGGTGCGAGCTGGTGGTTGCGCGGCGAGCCACTGCTTGAGGGTCTGCTGGAACCGTTCGACCTTCCCGCAGGTCTGCGGGTGGAACGGCCGCGACGTGATCGATCGGACCCCTGCGTGGCGTAGGCACGTCTCGAACAGGACCTCGAAGCCCCGCAGCTTGCCGGAGAAGATCAGGCCGTTGTCGGTGAGGGTCTCTGCTGGCATGCCCAGCAGCACGGCGGCGGCGCTGAAGGTGTCCCACACCAGCTGGGAGGTGACCGTGGGCGCTGCGATCGACGCGACCGCGAGCCGGGAGTGGTCATCGAGGACGTTGAGGATCTCCACCCCGGTGCCATCAGCGAGGTGCCAGTGGGTCATGTCGAGCTGCCAGCGGTCGTTCGGTCGAGCAGCCTCGAAACGCTTCCAGGACCGCTTCGGGCGCTTCTTCGGCTCCGGGGTCACGCACCCCATCGCGACCAGACGACGCCAGATCGTCGCCTCCGACGGCAACGGATCGACGCCCAGTGCCTGGAGGTGCCACCGGATCGTCGCTGAGCCACCATCGAGACCCTCCTCCACCAGGGCCTTGCGCAACGCCCGGATCTGATCGTCGACCTCGGCTGTGGTGACGTACCGCAGCGCCTTCGGGCGTCTCGAGCGCTCCTGGAGCCCAGCGAGGCCCTCTAGCTCGTATCGGCGTCGCCACTTGTAGAACGTCTGGCGGGAGATCCCCAGCTCGACGCACACGGCAGTCACGTTCATCGGCTCCGGCCGCATCGAAGCAGCCAGCACACGTGCATCCATCGCGGTCACCTTCTTGGCCATGACAAAGCATCACGGCCGATCGAGTGTCAGCCATGTCGCGCGACATCAACTGTCAGCGATGTCGTGAAACAACACAGTCCCGATAGTCGGAAGCCACCATGCACAGAACGGCTTGGGGGCTTCAGGCCGCCGGGGCGCGGCGCGCCACGATGATCAGGCCGTCTGCGAAGAACGGCGCTCCGAGGCGCGCTGCGAGCTTCTCCAAGCCGACGACGATGCGCCCGGCGATGCCCACCACCCGGTCCACGAGGGTGCCTCCGGCGAACGCCTTGACCTCTGGCACGTAGCACGCTGTCTCCGCGACCTCCCACCCGTGGCGGGCGAGCAACGTCGACAGCGTGCGCCACGAGAAGAGCAGGACGTGGTCGGGGTGGTTCACCTCACGGCGAGCGAGTGCGGCGGCCGAGTTGAGGAACCCCGACGCATTCGGCGTGGTCAGCACGAGCACGCCGCCGGGGGCCACGAGCGCTGCCATGGCGTCGAGGAAGGGGCCAGGCGCACCGAGGTGCTCGATGACCTCTCCGGCCACCACCACCTCGGCGGGCTCGACGCCCAGCGCCTCCACCGCCTCGGCGTCGCAGCAGTCGACGACGTGGGCCTCGTAGCCCTCGGCGCGGGCTGCAACGACGCCGGGCTCGTCGACGTCGAGGCCGACGACGGAGGTGGCGACCGCTGCGATGCGAGCGTGCAGCCACTGGCCCTCGCGCTCTTGCATGGTGCGGAAGCCGGCATCGGCGAAGCCCACGTGCACCACCTTCCGCCCCGCGCATCGGGCCAGCACGTCGTCGATGCGCACCACCAGCGGGGCGCGCGGCAGCCGGTGAACCATCGCCAGCTGCTCCACGCCCTGCTCAGCCACGCGCCAGCTCCATCTCGATCGGGGGACCTGTCACCGACGCCACCAGCTCCCCGAAGGGCGGGCCCGGCTCATCGCCCACGAGTCGGTCGATGCGCCGCAGCATGCCGCGCCGACCGACCCACAGCAGCCGGTTCATCCACCTCGGCACGTCGCCGACCTGCCAGACCGGCTCGTCGGGGTCGAAGTCATACGGGTGGCAGTACGTGTGGCGGAGCGTGGCGTCGGGCAACCAGCGCGCCGAGGCGGCCACCACCGGCCACGGGAGCACCCGCAGGTAGGCACCGCCGAGCGGCGCCAGCGCCCACGGCCCGAGGCGCACCACCGGGCCGGGGAACTCCACCAGCCCCGTCGGCCAGCGGAAGGGGTGGTTGGGCAGGCCCGGGAAGCCGTGCAGCGGGTTTGGGCCGGGCAGGGTGCTGGACGAGTAGGCGAAGCCGAGCTCGGTGAGGATCGGCACGGCCCAGGTCGTCGAGCGCACCAGCGAGTAGGTCGGGGCCCGGAACCCGAGCACCGGGGCGCCGGCGAGGTCCTCCAGCAGCGCCTTGCCCCGAGCGGTCTCGGTGCGGAAGGTACCGGGGTCGAGCTCGGTGAGCTGCACGTGGCGCCACGCGTGCAGGCCGACCTCGTGGCCGTGGTCGACGACCTCGCGCACCAGCTCGGGGTGCGCTTCGGCCACCTCGCCGACCACGAACACGGTGCCGCGCACGTTCCGCGCTGCGAGGTGCGCCAGCACGCTCCGCGCCACCTCCGGGTAGCGCTCGGGCACCGAGTCGTCGGGGCGGTGGTCCTCGAGGTCGAGGGAGAACGTGACGCGGCGATCCATCAGTACGCGTCCATGTCGAGGAACTCGTAGGTGTCGAGCGCGAACGTCTCGTTCGGGGCCTCCGCCGAGGTCGACCGGTACACGAGGTTGAGCGGCGACGGCTGCAGCCGTCGCGGCGGGCGCAGGCCGCGCACCGGCACGTGCGCGTTCCACCCGGCGTACACCGCGGCGGGTGCGCCGTGGTGGCGGCAGGCGGCGTCGATGACGGCGCGCGGGGAGAGCGGGCCGCGGCGGCCCTCGCGCGGGAGGAGCTTGAGGACGACCGCCATCGGCAACGGCCCGGCGTGATCGACGGTGCTGACGGCCACCACCTCGTCGCCGACGTGCACGGCGTAGGGCTTCGAGTCCGGCGATGACAGCCGCCAGCGCAGGTGCGACGCCGTGTAGCGGTTGGTCCACGCGTGCGCCGGGTGCGCATCGAGGCCGGCGGCGATCTCGGCCCACGCAGCGCTGTCGAGCAGCGCCGCGTCGACTGCGGAGGACTCGACGCCGCCACCGCTGCCGATGCGCGGCACGACCGCGACCGGCAGGCCGCCGAGGAGGCGAAAGCCCAGCACGGTGACCACCGGCTTGGTCGATCGAGCGTTGGTGACGCCGATGACGCCTTGGCGGCCCTGCGCGCCGCAGCGCTCGTAGACGTCCATCGCCAGGGTGCGGAACCAACCTCGCCGGTGCACCGTCGAGCGCGTGCACGCATTGAGCGAGAACACGCACGGCCGGTCGCCGGTGCGGTCGCGGTAGGTCATCGGCGTGAGTCCGTAGTGAGCGACGCGCTCGCCGTCCTCGTCCGCGTCGACCCAGATGCCCTCGCCCAGCGGGTTGCCGGTGTAGAGCCACTCGAGGTAGCGCTCGGCGCCGAAGCGCGGATCGGGCAGCTCGGCATCGAGCAGCGCGGCCGATGCGGCGAAGGACCGATCGTTGCGCAGGAGCTCCTCGTGCGGGGCGCCGGCGTCCTCAGGTTGCGGCATCGGCCTCATCCTCGCGCACGGGTGCGAACCAGCCGACGTGCCACCGTCGCAGGCACGCGTCGATGGTGACCGCGGCGAGCACCACGATCCCGGCGTCGACCGGCACCCGGTAGCGCGTCGTGCCGAAGGTGATCGCGGCGGTGACGGTCACGATCACCGCCATGCCGACGAAGGGGCTGACGGGCCGTCGCCGTCGTCGCAGGATGACGGTCCCGGCGACCGCGGCGACCAGCAGCGGGAACCACATGGCGAGCCCGATCCACGACGCGGTGCGGCCTCGGCCCTCGATGCTCCAGTTGAGGTACGCGTTCTGGCCGGGCCGGAACACGTCCCACATGCGCCCGACGCGCGCCGCCATGACGGTCGGGAGCCGGTCGAGGTGGTCCCCGAGGTAGGCGAGCGTCGCGTCCTTGGTCTGCACGTCGCGCTGCGACTCGTCGAGGTCGATGGACGGCCACTCGGCCAGACCGGCCTCGACGAGCTCGCCGTAGCAGTTGGCGCCGTAGTAGCCGATGAAGCGCGCGCCCTCCGACAGCCCGAAGGCGGTGTCGCACGATCCGGCGGAGAACACGGCCCACGTCTGCGATGTCATCAACGCCGGCTCCTCGAAGCGCGTGAGGTTGAAGGCCAGCCACGGGGCGACGGCGAGCAGCGCCACACCGAACGCGACCGCCACCATGCCCAGCCGCTGGCGCGCACCCGACCACCGGGCGCCGAGCGCGATGGAGGGGACCATGGCCACCAGCAGGAGCGAGGCCTCGGCGCGCGCCAGGGCGGCCAGCGCGCAGGCGAGTCCGCACACCGCGGCGCGCCCCAGCGTCGGCGATCGCCAGAGCTCGATGCCGCTGAGCATCGCCACGGCGAGCAGCGGCACGTACAGGCTCTCGCTGAGCACCATGGCGTCGTTGATCCACAGCATCGGGTAGACGGCTGCGATCGCAGCTGCGACCAGCCCGGCGCGCGCCCCGGCGAGGCGCCCGGCGAGGATCCCGAGCAGGGCGACCCCGGCGACACCGAGGAGCGCCGAGGCGGCCCGGTGCGAGGTCCCGTCGAGGAGGTCGAAGCCGGGGCCCGTCACCTCCTTGCCGTCGACCGCCGGCAGCACGACGTCGCTCACGCCGGCGGACGGGATCCGGTGCACGGGGACCGTCGAGGCCAGCACCAGCGCCGCGGCGAAGGTGAGACCGATCGCCAGCGCGATCCGAGCGCCGCGGGCCCCAGCGCGCCAGCGGGCGACCAGCACCCCGGCGGCGACGAGCCCGGCCACGACGACCAGGCCCACGACGCGCCCCGCCGTGCCGCCGGTGCCGCCGAGGGCAGACACGAGCCCGAGGAACGCGGCGTACAGCGGGGGGTCGCCGGCGCCGGGGCGCTCCTCACCGAAGAAGTAGTAGTGGACCGACGACAGGTACCAGTCGCCGCGAGCGATGCCCTCGGCCTGCACCAGGTGGTAGAGCGCGTCGCCCTTGGTCTCGTAGCACCCCCCGTCGCCGGTGGGTCCCGTCGGTGAGGCGACGAGGTCGCAGCCCACCGTGGTCGGACGCCACACGAACACGTTGGCCATCCGCACGCCGAGGGCGAGCACGCAGATGCCGATGATCGCGAGCCAGAACCGACGGTCGAAGCGGTGCAGGAAGCGACGGGGCGCCCCATCGCCCCCGTCGACCGCCGGGTCCTCCACCTGCGCCGAGCGCTCCTCGACGTCGTTCATGCCGTCGCCTCCGCCACCGTCGTCGGGCTCGGTGCGTTGCGTCGCGCCTGCGCCCACCGCACGCAGGCGTCGATGCCGACGCCCGCCACGAGGCACAGGGCGACGTCGGCACCGGCGCGGTAGCGGGTGATGCCGAAGCTCATGGCTGCAGCGATCGTGACGCTCGCTGCGATGGCGAGCACCGGCGAGATCGGCATGCCGCGACGCCGCATCGCCACCAGACCGAGGACGCCGAAGGGCAGCATGGCCCAGTACATCCACAGCGCGGTGCGGCTCGTCGACTCGCCCCGACGCTCGAAGAAGTCGTTGAGGGCGACACCCTGCGTCGGGCGGTAGACGTCCCACATGCGCCCGATGCGCGCCAGCACGACCACCGGCAGTCGATCAGCGTGCTCTCGGGCGTAGTCGAGGCCGACCTCGCGCTTGGCGACCTCGACGACCGACTCGTCGCCCACCGGCCAGGTGCTGCGGTCGCACGTCTGCGACCAGTAGCCGAGCAGCGAGCCGTGGTAGGTCTCGTCGCAGTTCGCGATCTCCAGCACGTAGCCGGCGCCGACCGAGATGCCGACCGGATGCTCGAAGGTGGTGAGGTTCCGCGCCACCCACGGCGCCAGCGCGAGGGCACCCGCACCGCCGCACCAGGCGAGCAGCGCGACGCGGCGCCGCAGGGACGCACCTCCGCCCAGGAGCAGCAGCGGCGCAGCGAGCAGGACGAACAGCACGAGCGCCTCGGCGCGCGTCAGCGTCGCCAGCGCGAGCGCCAGGCCCAGCCAGATCGCCGACCAGCGATCTCGGCGCTCCCATGCGACCTGCGCCGCGAGCAGCAGGGCGGCGACCACCGTCGCGTACGCCGCCTCCGAGACGAGCCCGCCGTCGGAGATCCAGAGGTTGGGGTAGAGCGCGACGAGCGCTGCGGCGATCACCCCGGCGCGGTCGCCTGCGACGCGCCTGGTGGCGAGGGCCACCAGCACGATGGTGCCGACACCCAGGAAGCACGAGGCGAGCTTGTGCGCGAGCGGCGTGGTGCCGCCGAGCAGCGACACGGCCGCGAGGTAGGTGGAGTAGACGGGCGGGTGCGCGGCGGTGGGGATGAGCCAGCCCGCGCCCTGGAGCGCGTACGGGTTGACGTACCCGAAGCCGTCCGCGAGCGCGTTGGCCTGGTGGTGGTAGAAGACCTGGTCGCCGTGGAGCTCGAAGTCCCGCTGCCATGCGAGCACGGACCAGATGCGGATGCCGAGGCCCGACGCGGCGACCAGCGACACGGAGAGCCCGAAGCGCAGCGGGCGTCGTCGCACAGCCAGCGATGCTACCCGGCGCGGCGGCGACCGCCGGCGAGGGTCCCGACGCCCTGGCACGTCGATCCCGCCACGACCTGCCATGATCGCGACGTGCTGCGCCCGGTCCGCACCTCCGCCCTCGCTCTGGTCGCCGCCGTGGCGATCGGCTGCACGCCGCAGGAGGCGCCCGCCTCCAGCTACCCCGACGTCGCCGCTCTCAGCGCCGCCCTCGCCGAGGCCGACATGACCTGCGAGCTGGAGTACGAGGGCCTCGCCGACGGCGACCGCGAGGTCAGCACGTGCACCCTCGACGGCGAGTTCGCCCTCCTGCAGGTGTGGTCCGACACCGACGCGCTCGCGGAGTTCCTGGAGCTCGGCGGCGCTGCCCAGGGGGCTCGCGCAAGCGGCGTGAACTGGCTGATCGACGTGGAGACCGTGCAGACCGCGGCTCGCGTCGCCGCGGCGCTCGACGGCGACGTCAGCGGCGCCGCTGCGAGCACCACGGCACCCTGACGCTCACTCGGCAGCGTCCGCCAGAGCCTCCGCGAGCGCCGGGTGCACCAGGATGCTCTCGCTCAGGTCGCTGACCTTGAGCCGAGCGGTGACGGCCACCGCGATGACCGAGATGAGCTCCGCTGCGTGGCGACCCACGATGGAGCCGCCGAGCACCACGCCGGTGGCCGGGTCGCTGATGATCTTCACGAAGCCGCGCGGATCGCCGTTGATGAGCGCCTTCGCGTTGGCCGAGAACGGCACCTTGGTGACGCGCACCTTGCGGCCCTCGGCGAAGGCGTCAGCCTCCGCCAAGCCCACGTCCGCGATCTCCGGGTCGGTGAAGATGGCGCTCGCCGCCTTGTCGTAGTCGAGGTGCCGATGCTCGTGCTCGTGCAGGCCCATGGCGTGCTCTGCGATCTTGCGGCCCTGCATCGACGCCACCGACGACAGCGGCAGCTTGCCCGACAGGTCGCCGGCGGCGTAGATGTGCGGCACCGAGGACTGGAGGTTGTGGTTGACCTTCACGTACCCGCCATCGGTCTCGACGCCGACGGCCTCGAGGCCGAGCTGCTCGGAGTTGGGGATCGACCCGACCGCCAGCAGCGCGTGCGAGCCCTCGATGCGCCGCCCGTCCTCGCAGCGCACCACCACGCCGCCGTCGCTCACGTCGATGCCCTCGGCGCGCGCCCCCTTGAGCAGCGCGACGCCGCGGTCGAGGAAGTCGGCCTCCAGGGCGGCGGCCACCTCGGGGTCCTTGCCGGGCAGCACCTGCTGGCGGCTCACGATGAGCGTGACGCGCGACCCCAGCGCCGAGAAGAGGTGCACGAACTCGACGCCGGTGACGCCCGAGCCGATGACGACGAGGTGCTCGGGCAGCGACGGCGGCGGGTACGCGTGGCGGGTCGTGAGCACCCGCTCGCCGTCGACGACCGCGAACGCAGGCACCCGCGGCCGGCTGCCCGTGGACAAGACGATGATGTCCGCCGGGAAGGTGCGAGTGCCGTCGGAGGTAGCGGCCTCGACGGTGTGGGCGTCGAGCAGACGGCCCGTGCCCTCGACCAGCTCGACGCCCTGGCGCTCGAGCAGGCCCCGGGCCGATGCCTCGAGGTGCTCCTCGATGCCGGTGATGCGAGCCTGCAGCGCTGCGAGGTCGAGGGTGGCGGCGACGGTGGTGAGCCCCATCTTGTGGGCCCGGTTCACCTGCACCAGAGCGTTGCCGGTGGCGATCATGGCCTTGGAGGGCACGCAATCGAGGAGGTGCGCCGCGCCCCCGACGAGGTCGCGCTCGATGACGGTGACCTCGGCGCCCATGCGCGCCGCCAGCGTCGCCGCCTGCCCGCCACCGGGTCCCCCGCCGATGATCACCATGCGCCGAGCCATGGCGCCACGCTACCGGTCGGGCGGCGTGCCGCCGGCGAGGTGCCCACGGCGTCACCGGCCGCGGCGGCCGGGCGACTAGCCTCGCCGGACGATGAACGCATCCGCACCCCAGGACGCGACGCTCGACGTGTCGGTGGTCCTCCCCGTCTACAACGAGAAGGGGCACCTGCGCGAGGAGATCGACCGGATCCGCGCCGCGCTCGACGCCTCAGACCTCACCTACGAGCTGATCGTCGTCGACGACGGCTCCAACGACGGCTCCGGCGAGCAGCTCCGCGAGATCGAGGGCATCCGCCTGCTGCAGTTCGCCCACAACCGGGGCTCCGGCTCCGCGCGCAAGTCGGGCACCGCCGCGTCGCGCGGCCGCGTGGTCGTGTGGACCGATGCCGACATGACCTACCCCAACGACCGCATCCCCGAGCTGGTGCACGAGCTCGATGACGGCTGGGATCAGGTGGTCGGCGCACGAACCTCCGAGCAGGGCACGCACAAGCTGGCTCGCGTCCCGGCGAAGTACCTGATCCGCAAGCTCGCCAGCTACCTGACCCGCACCGACATCCCCGATCTCAACTCCGGCCTGCGAGCGTTCCGGCGCGACGTGGCGCTGCAGTACCTGAACCAGCTGCCGCCGGGGTTCTCGTGCGTGACCACCATCACGATGGCGTTCCTGACCAACGGCTACACGGTGAAGTACGTCCCGATCGACTACTTCGAGCGTGCAGGCAGCTCGAAGTTCCACTGGTACACCGACACCAAGCGGTACCTGCTGCAGGTCATCCGCATGATGCTCATGTACAACCCGCTCTCCATCTTCCTGCCCATCGGCTTCCTCCTGACGTTCCTCGGTGCCGGCAAGCTCCTGTTCGACCTCGTCGACAAGGACTTCCGCGTCGCCAGCAACACGCTGCTGATCTTCTTCGCCGCGTTCCAGGTGTTCTCGATCGGCCTGCTCGCGGACCTCATCGGCCGCGTGGCGCGCCCGCGCTCGGAGGTCGACCCGGCGGTCCGTGGCTCCTGATGGACGACGTCGCCGTCCCCATCGGCAACACCTACGACAAGTACGCCTCTGCGAACCCGATCGAGCGACGGCTGATGGCCGGCTTCTTCGCCGCCCTGGACGCCTCGCTGCCTGCCACCCCACCGACCCGCATCCTCGAGGTGGGCATGGGTGAGGGCGAGGTGGGCTTGCGCCTGCAGGAGCGGTGGCCGTCGGTGCCCTACACCGGCATCGACCTGCCCGACCCGGAGCTCGCCGCCGGGTGGCACGAGCGATCGCTGGCCGGGACCTTCGCCGACATCGCGGCACTGCCCTTCGAGGACGACACGTTCGACCTCGTGCTCGGCATCGAGGTGCTCGAGCACGTGCCCGATCCGCCCGCTGCGATGCGTGAGATCACCCGGGTGGGCAGCGGGTCGCTGGTGCTGTCGGTGCCGCGCGAGCCCATCTGGCGCGTCGCCAACATGGCGCGGGGCAAGTACCTCCGTGCCCTCGGCAACACGCCGGGGCACATCAACCACTGGGGCAAGGGCGGCTTCGCCTCGATGGTGGGAGCGCACGCCGAGGTGGTCTCGGTGCACAGCCCGTTCCCGTGGACGATGGTCAGCGCTCGGGTGCGTCCATCGGGCTGAGTCCTCGCAGCGCCAGGGTGCCCGCGGCGGCACCGAGCGCGTCGACCGCGACGAAGCACAGGCGGGCGACGACCGCCACCACCGCCGCCACACCAGGGTCCAAGGCCGAGGCGGCCACGAAGGCGGCCTCGCGCACGCCGACGCCGCCCGGGACCGGCACGACGACGAAGCCGATGACCCAGCTGAGGCATGCGGCGAAGACGATCCGCACCGGCGACGCTGAGGGATCGAGCGCCTCGGCGATGCACCACGTCGCACCGCCGATCGCGAGCCAGGCCGGCACGTAGCGCACGAGCGTCGCCACCGAGGCGCCCCAGGTCGGGATCGGGACCTCGACCGGCCGCTTCAACAGGCGCTCGACGACGCCCCGGGCTCGATCGAGGATGCCGTGGTGCAGGCCGAGCACGCCGAGCGGCAGCAGGACGAGCACCCACAGGGGTCCCGTGCCGCCGTCGTCGGCGGCCAGCAGCACGAAGGGCACGAAGCCGAGCACGACGAAGAGGTCGGCCAGGTAGAGCATGCCCAGCGACAGGGCGACGCTGCTGTAGGCCACCGAGCGATCGACGCCACCACGCACCGCCAGCTCGCCTCGTCCGACGATCGGCCACAGCCCGCCGGGCAGGTACTTGCCGATCTCGCCCACGTAGTACCAGCCGATGACCCGTCGCAGGTCGGCATCCGCTCCCACCAGGCGCAGCACGTGCTGCCAAGGCACCGCGATGGCGGTCATGCCCAGCGCCGCCAGGCCGAAGCCGGCCGCGATCCAGACGGGTGAGGCGTCGCCCAGCGCATCGGAGGCCTCGGCCCACTGGTCGACCAGGGCGTTGCCCACGAACCACATGCAGGCCACGGCGATGACCGCGCCGACGAGGACCGACCCCTGGGCGATGCGGCGCGTGGACATGGCCCAGCGAGGCTAGCGGCGCACGAGCGGCACGAGGCGATGGTCGGCGGTGAAGAGGCGCCGCACCACCCCGACACCCACGACGATCACGCTGATGGCCACCGCGCCGAGGATCAGGTACATGATGGCCAGCTGCACGAGCACCGCGTCGCCGGCGGGGACCCCGGCGAGGATGAGGCCGGTCATGGCGCCGGGCAGGGCGACGAGGCCGACCACCTTCGTGGTCTCGATCTGCGACTGCATCGCGGTGCGCAGGGCTTCGCGCACGTGCGGGCGTGCGGCGTCGGGCCAAGGCAGGCCGAGGGCCAGGCGAGCCTCGACCTCATCGCGGTGGTCGGCCAGCTCCGCGACCACCCGGCGAGCGGCCACCGCGGTCTGCGCCATGGAGTTGCCGACCATCATCCCGGCGAGGGGCACGATCGCCTCGGGCACCACGGGGAAGATCCCGAGCGCGAACACCACCGCCAGGCACAGCGCGGTGACCGCCCCGACCGTCGCCAGGGCGAGCGGCAGCATGCCGGGCACCTCAGGGGCTCGGGCGCGCACGGTGACCGCTGCGACCACGACCATCGCCGCCGCCCACGCCCACGCCGCAGCCAGCGGCGTGTCGGGATCGAGGATCACCGCGAGGACCACCCCGACGGCACCGAGCTGCGCGCCGGCGCGCAGCGACGCCCACGCCATCGACCGCTCGAGGCCGAGGCCCTGGCGCACCGACAGCGCCACCGCGATTGCGACGAGCACGAGCGACGTCGCGACGCCGACCCACCCGATGTCGGTCGTCACGCGCCTGCTCCTTGCTCTGGCGCCCCATCGGCGACTGCTCGTCCGCCGGCGGCGAGCGCGAGGACGCGGTCACCGACCCGCTCGGCCTGGGCGTGGTCGTGGGTGACCCACACGGCGCGGAGCCCCCGTGCCACCAGCGAGCGCACCGTGGCCTCGACACGCGCGACGTTGGCGGCATCCAGGCTGGCGGTCGGCTCGTCGAGCAGCAGCACCTCTGGCTCGGTCAGCAGCGTGCGAGCGATGCACATGCGCTGGAGCTCGCCGCCGGAGAGCTCGTCGGCCACGCGGCCGAGCATGGCGGGGTCCAGCCCGGTGCGCTCGAGCGAGGCGGCCAGCGAGACGTCACTGGCGTCCGCTGGGCGGGCCACGAGGAGGTTGTCGCGCACGGTGCCGGCGAACGGGACGGGCCGCTGCAGCACCATGCCCGCTGTGCGGCGCAGCAGGAGCGGATCGAGCGCGTCCACGTCCTGGCCTCGGAAGCGCACGACGCCCCGGTCGGCCACCTCGAGGCGGTTGCACAGCCGCAGCAGGGAGCTCTTGCCGCTCCCCGACGGGCCGACCACGACGGTCACGCCGTCATCGGGGATCTCGAGCCGGAGGTGGTCGAGCCGCGGCGCCCCGTCGCCGTGCAGCACGACGTCCTCGAACGCGAACAGCGGGGGCGTGGCGGGCACGCCAGGAGTATGCCCGGCAGGGCCGCTCCCCCGTAGGCTCCGGGGCGATGAGCGACCCCCGCAGCCTCGACGAGTGGCGTTCCCTGGCAGCAGCCGAGCTGCGCCGCGGCGACGTCGACGACCTGATCTGGCACACCCCCGAGGGCATCGACGTGCAGCCGCTGTACACCGCAGCTGACGTCGAGGGCATCGACGGCCTCGGCGGCCTTCCGGGCGTGGAGCCGTTCCGCCGGGGCGTGCGGGCCACGATGTACGCCAACCGGCCGTGGACGGTGCGGCAGTACGCGGGGTTCTCCACCGCCGAGGAGTCCAACGCGTTCTACCGCCGCAACCTCGCTGCGGGCCAGAAGGGCCTGTCGGTGGCGTTCGACCTGGCCACGCACCGCGGCTACGACAGCGACCACCCCCGCGTGGTGGGCGACGTCGGCAAGGCCGGGGTGGCCATCGACTCGGTGGAGGACATGAAGCTGCTCTTCGACGGCATCCCGCTCGAGGAGATGAGCGTCTCGATGACCATGAACGGCGCCGTGCTGCCGATCCTGGCGTCGTTCGTGGTGGCCGGCGAGGAGCAGGGCGTCGATCGCTCGAAGCTCAGCGGGACCATCCAGAACGACATCCTCAAGGAGTTCATGGTCCGCAACACCTACATCTACCCGCCGGCGCCGAGCATGCGGATCGTGGCCGACATCATCGACTACACGGCGCGCGAGATGCCGCGGTTCAACTCCATCTCGATCTCCGGCTACCACATGCAGGAGGCGGGCGCGACCGCTGAGCAGGAGCTGGCGTACACGATCGCGGACGGCCTCGAGTACGTCCGCTACGCGATCGACCGCGGCCTCGACGTGGACGAGTTCGCGCCGCGGCTGTCGTTCTTCTTCGCCATCGGCATGAACCTCTTCATGGAGGTGGCGAAGCTGCGCGCGGCGCGCGTGCTGTGGAGTCGGGTGATGGCGCAGTTCGAGCCCAAGGACCCGAAGTCGCTCATGCTGCGCACGCACTGCCAGACCTCCGGCGTGTCGCTCACCGAGCAGGACCCGTACAACAACATCGTGCGCACCGCGTACGAGGCGCTGGCCGCGGTGCTCGGCGGCACGCAGAGCCTCCACACCAACTCCTTCGACGAGGCCCTCGGCCTGCCGACGGACTTCTCGGCCAAGATCGCCCGCAACACGCAGCTGATCCTGGCGGAGGAGACCGGCGTGCCCAGCGTCATCGATCCGCTCGCCGGCTCGTACTACGTGGAGGCGCTCACCGAGCAGCTCGCAGCGCGGGCGTGGGAGCTCATCGAGGAGGTCGAGGCCCGCGGCGGCATGACCAAGGCGGTGGCCGAGGGCCTGCCCAAGCTGCGCATCGAGGAGTCCGCGGCCCGGCGCCAGGCGCGCATCGACCGCGGCGAAGAGGTGGTGGTCGGCGTCAACAAGTACGTGGCCGAGCACCCCGACCACGTGGACGTGCTCGACATCGACAACTCCGACGTGCGCCGCCAGCAGCTCGACAAGCTGGCTGCGGTGCGCGCCGGACGCGACGACGCCGCGTGCGCCGCCGCGCTGGCTGCGCTCACCGACGGCGCCCGCGGCGACGGCAACCTGCTGGCGCTGTGCGTCGATGCGGCGCGCGCGAGGGCGACGGTCGGCGAGATGTCGTCGGCCATGGAGGAGGTGTTCGGCCGCCACCGCGCCGAGATCCGTAGCATCAGCGGTGTGTACGGCGCTGCGTGGCAGGACGACGAGGACTTCGCCGCGCTGACCGACGACGTCGCCGCCTTCGCAGCGGCGGTGGGCCGCCGCCCCCGCATGCTGGTGGTGAAGATGGGCCAGGACGGCCACGACCGCGGCCAGAAGGTGATCGCCACCGCCTTCGCCGATCTCGGCTTCGACGTGGACGTCGGCCCGCTGTTCCAGACGCCGGAGGAGGCGGCGCGCGAAGCGGTCGAGAACGACGTGCACATCGTGGGCGTCTCCAGCCAGGCTGCGGGTCACAAGAC
>JBBRAZ010000036.1:0-39812 GCA_038206295.1 Acidimicrobiales bacterium
CGCGAACACCCGATCAACCTGCTGCAAGTCGACAAGCCGACCCCGGGTGCCGTAAATCGCGCAAATCGCCAACGGTTTGGGTGTGGCCAACGGTCGCGGCGGGTTTCGTGGGTCGTAAAGCCGCTCTTTCGGCCGGCACCCAATTGTTCAGCCGAGAACAATCTGGACCGCCGCACTCGAACTCGTTAGATTGCGGTAGGGAACCCGCTTCGCCGCTTGTGCCCTATGGCCCTGAAACGACACGGCTTCACACTCGTTGAATTGCTTGTCGTGCTCGGCATCATTGCGGTTTTGATCAGTCTGCTGTTGCCCGCGCTGAGCTCCGTCCGCGAAGCGGAGAGGCAGACCCAGTGCGCCTCACAACTTCGACAAATCGGCCATGCAGTGCTTCTGTACGCCGGCGATTGGCGAGGGGTGATGCCGATTCGAAAAGCCACTGGCGGCCAATGGCTCAAATCATCGCCGACACCCGTGATCATGGCCAACCCGGTCACCACCTCCAGCACCTACTGGGGTGCGATCTATCTGCCCTATCTAGCTTCACGCAGCGTTGTCGACTCCCAAAACAACCCGCAATTGATCCTCGACGCGGCCAACCGATTTTTCTATTGCCCGACCAGCTTCCGCGTCGCCAATGTCGCGGCGGGAAATTTGGGAACACACTGGCCGGCGTGCTACGGGCTTAACTATTTCGTGTTCTCGTCGAAGGCGAACAAACCAAAGCGACTCTCCAGGATCGCAAGGCACGCTGAAACGATCGTCTGCCACGACGCATTCAAGCCGGAATTAGCCGGTAGCAATGTTGCGGTCCCCACCACCCCGCCTGAGGCGGGAGATCGCCTGTCTGCTTTCAGCGGATCGCTCAATCTGCAGGACATTCGCCCTGGCGGCGCATTCGACCTGGCAGGGACGGGCAATCCTCTCCGCGAATACTACCGGCACCGGGACCGCTGCCAGGTTCTTTGGCTCGACGGCCATGTCAGCCTGATCAACAAATCCGACGGCACCGACGTGCTCCCCGAGTGGTACTGGGGTCCGAACGCGGAACTCCGCAAGTACTGAATCGGGCCGCTGGGTGCCGGCGACGAACCTCAGCCTCGCGAATCTTCCTTCACCAGCTTGTGTATCCAGTCCGGCGCGATCGGCTTGCCGACGGCGCCTTTGGCTTTACCGTCCGCCAGCAGCGATAGGATCGCCTGCATAAACGCCGGCAGATCGTCCGGCGTGCGGGCGGTGATGATCGGGCCGTCGACGACGCACGCCTCGTCCACCCATGTGCCGCCGGCGTTGATGACGTCGCTGACGATGCTCATGTAGCTCGTGCAGCGCCGCCCATCGAGCGCGCCCGTCGAACACAGCAGCCACGGCCCGTGACAGATCGCGGCCATCGGGATGCCGGCCTTGTCGGCTTCGCGCGCCAGGCGCACGATGTGCTCGCTGCGCCGCATGTGATCCGGCGACGTGCCGCCGGGGATGACGATGAGCTGGTAATCCGTCGCCTTCACGTCCGCCGCCGACAGTTCGGCTTTCTGCGGATAGCCGTGCTTCCCCTCGTATGTCTCGCCCGCCTTAGGCCCGATGATGTCGACGGTATGCCCCGCCTCCTTCAGCCGGTACTTCGGGTACTGCAGTTCGAGGTCCTCGTAAATCTTCTCGACGATAATTGCAACGCGTGCCATGGAAACTCCTTTGAGAGCGTGATGATAGCCCATGAACTTGCGGGAATGACCAATGAATAATGACCAATGACCAATCGAATGCAGGAACGACCTGGGGCTCCGCATTGGTCATTGGACATTCGTCATTGGTCATTGCAATCGCTAGATTGGCGCCATGCCCCTGACTCAGACCTGGCTCGGCCGCGAGGCGATTGAGCGGATTGGGAACATCCGGTTGCGCTGCTACGGCAACAAGCCCACCGAAGCCCCCGACATGATCCGCCTGGCCGAGAACGATCGCTTCGTGGACGGTGACGTGCTCGTTGTTTCCGACGAAACCGGCGATATCGCGTCGGCGACGTCACTTTCGCTCTCGATGAACCTGCGCGGGACGCCGGTGCCGTGCCAGGGCGTGGCGTGGGTCGGCACCACCCGCTCGCACCGCCGTCGAAAGGTCGATGGGCACGGCGTCGCGTCGACGGTCATGCGCACGCTCCTTGCCAAGGCGAGTGAGCGCGGGCAGATCGTTTCCATGCTCGCCCCGTTCCGCGCCAGCTTCTACGAGCACTTCGGCTACGGCGTGTTCGAGCGGCAGCAGACGTGGACGATCCCGCTCGGCATTCTCCCCAAGGGGGACACCGGCGGCTTTCGCGAGGCGAGCGAAAAGGACTTCGACGCCATGCTCGCATCACGTTCGCGCCAGTTCGCGCAAACGCACGGCGACATCGACACCGACGCACGCGGGCTGCGCTGCTGGCTCACCGCACTGGCGGGCAGCGGCTTCCGGATGATCGACGTGCAAAACGGCATCGTCACGTCGGCGATGACCATCGGCAGCGTCACCGAAGGCGACAGCGCGATTGCCGTCGTCAGCAAGCCGTGGTGGGATTCGGACGCGGCAATGGTGCGCATGCTGGCGTTCCTCGGCACGCTCAAGGACCAGTACAGCTTCACCCGCATCACGCTGCCCACGACGATCCCCGTGAACTGGCTGACCACCGAGCGGCAGATCCCGCACCGGCGGATCAACCATCCCGCGGCGACCAGCTTCACCCTCACGCGTATGCAGCTCCGCATCCTCGACCACGTCGCATTCCTCCGGGCGCTGGCGATTAGGCCGGCGGTGAACGGCGCGTGTACAATCGCCATCCGCGAGTGCGAGGGCACGACATCGACGATCCGGCTCGACATCAACGATGGAAAGATCGTCGCCAGCCCATCGACGCAAACACCCGACCTGACCCTGCCCGACGTCACATGGGCCGCCGTCGTGATGGGGGATTTGCCGATTTCGACGGCGGCTTCATTGGGACTTGTCGACGTGGCGACGCCGGCGGTACTACAATTGCTGCAACCGCTTTCCGAGGGCTCGCCGCCGTACTGTCATGATTACTTCTGATAACCCCACGATTAACGCCGTGTCCGCATCTCACGAAGCATCGTCTTCTCACTCGTCGGAACACGACGCCGACATGCTCACGCGCCGCCTGCTCGAAAACGATGCCGCCCGCACCCGCGATGGCATGCTCTTCATCCTGGGCGGGGTTGCGGTCTCGCTCACCATGGCGCTGCTGATCGCGCTGGTGATTCACAACCTTCTCTCGCTGGTCTTCGGCGGCAGCGTCCTCACTTTCTACGGGTGGAGCGCGCTGCTGGTGCTTGGCATCGCGGCGATCGTTGTTCTGCGCGTTCGGGCACCGCATTACGACGGCCCGATCAACGGCCTGGCGGTCGGCCCGGAGATGCAGCAGATGCGCACCGCCATCCGCCACTACACGCCCGGCCTGCGCGCCGAGCCGATCGTCGACATCGAGGTAATCGACCAGGTGCTGGTCGGCCCGCGCATGCTCATCGCCGGCATCCGCCTGCAACTCGGCACCGACGCACAGCACCGCCAGCGCTTCTTTGAGCGGTGCGCCCTGCTGCTGCGTACGCTCGCATCGGCGGGGGAGAGCGTCTCGTTCACCTACCTGATGGCCGACAAGCATGAGCCGATCGCGGTCGTCGAGCAGGTGATCACCTACCTCGAATTTCAAGACTGGATCGGTGCCAATTCCACACGGCAGAAGATATGGCTGTCATCGCAGGCCAAAACCACCCTGCCGGTTTTGGGTATCCCGAACCAATCGCCGAAAGAGATCTGATCCGTTTCCGGCGGGAAACCTGCGCCCAGACGCCAATACGACCCGCGAAGATGCGAAGAGCGCGAAGTCAAACGCGAAGAAGGCTTACTTCTTTGAAACCTCTGAATAACCACCAAGGTCACCAAAGACACCGAGAGGGCATGACATTTTGGCCCGAAATTTTTGGTGGCTTTGGTGTTCTTGGTGGTTGATATAGAGCGGTTCAGACGCCCCCTTATATGTTTCAGGTGTGAACTCCACGCAGCGGCACACACTGTCGAATGGCAAGTGTCGAATGTCGAGTAATTATCAGCCCCCGCATTGGAATTGACGCGTGGATATACGCCGGATGCGTATAAACGGGATCTCTGACCGCGCCGGCGAGCTGGCGCAGCGCCTCCTTCACTGCCGCCCACGCGCCCAAGTCCAGCAGCGGCGGCGGCTCGCCGAGCGCGTTGCTGCGCTTGATGCCCATGCCACGCAATACGCGGGGCGAATCAATCCACGTCAAAGTATTTTGCCTGCGGGTGATGCGCGACGATGGCGTCGGTGCTTTGCTCGGGGACGAGCATGTAGTTTTCGCTCAGCGTGACGCCGATCGCGTCGGGGGCGAGGAGCTGCACGATCTTCGCGCGGTCCTCCAAATTCGGGCAGGCGGGATAGCCGAAGCTGTAGCGGCTGCCGCGATATTGCTGCTGGAAAATCCTGCGGGTGTCGGAATCATCCTCGGAGCCGAAGCCGAGTTCCTGCCGCACGCGCTTGTGCCAGAACTCCGCCAGCGCCTCGGCGCTTTCGACGCCGAATCCGTGCAGGTAGAGGTAATCCTGGTAGCGGTTGTCCTTGCGGAGCGCCTCGGCGATTTCGGTCGCACGGTCGCCGACGGTGACGAGTTGGATTGCGAGCACATCGTACTCGCCCGACGCTTTCGTGCGGTAGAAGTCGCTGATACACAGCTCGCGCCGGCCGTTCTGGCGCGGGAAGCTGAAGCGCAGGTGCTCGCGGGGATCGCGGGTCGGTGCGAGTTTTCCGTTGACGAGTCCCACGGTCGAACCGTGGGCTTTGCAGGACGTGCAGGTGCAGGTCAGTTCGTGCTGGAAATCCTCGGCGCGGTAAACGATCAGGTCGTTGCCGTCCGCCTGGACCGGGAAATATCCGTAGACGACCTTGGGCTCGATGAAGCCTTCGGCAACGGCGCGTTGCTTGAGCGCGTCGAACACCGGACGGGCATTTTCGTCAAGGAATTTCGCGTACTCGGCCTCGCTCATCCCCTTGCGCTTGAAGCCCCACTGGCCGGTGAACAGCGCGACTTCGTTGATGAATGGGAAGATCGTCTGCGGCTTGATGCTGCTGCCGGTCACCACGCGGCGGCCCCAGAACGGAGGGATGGGGACGGGGTTGTCTTTGGCGATCTCGGGCTTGTTGGAGGCGACGTTGCTCTGCGGCTTTACCGCGTTGGCACGCTGGGTCTTGCGCTTCAGGGCGCGCTGCTTTTGCTCGGTCTGGAGGGCACCGACGCGTTTGCCGGCGATGTGGTCCATCACCTTCAGGCCGTCGAACGCGTCGCGGCAATAGAGGAGCGGGCCTTTATAGAGATTGGCCAGATCGTCTTCGGCGTAGTCGCGCGTGAGCGCGGCGCCGCCCAACAGGACCGGGACGCTGATGCCGCGGGCGTTAAGCTCTTCGAGGTTTTCCCGCATCACGGCGACGCTCTTGACGAGCAGGCCGCTCATCCCGATGGCGTCGGCCTTCACCTCGGCGGCCTTCTCGATCATCTCGGCGACGGAGATCTTGATGCCGAGGTTCACGACCTCGTAGCCGTTGTTGGTGAGGATGATGTCGACGAGGTTCTTGCCGATGTCGTGCACGTCGCCCTTGACGGTGGCGAGCACGATGCGCCCCTTGCCGCCGCTGTCGTCCTTCTCCATGTGGGGTTCGAGGTGCGCCACTGCGGTCTTCATCGTCTCGGCGGACTGCAGGACGAACGGCAGCTGCATCTCGCCGGTGCCGAAGAGCTCGCCGACCACCTTCATGCCCGCGAGCAGCACGTCGTTGATGATCGCCAGCGGGGCGAGGCCCTCTGCCATCGCGAGGTCGAGGTCGTCGGTGAGCCCGTCGCGGTCGCCGTCGATGATGCGCGCTTCGAGGCGCTGCGCGACCGGCCAGCCGCTGCGGTCCTCCTTCTCGACCGCACCCGCCTCGACGCCGTCGAACATGCCGAGCAGGACCGTCAGCGGGTCGTACTCCGCGTCGGTGCCGTCGCCGCCTTCGGTGCCGCGTCGGTCGTAGACCAGGTCGAGGGCGACGGCGACCTGCTCCTCGGGGATCCGGTTGAGCGGCATGATGCGGCCGGCGTGCGCGATGGCCGAGTCGAGTCCGGCCTGCTGGCACTCGTGCAGGTACACCGAGTTCACGACGTGGCGCGCCGCGGCGTTGAGGCCGAAGGAGATGTTCGAGAGCCCGAGCGTGGTCTGCGCCTCGGGCAGGTGCTCCTTGATGAGCCGGATGCCCTCGAGCGTGGCGATGCCGTCGCGGCGGCTCTCCTCGATGCCCGTCGCCAAGGTGAGCGCCAGCGGATCGAACAGCAGGTCGTGCGGTGGGATGCCGTAGCGCTGCGTGGCGAGGTCGTAGATGGCTTGCGCGGCGCGGAGCTTCCACTCCGGGGTGCGGGCCTGGCCCTCCTCGTCGATGCAGGTGCACACGACCGCTGCGCCGTACTCCGCAGCGAGGGTGAGGAACCGGTCGAGGCGTGTGCCGGGGGCGTCGCCGTCCTCCAGGTTCACCGAGTTGAGGATCGGCTTACCGCCGATCCACTGGAGCCCGGTCTCGATCACATCGGGCTCGGTGGAGTCGAGCATGATCGGCGCGGTGGACTGCGTGGCGAGTCGCGAGGCGAGCTCGTCCATGTCGACGGTGCCGTCGCGGCCCACGTAGTCGACGCACAGGTCGATGACGTGGCTGCCCTCCTTCACCTGCTCGCCGGCCATGGCCACGCACGTGTCCCAGTCACCATCCAGCATCGCCTCGCGGAACTTCTTGGAGCCGTTGGCGTTGGTGCGCTCGCCGACCGACAGCACCGAGGGGCGCTGGTCGTAGTCGACGTGCGTGTAGATGGACGCCACGCCGAGCTCGCGCTGCGGCGAGCGAGGTGCGGGGGTCAGGTCCGCGCAGGCATCGACGACCGCCGCGAGGTGCTCGGGCGACGTGCCGCAGCAGCCGCCGATGACGGTGATGCCGAGGTCGGTGACGAAGCGGGTGTGGTACTCGGCGAGCTGGGCGGGGGTGAGGTCGTAGTGCATCTCGCCGTCGACCACCGACGGCATGCCCGCGTTGGGGATGCAGGAGATCGGCACCGTGCAGTGGGCGGCGAGGTGCCGCAGGTGCTCGCTCATCTCGTACGGGCCGGTCGCGCAGTTCAGCCCCACGACGTCGGGGCGCATGGCATCGATCGCGGTGAGTGCGGCGCCGATCTCGGTGCCCGGCAGCATGCGGCCCGTGACCTCGATGGTGACCTGGACCTGCAACGGGATCTGCTTGCCGGCGGCTGCCATGGCCCGCCGGCAGCCGATCATCGCCGCCTTCACGCCGAGTAGGTCGAACTGCGTCTCGATGACGAAGAGGTCGACGCCGCCCTCGAGCAGCGCGGCGGCCTGGACCTCGTAGGCGTCGCGCAGCTCGGCGAAGCGGATCTGGCCGAGCGAGGCGAACTTCGTGCCTGGACCGATGGAGCCGGCCACCCAGCGTGGGCGGTCCGCCGTCGCGTAGCTGTCGGCGAGCTCGCGGGCGAGGCGCGCCGCCGCCAGGTTGAGCTCGACCGAGCGCTCGGCGATGTCGTACTCGCCGAGCGGTACCGCGAAGGAGCCGAAGGTGTCGGTCTCGATCACGTCGACGCCGACGTCGAGGAACGAGGCGTGGAGGTCGCGGATCACGTCGGGGCGGGTGATCACCAGCAGCTCGTTGCAGCCCTCGAACGCGGCCCCGCCGAAGTCGTCCTCCGTCAGGCCGCGGGTCTGGAGGTTGGTACCGGTGGCGCCGTCGAAGATGACGACGCGCTCCCGGGCTGCTTCGAGGTAGGTGCTCACAGCTGGTCAGGCTACCGAGGCCGGGTGCGCGGGCACAGGTCCGTTGCAGGCTCGCCAGCCTCACGTCGCCGCAGCGCGCTTGCCGCCGATGCTCGCCGTAGGCTGCGGCGGTGAAGATCTACACCCGCAAAGGCGACGACGGGACCACCGGGCTGCTCTTCGGCGGTCGGGTCCCGAAGGACGATCCCCGGCCCTCCGCCTACGGCACGGTGGATGAGGCGCAGGCGTCGCTCGGCGTGGCGCGCGCTGCGCTCCACGAGGGCAGCGAGCTTCGCGAGGTGCTCCTGCACCTCGAGCGCGACCTGTGGGTGGTGATGAGCGAGCTGGCGACGGCGCCGGGCAGCAGGCACAAGCTCGAGGCGGGGACGTCGCTGGTGACCGAGGCGATGGTCGCTGCGCTCGAGGCCCGCATCGACGAGGTGCTCGAGCGCTTCGACGCTCCGAGCGAGTTCGTCGTGCCAGGTGAGGAGCCGGTTGCCGCCCAGCTGGACGTCGCCCGCTGCGTCGTGCGGAGAGCGGAGCGCGATGCGCTGCGAGCTGCGGAGGACGGATCGCAGGTCGTGCCGTACCTGAACCGCTTGTCCGACCTCCTGTGGGCGCTGGCTCGCTGGCGGGAGGGCACGTCGGTGCGCACCCGCGACGTCACCTGAGCCGGCTGCCGTGGCGTAGGCGCTGAGCGGCGTCGCGGTCGGACCTACGATCGGACGACCAGCCACCCACCCACCAGAGGAGCTCCCGGTGCCGATCACCCTGCGTCTGGCTCGCGACGTCCCCGATCCGGTGAGTGCGGTCGCCATCGGCGTGCCGAGCGACCGGGTGGGCGATGCCGCCCTCGACGTCGACTGGGACTACTTGGAGCGCGTCGGGTTCGAAGGCCGGCTCGGGCAGGTCGCGGCGCTGCGCATCGGTGTCGGCCCGGTGGTGTTCGTCTTCGGCGTCGGGCCGTCGCTCGACGTGACGCCCGTGCAGGTGCGGCGCGCGGTCGGTCACGTGGTGCGGGCCGCCGCTCGCTACGAGTCGCTGGCGATCGAGCTGCTATCGATCCTGCCCGCGACGGCATCGCCGGTCGCGGTCGCCCAGGCGATCGCCGAGGGCGCCGTGCTCGGTGCCTACACGTACACGAAGTTCAAGTCCGATCCCCGCCCCGCTCGTCTGCAGGAGGTCGCGGCGCTCGGCACCGGTGGCGCTCCGGTGCGCGCCGCGCTCGCGCTCGGGGTGCGCATCGGCGAGGCGGTCAACCTGGCCCGCGACCTCGTCAACGAGCCCGGCGGGTCGTTGACCGCAGCGCGCTTCGCCCAGGAGGCGCAGCGCATCGCACGGCGTGAGCGGCTGCGCATCGAGGTGCTCGACGAGCGTGCGATCCGCCGCGAGGGGATGGGTGGCCTGCTCGCGGTCAACCGCGGCTCCACCCAGCCGCCGCGCTACGTGCGCCTCGCACACACCCCGCGGGGAGCGACGCGGACCGTGGCGCTGGTGGGCAAGGGCATCACGTTCGACTCCGGTGGGCTCTCGCTGAAGACCGCCGAGGGCATGAAGACCATGAAGGACGACATGGGGGGCGCGGCAGCGGTGCTCGCGGTGCTGTCGGTGGTGCGAGCCGTGGCGCCGACGGTGGCGGTGCGCGCCTACCTCCCGCTCACCGACAACATGCCCGGAGGCGACGCGCAGCGCGTCGGCGACGTGCTCACCACGCGCTCGGGCACCACCGTGGAGGTGCTGAACACCGATGCCGAGGGGCGCCTGGTCCTGGCCGACGCGCTGGCCGACGCGGTGGCGGGGGAGCCCGATGCCATCGTCGACGTCGCCACGCTGACCGGCGCCTGCATGGTGGCGCTGGGCATGAGCGTCGCCGGGGTGATGGGCAACGACGAGAGGTGGACCGGCGAGGTCCTCGAGGCGGCGATGCGCGCTGGCGAGCGGGCCTGGTGGCTGCCGCTGCCGCGCGAGTACCGCAAGCACCTGGACTCCGACATCGCGGACCTCAAGAACATCGGAACCGCGCACGGTGGCGCGCTGACCGCGGGCTTGTTCCTGCAGGAGTTCGTCGGCGACGTCCCCTGGGTGCACATCGACATCGCAGGCCCCGGCTGGGCGACGGAGAGCGATGCCGAGATCGCCAAGGGCGGAACGGGCTACGGCGTACGGCTCCTGCTGGACCTCCTCGCCAGCGGCGCCATCCCGGCGCGTCCCGAGGAGAAGGCGCTAGCGAAGAAGAAGGCGCCGGCCAAGAAGAGGGCGCCAGCCAAGAAGGCGCCAGCCAAGAAGAAGGCGCCGGCCAAGAAGAAGGCGCCAGCCAAGAAGAAGGCCCCATCCAAGAAGAAGGCGCCATCCAAGAAGAGGGCGCCAGCCAAGAAGGCGCCAGCCAAGAAGAAGGCCCCCGCGAGGAAGTCCGCTCCTCGCCGGTAGGCACCCTCGAACTTGCGGTCCAGGGTGTTGACGGACAGCCATTTGCGGGGGTCAGAAGCAGGTGGAGCGCCGGCGCGGGCTCTGGTGGCTCACGATGGGCTCGGCCGTACGTGGGCGCGACGCAGCCGGCGCCGATCGGGGGAGATCGTCGCCGGCTGCGGGGCCGGCACGCCGTGGTGGACGGCGGCGGGCCCGGCGGGGGACCGGAGGAGGGGTCGGTCGCCCCGCCCGACCTAGCCGAGCGGGTCGGCGATGAACGGAGGAGGCGGTGGGATCCGCTTCGGTCGTGCCGTGGCGGCAGCGACCACCTCCGCAACGCGCCCCGGAGGGGTCTGGGCTCGCTGCTCGGTTGGAGATTCTGCTGGTTCGTGGGGCGGGACCAGCGGAGCGTCGGGCAGGGGGGCAGCATCGACAGCTGCATCGGAGGAGCCGAGCACCGACCGCGCCCAGCGCATCGCCTCGTGTGCCAGCGCCGGATGCACCTGCCACCGGTGCAGCATCGACTCGACCGCGTCAGGCGGCTCGCCGAGCTCCAGCAGCGTGAGCGCCATGCGCCGGGCGTGCTCGCGGCGGGCCGCCACCACTGCTGGCGGCGGATCGGCCCACGAGCCGTGCGCTCGCTGCAGCATCGAGGGCAGCTTGTCGAGCTGGCGGGCCGACAGCGGCGGCACGGATCGGCGCACGAGGAGCGTCCGCTCGTCGAAGTAGTGGGCGAGCCCGAACTGACAGCAGCGGCCGATGGAGCGCATGAACGGCGAGTTGCGCCCGCCACGGGTGCCGAGGCCGAGCGACTGCGCGGTGGGCGCGAGGTCGAGGTCGAAGCCATCGGGCTGCTCATCGAGGCCGTCGGCGAACCGCCGGAGCAGCCACGTCGATGATGGCCCGAGGACGCCGAGCCAGAACTGCTCGACGTAGCGGCTGCGTGGATCGTGGCCGACGGCCTCGACGACGGGGTCGGCCCACGGACGAACCGCGAGCGTCTCGATGGGGAACGATGGATCGCTCATTGGTCCTCCTGGGGGGCGACATTCATGCACTTTCAGACCATCTCAGAACATCACAACCCTTGTCAAGTGTTGTGATGTCCCCTGGGGAGGCATTGGAATGCTGGGGCTGGCCGAATAGTTGACCGGATCGGTAGACTTTTCACTCCGGTCCCCAGACCGCCAGGACACCCGATCAGCGAGGCAGACATGGCCAGCTTCCGCGACCTGCTCAACGCCACGAAGTCCGAGATCCGCGAGGTCGACACCGCGACAGCGGACGACCTGCGCCGAGTTCCCGGGGCGGTCTTCCTCGACGTCCGTGAGCCCGACGAGTTCGAGCAGGGCGCTGTTCCCGGCTCGGTGTACATCCCCAGGGGCCATCTCGAGAGCCAGGTGGAGAGCCGCATCCCGGACAAGTCGAGCCCGGTGCTGATCATGTGCGCAGGCGGGGTGCGCTCGGCCTTCGCAGCCAAGACCCTCGCCGAGCTCGGCTACCAGGATGTGGTGTCGATCATCGGCGGCTTCAATCGCTGGAAGGACGAGGGTCGCGACTGGTCCACGCCTCGCGTGCTCACCCCCGACCAGCGCAACCGCTACTCCCGCCACACGATGCTCCCCGAGATCGGCGACGAGGGTCAGCTGAAGCTCCTCGACTCGCGGGTGCTGCTGCTCGGTGCGGGCGGCCTCGGCTCGCCGGCAGCGCTCTACCTCGCTGCTGCCGGCGTCGGCACCATCGGCATCGTCGACATGGACGTGGTGGACGCGTCGAACCTCCAGCGCCAGATCCTCCACAACATGGACCGCGTCGGCGATCGCAAGGTCGATTCGGCGAAGAAGACTCTCACGCTGCTGAACCCCGACGTGAACGTCGTGACCCACGACATGCGCCTCGGGGCCGACAACGTGATGGACCTGCTGTCGCAGTACGACCTCGTCGTCGACGGCGCCGACAACTTCCCCAGCCGCTACCTCCTCAACGACGCGGCGCTCAAGCTCGGGGTCCCCGTCATCCACGGCTCGATCTTCCGCTTCGAGGGGCAGGTCACCGTCTTCAAGCCCCACGACGGCCCCTGCTACCGGTGCCTCGTTCCCGAGCCGCCCCCTGCGGACATGGCGCCGTCGTGCTCGGAGGCGGGGGTGCTCGGCGTGCTGCCCGGCATCGTCGGCTCCGTCCAGGCCATCGAGGCGATCAAGGTCCTGCTCGACCTCGGCGACTCGCTGTCGGGCCGGCTGCTCGCGTTCGACGCCATGGAGATGTCGTTCCGAACCTTCAAGGTGCTGCGCGACCCGGAGTGCCCGGCGTGCTCGGTGGACCCGACGCAGCTCGTCATCGCCGAGTACGACGAGCTCTGCTCGCCGCACCCACTCGCTCCACCTCCGGCCTGAGTGCGACCAGCCGCACGGACCTGGCCCGCCGCACGTGGGTGCCCAGCACGCCTGCGCTCCGTCGCGTCCGGCGTCGCCGCCGTGCTGCTGCTGCTGGTCGTCAGCCAGGCGGTGTCCACCGACGGCGCCGCAGCTGCACGAACCACCGGCGACGAGCCGCTCGATGAGATCCTCGATGCCGCCACCGCCAACGCCCGGTGCGGCCTGACGCGCGACCGCCTGGCTGCGATCGTGCTGGCGCCGACGTTCCCCGAGACGGGTGCTCCCGTCAGCCGGGCTCCGTCACCGATGACGTTGAGCCGCTGGGACAACCAGTCGGCGCTCTACGCCTTCGGTGATGCGTCGACGCCGTACGAGGAGGCCTTCTGGCACCCAGGGATCGGGCAGTGGCAGTTCGACGAGGCGGGTGGGTGGGCGATGACCGCCGCCGAGCGGATCGACAGTCGCGCCTCCGCTCTGCGCGCAGCAGACGTGATGGCGACCCGGTGGTGCGCCAACCCCACGCTCTCATACGTGTGGGCGCCGTGGTACGGGTGCGGCGGCGGCGTGTGCCAGGCGATCTACGACGACCTCTACGACGGCACCTCCCTGCAGCACCTCGCCACCGAAGCGGTCGGTCGTCTCGGCGGCATGGAGGGGCGCAGCTGCCGCATCGACGGTGCGACCGACGTGGCGTGCTGGTACATCGACCCGGCCGCAGCCGAGGGCTATGGCGGGTTCGCGACGCCGGCGTTCGGCCCCTCGCCGATCTCGGCACCGTTCTACGTCTGGGAATCCGGCGGCGAGGAGCTCCGGCACTGGTCGCCGGAGGACACCGCCTACCCGCTCGGCATCACCGCCCACCTGGAGCAGGGCCGGAACTCGCGCACCCATCTGACCTGGGAGCACGCGACGTGGCTGTGCGACCTGACCGCCGGCCGCGGCCAGTGCGACCCGCCGCCGCCGCCGGGGTGCGGCGAGGCGGCAGCGACCGGGCCGTTCACGGATGTGACGCCGCAGCACGTCTTCTGCGACGAGATCCTGTGGCTCGTCGAGCAAGGCATCGCGGATGGCTTCGTCGACGGCTCGTTCCACCCCGTGGACGCGCTGTCGCGCCAGGCGATGGCGGCGTTCCTGTGGCGCTGGGCGGGGGAGCCAGCGGTGGTGGTGCCGTCGCCGTCGTCGTTCGCCGATGTCCCGCCCACGCACCCGTTCGTGGAGCCGGTCGAGTGGATGGCGGCGGTGGGGCTCGCCGGCGGGTTCCCTGACGGCACGTTCCGACCGGGCGCCGGGTTGTCGCGCCAGGCGATGGCGGCGTTCCTGTTCCGCGCCGATGCTCTGGTGCAGTGATCGACGCCCATTAGGGTCGCGGGGTTCGAGATCGCGTCGCACGCGTCGAGGAGCCCGCCATCATCCGCCGCACGATCGAGCGCCTGCGCGCCGACAACCCGCTGCCTGAGGGGACCGTTGCTGTCGCCGTCGGTCTGGTGGTGCACGGCATCGCCGCGTACGGGTTCCTCGCGCTCGCTGCGCGGCAGCTCGGACCCGAGGACTACGCGCCGCTGGGGGTGCTGTGGTCCATGGTGTTCCTCGTCGGGCCCGGCGTCTTCATCCCCCTCGAGCAGGAGCTCGCCCGAGCGATCTCGGTCCGACGTACGGGGGGTGTGGGATCGGGACCGCTGATCGATCGGGCCGCGGTGATCGGAGGCCTGGCGGCAGCGGTCCTCGTCGCCGGCTCGCTCGCGCTCTCACAGGTGATCCTCCACGAGCTGCTGCGCGACGAGACGTCACTCCTTGTCGCCTTCCTGCTGGGCCTGGTCGGCTACCTCTTCGGCCACCTGACCCGCGGCACGATGGCCGGGCTGGGGCGGTTCCGGGCGTATGCGGTCTACCTCGGCGGCGAGGGCGTCGTACGGTTCGTGGTCTGCATCGTCCTGGTGCTGGCGGGCGTGGAGGCGGTCGGTCCCTACGGGCTCGTCGTCGGGATCGCTCCCTTCCTCGCGGTGGCAGCTGCGGTCGTGCCCGAGGTTCGACGCGGCGGGCTTCGCGAGCCCGGGCCGGAGGCGCCGTGGAGCGAGCTGTCGGCGAACCTCAGCGCGCTGCTCGCAGGTTCCGTGCTGTCGCTCGTGCTCGTCAACGCCGGCCCGGTGGCGGTCGAGTACCTGGCCACGGCTGACGAAGCCGACAAGGCGGGCACGTTCGTCGCCGGGCTCGTCATCGCTCGCATCCCCTTCTTCCTCTTCCAGGGGATCCAGGGGGCGCTGCTCCCGAAGCTCTCGTCGCTCGCCGGCGCACAGCGCTGGGACGAGTTCCGCGCCGGCCTGCGGAGGCTGCTGCTCGTGGTCGGCGTGCTCGGCGCCGCAGCGGTGATCGGCGCCACGCTCTTCGGCCCGCTGGCGGTCGAGATCCTGTTCGGCGAGGCGTTCTCCCTCACACAGCGATCCATGACGATGCTGGCGCTGGCGGTGTCCACCTACATCGTGGCGATGAGCTTGGCGCAGGCGCTCATCGCGCTCGCAGCGCCCGCCCGCATGGCTGTGGGCTGGGGCATCGGCGTCATGGCGTTCGCGCTCGGCGTCGTGTTCGGCAACGACCTCCTCTTCCGCGTCGAGCTCGGCCTGGTGGCGGGAGCGGTCGGTGCGGCGGCCTCGATGGCTCTGCTGCTGGCGCACCAGCTGGCGCACCCGCCGGCGTTCGATGCTGGCGACGTTCGGCTGACATCACCGCTCAGCGAGGGATGACCGCCGCTCAGGGTGGCGGGCGGCTAGCGTCGCGTCTCGGGGACGGGCGGAGTCGACTCGACGCGCCCATGGAGACCCTGCACCGATCGTGAACCCGAGACGCTTCACCAGCACACTGGTCGTGGTGACCGCGCTCCTGAGCGCCTGCGGGACCGGCGCCGGACCCGCAGCGGTCGACGAGGTCGCCCCTCGAGCCGCTCCGACGATCCCAGGAGCTGCCGCCACGTGGCAGGTCGGCGACGAGGCGGCGTGGCGCACGTTGGCGAGCTTCGCTGGCCCCCGGTGGGATGACACCGCTGACGCCGACGCAGTCGTCGTCCTCGATGACACCGTCACGACGTTCGATGATGGTGGCTGGTCCGCGGCGGGCCTGGTGCGCAACGAGTCCGCGGCCTCCCGCAGCGTCGAGGTCGTCGCCGAGCTGCTCGGCGCCGATGGTGCCGTGCTGGCACGGCCCATCACCGCCTCGCCGGTCACGCCGGTGCGCTCGGGGGAGCCGGCGCCCTTCCTCCTGCGCTCGGTGGTCCCGCACGACGATGTGGCGGCGGTGCGCTGGGAGGTGCGATCCGCTCCGCTGGCGGGCGATCGGGGGACCGTCGAGCTGGTGCAGTGGTGGCAGCGTCCTGCCGGCCTCGCTCAGCCGATCGACACCTACCTGCGTCACGAGGCACCCGATGGGCCGTTCCCCTACGCCATGCTCGGCGGTGCGGTCGATCACGGTTCCGGCACGACCGGCCTCGATGTGGTGGCCGCGTGGCTCGACGACGAGGGGCGAGTCCTCTGGGTGGCCTCGGTGCCGCTCGCAGCGCCCCGGTCGACGCGCTCGGCGGCCACCGTCGAGCCGACCACCGCTGAACCCGCCGTCGACGAGCGCGCTCCGTCGACGGCGCCGGGGTCCACCACCGACGCCAGCACCGCAACGACGACGACCCCGACCAGCATCACGGTGGTCGGCGATTCCGGTGGCGGTCACAGCGCACCGACGACGGCGCCGGTCACGACCTCCGTCGAGATCCCGACGACGACCGTGCACACGACGACCACGGCCACGCCGTCGTCCAGCTCCACGACGATGACGACCACGACGATGACCGCGTCGCCTGCGCCTCCGCCTGCGCATGCGCTGGCGGCCGGAGGCCAGGCCGACTTCCTGCTCGTGGTGGACCACCCCGTGGCTGCCCGGTTCAGCGGCATGGTGATGCTGTGGGCGGTGCCGCGATGAGGCGCTCCGTCGCCTCGGCGTTGGTCGCGGTCCTCGTCGTGGGTGCGGCCGCGGTGACGGGCGCGGCGCCAGCAGCGGCGGCTCGCACCACCGGCTCCGCCACGCTCGACGAGGTGCTCGACGCTGCGAGCGCCAACGCCCGATGCGGCCTGACGCGCGACAAGCTCGCTGCGATCATGCTGGCGCCCACCTTCCCGGAGACCGGGGCGCCGACGAGCCGGGCACCGTCGCCGATGACGCTCAGTCGCTGGGACAACCAGACCGCGCTCTACGCCTTCGGTAGCACGACGGCCTACCCGCGCGCCTTCTGGCACCCGGGCGTGGGGCAGTGGCAGTTCGACGAGGCCGGCGGATGGGGCATGACCGCGGCGCTGCGCATCGATGCGCGAACCTCGGCCTTCAAGGCGGCAGACGTCATGGCGACCCGGTGGTGCGCCAACCCCACGCTCTCGTACGTGTGGGCGCCGTGGTTCGGGTGCGGGACCTCGACGTGCACCGCCATCTACAACGACATCTTCGACGGGACGCGGCTGCGCAACGTCAACGAGGAGTCGGTCACCCGCCTCGGTGGGATGCAGGCGCGCACCTGCGTGCTGGGCACGTCGTCCGCGCAGCTGCCGTGCTGGTACGTCGATGCGAGCGCGGCGGAGGGCTACGAGGGCTTCGCACGGGAGTCGTTCGGGCAGTCGCCGGTCGCGGCTCCCTTCTACGTGTTCGAGAGCGGCGGCGAGGAGATCCGGCACTGGGCGACGACCGACTCGGGCTACCCAATCGCCATCACCGCCCACCTCCAGCAGGGTCTGAACTCGCGCACGTCGCTGCGCTGGGAGCGCGACACCGCGGTGTGCGACATCACGAAGGGCCGTGGGATCTGCGATCCCATCGGGCTCGCGAGCTCGTGGCGCAGGATCATGGCGGTGTCGGGCACCTACCGCCCGTTCGTCGGCGACTTCGACGGCGATGGCCGCGACGACCTGTTCCTGTACGCCCCAGGTCGCGACCAGGACTTCATCTTCTTCGGTCGCAGCGGCAACTCCTGGGCGGCGCACAAGGTGACCGTGAGCGGCACCTACGAGCCGCTGGTGGGCGACTTCGACGGCGACGGGCGCGACGACGTGTACTGGTACGCCCCAGGGCTCACCGCGGACACGATCTGGTACGGGCAGGGCGACGGCTCCTTCGCGACGCGCTGGGAGCCGGTGAACGGCACGTACGAGGCCCTCGTCGGCGACTACGACGGTGACGGGCGCGACGACGTCCTGTGGTACGCCGCGGGCGGCGGTGGCGACTACCTCTCCAGCGGCCGCGCTGGGCGAGGGTTCTCACGCCAGGCGATCAACGTGGCCGGGCACTACACGCCGCTGGTCGGTGACTACGACGGCGACGGCCGCAGCGACGTCTTCTGGTACGCGCCGGGTGATGCGCCGGACACGCTGTGGCGCGGCAGCACCCGGGGGCGCTTCGTGTCCACGAGCGTCCCGATCACCAACACCTTCACCGTGCACGTCGGCGACTTCGACGGCAACGGGCGCGACGACCTGTTCCTCTACCGGCCCGGCACCGCGTCCGACTGGCTCTTCACGGGGCAGCTCGACGGCACCTTCGGGAGGGTCCTGAACCAGATCAACGGCGCCTTCGTGACCGTGCCCGGCGACTTCGACGGCGACGGGCGCGATGACCTGGTGCTGTACCGGCCGGGTGCCGGCGAGGACTACGTGCACCGCGGCCGAACCTCCGGTGTCCTCACGTCGTCGCCGGTGAAGATCGACGGGGCGTTCCTCCCCGTCGTCGGCGACTTCAACGGGAAGGTCGGCGACGACGTGTTCTGGTACCGGCCCGGCATCGGTCACGACGCCGTCTGGTACGCGGCCTCGAGCTGAGCGGTCGGCGGTGCGCCGCCGGTGGTGCTGGCTCGGGCCGGCTACAGCGAGGTGGTGGTGCCGTCGACAACGAGCGGTCGACTGGTGATCGAGGCGCCCGCGCCGTGGTACCAGATCGAGTCCGACGCGCCCTCCGGTCCGTACCAGATGATGTCGTCGCGGCCGTTGCCGTCCAGGTCGCCGACCCACGCGCGGTAGGTGCCGTTGATGGTCACCGACTCGCTGTGGCGGGCTCCACCGACGGAGAACCGCCAGCGCGTGTCTCTCGTCGCACCTGGCGCGTACCAGAGGATGTCGTCGGTGCCGTTGCCGTCGAAGTCGCCCACGATCGGGTCGTACACCCCGCTGATCGATGCCGGCCACGAGGACTGCCGAGGTCCAGCCATGAGCCACATGCTGTCTGCGGCGCGCCCGACGCCGTACCAGAGGATGTCGTCGGTGCCGCTGCCGTCCCAGTCGCCGACGAGCGGCACGTAGGTGCCGCTGACGGACACCGGCACGCTGGCGTGCGACCCGTCGGTGCGCATGAGCCACATCGCGTCGGGCTGGCTTCCGGCGGCGTACCAGAACACGTCGTCGGTGCCGTTGCCGTCGAAGTCCCCGATCAGCGGCGAGTAGCCGCCGTTGACCGCGATCGGAACGGCCCGCACGCCGCCCCCGGGCGAGTGCAGCCACATGCTGTCGGGCTTCTTCTTGTAGTCGTACCAGAGGATGTCGTCGGTGCCGTTGCCGTCGAAGTCGCCCACCAGGGGTCGGTACGAGCCGCTGATCGAGACCGGCGTCACGCTGAAGGTGCCGTCGGAGCGCCCCCACAGGCGGCGGTCGGCACCGGGGCCCTCGACGTAGGAGAGCAGGTCGGCTCGCCCGTCGCCGTTGAAGTCCCCGCGCAGGAGGTCGGTGGGTTCGTCGTTGATCGCAGCAGCGCCGACGCGGGTGAACCCCTTCGTCGCCGTCGACTGCCACTGCAGCTCGGTGGTCGACCGGGCGCCCCACCACAGCACGTCGTCCTTCCCGTCGCCGTCGACGTCGCCCACCGCGGCGTTGCGTCGGCGCTGCGCCTGCACGGCGTCGTAGCGAGCCGCAGCGATCGATCGGATGGTCCCGAGGCGCGCGTAGAGGTTGCTGCCCGGGCACGACGTGGAGGAGATGTCGCGGTGGCCGATGACCCGCGGCAACGTCACGACCCTGCCGTCGGGGATCGACGTGCTGCCGCCGGAGATCTCGGTGGTCGATCCCCGCGGGTCGGCGCCGTGCACACCGAGCTTCCATCCCGCCAGATCGCCCACGGCGCGCACGGCGGCGTCGGTGGGCGCGGCGGCGCCGAACTCGCCGAGCATCACGATGCCGACGGACCCGGAGTTGAAGCCCTTGGCGTGACCGCCGATCACTGGGGCGACGGTGCTCGCGTAGCGGGCCTCCCAGGTGCGTCCGAAGCGGTCGACCGCGAAGTTGTACCCGATGTCGTCCCACCCTTGGGACAGGTGGTACTGCTGCACGCTGCGCAGGATGCCCGGCACCTGGGTGCTGCTGTACGCGTTGGCGCTGACGGAGTGGTGCACCACCGCGAAGCGGGTGTCATCGGCCCGTCCCGACAGCACCCGGGGCGGTGCCGCACCCCACGACGCGCGCGACAGGATCGTCGGCTGGCCGGCGTGGCCGGTGCCCGCCGAGCTCGGCGCGACGGGACCTGTCGGACCCCCGCCGTCGCGCACGAGCGTCACGCTCGCGCTCGGCGCATCGGATGCGGCGACCGCGACCTCGTAGGCATCGGCCTCGCCGACCCAGAACGGCTCGCTGACCGCGGGTGCGCCCGGCGCCTGATCGTCCTCGGCGTGGCCCTCATCGACGTCGATGGACCGCCACGCGCCCCACGCGCCGTCGGCGCGCACCCGAACCGCGACGGGCCCGTCGACGGCGCCGTCGCCGATGGTGACGCCCAGGAGTGAGAACGGCGCATCGACCGCGGCGCGGGCACGCGCCCACGGTCCTCCAGTCGCAGCGCCAGCGCCGCCTTCGTCAGCTGCGGCGTCGGTGAGCGGGGGAGGAGCGGCGACGCTGAACCGCGGCTGCTGCAGCTCGACGCCCGGGGTCGGCACGAACGCCGTGGCGAGCGGTGCCGACGGGATCGGTGTCAGCGCAGCGGCACCGCTCGTGAGCGGCGGCGTCAGCGCCAGCAGGGCCGCTGCGGTCGCGACGACGGCTCCTCGTCGGTGGGCGTGGGGGCGGTGCAGCACGATCGGACGTCCTCGCGTCGGGGCGCCGCCGACCGTAGCGCGCGGCACGCAGACCGACGGCGCGCCTGCGAACCCGGAGCACCCATCTCGTGATGCGGGGTGGGACGTGGTAGACCACCTGAGCGTGAAGGGCCTCATCCTCTCCGGCGGCGCGGGCACACGTCTGCGCCCGATCACCCACACCAGCGCCAAGCAGCTGGTCCCCGTGGCGAACAAGCCCATCCTCTTCTTCGGGATCGAGGACATGGCCGAGGCGGGGATCACCGAGATCGGCATCATCACCGGCGACACCGGCGACGAGATCCGTGCCGCGGTCGGCGACGGCTCGCGCTGGGGTGTCGAGGTCACCTACATCCCGCAGGAGAGCCCGGAGGGCCTCGCGCACTGCGTGCTCATCGCAGCCGACTTCCTGGGCGACGAAGACTTCGTCATGTACCTCGGCGACAACCTGCTGCGCCAGGGGATCAAGGACTTCGTCGATCGCTTCGAGGCCGACCGGGAATCGAGCACCACGCCGCCCACCGCGCAGATCCTCCTGTGCCACGTGCCGGACCCGCAGCGCTTCGGGGTGGCGGAGATCGGCCCCGACGGCGAGGTCGTGCAGCTCGTGGAGAAGCCCGAGGTGCCGCCGTCTGACCTGGCACTCGTCGGCGTGTACCTCTTCGACGCCGAGATCCACGAGGCGGTGCGCGCCATCGAGAAGTCGCCGCGTGGCGAGTTCGAGATCACCGACGCCATCCAGTGGCTCATCGACCAGGGCCGCCGGGTGCGCCACGAGGTCGTCGACGGGTGGTGGATCGACACCGGCAAGCTGGACCCGCTGCTCGAGGGCAACCGACTCATCCTCGACACGCTCGAGCCCGCGGTCCACGGCAGCGTCGACGACGAGTCGATCCTGCACGGCCGCGTGGTCATCGAGGAGGGAGCCGAGATCGTGCGCTCGACGGTGCGCGGTCCCGCCATCATCGGCCCCGGGACGCGGGTGGTCGACAGCTACGTCGGGCCGTTCACCTCCATCTCGAACGGCTGCTCCATCGTCGAGTCCGAGATCGAGCACTCGATCGTCCTCGAGGAGAGCAGGATCGAGGGGATCGGACGCATCGCCGACTCCCTCATCGGCAAGCAGGTCGAGGTGCGCCGCAGCACCGCACGCCCGGCGGCGACGCGCCTGATGCTGGGCGATCACTCGAAGGTGGAGCTGGAGTAGCCATGGCAACGGTGACCGAGTCCGACATCATCGCCGGCGTCTACATCGTCGATCCCGTCGTCCACGGCGACGAGCGCGGGTTCTTCGTCGAGACCTACCGCCGCGAGTGGTTCCCGCAGGGCCGCGAGATGATCCAGGGCAACCGCGGCGACCGCCAGGCGGGTGCGCTCGTCGGCCTCCACTACCACCTGCATCAGGCGGACTACTGGTACGTGCCGTACGGCCGTGCACGCGTCGTGCTGCACGACCTGCGGCAGGGCTCGCCCACCGACGGCGCCACGCTCGAGATGGAGCTGGGCGTCGAGGAGGACGGCACCAACCGCCACCGAGGGATCTTCATCCCGCCCGGCCTCGCGCACGGCTTCGCGGCGCTCACCGACATGACCATCACCTACCTCGTGGATGGGTACTACAACGCAGCAGACGAGCTGGGTGTGGCCTGGGACGACCCGGAGATCGCAGCGGACTGGGGCATCACGTCCCCGGTGCTGTCGGAGCGCGACAAGGCCAACCCCCGCCGCGCGGATCTCCCAGAGGGCCGCCGCCCCTACTGGTCCCTGCGACCGTAGGGCGCCGACCAAGCAGCCGATTCGAGCCGGAGCGACCCATATCTACGGGCGTGGTGGTACGGTCGCCCGTATGAAGACGACGATCGAGATCGCCGACCCGCTGCTGACCGAGGCGAAGCGAGCTGCCGCCGAGCGGGGCACCACCTTGCGAGCCCTCGTCGAGCAGGGGCTTCGCGCCATCCTCGACCAGTCGCGGGTGCACGCGGATTTCGTCCTCCCCGATGCGAGCGTCGGCGGCGACGGGCTGCGGCCGGAGCTCCGGGGTGCCGGTTGGGACGAGATCCGTGACGCGGCCTACCACGGTCGCGGGTCGTGATCGCCGTCGACACGAACATCCTCGTCCACGCGCACCGACGCGACGCCGACCTCCACGAGCCGGCAGCAGCGGCGGTTGCCTCACTCGCGGAGGGGCTCGCCCCGTGGGCCATACCGTGGCCGTGCGTCCACGAGGTCCTCGCCATCGTCACGCACCCACGCATCTTCGACCCGCCGTCGACCACCGCACAGGCCCTCGCGCAGGTGGAGGCGTGGCTCGCCTCGCCCAGCCTCGTGCTGCTGTCGGAGCGCGACGACCACCTCGGCGTCCTCGCCGAGCTGCTGCGCTCGGGCAGGATCGTCGGCCCGAAGGTGCACGACGCCCGCATCGCAGCTCTGTGCACCTCCTCCGGGGTCTCGGAGCTGTGGACCGCCGACCGCGACTTCTCCCGCTTCCCGAGCCTCCGGACGCGCAATCCGCTCACGGGCTGACCAAGAGTTCGGTCCGCGCCTCCCCGGGGTGGGATGATGGGCGACCTATGAAGCTCTTCGTCACCGGCGGTGCCGGGTTCATCGGGTCCAACTACGTCCACCACGTGCTGGCCACCAGCGACGACGAGGTCACCGTCTTCGACGCGCTGACCTACGCCGGCAACCTCGACAACCTCAAGGACATCGACGGCGACCCGCGCCTGCGCTTCGTGCAGGGCGACATCTGCGATCGCGCCGCGGTGACCGAGGCGATGGCGGGCCACGACGCCGTCGTGCACTTCGCAGCCGAGAGCCACGTGGATCGCTCGATCCTCGATCCTGATGCCTTCGTGAAGACCAACTGCGATGGCACCAACGTCATGTGCGACGTCGCCACCAAGCTCGAGGTCGACCGCTTCCTGCACATCTCCACCGACGAGGTCTACGGCTCGATCGACGAGGGATCGTTCACCGAGACCGACCCGCTCGGCCCTCGCTCGCCCTACAGCGCCTCCAAGGCCGGCAGCGATCTGATCGCGCTCGCCTACCACGAGACCTACGGCCTGCCGGTGCTCGTCACCCGCTCGTCCAACAACTTCGGGCCCTACCAGTTCCCGGAGAAGGTCATCCCGCTGTTCGTGACCAACCTGCTCGAGGGCGCCAAGGTGCCGCTCTACGGCGACGGACTGAACGTGCGCGACTGGTGCTACGTCGAGGACAACTGCGTCGGCGTCGACGTCGTGCTGCGCAACGGCGCCATCGGTGAGATCTACAACATCGGTGCCGGCAACGAGGTTCCCAACGTCGAGCTGACGCACAAGATCCTCGCCGCGCTCGGGTTCGGCACCGAGAAGATCGACTACGTCGAGGACCGCCTCGGTCACGACCGGCGCTACTCGATCGACACCTCCAAGGCGCAGGCCCTGGGGTGGAAGCCGGCGCGCGAGCTCGACGAGGCGCTCGAGGCGACGGTGGCCTGGTATCGCGACAATCGCTGGTGGTGGGAGCCGCTGCGGAAGGGGGCGTGATGAAGGTCCTCATCACCGGTGGCAACGGGCAGCTGGGCAACGAGCTGCAGCGCGTCTTCGCCGACCACGAGGTCCTCGCGGTCGACATCGACACCGTCGACATCACCGACCGCGACGCCGTGTTCAGCGCCATCACCACCTTCGAGCCCGAGGTCGTGCTGCACGGTGCTGCGTTCACAGCGGTGGACGCCTGCGAGGAGCAGCCCGAGACTGCCTACCGGGTCAACAGCCTCGCGACGCGCTTCATCGCCGATGCCAGCGACCGCGTCGGCGCCCGCCTCTGCTACGTGTCGACGGACTACGTGTTCGACGGCACGAAGGACGCCCCGTACCTGGAGTGGGATCAGCCCAACCCGCAGTCGGTGTACGGCCGCTCGAAGCTCGGTGGTGAGCGCGAGGTGCTCCCCGGCGCGCTCGTGGTGCGCACCTCGTGGGTGTGCGGCGAGCACGGCGCCAACATGGTCAAGACCGCCCTGCGACTCGCCGACGGCGAGGGCGAGGTGCACTTCGTCGACGACCAGCGCGGGCACCCGACGTTCGCCGCCGACCTCGCCGAGGGCATCGGGAGGCTCGTGGCGGGGCGCCACACCGGGCTGTTCCACGTCACCAACCAGGGCGCGGTGAGCTGGTACGAGTTCGTGCGCGAGATCTTCGAGCTCGCCGGGGCGGACCCCGGCCGGGTGCAGCCGATCACGACCGACCAGCTCGACCCGCCGCGTCCGGCGCCGCGCCCCGCGAACTCGGTGCTCGACAACTTCGCGCTGCGCCACAGCGGGGTCGCGCTGCTGCCCGACCACCGGGCGTCGCTCGAGCAGCTGGTTCGACGGCTGCACGGATGACCGCAGCAGCCCGGCGGCTGCCGCCAGCGGTCTGGCTCATCACCGCGGTCCACGTCCTGCTCGCGGTCGCCTACACCGTCCTGCTGCCCACGTGGCGCGGCCCCGATGAGCCCCACCACGTCGACCTGGCGCTGCGCGCCGCCGACGGCCAGGACCACCCGGCCTGGGACTCGGCGTTCATCTCGGTGGCGGTGAACCAGACCCTCGGCGAGGTTCAGTTCTTCGAGGGATCGCAGCACCTCGAGGCCGATGCTGCGTCGCCGCGAGCTGATCGGGTGTCCTTCGACGGCGACCTCCTCGACGTCGGCTCGCCGGCACCGAACCAGCTCGCTCAGCACCCACCGGGCTACTACGTGGTGCTGGGGGCCGCGTCGGAGGTTGCGGAGGCGATCATTCCCGGTGACGAGGCGTTCGACGCCACGGTGGGCACCATGCGCCTCCTCAACGCACTGCTGGTCGCCGTTGCGAGTCCGGCGGCGTACCTCATCGCTCGTCGGCTCGGCGCCCATCGCGGCCCGGCGATCGCCGCGGCGGTGATCCCGCTCGCCATCCCCCAGTGGGCTGCCATCGGGGGGAGCGTCAACAACGACAACCTGCAGACGGCGCAGCTCGCGGTGCTCGCGGTGCTCGTCACCCGCATCGCGACCGGCGATCGGTCGTGGGGGACAGCCCTGCTCGCGGGGGCGGTCGCCGGCGCCGGGATGTGGATCAAGGGCTTCGGGCTCGTCGGCGCGCCGTGGGTCGTCGTGGCGTACGTCGTGGGTGCGCAGCGGCAGTGGCGACCTGCGGTGCTGCGCGCTGCGGGCGCGACGGCGATCGCGGCTGCGATCGGGTCCTGGTGGTGGCTGGCCAACCTCCTCGATGAGGGCGACCTCCAGCCCTCGCTGCTCCTGCTCCCCGACGCGCCGCCGGGGTTCGAGCCTGATGGCTGGTGGTGGCTCAAGCGCTTCGTGCCGTGGATGGCGAGGAGGTTCTGGGGCTGGTTCGGCTGGTTCGACGTCAAGATGCCGGGACCGGTCGTGTTCGGCGCCTCGCTGCTGCTGGTGGTGCTGGTGGTCCTCGGGGTGCGCGCCGCCAAGCGCCCGGCCGTCGCGCTCGCGCTGCTGCTCTCGTTCGCGTTCCTGCTCGCTGCAGCCGCCCAGCTGGCCTGGGACGGCTACGTCAGCTCCGGCACCACGCCCGGCATGCAGGGTCGGTACCTGTTCCCGTCGGTGCCTGTGCTCGCCGCCTTGGCCGCTCTGGGGCTCCAGCGGCTCCTCGCCGCCCGAGACCGCGTGGCGCCGATCGTGGTGTGGGGCGCGGCGACCGCCATGCAGCTCGTCGCGCTGGCGGTGCTCGTGCCGTGGTACTGGGGGGAGCGCGGCGCGTCGCCCACCGATCGCCTCCAGGCGTTGGGCGCCTGGTCGCCGTGGCCCGGCCTGGTCACCGCGATGATGCTGCTCGCCGCCGCCGTCGGGTGGGTGCTGCTCGGCATGTCGCTCGTCGGTGACGTGCGGCGCGCACCGGTGCTCGCCGCACCGCGCAGCGCGCGCCCCGAGGACGAGCCCGCCGCCCCGTAGGATCGGTGCCCGACCATGGGCACCTCAGCACCGCCGGCTGCGACGCCGAACCTCACGCGCACGGCCGCCAGCGGTGGCGTCCTGCTGCGCCGGGCGCTGGTGGTGACGGGCCTCGCCGGGCTCGCCATCGTGCAGCCGATGCTCGACCTCTTCGGATCCAACCCCGAGTTCTTCGTGTTCAAGAAGGCCGACGACGCTGCGATCATCGCCTTCGGGGCCATCATCGCCCTCGGGATCCCCCTGCTGCTGGTGCTGGTCGAGCTCGTCGCCTGGCTGGTGCGGCGGCCGATGGTCGGCGCGGTCGTGCACCACCTCATCGTTGCGCTCCTGGGCGGCAGCTACGGGCTCGTCATGGCTCGCCAGGCGGTGCCCGACAGCGACCTCACCGCGCTCGTCGCCTTGTCGATCGGCGCCATCGGCGTCGCTGCGGGCGAGGCGCGGTTCAGCGTCGTGGCGACCGTGGCGCGGTACCTCGCCCTCGGCCCTGCGGCGTTCCTCTTGCTGTTCCTCGGTGTGTCGCCGGTGGCGAAGCTGCTGTGGTCGGGCGAGGCCGAGGCGGCGGACGCGGTCATCGGTGAACCCGCACCGGTGGTGGTCCTGCTGCTCGACGAGCTCCCGCTCGCCTCGCTGCTCGACGCGGACGGCACGATCGATGCCGAGCGGTTCCCCGGGTTCGCCGCGCTCGCCGAGGGGTCCACGTGGTACCGCAACGCGTCGTCCAACGCGCCCAGCACCACCTACAGCGTCCCGGCGATCTTGTCGGGATCGCTACCGGATCTCGACGCCATCCCCACGTCGGTGGACCATCCCGAGAACCTGTTCACGCTCCTCGGGGGCTCCTACGACCTGGAGGTCCACGAGGAGGTCACCGCCCTGTGCCCGACCGCGCTGTGCGACCCGACCGACGGCGCAGCCGATGGGCGAGCAGGCAGCGCCGAGGTGCCGTCTGCGGCGGAGCCGCGCGGCGGGCTGCGCTCGATGCTGCTCGATGCCTGGGTGGTGGGTCGGCATCTCGCGCTCCCGCCGACGATGCGCTCGGAGCTCCCGGCGCTCGACGCCGCATGGGGCGGGTTCCTCGGCCAGGACGTCGGCGACGTGACCGCTCCGCCGGGTGGCTCCGACCCCGTCGACGCGTTCCTGGCTCAGACGCCCGAGGGCCGCGCCTCGCTCGCCCAGGGCGAGATCGTGGCCGACCTCGCGGCGAGCGCGGGGCCCACCGAGCGGCCGACGCTGTGGTTCAGCCACGCCGTGCTCCCGCACCAGCCGTGGGAGGTGACGGAGCGAGGGTCGCGGTACTCGCTGTCCGCCGAGCTCGAGGGCATGAGCGGTGGCAGGTGGGGCGACGACGAGCGAGCGGTGCTGCAGGGCTACCAGCGCCACCTGCTGCAGGTCGGCTACGCGGACCTGCAGGTCCGCCGCGTCGTCGAGTCGCTGCAGGCCTCGGGGCTCTGGGACGACGCCATCGTCGTGGTGATGGCCGACCACGGCGTGGGCTTCGGCACCGAGCGGCTGCTGCGCAAGCCCGACGAGGTCACCGTGGACGAGCTCTATCGCGTCCCGCTCTTCATCCACGTGCCGGGGCAGGCCTCCGGCGCGATCGACGACCGCGACGCCATGCTCATCGATGTCGTGCCGACGATCATCGACGTGCTCGACGCCGACGTGGACTGGCGCATGGATGGTCGCTCCCTGCTGCTGGTGGACCCACCGCGCCGCTCGCGCGAGGTGCGCTACGTGCAGGGTCCATCGGAGGTCGGCCAGGATCTCACGGGGCTCATGGCGCTCGCTCGCCGCAAAGAGGACTGGCTCGGCGGCCCGGGGTGGCCCGGGGTGTACGCGGTGGGGCCGTGGGCCGATCGTCTCGGGGCATCGGTCGAGGCGCTCGCTCCGGTGCCGATGGATGCCACGTGGGAGCTCGAGCAGGCAGGTCTCCTCGCCGACTTGGATCTCGAGGGTGGCTTCGTGCCGATCCTCCTCACCGGCGAGGCACCGGGCGCGCCGAGAGACGGGTGGTTCCTCGTCGCGGTCGACGGCACGGTGGCCGGCACGGGCTTCGTCGCCGCCGACGGGCGCTTCAGCGCCCTGGTGGACGAGGGGCGCCTGCGCGACGGCCCGAACGCGGTGTCGATCCTGGTGCCCGACGGTGCCGGCGGGTGGCGGTCGCCGCGGCTGCCGACGGTTGCCAGCGGCACCGACATCCAGGTCGGCGACGGTCCCGGTGCGGAGGTGGTGCTCGCCGATGGCAGCCGGCTGCCCATCGTCGAGGTGGATGATCGCTACGTGACCCGCGTGGATCGCGCCGTGCTCACCGACGGCGTGCTCGCGGTGGGCGGGTGGGCGCTCGATGAGCAGGGTGCCGTGCCCGACCGGGTGCTGCTGGTGGCCGACGGCGAGGTGCTGCCCACCAGCCAGCGCAGGGTGCCCCGCTCGGATCTGGCTCGCGCCCGTGGCGACGACGTGTTCGTCTCGGCCGGCTTCGAGATGGCGCTCACCGGGGTGGAGGGGCTGCCCGAGGCGCTGACCGTCCTGGCCATCTACGACGGCGTAGCGGTCCGGAGGCCGGTGTCCCTGAAGGGGTGACGCAGCGGGTGCGCTCGCCGCGGATCAGACCCGGAACATGAGCGGGGACATCAGGTCCATGGTGTGGTTGTAGAAGGGGTCGCGGATCGCATAGGGCGGGCCCCAGCGATCGAGGTACCAGTCCTCGTCGTCCTGCGGGTGCAGCGCCCCGCGCGACGCCGACTCCTTGTGCTCCAGCTCGGCGTAGGGCGTGTACACGATGCGGTAGCCGAGCTCGCCGACGCGCAGGCAGAAGTCGACGTCGTTGAACGCGACGCGCAGTCGCTCCTCGAAGCCGCCGGCCTCGCGGTACACCGACGCGCGGCACATCATCGCCGCGCCGGTGACGCCGACGACGTCGCGGATGGTGCGTCCCCACTCGGCCTTCGGCCCGGAGTCGAGGTTGTAGGCCGGGCCGCCGACGTTGAGGATGATGCCCTCGTGCTGCGCCCGTCCGTCGGGGTAGCGCAACCGCCCGCCGACGACGCCCACCTCGGGGCGCAGCGCGTGCTCGAGCATCGCCTCGAACCAGCCGTCGCTGCGGGGCTTGGCGTCGTTGTTGAGCATGAAGAGCACCGAGCCGCGGGCTGCGGCCGCAGCCAAGTTCATCTGGCGGGCGTAGGAGAACTCGTGCGGGTAGCGCACGACGCTGCCGTCGCCGCTGCGCTCGTGCTCGGCGAGCCAGGCGACGGTCTCGGGATCGGTCGACTGGTTGTCGACGACCATCAGCTCGAGGTGCGGGTGCCGCACGGTGCGCCGCACTCGGTCCACGCAGGTCCGCACCAGCTCCACGTGGTCGCGCGTCGGGATGATGACGGTGACCAGCGGCTGCTCGGCATGGTGGCGCTGCACGCGGTGCCAGGTGGCCATGTGGCCGTCGGTGACCGTCGCCTCGATGCCGCGGCGCACGAGCGCCTCCTCGAGCGCACGGCGCCCGGCGCCGTGCGCTGCGGGCTTCGCACCCGTGTCGATGGACGTCGAGCCCTCGATCTGGCGCCACGAGTACAGCGGTCGCGCCACGTGGCCGATGCGGTCGGTGCGCTCGGTGGCTCGCAGCAGCAGGTCGTAGTCCTGGCTGCCGTCGAAGCCGGTGCGGAACCCGCCGATCTCCTCGACGAGCGACCGGCGCAGCACGCTGAAGTGGGTGAGGTAGTTGCAGCTCAGCAGCAGGTCCGGATTCCAGTCCGGCTTGCAGAACGGTGCCGCGTGCATGCCGAAGGGATCGATCTTGTCCTCGTCGGTGTACACGTAGTCGAGCTCGCCGTCGCTCCGCTCGATGAGGCGCAGCACCCACTCGATGGCATCGGGTGCGAGCAGGTCGTCGTGGTCGAGCAGGCCGATGAACGCCTGCGTCGCCGTCGCCAGCGCGGCGTTGGACGCGCCAGCGATGCCCTGGTTCTCCGTCAGGCGCACCACGCTGATCCGCTCGTCGGCGGCCTCGTAGCGGTCGAGCACCTGGTGGGTGGCCCGCTCGGCCGACGCGTCGTCCGCGATGCAGAGCTGCCAGCGGGGATCGGTCTGCGCGAGCACCGAGTCGATGGTCTCGGTGAGGATCGCCGCCGGCGTGTTCCACGTCGGCACCACGATGCTGATGCCCAGGTCGCTGCCGCCCGGGCCCGATCCCGTCGCCGCGGCGGCCCGGTGCTCGCGGGGACGGTTCCACGTCGAGGCCCACAGGCGGTAGCGGCGGTCCTCGTCGACGGGGTGCTCGAGGCGGATGGCGGTGATCCGCCCCAGGAACGGGCCGCCGAACAGCTCGCGCTCGAAGTCCGCCAGCGCCGGATCGGCCGCCGCCAGCGAACCCGGGGCGCGCTCGAGGTGGCAGCCGGCGTCCGGTGGCGCCACCACCGCACGCTTGGCGGGCTTCTTCACCGTCGGGATGCCGGCGCCGTCGAGCACCTTGCGCAGCGCGGCGCGGCAGCGGGCAGGGTCGTGCTCGGCTGCGAGCAGCTCGAAGCCCGCAGCTCGCGCGGCGTCGCGCTCGGCGGCCGAGGCCAGGAGGGGCTCGATGGCGTCTGCGATGGCGGTTGCATCCCACGCCACGTCGCCGCCGGCGGCGGTGGTGGCCACCGTCGGGACGCCGAGGCGGCGGAGCTCGACGAGCAGCGATGGCACGCGGCACCCACGGGGGCGAGCGACGCACGCCACCGACGCCAGTCGCAGCGAGCGGTCGAGCGCAGAGGGCGGTGCGGTGCGCACGTCGCCTTGCACGACGTGGCGAAGGCGGGGATCGACGTCGAGGCCGGCCAGCAGCACGGGGGCGTCGGTGAGCGAGGAGACAGCATCGACGAGCAGGCGAGCGCCCTCCTCGTCGGGTGTGCCTGGCTCCGTCGACCAGCGCCCGGGGTGCACGATCAGGCGCCGTCGCTGCACGCCCATCGGCGTGGTGGCGGCGACGGCGGAGACCGCGACGTGCGTGGCGCCCGCACCGAGCGCATCGAGCTCGTCGACGAGCCGAGCGTGGCCGCACAGCACGACGTCGGCAGCTCCAAGCGCGGCGCGATCGACGGCCTCGGTGCGCTCGATGATGGCCTGGTGGCCGTCGGCCTTGATGCCGGCCAGCGAACCGGCCGCCGCGCGGTGCGCCAGCGACGCCACCTCGGTGAGGTCCAGGAGCAGGGGGGTGGCCGCGGAGCGCCACCCAGCGGCCTGCAGCAGCGGCACGTGGTGGGTCTCGGTGGCGATGATCGCGCAGGCGCCGACCAGCGCGGCGCGCAGCGCGGCGACGGGATCGACGACGCAGGCCAGCAGCGTCCCTCCCATTCCGCCGAGCCAGCGCGTGTCGGTGGCGCCGAGCCCCGGTTCCAGCACGGCCACGACGATCGGTGCTGCGGTGACCGCCGCCAGGTCCTCGATCCGTCGGGCGCGCTCGCGGTCCTCCGGGCGGCCCGCGTCGTGGCCAGGAAGGCGGTCGCAGACCACCACGAGGGCGGGCGCGGCGGTGGTGGGAGCGGGGGTGGCCATGGCGGTGCTTGCCGCGAGGGCGGCGACCGGCGAGTCTAGAGGGGCCGGTGCCGGCGGGATGCGCCACACCGGACCACCCGTCGTCGTGGCGGCCGAGCCAGGAGCGTGCAGCGCCGATGATCACCGATCCCGAGAGCGGCGTCCGCGTGCTGGGGGAGTCGCTCCCGTACGCGGACGGCGCCGAGGACGAGCTGCTCGAGATCATGCTCGCCGCCGATGACCGCACCACGGGGTCCGACGAGCTCGTGCGGCACATCCGCGACTGGCCGACGCTCTACCACCTGTCTCGCCGCCGCGCGAACCTCCTGCGGCCGCTGCAGCTCGGTCCCGGCGCGCGCGTGCTCGACATCGGCGCCGGCGCCGGCGTCGCCTCGCGGTCGCTGGGAGACGCCGGATGCTCGGTCGTCGCGCTCGAGGGGAGCCTGGCCCGTGCCCGCGTCGCCGCCGCCCGATGCGCAGGGCTGTCGAACGTCGAGGTGATCTGCGGCACGCCCGATCAGCTCGATGACGACGAGGGCTTCGACGTCGTGCTGCTCATCGGCGTGCTCGAGTACTCCGGCTCCTCCATCGGCGGCGCCGGCGGGCCCGAGGCGCTGCTCGCCGCGGCCCGGGGGCACCTCAAGCCCGGCGGCGCGCTGGTCGTGGCGATCGAGAACCAGCTCGGGCTGAAGTACCTGCTCGGCTACGCCGAGGACCACCTCGGGGCGCCCTTCGTCGGGGTCGAGGGCTACCGCTCGCCCGGCGGGATCCGCACGTGGACGCGCCGCGAGCTCGGCGCCATGCTCGGCGATGCCGGTCTGGGGGCGCAGCGCTGGCTCTACCCGTTCCCGGACTACAAGCTCCCGGTCACCACGTTGGCGCACGCCGCGTACGAGGTCGACGGCGCGGTGGAGTTCATCGACCAGTGGGTGCGCTCCCCGGTGCGCGACCTCTCGAACCCGCCGGCGCTGCTGTGCGACGACCGCGCTGCCCACCGCACGATGCTCGAGGCGGGGCTCGGCCCCGACGTCGCCAACTCGTTCCTCGTCGTCGCTGGGGCAGACGACGCCGACGTCGAGTCGCTCGTGCCGTCCGACGTGCTGGCGTGGCGCTTCGGCGAGGACCGCATGCGGATGTGGGCGCGCGAGTCCACCGTGCGCGTCGGCACCGACGGCTGGAGCGTCGAGCGCAGCCGTCGCTGGCCCGAGGAGGGCCTCACCGAGCGCGGCTGGCTCACCCAGCGCTACACCGACGACGCCGTGCCCTACGTCCGGGGCCGCACCCTCGAGCAGGACCTCCTCGATGCGCTCGCCGTCCACGACGTGGACGGCGCCGCAGCGTGCCTTCGTGCCTGGCGGGCCGTGTTCGACGACGTGGAGCAGAAGGCGCTGGACCGTGCGCCGCACGACGCGCACCCGTTCCTGCCGGCCTCGGCGGTCGTGCTGGTGCCCTCGACGCACCTGGACGCCGCGCTCGACAACCTGGTCGTGCGAGACGGGGAGCTGCCGCTGCTCATCGACGACGAGTGGGAGGTGGCCGAGGGCGTCGAGCGCGACCTGGCCGAGGTGCGTGCCCTGTGGACGCTCGCGCACCGCCTGGTGACCAAGGGCCACGAGCATCCGTGGTCGGCGGTGGTGACCGTCGACGAGCTGTGCGTGCAGCTCGGCGCGCTGTGCGACCGACCGATCGACGACGACCTGCTCGAGCGCTTCCGCACCGCGGAGGCCGAGCTGCAGGCGAAGGTCTCCGGCGATCCGATCGAGCGGACGATCGAGGGCCTGGTCGAGGCCGGTCGCATGTCGCGGGGCACCACCGGCGTCGCCCGAGCGCTGCCGTGGACGGCGGTGCGGCGCGACGCCGCGCAGCTGCGCGTCGAGCTCGCGGCCACGCAGGCGAAGGTCGTCGACGGCGAGGCGCAGGCAGCCGCGATCGAGTACCTGCAGAACGAGCTGGCCGCCGCGCACCGACTCATCGACGAGCTGTCGGGTCGCCCGCTGGACGCGGTGGTGATCCCCGACGAGATCTACCACGAGCTCGATCAGCTCCGTGCATGGCGAGACAAGATCCAGAACCGCCTGCCGATCCGCCTCTACCTCGACGCCAAGCGCAAGCTGGGCATGATCCGCTGACGGGCGGGTCGGGGCGGTGGCGCCCCGACAGCGTCAGGAGGCGGACCAGGTGCCGCCGAGCGCCGTGATGCCACGCTGCGGCGAGGTGTACGCCGGGTCGGGCTCGATCTCGAACTGCACCGTGCGATCCGCGCGCTCGTGCACGTGCATGAGGTTGGCGTCGTGCAGCGCGACTGACAGCGCGTAGCGGCCCGTGATGACCGGCAGCGACGGCACCGAGAGCGTCACGCTGCGCTGGCCGCGCCCTGTCCCGTCGACGATCGCTCCACCGGTGTTCACGCTCGTGACGTGCGTGCCATCGACGCGGAACAGCCCGATGGCGACCGCCACCGGCTCGCCGATGCGACCCTCGTCGAAGGTGACGCGGAATGCAGCCGGGGCACCGGTGCGCAGCAGCTCGCTGGAGCGGCCGTCGGCATCCAGCGCCTCGATGCGGCTGATGATCGGCGTCTCGCCGGCCTCGATGGCGCTGTCGCGGGTGCGCGCCGCGTAGGCGGTGCGGTCGGACCGCACCTGCTTGAGGTACTGGTCCACCACCTGACCAGAGGGGCCCTCTGCCTGCAGCACGCCGTGCTCGAACCAGGCGATCCGGTCGCAGAGGTTGCGCATCTGGTCGAGGCCGTGGCTGACCACCACGATCGTGCTTCCGCTGCGCTTGAGGTCCGAGAACTTCTCGGTGCATCGGGTCTGGAACGCCTCGTCGCCCACCGCCAGGATCTCGTCCACCAGCAGCACCTCGGGGTCGACGTTGATCGCCACCGCGAAGCCGAGCCGCACGTACATGCCCGAGGAGTAGTTCTTCACCGGCGTGTCGATGAAGCGCTCGAGGCCGGAGAACTCGACGATGTCGTCGAAGCACCCATCCACGTCGCGGCGGCTCATGCCGAGGATCGAGGCGTTGAGGTAGACGTTCTCGCGGCCGGACAGCTCGGGGTGGAAGCCGGCGCCCAGCTCGAGCAGGGCGGAGACCTTGCCCCGCACGTCGATGCGGCCCTTGTCGGGCCGGTAGATCTTCGCCATGCACTTGAGCAGCGTCGACTTGCCCGAGCCGTTCTCGCCGATGAGTCCGTAGGTGCTGCCCTCGGGCACCTCGAGCGACACGTCGTCGAGGGCGAGGAACTCCTCGTAGGTGGTGCGGCGGAAGCCGTTGAGCACCGTGGCCTTGAGCGTGCCGTTGCGGTCGTGCAGGAGGCGGAACCGCTTGGTGACGTGCTCGACGGCGATCGCCGGCGCGGCGCTCACAGCTCCTCCGCCAGGCGTGCTTCGAGGCGTCCGAACACCCAGGAGCCCAGCAGGAGGCTGCAGGCGGTGGCGACCACGATGTAGAGCCACGTGCTCGCGTCGGGGAGGCGCAGGTTGTACAGCAGGTCGCGGTACGCGGTGACGAAGTGGTACATCGGGTTCAGGTTCATGAGGTTCGGCACGGACAAGCCGAAGATCTCCTGAGGTGAGCCGTCCTTCCGGTACAGCACCGTCATCGGGTAGATGATCGGCGTCGCCCAGAACCAGATGTTCAGGAAGATGCCGGTGAAGTGCTCCACGTCGCGGAAGTAGGCGTTGATGGGGGCGAACAGCAGCCCGAGGCCGAGCACGAACAACGTCTGCAGCGCCACGAGCGCGAGCACGACGGCGAGCCACGGCAGCACCATGTTCCCCGCGATGAGCAGCACCACGGCGACGACGCCCATCTCGATGAGGAAGCTCACGAGCCACGCCAGCACCGATGAGGTGGGGAGCACCCAGCGCTTGAAGTACACCTTCTTGATGAGGCCCTCGTTGGCGATCAGGGTGGTCACCGATCCCATGAGGCCGTTGAAGGTGAAGAGCCACGGCAGCAGCCCGCACATGAGGAACAGCGCATAGGTGTGCAGCCCGCTCGGATCGCCCACGGGCGGCTCGATCTTGAGGAACATCGAGAAGACGATCGAGTAGACGGTGATCGTCACCACCGGGTTGATGACCGACCAGCCCCACCCGATGGCCGAGCGCTTGAACTTGCCGCGCAGCTCGCGCAGGGTCAGGTTCAGGAGGAGCTCGCGGGGGAACCCGCCGGTCGAGCGCCGGCTGCGGGTGACTGGCACGGCGGCCAAGCGTAGCGGCGGCCCCGCTCGGCGCTGGCACCGCACGAGCGTCTCGCACGGAGGTTGCGGGGCTGGGCGCGGGTGCAGCGGTAGCATCTGGCGTTCGTTCGCCATGGAAGGAAGCCATGACCGCTGCCACCCCGGACCCGGGTTCGTTCCGCGATCCGCTCAGCCGCATCTACCTCGAGGGCGACCACGTCTACCGCGCCCTGACCGGCGCCGCCCTGGAGGACTACGAAGCCGTCGAGAAGGCCGCCTTCTTCCGCAAGGCGCTCGCCGACGGTCGGATCATCGGTACCCGGCGCCTGGAGCAGGCGCCGGAGGTGGCCGACGCGCAGCGATACGAGGGCTGGCTCGAGCACGATCGCCTGACGCTGCTCAGCTACCCGTACGAGTGGTCGTTCGAGATGCTCAAGGACGCGGCGATCCTCCAGATGGAGCTGCTCCAGGCCGGACTCGCCGAGGACGTCATGTGCAAGGACGCCACGTCGTTCAACGTCCAGTTCGTCGGCTCGAATCCCGTCTTCATCGATGTCGGCTCCTTCGAGGCCTACCGCGCGGGTGATCCGTGGTTCGGGTTCCAGCAGTTCCGCCAGCTCTTCCTGTACCCCCTCATGTTCCAGGCGTACAAGGAGGTGCCGTTCCACCCGTTCCTGCGCGGCGACCTCAACGGCATCCCGACGCCGGTGGCGGCCAAGGTGCTCTCGGGCATCAAGCGGCAGTGGAAGGGCGTCTGGCCCTACGTGACGATGCCCGCGGTGCTCGAGAGCCGCATGGCCGACACCGACCGCGACGTCCAGGCGGACCTGAAGGGCGCCGGCTTCAACAAGGACCTGCTGAAGATCAACATCGACAAGATGGCCAAGCTCGTGCCGCAGATCGAGTGGAAGGCCTCGACGTCGGTGTGGTCCAACTACTCCGAGCGCGGGCACTACACCGACACCGATCTCACCCGGAAGTCGGAGTTCGTCGACAAGGTGGCAGGCCAGAAGCACCGCCACCGCGTCTGGGACATCGGGTCCAACGACGGCCACTTCTCGCGCATCGCTGCGGAGCACGCGGATCACGTGCTGGCGCTCGATGGCGACCACCTCGTCATCGACACCCTCTACAAGGTGCTGCGCCGCGAGCAGAACACGAAGATCACGCCGCTGGTCATGGACATCGCCAGCCCGTCCGCCGGCCTCGGGTGGCGGGGCCGTGAGCGACTGCCCTTCACCGAGCGGGCCAAGCCCGACCTGGTGCTGGCGCTGGCGGTCATCCACCACATCGCCATCACGAGCCTCATCCCGATCAGCGAGTTCATCGACTTCCTCGCCGACATGGGAACCGACGCCGTGCTGGAGTTCCCGACGCCTGACGACGGCATGGTCAAGAAGCTGCTGCGCAACAAGCGAGCCGGCGTGCACGACGACTACAACGTCGGCGAGCTGGAGCGCCACATCGACCGCCGCTTCTCGGTGCTCGAGCGTGAGGAGCTCCCCTCGGGCACCCGCATCCTCTACCACCTCGTCCCGAAGTAGAGGCCGTCCAACAGCCCGCTCAGCGCTTGAAGCGGCTGAGGAGGCCGCGGTGGCGGCTGGGCTTCGGCGGAGCCGCACGAGCGGCGGCGAGGCCGTCGAGGTACGTCACCAACCGCTCGTCGAGGATCACCTCGCCGGCGTCGATGGCGGCGGCGAGCTCGGCGTCGTCGACGAGCCACTCGTCCCATCCGGCCTCGAACTCGCCTCGTCGATGCAGCTCGAGCATGTCGCGCCACACGACGCCCACCTCGGGCGCCAGCTCCGGGTTCCGCTCGATCGCGGCGCCGCCCTTGAGGATCTTGTTCGTGAACTGCGCATACGAGCGCATCGGGAAGTGCAGGATCTCGATGCGGCCGTCGTCGAGGTCCTCGCCCTCGTGCGGGTGCAGCGCGAAGTGGTTGCCCATCGACACCTCGGCCTCGGGGTGCCCGCGGTGCGCCACCTTGTACCCGATGGGACGCCCCTGGTGGTTGATCGACTGCGTGCGCCGCCAGCGCATCCGCTGGTCGAAGCGCTGGTCGTCATCGGGGCGCACCACGAAGTCGAAGCGCTGCGCGATCACCACGTCGGTGCCGGTCGGTACGCCGGCGAGCGTCGAGGCGAGGTCGCCCTCGCGGGGCCACCAGAACTCGTCGGCATCGGCGTTGATCACCCAGTCGGCGCCGTGCTCGACCGAGGCGAGGCGCGCCATGCGGCTCACCCACGTGGCCTGCGCGTAGTCGTCGTCGGGCTCCCACAGGTAGTGCAGGACGCCCTGGCGCTCGTACTCCCGCAGGACGTCGGTGGTGCCGTCGACCGACAGGTTGTCGGTGGCGATGACGACGTCCACGCCCTGCGCGAGGTGGAAGTCGATGTTGGCGGCGACGATGTCCACCTCGTCGCGCACGAGCAGCGTCAGGGCCAGCATCGGGGCAGGACCCTACCCGCACCACCCGGCGGATCGGTGCGGGTAGGGTCCGGCCTCGTGCAATCGATCATGGACATGCTGACCGAGGAGTACCGGGCCCACATCGACCGCCTCCTCGCCGAGCACGACCGCGACGAGGCCATGCACCTCGCAGTCGGCGGCAGCTGGGACGCGATCGCGGCGGTGGAGGAGGGACTCCTGCGCCTCGCAGGGCTGAGCGATGGCAGCTCTCTGGTCGACGTCGGCTGCGGATCGGGGCGCCTGGCCTCTCGCCTGCACGGCCGCATCGACATCACCTACCTCGGCACCGACGTGTGCGAGCCGCTGCTCGAGTACGCCCGCGAGCAGGCGCCGAGCTTCACCTTCCAGGCCACCGAGGGCCTCACGATCCCCGCCGCTGACGCGTCGGTGGACGTGGTGTGCTTCTTCTCGGTGCTGACGCACCTCCCGCACGAGGCCGGCTACCTCTACCTGATCGAGGCCAACCGGGTCCTGCGCCCCGGCGGCGTGGCGGTCGTGTCGTTCCTCGAGCTGACCCTCGAGCGGCACTGGCCGGTGTTCCAGGGCACGGTCGACTCGCTGGCCGTCGCCCGCCACCACAACCAGTTCACCCACCGCGAGGATCTGGCCGTGCTCGCGCAGCGCGCCGGCTACGAGGTCGAGCGGGTCGCCTCGGGCATCGAGCACGTCATCCCCATCGACGGCACCTACGTGCGCGATGACGGCGAGGTGCTCGAGAGCCCGGCGCGCCTCGGCCAGTCCTGGATGCTGATGCGCAAGCCCGTCTAGCGGTCGGGGTGACCAGTGCGGCGGCGTTGCGTGGTGGGGGGGTTGACGGTCCGGGTCGGTCTACCACCGTCGGTGGTGCAATATTCACAACGATTGGCTGTTGACGGGGTGGTCGTCGGCGGGTAGAGTCGAACACATGTTCTCCCCGGAGTCGATCGACGAGCTGGCCGACGAGACCCGTCGCGTGCTGGGCGATCTCGACGTCGACTCGCTGCTGGGCTCCGACGCGCTGCGCTGCCTGCGCTCGGTCGCGGCGATC
>JBBRAZ010000037.1:0-39002 GCA_038206295.1 Acidimicrobiales bacterium
CAAGATCCGACTCATCACCCGAGTCGCGTTCGGGTTCCACGGCCCCGAACCCCTCATCGCCCTCGCGATGCTCAGCCTCGGCAGCCACCCACCCGTCCTCCCAGGCCGGAAATGACCCACGGATCAGTCAGGAGAGCCCCAAAACGACGTGAGCCGGGCCCGAAGGCCCGGCTCACGTGCATCCGTCCGCTGGTGCGGGCGGACAGGAGCTACATCATGCCGCCCATGCCACCCATGTCGGGCATGCCGCCGCCGCCGCCAGCCTCTTCGGGCTTGTCGGCGATCAGCACCTCGGTGGTGAGGAGCAGGCCAGCGATCGACGCTGCGTTCTGCAGCGCCGCGCGGGTGACCTTGGCGGGATCGATGACGCCGGCCTTGACCAGGTCCTCGTACTCGCCGGTCGCGGCGTTCATGCCGATGGAGCCGGTCTCGCGCTCCACGTGCTCGACCACCACGGCCCCCTCGAGGCCCGCGTTGGTGGCGATGATCGTGGCCGGAGCCACCAGCGAGCGGTGCACGATGCCGGCACCGGTCGCCTCGTCGCCGTCGAGCGAGTCCACCACAGCAGCGACGCTGTCGCGGGCCCGGATGAGGGCGGTGCCGCCACCGGCGACGATGCCCTCCTCGATGGCTGCACGCGTCGCGGACAGGGCGTCCTCGATGCGGTGCTTCTTCTCCTTGAGCTCCACCTCGGTGGCGGCGCCGACCTTGACGACGGCAACGCCGCCGGACAGCTTCGCCAGGCGCTCGGAGAGCTTCTCGCGATCCCAGTCCGAGTCGGTGTTGTCGATCTCGGCCTTGATCTGCGCGATGCTGCCCTTGACGTCGTCCTCGGTGCCGCCACCCTCGACGATGGTGGTGGCGTCCTTGGTCACGACGACCTTGCGGGCGGTGCCGAGCAGGTCGAGGGTGACGTTCTCGAGCTTGAGACCGACCTCCTCGGAGATGACCTGGCCACCGGAGAGGATGGCCATGTCCTGCAGCATCGCCTTGCGGCGCTCACCGAAGCCCGGGGCCTTGATGGCCACCGACGAGAACGTGCCGCGGATCTTGTTCACCACGAGGGTGGCGAGGGCCTCGCCCTCGATGTCCTCCGCGATGATCACGAGCGGCTTGCCGGACTGCATGACCTTCTCGAGCACCGGGACGAGGTCCTGGACCGAGGTGATCTTGCCCTGGTTGAACAGCAGGTAGGCGTCGTCGATGACGGCTTCCTGGCGCTCGGCGTCGGTGACGAAGTACGGCGAGAGGTAGCCCTTGTCGAACTGCATGCCCTCGGCGAACTCGAGGTCCATGCCGAAGGTGTTGCTCTCCTCGACGGTGACCACGCCGTCCTTGCCCACCTTGTCGATGGCGTTGGCGATGACCTCGCCGATCGCCGGATCGGCAGCCGAGATGGATGCGACCTGGGCGATCTCCGCCTTGTCGTCGATCTCCTTGGCCTGATCGGCGATGGAGGCGACGGCTGCGGCGACGGCCTTCTCGATGCCGCGCTTGACGCCCATCGGGTTGGCGCCGGCGGCGACGTTGCGGAGGCCCTCACGGACCATGGCCTGCGCCAGCACGGTGGCGGTGGTGGTGCCATCACCAGCGATGTCGTTGGTCTTGGTGGCCACCTCCTTCACGAGCTGGGCACCCATGTTCTCGAACGCGTCTTCGAGCTCGATCTCACGGGCGATGGACACGCCGTCGTTGGTGATGGTCGGGGCGCCGAACTTCTTCTCCAGCACCACGTTGCGGCCCTTCGGGCCGAGGGTGACCTTGACGGCGTCGGCGAGCTTGTTGACGCCGATCTCGAGACCGCGGCGGGCCTCGTCGTTGAACTTCAGGTTCTTGGGCACGGAATGCTCCTTACTTGATGACGGCGAGGACGTCGCGGGCGTTGAGGATCAGCAGGTCGTCGCCGTCGATGGTGATCTCGGTGCCGCCGTACTTGGAGTACACGACGGTGTCACCGACCTTCACGTCGACGGGGATGATGTCGCCGGTCTGCTCCGAGCGACGGCCTGCGCCGACGGCGAGGACCTCGCCCTGCTGGGGCTTCTCCTTGGCGGACTCGGGGATCACCAGACCGGATGCGGTGGTCGCCTCGGCCTCGTTCTGTCGGACCACGATGCGGTCCTCGAGGGGCTGGATGTTCATTCACGCTCCTTGTTGCGTGTCGGCACTCGCAGTCTTCGACTGCTAGCACTCTCATCTATCGAGTGCCAACGATAGGCGCGGTTGCTGGCAGTCGGCAACCCCGAGTGCTAATCGGGCGCGATCCGGCCCCGCGGGCACGGGCGGGAGGTCGGGCAGTCGAGCAGGGCCCGGTGGCGACCGGCGCAGCGCTAGGGGAGGACGGGCAGGCGCAGGTTCGGGTCAGCCGCGGTGCTCAGCGCGCTGGGCCCATCCGCGCGCAGGCGATACCAGCCCGCCGCGGCCACCATCGCCGCGTTGTCGGTGCACATGGCGCGGCTGGGCAGGAAGGCGCGCACCCCGGCCACCGCGCAGTCGGCCTCGAGGCGCGCCCGAAGCAGCGAGTTGGCAGCCACGCCCCCGGCCAGCGCCACCCCGTGCACGCCGTGGTCGCGCGCCGCGCGCAACGCCTTGGTCACCAGCACGTCGACCACCGCAGCCTGGAACGAGGCGGCGACGTCCGCCGTCTCGACCTCGGGGTGCTTGCGGACGTGGTTGACCACTGCGGTCTTCAGCCCCGAGAACGAGAAGACGTAGTCCTCGTCGATCATGGAGCGCGGGAAGGCGATGGCGTCGGGGTCGCCCTCGGTGGCGACGCGATCGATGGCGGGGCCGCCGGGGTAGCCGAGGCCGAGGAAGCGCGCCACCTTGTCGAACGCCTCGCCCGCGGCGTCGTCGAGCGTCTGGCCGAGTAGGCGGTACTCGCCGTAGCCCTCCATCAGCACGAGCATCGTGTGCCCGCCCGACACCAGCAGCACGACCAGGGGGAACGTGAGCTCCGGGTCCTCCAGCAGCGCGGCGTGCAGGTGCGCTTCGAGGTGGTTGACGGCCACGAACGGCACGTCCCACGCCAGCGCGAGGGCCTTGGCCGCCGACACGCCGACGAGCAGCGCACCCACGAGGCCAGGCCCGACGGTGGCGGCCACCGCGTCGATGTCGCTGCGCTCGAGACCGGACTCGACCATGGCCTGAGCGATGACCGGCGTGATCGTCTCGACGTGCGCGCGGCTGGCGATCTCCGGCACCACGCCGCCGTACCGGGCGTGCAGATCGACCTGCGACGACACCACCGACGACAGGACGGTGCGGCCGCCGACGACGACCGCGGCCGCGGTCTCGTCGCAGGAGGTCTCGAGACCCAGGATGCGCAGCTCGCCGTACTCGGCCGCGTTGGCTGTGGTGATGGTCATGGCGCTGCATCCTCGTCGAGGTCGATGTCGTGGTCGGGCACCGCGGCCACCGCAGGCGGGTCGGCCAGCGAGGCGGCGATGGCGTCGAGTCGCTGCGCGTAGGCGGGCTCGGCCGTGTCGTGCGCCCAGAGGATCAGCGCGTCCTCTCCGAGATCGGCGTAGTAGCCCTTGCGCACACCGGCGGGCGCGAACCCGAACCGGCGGTAGAGCGCGAGCGCGTGCTCGTTGGAGGGTCGCACCTCGAGGGTGAGGTCGCTGGCGCCGCGCTCGATGCCGACTCGCGCCAGGTGCAGCACGATCCGCGTGCCGATGCCCTGGCCGCGCTCAGCGGGATCGACCGCCACGGTGGTGATGTGGGCCTCGCCACCGGTGCCGGTGAGAAGCAGGCCGCCGAAGCCGACGAGCCGACGGCCGCGGTGCGCCACGATGTACGCGCGCCGGTGGCCCTGCTCGATCTCGCGGCGGAAGACGTCGATCGACCACGGCTGGTGCACGTCGTGCGCGGCGATGGCTGCCACCGCTCGCAGGTGGCGGCGGCGCATCGGCGACAGCTCGATGCCCGTGACCGGCGTGCGATCCGCCCCCGGGGCGTGGTGGTCGACGGTCATCGTCACCCGGCACCGTCGCGGGTCTGCCAGTTGATCTCGGCATCGGGTCGGCGAAGGTACAGCGGCTGGAGCTGCCACGAGTTCACGAACTGCTCGCGCATCGCCTGCGCGTGCGCGAGGAGCACGAGCGAGCCCGCCGACGGGTAGGCCTGGCCCTGCTCGGCGATCTCGACGCGACCCACCGAGGCGAGGTCGTCGAGGTAGCGCAGCGCGCCGTCGCCCACCAGCAGCGTCTCGTCGTTGAGGGCGACGAGCTCGTTGACGACCTCCTCCGGCGAGGTCACCGTCGGCTCGTCGAGGCGCTGCACGCCGCCGGGCACCTGGCGGTAGGTGGCGTGGAAGAGCTCGCCGCGGCGTGCGTCGACCACCGCCATGATGCGGCGCTCGGTGAAGCGCACGCCGAAGGCGAGCAGATCGAGGCTCGAGATGCCGATCATGGGGATGTCACGGGCGAAGGCGAACGCCTTGGCGGTGGCGACCCCGACACGCAGCCCGGTGAACAGCCCGGGTCCGATGTCGACGGCCACGCAGCCGATCTCATCGAGGCCGATGCCGGCCTGCTTGGCGACGAACTCGATCGCCGGCGCCAACGTCTCGGCGTGGCGGCGATCGCGGGTGACGTGCGTCGAGGAGATGACACCCTCGTGGCCACCGATGGCGCAGCCCACCTGCGCGGTGGAGGTGGAGATTCCCAGGATCAGCACGTCAGCGCCCCTCGCCCCACGGTGCCAGCGACTCCGCCAGCAGGCGGGCACGCGCCCGCCACCGCTGGCCGCTGCCGACCAGCTCGATGATCCGATCGTCGTCGCCGGCGCCGAAGGTGAACCGCAGCTCGAGGTGCTCGGTGCCGAGCGCAGGCAGGATCGTGTCGCCCCACTCGACGAGGGTGATCGACCCGCTGTCGAGGAGCTCAGAGAGGCCGAGGTCGAGCACCTCCTCGATCTGCTCCAGGCGGTAGACGTCGAGGTGGTTGATCTCGTAGCGCCCCCGGTAGACGTTGGCGAGGGTGAACGTCGGACTCGTGACGGGATCGGTGACCTCGAGCGCAGCTGCGAAGCCCTGCACGAACGCCGTCTTGCCCGCGCCCAGGTCGCCCGACAGCAGGAGGAGGTCGTCGGGTTGGATGTGGCCGGCGATGACCGATGCGACGTCGCGCGTCTCCTGCGCGCCGGAGGTGTGCACGACGGCGAGGGGTTCGGGCATGGTCACCACCCCAGCTCGGCGCGCGCCAGGCGCAGGTCGTCGCGCAGCTGCTCGAGGACGGGTGCGCCGCCACGCAGCGCGGCTGCGGGGTGCAGCGCGGGCACGAGCACGCCGCGCCGGAACGGGTGGGCCCGACCCCGCAGCGAGCGGAGGCCCTCGCGCGTCTCCAGCAGCGCCTGAGCGGCGAATCGCCCGAGCGTGACCGTGACCTCGGGGTCGACGGCATCGACCTGCGCGTCGAGGAAGTGGCGGCAGGCAGCGACCTCAACCGCCTTCGGGTCGCGGTTGGCGGGCGGCCGGCACTTCACCACGTTGGCGATGTAGCAGCGGTCTCTATCGGTGCCGAGCTCCTCGCTCAGGAGGCGGTCGAGCAGCTGCCCGGAGCGACCGACGAAGGGCACGCCGTCGCGGTCCTCCTGAGCTCCCGGCGCCTCGCCGACGAGCAGCAGCTCGGCGCTGGGGTCGCCGGCGCCGAACACCGCCTGGGTGCGCTCGGCGTGCAGGGCGCACGACGTGCACCCTGCGGCCTGCGCGGCGAGGAGGTCGAGGACGGCGGGCACCCTGCGATGCTACCCGTCCCTCCCCGGCCGAGATCGCGGTGGTGGGGCCCGCTAACCCGGGCACCACCACCGAGATCTCGGATCACGGGGAGGCGGAGATGTGGTCGCGCGGGACGCGGGGGCCGATGCGGGTGACGATCTCGTAGGCGATGGTGCCGAGGCGCTCCGCCCACTCCCACGGCTCGATCCGCTCGTCGCCCTGCCCGCCGAGCAGCACGACCTCGTCGCCGACCTCGACGTCGTCGTCGCCGCAGTCGATCATGAGCTGATCCATCGTGACCGCGCCGACCACCGCTCGGCGGCGTCCACCCACGAGGACCTCGCCACCCACCACCCCGAGCTGGCGCGGCACGCCGTCCGCGTAGCCGACGGGCACCGTGGCGATGGTGCTGTCGACCTCGGGGCGGAAGCGGTGGCCGTACGACACGCCCTCGCCCGCTGCCACGCGCCGCACATCGTGCACGCAGGTGGTGAGGCGCAGCGCCGGGCGCAGGTCGAGCCTCCCCTCCTGCGCCGGCGAGGGCGCCACGCCGTAGATGGCGATGCCGCACCGGGCGAGGTCGAGGTGGCTGGTCGGATGCTCGATGACCGCGGCGGAGTTGGCGGCGTGCACCATCGGCGGTCGCAGGCCTGCCGCGTCGAGCTCGGCGAGCAGCGCGCCGAAGCGCTCGAGCTGCGCTGCGGTGAACGGGTTGCCGGGCTCGTCGGCCACCGGGCAGTGGGTCATCAGCCCCTCGAGCTCGAGGCCTTCGGCAGCAGCCACGATGCCGGCCAGCTCGACGATGCCCATCGGGTCGACCCCGACGCGGTGCATGCCGGTGTCGACCTTCACGTGGATCGGCACGGTGGTGCCCGCAGCGAGGGCGGCGGCATCGAGCGCGTGCGCGGTGGACGCGCTCCACACCACGACGCGGCACCCGAGCGCGACCGCTGCACGCATCTCGGTGGGACGTGGCTCCGACAGCAGCAGGAGGGGCACCTCGAGGCGCGAGGCCCGCAGCTCGGACGCCTCCTCGACCGTCGCGACCGCTAGCCAGCCCGCGCCGGCGCGCACGGCGGCGTGGGCGACGGCGAGTGCGCCATGCCCGTAGCCGTCGGCCTTGACGACCGCGCACAGCGGCGCAGGAGCGACCAGTGCGGCGAGGAGCGCGACGTTGTGCGCGACGGCGTCGAGATCGACCGTGGCGCGGGCCCGGTGCACGTGGACGCTCGTCCGGCCTAGCGGCCGGCCTCGACGATGGCGCGCAGGATGTCGCCGCGCGACACGATGCCCACCAGGCGATCGCCGTCGACCACCGGCAGGCGCGAGACGTCGTTGTCGTGCATCAGCGTCGCCGCGGCCTCGATCGTGTCGTCGGGGCCGCACGTGATCGGCTCGCTGCTCATCACCTCGCCGACGGTGGACCCGAGCATGCGCCGCAGATCCTCCTCGAAGCGGTGCTTGGAGCTCGGCAGCTCGATCGATGCTCCGAGGATGGACAGCACCGTCGGGCCGTGCAGCTCGCTCTCCTCGACGATCAGATCGCCGGTGGACAGCAGGCCGACGACCCTCTGGTCCGCGTCGATCACCGGGCCGGCATCGACCTGGCGCTCGACCAGTCGGGCCATGGCGACCTCGACCGCCTCGTCGGCGGTGAAGGTGACCACCTCGGTGGTCATGACGTCGCGGATGGGCCGGTTGCGTGGCATCTAGGGCTCCAGGAGGTCGGCCAAGGCGGCGGGGAGGTGGTCGACGAGGTCGCCGGCCACCAGACCGTGGCGCAAGCCTAGGCGGCCGGCCCGCCCGTGCAGGAAGGCGGCTGCGGCCGCAGCATCCGCCATCGGCGCGCCGCCGGCGAGGAGCGCACCGATGAGCCCGGCGAGCACGTCGCCGGTGCCGGCGGTGGCCAGCCGGGCGTCCCCCTCGGTGATCGCGCGGACCGCGCCATCGGGTGCAGCCACCAGCGTGGTGGGACCCTTGAGCAGCACGGTGCAGCCGAAGCGTGCCGCCAGCCACCGAGCGGCGCCGAAGCGATCGGGCCCGGGCCGCTGCCCCGCGAGCCGAGCGAACTCGCCGTCGTGCGGGGTCACCACGGTGTCGGGGCGCGTCCACGCCGCGCCGTCAGCCCCGAGGGCGGTGAGCCCATCGCCGTCGACCACCACCGGCACGGTCGCGTCGTGCACGAACCGCCGCACCTCGTGCTCGGTGCGTCCCGCCACGCCGAGCCCGTTGCCGACCACCGCGGCGCGGAAGCGGCCAAGGTCCTCGAGCGCCGGGTAGGCCCAGCTCTCGGGAAGCGCCGTGACCACCGCCTCGATCGGGCCGCCCACGTCGTCGATGGCCGCGCCCGGCACCGACAGCCGCACGTAGCCGGCGCCGCCGCGAGCCGCCCCGCCCACCGCGAGGTGCGCGGCGCCACGCATGCCGCGACTGCCAGCGATGACCCACACCGCGCGGTCCCACTTGTGCGCCGTCGGCGGGCGACGTGGCACCCATCGGCGGACGTCGGCCGCCTCCACCAGGTGCGAACGAGCGCTGCTGACGTCGAGGCCGATGTCGGCGACGACGACCTCGCCTGCGAGCGCGACGCCATCAGCCAGCAGCAGACCGGGCTTGTGCGCCGCGAACGTGACGGTGCGGGTCGCCGCCAACGGGCGGCCGGAGGCCACGCCGGTGAGGCCGTGCACGCCCGAGGGGATGTCGACTGCCAGCACCGGCGTGCCGGGGCGCGGCAGCGGCGCCCGGTGCTCGCCGTGGAACCCGGTGCCGAACGCGGCGTCGATCACCAGGTCGCAGCGAGGCAGCGAGGCAGGCGGATCCAGCGCATCGAGCACCGTCGTGCGCACGCCGCGGCGCTCCAGCACGCCCGCTGCGGCGCGACCGTCGTCGCCGTTGTGCCCCGGCCCGGCCAGCACCACCACGCGCCGCCCGTAGGTTCCGCCGAGCAGATCGATGGCGCTGCGCGCCACCGCAGCGCCGGCGCGGGAGATGAGGACCTCGAGGGGTTCGGGAGCTGCGGCGTCGACCGCGGCCATCTCGTCGGGGGTGAGGATCGGGTGCACGAGCAGATGATGCCAGGGGTCGCTCAGGTGCCGTCGTGGCGAGCGGCGTCGAGCAGGATCCGTCGCTCCACCTCACCCACGACCCGGCGGGCGGCACCGATCGCGTCGGGGTTGACGGAGATCGAGTCGATGCCGAGCCTCACGAGGTGCTCGGCGAACTCGGGCTTGTTCGACGGTGCCTGACCGCAGAGCGACGACGTGATGCCGGCTGCCTTCGCGGCTCGGATGATCTGCGCGATCGCATCGAGCACCGCTGCATCGGACTCGTCGAAGAGCTCGGCGCAGACCGCCGAGTCCCGGTCCACGCCGAGCATGAGCTGGGTCAGGTCGTTCGAGCCGATCGACACGCCATCGATGCCCATCGCCGCGTACTCCGGGATGCGATACACGACCGACGGCACCTCCGCCATCACCCACCGGTGCATCCCGCGGTGGTGGCCGAGCGGGCTGGCGTCCACGGCCTCCAAGCACGCCTCGAGCTCCCACGCGGTGCGCACGAACGGGATCATCAGGTGCAGGTTCGGGGTCTCCTCGCGCACCCGTGCGAGGAGCTCGAGCTCGAGCTCGAACAGGTCGGGCTCGCGCACGTAGCGGAAGCAGCCGCGGTACCCGATCATCGGGTTCTCCTCGTGCGGCTCGAACTGCTCGCCGCCCTCGAGGCCTCGGAACTCGTTGGTCCGGAAGTCGGTGGTGCGGTACACGACCGGTCGCGGGGCGAACGCCCTGGTGATGCGCAGGAGCGAGGCCGACATGCGCTCGAGGAAGTCGGCGCGTCCGCCGCGAGCGAGCAGCTCACGGGGGTGCACGCCGGAGAGCGCGTCGGTGAGCATGAACTCGGCGCGCAGCAGCCCCACGCCGTCGACGGGGTGCGCCGCGACCTCCTCGGCGTGATCGGCCATCGCTAGGTTCACGTAGATGCGCGTCGCGAGCGGCTCGCCGGTGGGCTCGGGACCGGCCGGTCGATCGCTGATGCCGGTCACCGCTGGTTGCGACGACTCGATCGCGCCGGCCCGCACGATGCCGGTCGAGCCATCGACGGTCACCAGCTCGCCATCGGTGAGGTCGGCGGTCGCGGTGCGGGCGCCGACGATGCACGGCACGCCGAGCTCCCGCGACACGATCGCCGCGTGGCAGGTCATGCCTCCGCCGTCGGTCACCACCGCCGCGGCGCGCCGGATCGTCGGCACCCAGTCCGGGTTGGTCATGGGGGCGACGAGGACCTCCCCAGCCTCCAGGAGGTGACCGTCGCCCGGGCCCTGCAGCACGCGAACCACCCCGCTGGCGATGCCCGGCGACGCCCCCAGGCCCTCCACCAGCACCTGGGGCTCGGGGCCGGCGTCTGGTGCAGCGGCGGCGCCATCCACCTCCGAGCTCAGCGTCGTGATCGGTCGTGACTGCACGAGGTACGTCCTTCCGCCTTCGATCGCCCACTCCACGTCCTGCGGCCCGCCGTAGTGCGCCTCGACCTGGACGCCGAGTCGAGCCAGGTCGAGCACCTCCTCGTCGGCGAGCACCTGCGCGTCGGCGAGCTCGTCGGTCAGGTCGATCCGGGCGACGGTCCCTCCGGGCACGCCGTCGAGGCGGTGCGTCTGGTGCCCGACCCGCACCGAGGCGAGCTGGAGGCCATCCTTCTCGACGATGTAGGTGTCGGGCTCGACCTGGCCGGAGACCACGACCTCACCGAGCCCGAGGGCCGCTTCGATCACGATGCGCGTCCGGTCGCTGGTCGACGGATCTGCGGTGAAGAGCACGCCCGCTCGCTCCGAGTGGACGAGCTCCTGGACGACGACGGCGATGGAGGGCTCGTCGTGCAGCCCCTGGCTGGCGCGGTACGCGATGACGCGCTCGCCGTACAGCGACGCCCAGCAGTCGACGAGCCGCTCGACGACGGCGTCGTCGCCGACGACGTTGGCGAACGACTCGTGCATGCCGGCGAACGACGTTCCGGCGGTGTCCTCACCGATGGCCGAGGAGCGCACCGCCACCGCGACCTCCACCCCGAGCTGCTGGTAGGCGTCGAGGATCTCCGTGCGCAGCTCGCTCGGCACCCCGGCGCTGCGCACGAGGGCGCGGAGCCGATCGCCGGCCGCTGCTAGCGCAGCGCTGTCGTCGACGTCGCGCGACACCTCTTGGAAGACCTGACGGAGCTCGTCGCGCACCCCGCCCGCATCCATCGCTGCGAGGTAGCCCTCGGCAAGCACCACGAACCCGCGCGGCACGGGGAGCCCGGCGGCGGTGAGCTCACCGAGGTTGGCGCCCTTGCCACCCGCGGTGCCGACCTCCTGCTTGGAGAGGTCCTCGAACCACGCGATCGACCTCGTCACCAGCTCACCGCTCCCTGGGGCACGTCGACACCCCGGCCACACGGTAGATCGGGCAGCGACCCGATGCGCCGGTGATGAGCATGATCGCCGCCAGCACACCCAGCACCAACGCGGGCACCCCACCGACCACCACCGCTGCTCCGGCGAGCACGACCGCGAGCGCCAATCGCACCGCCCGGTCCCAACCTGCCTCGTTGACCTCCACTGCGAACCTCCGATCGAGCGGCACCATCGCCGCGTGCACCAGGTGCAACGACCTCCACCGCTCAGAAGTCCTGCTCGAGCCTGGTTCGGGACCTCTGACAGACGACGTGGGACCTTGGTCCCGACGCCGCCAGGTCAGCCCGACCGCTGGCCGACCGCGACGACGGTGGCCTGCGCGACCAGCGACGAGTGCGCCATCGTGAGCAGCCAGCGCTCGACGCCGTGCTCGGCTGCGACCACCGCAGCGGCCCCCCGCAGGTCGAGGGACGGCGCGCCAGACGCCGCGCGCAGCACCACGATCTCGCGCATGGACATGGCCCCGAGGCCGAGCCCCAGCGCCTTGAGCGTCGCCTCCTTGGCGGCGAAGCGCGCCGCGTACCGCTCGACGGGGTCACGGGCGCTGGATGCGTACTGCTGCTCCTCGGTGGCGAAGACGCGCTCGACGAAGGTGGGGGTGCGCTCGAGCACCGCGCGCATCCGGTCGATGTCGACGACGTCGGTGCCGATGCCGATGAGGTGCTCCACCGCGCTCAGCTGCGCCAGCGCTCGGCCAGCTCGTACACCGGCTGCGAGAAGAGCTCCGCGAGCGGGATCGTCTCGAGCATGTCCTCGCGGAACGCGTCCTCGGTCTCGGTCACCGCGTCCATCAGCGCCGAGTAGCGGTTGCGGTACCCGGCGAGCGCGCCGCGGATGGCCGCCACCGGCGCGTGATCGACGAACCGGACGTGCAGGAGCGTGAGGCCGGTGGTGACGCCGTCCTTCACCTCGGGCACGATGATCACCGTGCGGCCGTCGCTGCGGCCGACCGCCACGAACACGGACTGCTCGGTGGCCACGAGGTGCTTGGTGCCACGCAGCGCCGGCTGGCGCTCGGTGCGCGACGGCACGTCGACCGCGATGCCGCCGCGGTCGATGACGGTGAGCGTCGCGTCAGTGGCGACGTCGCCGGCCACCGCGTAGCGCGTGTGACCGGTGACCTCCGCGACGATCGGGTCCAGCGCGGCCATCGTGCGCAGCGACCGGTAGCTGAGTCTGTCGCGGGGAGCGCCGAGGGTCAGCAGGCGAGCGACGAGCGGCGCCTGGAGCAACGTCTCGTCGGTGCGCGAGATGCCCACGGTGACGGTCTTGGCCTGGTGCTTGATGGCGTCGATGGGGCGGGTGAGCTCCTCGATCGCCTGGGTGAGGCTTGCGCGCAGGTCGTCCACGACGACGCCGGGGGTGCCGACCTTTCCGAACTCCACCTGGTAGCTGTCGAGCCCGATGGTGCCGAGGCCGTAGCGCAGGTGCGCGGCGAGCTGCGCGGCGGTGGAGGCCTCGAGGTGCCCGTCGAGGTCGCCGCGGCGCAGGGCGTCGAAGAAGCGGCGGGCCGGCTCGGTGCCCTCGTCCACCAGGCGGGTGAGCAGCTCGTCGCCGGCGAGGCCCTCGGTGGCCGCGGTCTCGATGGCGGCGCGCGCCTCGCGCAGCGGTCGGGCCTGGGCGTCGATGGCGAGCGCGGCCTCGTAGCCGAACAGGTGCCCGGCCATCGTGGAGAGGATGAACGCCAGCCGGTGGTCGGTGGCCGGCACCGCGATCGCGGCGAGCGCGGCGTTGAACCGCTCCTCGCCCTCGGTTGCGACCACGACCGGCGCCGCCTTGTGCGCCCGGTAGATGGCGATCTCCTTCGCGACGTCGTCCGCGTTGGAACCAGTGAGCCCGGCGGCGCACACCACGATGAGCGGCTCAGAGGACAGGTCGATGTGCTTCTTGTCCTCGGTGATGTCGCAGGCGATCGACTTGTAGCAGAGCTCGGAGAGCTTGATCCTGATCTCCTGCGCGGCGATCGAGTTCCACCCGTTGCCGACCATCGCCCAGTACCGGCGGGACGGGGCGAGGCGGTGCGCGGCCTCAGCGATGCGATCACGTCGGGCGATCACCTCTCCCATCTGCACCGGCAGCTCGCGCAGCGCCTCGAGCAGTGCGGGGTCGGGTGCGACGCCGACCTCGGCGCCGAGGGCGGCGGCGAGCAGGAACCCGGCGGCGACCTGGGCGTAGAAGGCCTTGGTGGAGGCGACGCTCATCTCCACGTCACGGCCGTCGGAGGTGTACAGGACGCCATCGGCCTTGTCGGTGAGGTCGCTGCCGCGCCGGTTCACGATGGCGATCACGTGGCCGCCGCGGTCGCGCACCAGGTCGACGGTGCGGTTGGTGTCGGTCGTGGTGCCGGACTGGCTGATGGCGACCACCAGCGTGTCGGCGAGATCGGTGCGCAGCCCGAACCCGGACAGCTCGGTCGCGGTCGTGGAGCGCACGCGGATGCCCACCTGCTCGACGGCGTCCGCGATCGCGGCGGCCGCAGCCTGCGCAGCGATGGCCGCGGTGCCCTGCCCGATGACGATCACCTCGCGCACCGCGCCGTCGCGCAGCGCGGTGCGCAGCGCGGGGGCGAGCACGTCGTCGCCGAGGTGCACCTCGGGACCGCTCGCGCCCTCCACCAGGCGGCCGCGCAGCGTCTTGCGGAACGAGCCCGGCGCCTCGTGGATCTCCTTGAGCAGGAAGTGCGGGAAGTCGCCGCGGTCGATGTCGCGGGTGGTGATGGTGGCGGTGGCCAGGTCGTCGGCGGCGACCGGCAGCGGCGTGCCGTCGTACGCGACGCGCTCGATGCCCGCGACCGATCCCGCTCCGTCGCCGCGCAGGCGCACCACCTGGCCGCGACTGGCGATCGGGTGCTCGGGGTTCGCGGGCGTCTCGCCATCGAGGCGCAGGTAGGTGCTGGTGTCCTCGATGATCCCGTAGGGCTCCGATGCGACGATGCAGGCGTCCTCGGCGAGCCCGATGTAGAGGGCCTGGCCGCTTCCGCGCAGCGCGAGCAGCAGGTCGCCGGACGCGGCGACCGCGCTGGCGGCGATGGCGACGGACCCCTCGAGCTGGGCGACGGTCTGGCGGAACGCCTCGGTGGGCTCGAGGCCCTCGGCGAGGTGGCGGCCGACGAGCACCGGGATGATCTTGGCGTCGGTGGTGATCTCCGGCGCCAGCTCGATCCCGCCGGCGGACTTGAGGTCGGCGTAGTTGTCGACGTCGCCGTTGAGCGCGGCGGTGACGTACGGCAGGGACAGCGTTGTGAGCTCGTCGGAGTTCACCGGGTGCGCGTTGGGCTCCGAGATGATCCCGACGCTGGCCCAGCGCGTGTGGCCCAGCACGACGGCCTGCGCCTCGGGTGCACGAAGCGCGAGGTGCAGGAGCGCGTCATCGCGCAGCGCGAAGCGAAGCGCGCGGGTGTTGTCGCCGAGCTCGCCGATCTCGGCCGCCGCCTTGTACACGAAGCTGAGCTGGCCGTCTGGCGTCCGCACGGCACGGGAGCCGAAGGCGCCGTCTGCGGCGCGCTCGACGAGCAGCGCGGCGATGGCGGGGTCGTCGAGCGCGAGCCCGTGGTCGCGCACCAGCAGGTGGATCCCGGCGCTGTCGCGCCCGCGCACCTCGAGGCGGTCGAGCGCGCTGAGCGCCTGCTGCACCGAGGTGAGCGCCTCGATCGCCGCCGGGCCGGCGTCGGTGCCGGCGAGGTCGGCCACCGCAGCCGCGGTGCGCAACCGGTCGCGCCGCACCGCCCAGGTGGCGTCGCGAGCGCGCACCATCGCGGCGTTGACGGCCTCTGCGCCATCGGCGACCGCGACGCCCTCCGCATCGAGGGCTGCCTCGAGCGCGTCGAGGCGAGCGATCAGGTCGTCGAGAACCGCGGCGGTGCGCTCGGCCACCTCGGGGGATGCCAGCAGCGCCCGCACGCCCGGGGTGCCACGCAGCGCCGCGTCGAGCGCCTCGACGGGGACGGCGAGGTCGTCGAGCGCAGCGGGCAGCGTGTCGAGCGCGAGGCCCGCCGCTGCGGCGACTGCGGCGTCGAGCAGCCCGGCGAGGTCATCTGGCGTCGGCACGGCCCGCGTGGCGGGGCGCCGGACGATGGCGATGATGCCGCACATGCCTGGTGGTGCTCCTCGATGGGCGAGCCGGCGGGTGCCGGAAGGATCCCGCGAGTCTACGGCGGGCCTGCCGACGGCGGCCCCCTGCGCTCCTCGCGATGCCATCGAAGCTCGTCGAGCGACCCGCTGAGCTCGTCCTCGTCCATCCCGAGGGCGGCGCCGAAAGGTCGTGACGCCGCCTCGGCCACCTCGGCCGCGAGCCGGTCCGCCGCCTCGAGCGCTCCAGCGGCGGCGCGACGTGGACGGAAGGGAGGCGCCGTCTCGACCACGCCGGGCCCGGTCGTCAGCACCGCAGCGATGCGCTCGTAGCGGTGGTCCTCGTCGCCGGCGATCCGCCCCACCCAGCGCAGCACCTCCGCTGCGTCGAGGACGGTGCCGTGCCCCAGCACCGCATCGATGTCGACCCAGTCCTTGGGACGGTCGAACAGGACCTTGCACACGACCAGGTGCTCGGCGCTGAGCACGGGGATCGTCGCGTCGCCGAACGGAACCACGCGACGGTCCCGTGACGCAGCATCGTGGAACCGGTCGTAGGCGAAGAACAGGTCGACCGGCGTCGCGTCCCACCAGAGCCGGACCTGCCCCTCCGCGCGCAGGGTCGGCGCAGCTGGCGCCGTATCGATCCCGAGGGCGCCGAGGCGCTCCAGCACCACGGCGTCCTGCTCGACGGGCAGGAAGATGTTGACGTCGATGTCGACGGTCGCCCGAGGCTCGGCGTAGTACGCCAGGCACAGCGCACCGCCGAATGCATGCGGCACGTCGGCGAGCGCCTCGGACAGCGCTGCCACCTTCTCAGCGAGCGGGCGCGCCGTCACGTGGAGCTGATCCGCGGGAACGCGATGCGGTCGGCCCGGCGGCGCGTCGGGATCGCATCGGCGAGCGAGAGCACGTCGACCAGGATCCTCCCGTGCGCCGCGTCGTCAGCAAGCGGCGGCAGGTCGCTCGCCGGCACGCCGAGCCCGAGCTGCAGATCGAGGCCCGTCGCCGCCACGAGGCGACGCAAGGTGACGAGCGACGGGTCACGCCGCCCGTGCTCGTACGCGGAGACCACCGGCTGGCTGGTGCCGGCCCGTCGCGCCACCGCGGCCTGCGTGAGCCCCTGGCGGATCCTCGCCCTCTTCAGCAGCGCTCCCGGTTCCACGCGACGAGCGTACCTCGGACATATCGATCTGTCTATATCACCCCACCGCCCACTGATGTTGCGAGGGTTGCCCTTGCTGGAGCCGGACAACCCTCGCAAGCTCGGAGGAGGGCGCCATGATCAGGAGCGGTCGCGGCGGAGGTCGCGGACGTGGTCGCGCATCGCCGAGTAGGTGCCGGCGATGTTCCACAGCGTGCCCATCTCGATGACCACCAGCGCACCGAACGCCACCGGTCCGAGGAGCCCCGTGGTCCGAACGCTGATGTTGCTCATCAGCGATCCGGCGTTCGCGGGATCGAAGCCGACGACCGCCGGGCCGTGCACCGCGCTGCCGAGGACGAACGCGACCAGCACCACCAGGGCTCCCACAGCGAGCGCGTTCCAGCGACGAGCGGAGCGCCAGTGGCCGACGAGCCACGAAGCACCGAGCACCTCCGACAGCCCCCCGAACGTGACACCAGCGCGGTCGTAGGCGACATGGATCGCCGCGAACGAGACGAGGCTGAACACCGCAACCACAGCGACGGGGAGGTCGCTGGATCCGAACAGCACCAGCGCGATGAGGCCGGGCCCGATCGAGAGGAAGAGGATGAGGTCCACCACCGCCAGCAGCTGTCGCATCCCACGGCGCGTGGATGACGACAGGAGGTGCTCTGGAAGCGACGCGAGCCCGCGACGTCCCCGGAGCCCGAAGATGAGATCGAGCCCAGGTACGGGGAGGATCATCACGTTGATGACGGTCGCGGTGCCGATGCGGGCGAGCGACCGATCGATCGCATCGAGGGCCTCGACATCGAGCGGGCCCGCTCCCACCACCTGCTCGTCGACGCGCTCCACCCCCGCGACGCTAGCCCCCGATCCGATCTTGCGAGGGTTGCACGTGCAGGGGCCGGACAACCCTCGCAAGTTCAGGTGGGGGTGAGGTGAGGCGGGGCGAACTGGGGCCGTGGGGCCGCGTGGCAGACGTCAGCCGAAGGCGGCGTGGGCGGCGGCTTCGAGGGTCGTCGCCACGGCGTCGGCCTCCTCGGCGGTCGGGGCCTCGACCATCACCCGCACCAGCGGCTCGGTGCCCGACGCGCGCACCAGCACCCGTCCTGCATCGCCGAGGCGCGTCTCGGCCGCCGCGATCTCGCCGGCGAGGCGCTCCGCCGCGTCGGGCACGCGCTCACTCACCCGCACGTTGCGCAGCACCTGCGGCAGGCGCACCATCGCCGCGTCGGCCAGCTCGGCCAGCGGACGCCCGGAGCGCACCACCACGTCGAGCACCTGCACCGCGCTGAGCAGGCCGTCGCCGGTGGTGGCGTGGTCGCCGAAGACGATGTGCCCGGACTGCTCGCCGCCGAGCACGTGCCCGCCGGCGGCCATGGCCTCGAGCACGGCGCGGTCCCCCACCGGCGTAGTGACCACCTCGATGCCGTGCGCGGCCATGCCGTGGTGGAAGCCGAGGTTCGTCATCACCGTCACCACCACCGCGCCCGTCGGCAGCATGCCGCGCTCGTGGCGGTCGATGGCGCAGATGGCGATGAGCTGGTCGCCGTCGATCAGCCGACCGGCCGCGTCGACGGCCAGCACCCGGTCGGCGTCGCCGTCGAACGCGATGCCGGCGTCCGCGCCGGCAGCGACGACCGCCGCGATCAGATCGTCGGGGTGCGTGCTGCCGCAGCGCTCGTTGATGTTCCGTCCGTCGGGGGTGTCGTGCAGCACCGTCACCTCGGCGTCGAGCGACCGCAGCACTGAAGCGGCGACCGAGCTGGCCGCGCCGTTTGCGCAGTCCACCACGAGGCGCAGCCCGTCGAGCCGCCTGCCGTCGAGCGATGCTGCGACCACCGCCGCCCACCGCTGGACCGTGGTCTGGTCGTCCGGCGCGCCACGAGCCACGTCCCCCGCCGGATCGGGTCCGAGCTCGAGCAGGCGGGCGATCTCCGCCTCGAGCGCCTCCTCCTGCGCGTCCGTGAGCTTGCGGCCCCCCGGAGCGAAGAGCTTGATGCCGTTGTCGTGCCACGGGTTGTGCGACGCGGAGATCATGGCCCCGGCGACGTCGTCGGCCGCGCTGCCCCACGCGACGACCGGCGTCGGCACGACCCCCAGCCGACGCGCCGAAGCCCCACCGAGGGCGAGGCCAGCGCACAGGTCGTCCTCGATGCGCGGCCCCGACGCCCGCGGGTCGCGTCCGACCACGACCTCGGATGCGACCAGCACGGTGGCCGCCGCCCGCCCGAGCGCCACGACCAGCTCGCTCGTGAGCTCGTCCGCGTGACCTCGCACCCCATCGGTGCCGAAGCGCAACGTCATGGCCGAACCCTCCCCGGACGCGGCGGAGCCGCCGAACCCGAGGATCCGGCGGCTCCGACCAACGTGATCAGCGCTTCGAGTACTGCGGTGCCTTGCGGGCCTTCTTGAGGCCGTACTTCTTCGACTCCTTCTTCCGCGAGTCGCGGGTGAGGAAGCCGGCGGCCTTGATGGCGGGTCGCAGCTCGGGGTCGAGCTCGATCAGGCCGCGGGAGATGCCGAGGCGCAGCGCACCGGCCTGGCCGGACTTGCCGCCGCCGTGGATCGTGGCGTCGATGTCGTAGACCTCGTCGAGCTCGGTGATGCGCAGCGGCTCGGTGAAGATCATCCGGTGGGTGTCGGTCGGGAAGTACTCCTCGACCGGCTTGCCGTTCACGATGATGGTTCCGGTTCCCGGACGGATGCGGACGCGGGCCACGGCGGCCTTGCGACGACCGGTGGACTGGACGAGGGGTGTTGCCATCAGAGGTTCCTCACTGGATCCGGGCGCGAGCGGCCGGCAGGTCGAGCGGCGCGGGCTTCTGCGCCTCGTGCGGGTGCGTGGGCCCGGCGTACACCTTGAGCTTGGTGAGCTGCTGGCGGCCGAGGCGGTTCTTGGGGAGCATCCCGCGGATGGTGCGGCGCACCGCCTCCTCGGGACGACGGTCGAGCAGGTCGCCGTAGGTGCGGGTGCGCAGGCCGCCCGGGTACCCGGAGTGGGTGTGGACGAGCTTGGTCTCGGTCTTGTTGGCGGTCAGCACGACCTTGTCGGCGTTGATGATCACCACGTGATCGCCGACGTCCATGTGCGGAGCGAACGTCGGCTTGTGCTTGCCACGCAGCAGGCGGGCGACCTCGGTCGCCATGCGGCCCAGCACGAGCCCCTCGGCGTCGATGACGTGCCAGTCTCGCTGGATCTCGCTCTTCTTCGGTGAGTACGTGGCCACGCTGGTTCCCTTGGTGCTTCGAGTGATCGGCGGCCCGCCAGGCGATTGCCTGGGCAGCCGGGGCGACGGAAAACCCTACGCCGCCGGGGGCCGGAGAGCAAAACCGCCCTCGCCGTAGTCCACGTGCCAGAGGCACAGGCCCTGCGGGGGCGCGAGCTGCCCGGCGGCGTGGCGATCGCGCGCCCGGAGGATCCCCGCCATCTCACCGGGGCGGCGCCGGCCCCGTCCCATGGCCACGATCGTGCCAGTGAGCGAGCGCACCATCTGGTGGCAGAACGCGGATGCCGTGATCTCGAAGCGCAAGATGCCGTCACCCCGGTCGCTCCAGCGGGCGTCGGTGACGCGACGCACCAGGGAGGCGGGGGCGGCGCCATCGGGGACCTTCGGGGCCCGGCAGAACGAGGAGAAGTCGTGCTCGCCGATGAGGGGATCGCACGCCAGCCGCAACCGATGGAGGTCCAGCGGCTCGGCGACGTGCCAGGCGACCTCTGCGAGGAACGGGTCGGGAACCGGGCGGTTGACCACGGTGTAGCGATAGGTCCGCGCCTGCGCCGATCGACGAGCGTCGAACTCCGGCGGCGCCTCCTCGGCAGCCCGCACGACGATCATCGGCGCCAGGCGGGCGTTGACCGCCGCCATCGCCCGGGCTGGATCCGCGCGCGCTGCAGGCGCGTCGTAGGTGACCACCTGGCCCCAGGCGTGCACGCCGCGGTCGGTGCGCCCGGCGCAGGTCAGCTCCACCGGAGCCCCGGTGACGTCCTCGAGCACGGCGCGCAGCTCGCCGGCGACGGTGGGCACCGTCGGCTGCTCGGCGAAGCCGTGGAAGCCGTCGCCGCGGTAGGCCACCAGCAGCCGGACGCGCACGGACGGCCCGTCAGGGCCGTCCGGTGGTGTGTGCTCGCTCATCGGGCCGATGCCGGCCTCGTGCTCAGACCAGCTCGATGCGCGCCATCGGCGCGTTGTCGCCCTGGCGGGGGCCGAGCTTGAGGATGCGGGTGTAGCCGCCCGGCCGGTCCGCGTAGCGGGGTCCGATCTCCTCGAACAGCTTGGCGGCCGCCTCGCGGTCGCGCAGGAAGGCCACGACCTGGCGGTGGTTGTGCAGGCCGCCCTTGCGCGCCTTGGTGATCACCTTCTCGGCGACCGGCCGCAGGGCCTTCGCCTTGGCTTCGGTGGTCACGATCGCCTCGGCGGCCACGAGCGACGCGACCATGTTGGCCATCATCGCCTTCTGGTGGGAGGCGCTGCCGCCGAAGCGGCGGCCCTTGCGCGGGGTTCCTAGCATGGGATCAGTCCGGGTTCCTGAGCGAGAGACCCCGCTCGTCGAGCTTCTCGATGACCTCGTCCAGCGACTTCTGGCCGAAGTTGGTGATGGCGAGCAGGTCATCCTCGCTCTTGATGAGCAGCTCGCCCACGGTGTTGACCTGCGCGCGCTTGAGGCAGTTGCGGGGGCGCTCGGAGAGGTCGAGGTCCTCGATGGGGATCTCGAGGTCCGGGCTGGACGTCTCGGCCACCACCTCGCCGATCTCCAGGCCGCGTGGCTCGTCGCTCATCTCCTCGACGAGCTGCATGAGCTTGCGCAGCGTGGCGCCAGCGGAGGCGACCGCTTCGCGCGGGGTGATGGAGCCGTCGGTCTCGACGTCGACGACGAGGGCGTCGAAGTGGGTCGACTGCTCGACGCGGGTCGGCTCGACCACGCAGGCGACCCGCCGCACCGGAGAGAAGATCGAGTCGATCGGGATGACGCCGATGGGGTCGTCCACGGAGCGGTTGCCATCGGCGCTCACGTAGCCGCGACCGGTCGACACGGTGAGATCCACCGCGAGGTGGCCCTTGTCGCTGAGGGTGGCGATGCGCACCTCAGGGTTGAGGATCTCGACGTCCGAGGTGGTCTGGATGTCGCCGGCGACGACGTCGCGAGGGCCACGCACGTCGAGACGCAGCGTGACCGGGTCCTCGGAGCGCATGACGAGGATGACGTCCTTGAGGTTGAGGATGATGTCGGTGACGTCCTCGGTCACCCCCTCGAGGGTGTCGAACTCGTGCAGCGAGTCGTCGAAGCGCACCTGCGTCACCGCAGCGCCTGGGATCGACGACAGCAGGATCCGTCGCAGGGAGTTGCCCATGGTGTGGCCGAAGCCGGGCTCGAGCGGTGCGATGGAGAACTTCTGGCGGTTGCCTTCCTGCTCGCCGATCGCCTCGACCTTGGGACGCTGAATGATCAGCATGTGCGTGCTACCTCGCGGGTGGTGCGGTGGGCCTGCGTCTGCTGCGGGAGATGCCCGCAGCATGGGGCGTGGGCCCCGATGGACTACTTGCTGTACAGCTCGACGATGAGCTGCTCGCGGACGGGGATGTCGATCTGGTCGCGGGTCGGGAGCTCGCGCACCGTGACCTCGAAGCCGCCGTCGCCGGTCTCGAGCCAGGCTGGGGCCGCTCGGGCGTGGACGTCGAGGTTCCAGCGCACGGTGATGCCGTCGCGAGCCTTGTCGCGCAGGCGGATCACGTCGCCCTTGCGAGCACGGAAGCTGGGGATGTCGACGCGGCGGCCGTTGACCTCGATGTGGCCGTGGTTGACGAACTGCCGAGCCTGGGGACGGGTCGCAGCCCATCCGGAGCGGTAGACGATGTTGTCGAGGCGCAGCTCCAGGAAGCGGAGCATGTTCTCGCCCGTGACGCCCTCGCGGCGGTTGGCTTCGTCGTAGAGGTTGCGGAACTGGCGCTCGGTCAGGCCGTAGCTGAAGCGCGCCTTCTGCTTCTCCTGCAGCTGCATGAGGTAGTCAGACGGGTTGCCGCGGCGACGGGTGCGACCGTGCTCGCCTGGTGGGTAGGGACGGCGATCGAGGGCGACGATCTCGCCCTTCGTGCCGAAGATGTTGGTGCCGAGCCGGCGTGAGACGCGGGCGCGGGGTCCGGTGTAGCGCGACATCTGTCAGACCCTCCGACGCTTCGGTGGACGGCAGCCGTTGTGCGGGGTGGGCGTGACGTCCTTGATGCCCGACACCTCGATGCCGGCGTTCTGGATGGAGCGGATGGCGGTCTCGCGGCCCGAACCGGGGCCCTTGACCTGCACCTCGACGCGGCGCACGCCGTGGTCCATCGCCCGGCGGGCGGCCTGCTCAGCTGCGAGCTGCGCGGCGAACGGCGTCGACTTGCGCGAGCCCTTGAAGCCCACGTTGCCGGCCGACGCCCACGAGAGGACGTTGCCCTCCATGTCGGTGATGGCGATGATCGTGTTGTTGAAGGAGCTCTTGATGTGGGCGATGCCCACGGAGATGTTCTTGCGCTCCTTCTTGCGCGGCCGTCGTGCGCCGCCGGATGGCTTGGCCATCACTTCCTCACCTTCTTCTTGCCCGCCACGGTCTTCTTCGGGCCCTTGCGGGTGCGGGCGTTGGTGTGGGTGCGCTGGCCACGCACCGGCAGGCCTCGGCGGTGCCGGAGGCCCTGGTAGCAGCCGATCTCCATCTTGCGACGGATGTCCTGGTCGACGTCGCGACGCAGGTCGCCCTCGACGCGCAGGTGCTGATCGATCCACGCTCGGATGCGGGCCACCTCCTCGTCGGTGAGGTCGCGCACCCGGGTGTCCGGGTCGAGGTCGCTCTCGAGGCAGATGGTGCGAGCGGTCGTCCGCCCGATGCCGAAGATGTAGGTCAGCGAGATCTCCAACCGCTTCTCGCGGGGGATGTCGACGCCAGAGATGCGTGCCATGGGGTTCCTATCCCTGCCTCTGCTTGTGGCGCGGGTTCGTGCAGATGACCTGGACGCGCCCATGGCGCCGGATCACCTTGCACTTGTCGCAGATCTTCTTGACGCTCGGTCGTACCTTCACGCGTGCTCTTCCATGTCGTCGCAGCTGCCCGGTTGGGCGCCGCTCACTTGTACCGGTAGGTGATCCGGCCTCGGCTCAGGTCGTAGGGGGTCAGCTCCACCTGCACGCGATCGCCCGGCAGGATTCGGATGTAGTGCATGCGCATCTTCCCGGAGATGTGCGCCAGCACCTCGTGGTCGTTCTCGAGCTTGACCCGGAACATGGCGTTCGGGAGCGGCTCGATGACGGTCCCCTCGAGGACGATCGCGTCTTCCTTTGGCTTCGGCAGGGTGATGCCTCCTCGTAGAGCTTCCGACCGGCACGGGGACGCGCAATCCCACTGCGGGCCGAAGGGGCAGGCTAGCGTACAGGTACTCGTGCGCCAAAACGTGGGTGGCGCAGCTCGGTCCGACCCGTCCGAAGGGCGCTGCGATCGGTCGGGATCGTCATGGCAGCGTGAAGATCTCTGGGCCGTCGTCGGTGATGGCGATGGTGTGCTCGAAGTGCGCCGACAGCTGCCCGTCGGCGGTCAGCACCGACCAGCCGTCGTCGAGCAGCCGGGTGGCCGGGCTCCCGGCGTTGACCATCGGCTCCACCGCGAACACGTTGCCGGCGCGCAGCTTCGGCCCCTTGCCCGGTGGGCCGTAGTTGGGCACCTCCGGCTTCTCGTGCATGGCGGTGCCGATGGCGTGGCCGACGTACTCGCGCACCACCGAGAACCCAGCGGCTTCAGCCACCTGCTGCACGGCGTGGCCGATGTCGGAGATGCGGTTGCCCTCCACCATCTGCTCGATGCCGGCGTAGAGGCTCGCCTCGGTGACCTCGATGAGCGCTCGCGCCTCGGCGGTGACCTCGCCCACCGGCGCGGTGAAGGCGGCATCGCCGTGGTAGCCGGCGATGATGGCGCCGCAGTCGATGGAGATGATGTCGCCGTCCTTCAACCGGTAGTCACCTGGGATGCCGTGGACGATCACGTCGTTGGGCGACGAGCAGATGACGGCGGGGAACCCGTGGTAGCCGAGGAAGTTGGATCGGGCGCTGCGGCGCTCGATCACCTCGCGACCGATGGCGTCGAGCTCGAGGGTGGTGACGCCGGGGCGGATGGCCTCGCGGATGCACTCGTGCATCTCGGCGACGACCTTCCCCGCCTTGCGCATCTTGTCGAGCTCGTCCGCTGCGCGTCGCATCGGTCGTCCCGCTCAGCCGGCGGCGTCGATGGCGGCCGCGATGCGCGCTGCGACCTCATCGACGGTGCCGACCCCGTCGACGGTCACGAGTCGGCCCTGCTCGGCGAAGAAGTCGATCGCCTGGGTGGTCTCCGCCTCGTACAGCTCGAGCCGTCGGTCGATGGCCTCGTCGTTGTCGTCCGCGCGCCCTCGGCCGAGCATCCGCTCGCGCACCAGGTCGAGGGGGACGTCGATGTTCAGCGCGAGGCGGATCCCGTCGGGACCGAGCAGCGCCCAGAGCGCCTCGGCCTGCGCCAGCGTGCGGGGGAAGCCGTCGAGGATCCACCCGTGGGCGGCGATGTCGTCGGCAGCGAGGCGGTCGCGCACGATGCCGATGATGAGCTCGTCGGGCACGAGATCGCCGGCGTCGAGGAGCTCCTTGGCCTGGAGGCCCAGCGGCGTGCCCTCGGCGATCGCCGCGCGCAGCATGTCGCCGGTGGAGATGTGCGCTGCGCCGGTGCGCTCGACGAGGAGATCGCACTGGGTGCCCTTGCCTGCGCCCTGGCGCCCGAAGAGCACCAGTGCGAGCGGGTCGCCGGTCACTTCAGGAACCCCTCGTAGTTGCGCATCATCAGCTGGCTGTCGATCTGCTTCATCGTCTCGAGGGCGACGCCCACGGCGATGAGGATCGACGTGCCGCCGAAGGCGAACCCGGAGGTTGCAGCGGCGGGCAGCGTCTTGGCCAGCAGGAACGGCGGCGCGAGGGCGACCATGGCGATGAAGATCGCTCCGGCCAGCGTGACGCGCGAGAGGATCCTCGCCAGGTAGCGCTCGGTCTGCGGACCGGGACGGATGCCGGGGATGAACCCGCCCTGCTTGCGCAGCGCATCCGCCTGCTTCACCGGGTCGAAGGTGATCGCGGTGTAGAAGTACGCGAAGCCGATGATGAGCAGCCCGAACACGATGAGGTAGAAGATGTCGTCGGGCTGGATGCGGTCGTTCAGGAACTCCTGCACTGTGGCTCCCCAGCCGTCAGCTGGCAGCACCGCGGACGCGATCTGCGGCAGGTACAGGACCGAGCTGGCGAAGATGATCGGGATGACGCCGGCCTGGTTGACCTTGAGCGGGATGTAGGTGTTCTGCCCGCCCATCATCTTGCGCCCGACCACGCGCTTGGGGAACTGGACGGGGATGCGGCGCTGGCCGTTCTCCACGAACACGATGGCCGCGGTGATCACCACCGCGCCGATCAGCACCAGCCCGATGGCGATGTCACCGCCCTCCGCCTTGATGAGCGCGCCCTGCGAGGGCAGCCCGGCGACGATCGAGCCGAAGATGAGCAACGACATGCCGTTGCCGATGCCGCGCTGCGTGATGAGCTCGCCCATCCACATCAGCAGCGCCGTGCCCGCGGTCATGGTGAGCACGATGAGCATGACGCGCGGCGGGGTGAAGTCGGGGACGAGGTCGATCTGCGCAGAGCTGCTGGCGAAGAAGCCGCCGCCGCCGTTGTGGAGCAGGAACGTGAGACCCGTCGCCTGCAGCAGCGCGATGGCGATCGTGACGTAGCGCGTCCACTGCGTGATCTTGCGCTGGCCGACCGCTCCCTGGTTCTGCCACTCCTCGAGCTTCGGGATCACGACGGTGAGCACCTGCATGATGATCGACGAGGTGATGTACGGCATGATCCCGAGCGCGAACACGGCGAAGTTGGTGAGCGCGCCGCCGGAGAACAGCGACAGGAACGCCAGCACGCCGCCCTCCTCGGCCTGCGTGCGCAGCGCGTCCACGGCCTGCAGGTCGATGCCGGGCACGGGCACGAACGCGCCGAGCCGGTAGAGCGCCAGCATCATCAGGGTGAACAGGATCTTGTTCCGGAGGTCCGGGACCCTGAACATGTTCAACAGGCGGGGCACCAGCAGGTTCCTCCGGTCGGACGCAGAGGCGTCAGCGGTTGGTGAGGTGGTTGCCCTTGGCCGGTGGGCGGCGATCTCCCCACGGCAGCGGCACGATCTCCACCGTACCGCCGGCCGCGAGGACGGCGGCCTCGGCCGCCTTCGAGAACGCGTGGGCCTTGACGTCGACCGCCCGGGTCAGCTCGCCGCGGGCGAGCACCTTCACCAACGAGCCCTTGCCGACGAGGCCACGCTCGAGGAGGACCTCGGGGCTGACGGCGTCGAGGCCGCTCTCCTCGATGGTCGACAGGTTGAGCGCCTGGTACTCGACGCGGAACGGGTTCTTGAAGCCCTTGAGCTTCGGCACCCGGATGTGCAGCGGCATCTGGCCGCCCTCGAACCCGGCGGGCACCTTGCTGCGTGCGCGCTGGCCCTTGGTGCCGCGGCCAGCGGTCTTGCCGCCCTTGCCGCCGATGCCGCGCCCGACGCGCTTGCGGCGCCGGTTCGACCCGGGAGCGGGCTGCAGGTCATGGATCTTCACGATGCACCTCCGGCGTCGCCCTCGGTCTCCTGCACCTCGACGAGGTGCGGGACGCGGGCGATCATGCCGCGGATCTCTGGGCGGTCGGGCAGGACGTTGGACATCCCGATGCGGCGCAGCCCCAGCGCGCGCAGCGTGCCGCGCGTCTTGGGCTTGGTGCCGATCGCTGAGCGGACCTGGGTCACCTTGAGCTGGCCCATCACTTGACCTCATCGAAGGTCTGGGGCCCGCGCTCGGACTCCTTGTAGGCCGCGAGCAGGCCCTTGGGCACGAACTCCTCGGCCGGCAGGCCACGAAGGCGAGCGATGTCGTCGGGGCGCTTGAGCGCCCGCAGCCCGGCGATGGTGGCGCGGGCGACGTTGATGTGGTTGGACGATCCCAGCGCCTTGCACAGCACGTCGTGGATGCCGGCCTCCTCGAGGATGGCGCGGGCCGCGCCGCCGGCGATGACGCCGGTGCCGGGGGCCGCGGGCTTGAGCAGCACGCGCCCGGCGCCCGTCTCGCCGATCACCGGGTGGATGATGGTGGAGCCGGCGAGGGGGACGGAGAAGAGGTTCTTGCGCGCCTCCTCGGTGCCCTTCTGGATTGCCAGGGGCACCTCCTTGGCCTTGCCGTAGCCGAGCCCGACTCGCCCGGCGCCGTCGCCCACGACGACCAGCGCGGTGAAGGAGAACCGACGGCCGCCCTTGACCACCTTGGCCACGCGGTTGATGTTGATGACCCGCGACTCGCGCAGCTGCGCGTCGCTGGTGGTGGACTCGTACGCCATCAGAGCTCCAATCCGGCTTCACGTGCCGCGTCGGCCACCGCGGCCACACGGCCGTGGTACTGGTAGCCGCCGCGATCGAACACGACCTTCTCGACACCGGCTGCCTTGGCGCGCTCGGCCACCAGCGCACCGACGGCCTTGGCGGCCTCGACGTTGCCGGTGGAACCCGCGCGCAGCTCGGCTTCGTGGGTGGACGCCGCAGCCAGGGTGCGACCCGCGCGGTCGTCGATCACCTGGGCCACGAGGTGGCGGTTCGACCGGAAGACCGCCAGGCGCGGCCGGTCGGCCGTGCCCAGGACCTTCTTGCGGACCCGTCGGTGCCGACGCAGTCGGCCTTCTCGCTTGCTCTTCGCGCTGTCGCTCATCGTGGTACCTGCTACTTGGCGGTCTTGCCGGCCTTGCGGACGACGTGCTCGTCGCGATACCGCACGCCCTTGCCCTTGTACGGCTCCGGCTTGCGGATCTTTCGGATGTTGGCGGCCACCTGACCGACCGTCTCGTTGTCGATGCCGCGCACGATGATGTGCGTCGGACCCGGCACCTCGAAGGTGATGCCCGCGGGTGCCTCGACGAAGACGGGGTGGCTGAACCCGAGCGCGAGCTCGAGGCTGGTGCTTCCCTTGGCGATGGCGCGGTAGCCGACGCCGACGATGTCGAGGTGCTTCTCGAAGCCGTCGGTGACACCGGTGACCATGTTGGCCAGCAGCGACCGGCTCAGGCCGTGCATGGCTCGGGTGCGTCGCTCGTCGTTGGGTCGCTCCACCAGGAGCTGGCCCTCGTCCTGGCGGACGGTGATGGGCTCGGGAAGCGCGCGCGCGAGCTCGCCCTTGGGGCCCTTCACGGTGACGTGCTGGCCGGAGATGGTGATGTCGACGCCACGAGGGACGACGACGGGGCTCTTGCCTACTCGGGACATCGCAGACCTACCAGACGTAGCAGAGGATCTCGCCGCCCACCTTGCGGCGGCGAGCCTCTCGATCGGTCATGAGCCCGGTGCTCGTGGACAGGACGGCGACACCGAGGCCACCGACGACGCGGGGGACCTTGTCGGCCTTCGTGTACACCCGCAGCCCGGGCTTGGACACCCGGCGGATGCCGCTGATGACGCGCTCCCGCTCGGGGGAGTACTTCATGTCGATGATGAGGGTGCCCCCAGGCCGCTCTGCGGTCTCGGTGACGGTGAAGCCCTCGATGTACCCCTCGGCCTTCAAGAGCTCCGCGAGGGAGATCTTGAGCCGCGAGGACGGCATCTTCACCTGGTCGTGCATCGCCGTGTTGGCGTTGCGGATCCGGGTGAGCATGTCAGCGATGGGATCGGTCATTGTCATGGCTGCAGTCCTCCCTTCACCAGCTCGCCTTGGTCACGCCGGGCAGCTCGCCCGCGTGCGCCAGCTCTCGCAGGCAGATGCGGCACAGACCGAACTTGCGGTACACCGCACGTGGTCGGCCGCACCGCTGGCAGCGCGTGTAGGCGCGGACCTTGAACTTGGGCGTGCGCGCCTGCTTCTGTCGCAGTGCCTTCTTCGCCATCGCTACTTCCCCTCGCGCTTGAACGGGAATCCGAAGGCGTCGAGCAGCGCCTTGCCTTCGGCATCGGTACGGGCGGTGGTGACGATGGTGATGTCCATGCCACGCGTCGCGTCGATCTTGTCGTAGTCCAGCTCCGGGAAGATCAGCTGCTCGGTCACCCCGAAGGTGTAGTTGCCATGTCCGTCGAACGACCTCGGCGACAAGCCGCGGAAGTCTCTGATGCGGGGGATCGCGATGCTCACGAGCCGATCGAAGAACTCCCACATGTGATCGCCGCGCAGGGTGACCTTGGCGCCGATCGCGTTGCCCTCGCGCAGCTTGAACGCTGCGATGGACTTCTTGGCCTTGGTGACGATCGGCTTCTGCCCGGTGATGAGCTGGAGGTCGGTCACCGCGCCCTCGAGCAGGGACGGACGATCGATGGCGTCGCCGACACCCATGTTGACCACGATCTTCTCGAGGCGTGGCACCTCCATGATGTTGGCGAGCTCGAGCGTCTCCTTGAGCTGCGTGCGCAGCTCGGCGTCGAACCGGACCTTGAAGCGCGGCGTGTAGTCGGTGGTCGTGCTCACAGGTCACCTCCGCACTTGCGGCAGATCCGGAACTTCACGCCGTCGTCGTCGAACCGGTAGCCGATCCGCGTCGGCCCGCAGGCGTCGCAGATGATGGCCACGTTCGACACCGGCAGCGGCATGTCCTTGTCGATGATGCCGCCCTGCATCGTGGCCGACGTCGCCCGCTGGTGCTTCTTGGCGACGTTGACGCCGTCGATGATCACCTTGCCGGTGGACGGGATGGCACGGGAGACGACGCCCTCCTTGCCGCGGTCCTTGCCGGCCAGGACGCGGACGCGGTCTCCCTTGCGGATCTTCATGCCTGCCATCACAGGACCTCCGGCGCCAGCGACACGATGCGCATGAACTTCTTCTCTCGCAGCTCGCGACCGACGGGGCCGAAGATGCGGGTCCCGCGCGGCGAGCGGTCGTCCTTGATCAGGACGGCTGCGTTCTCGTCGAATCGGATGTAGGAGCCGTCGGGACGACGCCGAGGCTTGACGGTGCGCACGACGACGCACTTCACGACATCGCCCTTCTTGACCGCCGCACCCGGGATGGCGTCCTTCACGGTGGCGACGATGATGTCGCCGATCGAGGCGTAGCGACGACGGGAGCCGCCGAGCACCTTGATCGTGAGGATCTCCTTGGCACCGGAGTTGTCTGCGACCCGAAGTCGGGTCTCCTGCTGGATCACTTCGCACGCTCCAGGATCTCCAGGAGGCGCCAGCGCTTGAGCTTCGACAGCGGGCGGGTCTCCTGGACCCGGACGCGGTCGCCGACGCGCAGCGTGTTCTCCTCGTCGTGCACGTGCAGCTTGGTCGAGCGCTGCAGCGTCTTGCTGTAGCGCGGGTGCCGCACGCGGGTGGTGACCTCGACCACTGCGGTCTTCTCCATGCCGGTCGACACCACGAGGCCCTCGCGGACCTTGCGGGTGTTGGATCGGCTCACGTCGGTATCGGTGTCAGGCATCAGGCCGTCTCCTGTGCGGCGGCGGAGGCCAGGGCCTCGGCAGCAGCGATCTCTCGGGCCCGCAGCTCGGTGTTGATGCGGGCCACGTCCTTGCGCACCTGGCCGATGCGGGCGTTGTTGTCGAGCTGTCCGGTGGCGTCCTGGAACCGGAGCTTGAACAGCTCGTCCTTCGCCGCGGCCAGCTTCTCGATGAGCTCGTCGACGCCGAGCTCCGCGAGTGCGGTCTGCTTCGCCATCAGAACGTCTCCTCCCGAGCCACGAAGCGCGCCTTGATGGGCAGCTTCTGGATCGCGCGGTTGATCGCCGCGCGGGCGATCTCGGGATCCGAGTAGGTGAGCTCGAACAGGATGCGGCCGGGCTTGACCACCGCGACCCAGTGCTCCGGGTTGCCCTTGCCGGAGCCCATGCGGGTCTCCGCCGGCTTCTGGGTGACGGGCTTGTCCGGGAACACGTTGATCCACACCTTGCCGCCACGCTTGATGTGGCGGGTCATGGCGATGCGGGCGGCCTCGATCTGGCGAGCGGTGATCCACCCGGGCTCGAGCGCCTGGATGCCGTAGTCGCCGAACGTGACCTCGCTGCCACCCTTGGCCTGGCCGCCGGTGCGACCACGGTGCTGCTTGCGGTGCTTGACCTTCTTGGGCATGAGCATGATCAGTCACCATCCCCGGGGCGGAAGTGGGGGGTCTCGTGGTGCTCGCGCGTCGTGCGCTCGATCTCCTCCTCCTCAGCGAGGAGTCGCTCGAACTCGGGATCGGCCTCGCCGATGAGCGGCTTGGGCTCCTCGGCCTCCTCGACCGGGGCGGCACCCTCGGCCTCGACAGCAGGAGCCGCTGCGGCTGCCTCGACGTCCGCGTCCTCGGTGGCCTTCAGGCGAGCAGCTTGGCTCGAGGAGACGACCTTGCGGGGACGGGGAGCGGCGCCGGCGGTGTCGCCGACGGCCATCGCCGCCTCCTTGGAGATCTTGTCCTCCTGCGAGGTCTTGTACGGCAGGATGATGCCCTTGTAGAGCCACACCTTGACGCCGATGCGCCCGGCGGTGGTCTTCGCCTCGCGGAAGCCGTAGTCGATGTCGGCGCGCAGCGTGTGCAGCGGCACCTGACCCTCGCGGTACCACTCGGTGCGGGCCATCTCGGAGCCGCCGAGGCGACCCGAGCACTGGACCCGGATGCCGAGGGCTCCAGCCTTCTGGGCGTTCTGCACCGCGCGCTTCATCGCTCGGCGGAAGGCGACGCGGCCGGCGAGCTGGTCGGCGACGCCCTGGGCGATCAGCGCAGCGTCGAGCTCCGGCTGCTTGATCTCCTGGATGTTGAGCTGCACCCGCGGGTTGCCGGTGATCTTGGCCAGGCCGGCGCGCAGGCGGTCGGCCTCGGCGCCACGACGACCGATGACGATGCCCGGACGAGCCGTGTGGACATCGACGCGAACCTTGTCGCGGGTGCGCTCGATCTCGACGCGGCTGATGGCAGCGTGCGGCAGCTGCGTCATGAGGAAGTCGCGGATCTGCCAGTCTTCGATGACGAAGTGCTGGTACTCCTTGCGATCGGCGAACCACCGGGACTTCCAGTCCGTGGTGATGCCGAGGCGGAACCCGTACGGGTTGACCTTCTGTCCCATCAGGCGTCCTCTCCCTCGGCTGCGCCCTCGCCGGGTGCTGCAGCCTCTTCGGTGGCCGGTGGGACCTTCTTGGCCACCGCCTTCTTCGCTACGGCCTTCTTGGCGACCGCCTTCTTGGCTGCGTCGGGCTCCTCGGCATCCGAGTCGTCGCCGGCGGCAGCGGGCTTCTTGGCGACGGCCTTCTTGGCCACCGCCTTCTTCGCTGCGGGCTTCGGCGCCTCGTCTGCGGTGGCCTCAGCCGCCGCCGGTGCAGCCTCGCCGTCGTGATCGTGATCGTGATCGTGATCGTGATCGTGATCGTGATCGTGGTCTGCCTCAGCGGCCTCGCGCTCAGCGTCGCGCTGGCGGCTGCGGGCTACGCGGTCTCGGCGGGCGGCTGCCTCGCGGCCACGCGAGCCGACGGCGCCACGCTCGCGGAGCGCCTCGAGCTGCTCGGGCTCGTAGCGGCTGACGATCACCGTGATGTGGCACGTGCGCTTGCGGATGCGCGTGGCACGCCCCCGGGCACGTGGGCGCCAGCGCTTCAGCGTCGGGCCCTCGTCCGCGTAGCAGGCCGAGACGAAGAGCTCCTCGGCGGAGAGGTCGTCGTTGTGCTCGGCGTTGGCGACGGCGGAGTCGAGCACCTTGCGGATGTCGCGGGCGACCGCACGCTGGGTGAGGTCGAGGATCTCGGCCGCGGACTCGTAGCTCTTGCCGCGGATGAGGTCGAGCACCTCGCGCGCCTTGTAGGCCGACACCCGGAGGTATCGGACCTGGGCGCGGGTTCCCGGCCGCTCGTTGGTCTTGGTGGCGGGGCTCATCGACGACCCCTGCCCTTCTCCTGGCCAGCGTGGAAGCGGAACGTGCGCGTCGGCGCGAACTCGCCCAGCTTGTGTCCCACCATCGCCTCGGTGACGTACACGGGCACGTGCTTGCGCCCGTCGTGCACCGCGATGGTGTGCCCGACCATGTCGGGGATGATGGTCGAGCGTCGCGACCAGGTCTTGATGACGCTCTTCTCGCCCTTGACGTTCAGCGCATCCACCTTCTTGAGGAGATGGCCGTCGACGAACGGGCCCTTCTTGAGGCTACGTGGCATTGCGGGCTACCTCCGGCTTCCGCGTGTGCGGCGGCGGCGGACGATCTGCGACTGGGACGGCTTCTTCTTGTTGCGGGTTCGGCCTTCGGGCTTCCCCCAGGGCGAGACCGGGTGGCGACCACCGGAGGTCTTGCCCTCACCACCACCGTGGGGGTGGTCGACCGGGTTCATGGCGACGCCGCGGGTCTGGGGACGAACGCCCTTCCAGCGGTTGCGGCCGGCCTTGCCGATCTTGGTGAGCTCGGCCTCCGCGTTGCCGACCTCGCCGACGGTGGCCCGGCAGTCGATGGGCACGCGGCGCATCTCGGTGCTGGGCAGCCGCAGCGTGGCGTGGTCGCCCTCCTTGGCCACGAGCTGCACGCTCGAGCCGGCGGAGCGCGCCATCTTGCCGCCGCCGCCGGGCTTCAGCTCCACGAGGTGCACGGTGGTGCCCACGGGGATGTAGCGCAGCGCCATCGCGTTGCCGGGGCGGATATCGGAGCCCTGGCCGCTCTGGAGGATGTCGCCCACCACGACGTTGCGCGGCGCCAGGATGTAGCGCTTCTCGCCGTCGTGGTAGTGCAGCAGCGCGATGCGGCAGTTGCGGTTCGGGTCGTACTCGATGGCGGCGACGGTGGCGGGCACGCCGTCCTTCGTGCGACGGAAGTCGATGACGCGGTACCGCTGCTTGTGGCCGCCGCCCTTGTGCCGGGCGGTCTTGCGCCCGAGGTTGTTTCGACCGCCGGTGTTGTGCTTGGGCGCCAGGAGCGACTTCTCGGGCGTCGACTTGGTGATGTCGGCGAAGTCCGAGACGGTCTGGAACCGGCGACCGGGGCTGGTGGGCTTGCGCTTGCGAAGTGCCATGGTGCTCAGACCTCGAACAGATCGATGGACTCGCCGGCGGCGAGGGTGACGATCGCCCGCTTCTCGCCGGGGCGCTGACCGAAGGTGCCCGTCTTGCGGTTCCGCTTGCGCTTCCCGCGACGGTTGAGGGTGTTCACGTTGACGACCTTCACGTCGAAGATCGCGGCGACGGCGTCGCGGATCTCGGGCTTGGAGGCGTCGGGGTGGACTCGGAAGGTGTAGACGCCGCCTTCGATCATCCCGTAGGACTTCTCGCTCACGACGGGCTCGATGATGATGTCGCGTGGATCCTTCATGCCGACGGCTCCTCATCGGTGGCGGTCGCCGGACGCGCTGCGACGGCCTTCTTCGCTACGGCCTTCTTCGCTACGGCCTTCTTCGCGACCGGCTTGCGCTCCGCCATCGGTGCGCCAGCAGCAGCATCGCTGGGCAAGGTTGCGCTGGTGAAGACGACCCAGTCGTTGACCAGCACGTCGTAGGCGTTGAGCTGGCCCGGGTCGAGCACCTGCACGTGCGTCAGGTTGCGGAAGCTCTTCCAGCCGGCTTCGTCATCACGGGGCAGCACGATCAGCACGCGGCCATCGAGACCGAGGGAGGCGAGGAGCGCGAGGGCGTCCTTGGTGCGAGGGGCGCCGAAGCCGTGATCGTCGAGGACGACGACCTTGCCCTCGGCCGCGCGATCCGACAGCGCCGAGCGCAGCGCGAGGCGCACCATCTTCTTCGGGGTGCGCTGGGCGTAGCTGCGAGGCTTCGGGCCCAGGGCAACACCGCCGCCGCGCCACTGCGGGGAGCGGATCGAGCCCTGGCGAGCGCGGCCGGTGCCCTTCTGCTTCCAGGGCTTGGCACCGCCGCCACGCACCTCGGCGCGCGTCTTGGTGCTCTGCGTGCCCGAGCGGCGAGCGGCGAGCTGGGCGGTGACGACCTGGTGCATGACCGGCACGTTCGGCTCGATGCCGAAGATGCGGTCGTCCAGCTCGACGGAGCCGTTCTCCGCGCCGGTGGCGGTGCGCAGGGTGGTGGTCGCCATCAGCTGGCTCCCTTCACGGCGTCGCGGATGACCACGAGGCCACCCTTGGGACCGGGGACCGAGCCCTTGACCAGCACGAGGTCGCGCTCGGGATCGGCGGACACCACGGTGAGGTTGAGCGTGGTCACGCGCTCGCCACCCATGCGGCCGGCCATCTTCTTGCCCTTGAACACGCGCGACGGGGTGGCGCAGGCGCCGATCGACCCGGGCATGCGGTGAACGCGGTGCGCTCCGTGGCTGGCGCGCTGGCCCTTGAAGTTGTGGCGCTTCATGACGCCGGCGAAGCCCTTGCCACGGCTCACCGCTGTGACGTCGACGATCTCACCGGCCTCGAGCAGCGCAGCGGTGAGCTCCTGGCCCACCGTGTACGCGCTGACGTCGTCCACGCGCAGCTCGAGGAGCTGCTTGCCGGGCTCGACGCCTGCGGCGGCGAAGTGCCCCTTCTGCGGTTGGTTCAGCCGGCTGGCCTTCACAGGGCCCAAGGTCACCTGCAGCGCGCTGTAGCCATCGCGCTCAGGCGTCTTGACCTGCACCACGCGGGAGGTCGACACGCGCAGCACGGTGACGGGGACGAGGCGGTTCTCCTCGTCCCACACCTGCGTCATGCCGACCTTCTCGCCGACGATTGCCTTGTTCGTCATGGGAGTGCTCTCTGCTCTCAACTCGGACGTTCACGCCACCGCGGGATCGCGAGGCCATCGCCCTCCCGTTCACGCGAACGCTCCGCCCGGTGTGACCCGGCGGAGCGTCGACGTCGTGGTGCCACGTGGTTCCCCGGAGGGCCTGCGCGGACGTCGGTTTCGCCCTGGGAGGGACGACGGCTCCGGAGAGCCGCGGCGCGACCCTCACGGGTCGTGCACGAAGGGGAGAGCGTAGCCACACCATCCACGCGTGTCCAAAGCGGGCGACTCCCCGTTCGCTTGCCTCCTGAACGAACGTTTGCTTAGATGGGCGGATCGCGGGGATCTGCGATGGAGACGCTCTTGGAGGGGCTGTGACGATCACCGGTGACGAGCGCGTGCTCGACTTCTGCGACCCGACGCTGTTCGACGATCCGTGGGAGCTGTACCGCGAGCTGCGCGGCGCGCCGGGGCTCTACCACGACGTGGTGAACGACCTCTACATCGCCAGCCGGCACGAGGACGTGTTCCACATCTCGCGCAACCCCGAGCGCTACTGCTCAGGCGAGGGCGTGCGACCGAAGATCGCCGGCGACATGTCGCTCATCACCCTCGACGGCGACGAGCACACCCGCCAGCGCCGCCTGATCAACCAGGGCTTCACCCCGCGGCGGGTGCGCGAGCTGATCCCCCACGTCCGACAGCTCACGAACGAGATCCTCGACGACATGGCGGAGACCGGCCAGGCCGACTTCGTGGAGCAGTTCGCCATCCACGTCCCGCTCATCATCATCTGCGAGATGATGGGCCTCGATCCCTCGAAGCGCCTCGACATGTACCGCTGGTCCGACGACATGATGGCCGGCGACGGGCACATCGAGGGCGACGACCCGGTGCTGCTCGCCGCAGCCGAGGCGTTCGGCGAGTTCGCGACGATGTGCCTGGAGCTCATCGCCGAGCGACGGGCGAACCCCGACGACCGCGACCTGCTCGGGGTGCTCACGCAGGCGTTCGACGGCGGCGCGCTCGAGAAGGAGCACAAGTCGCTGCAGGGCGTCGAGAAGCAGGTCGTGCCCGAGGGGCGCGAGGATCTGCTCGACGACGACGAGCTGCTCGGCTTCCTCGTCATCCTCCTCGTGGCCGGCAACGAGACCACCCGCAACGCGATCAGCGGGGGCCTCCTGGCACTCAGCCTCTTCCCCGAGGAGCGGGCGCGCTTGCTGGCCAACCTCCACGACGACGCGTTCGTCGACAAGGCGGTCGACGAGCTCATCCGCTACGTGTCGCCGGTGCTGAGCTTCATCCGCACCGTGACAGAGGACCACACCTACGACGGCACCGACCTGAAGAGGGGCGACCGCGTGCTGCTGCTGTACCAGTCGGCCAACCGCGACGAGTCGGTGTTCGAGCGCCCCGATGACCTCATCCTCGACCGCGACCCGAACCCGCACCTCGCCTTCGGCATCGGCCCCCACTTCTGCCTGGGCGCCAACCTGGCGCGCATGGAGGTCAAGACGGTCTTCCAGGAGCTCTTCCACCGACTGCCCGACATCGCCATCGCGTCGGATGCACCGTTCGAGCGGGGCGAGTCCTCGCTGGTGCTGGCCCTCCAGCACCTGCCGGCGCTGTTCACTCCCGGCTCGCAGCAGCCCACCGGCTGCCCGGCTGCGCCGACGGCCGGCGGCGGCTGCCCGGTCGCGCACTGAGGTGGCCACCGCAGCGGTGCCCGCACCGGTCGCAGAGCCGCCTACCGTGCGCACGAGCACGCGCGAGAACATCCTCGATGTCGCGCTCGCCCTCATGTCGACGCACGGCGCCGGCACCACCTCGATGCGCACCCTGGCGAAGGCCTGCGGGTGCAACGTGGCGGCGATCTACCACTACTTCCCGTCCAAGGCCGACCTGCTGCGCTCGGTGATCGAGGAGCGCCAGTACGCGCTTCGCCTGCGTGAGCTGCCTGAGGTCGATGCGGCGCTTCCTCCGGCCCAGCGCCTCGAGGCCCTCATCACCTCGATGTGGCAGGGCTCGCTGGAGGAGGAGGCGATCTGGCGACTGCTCCTGGGCGAGGGCCTGCGCGGCGACGACACCGCGCTGGCCGTCGGGCGCGAGCTGCTCGATGTCATCGAGCCGGCGCTCGAGGGGTGGATCACCGAGCTGTTCGGCGACGAGCTGGACGCCGCAGCGATGGCGGCCATCGTGATGAGCCAGCTCTTCAGCTTCTTCGTGACCCACCTGTTCCGCGCCGACGCCGAGCGCGACGTCGAGGTGCGTCGCCAAGCGGCCCGCATCGCCGCGCTGGCGTTCGACCGCTGACGACACGCCGCGCCTCGCACGCCTTCCCTCCGACCCGGCGCGATCTGGGCAGGGTTTTGAGACTGGGAGTACCCGCAGCACACCCAGAACGCTGTGGTGTGCCGAGGTCGCTCGGACGTTGAGGTGGAGACGCGGCGGAGCCCGGGCTGCTGGGCCCGGGCTCCGTGCAGATCGGTGGTGCTGGCGCTAGGCCTGCTGGATCTTGATCTCGATGTCGACGCCGGCGGGGAGGTCGAGGCGCTGGAGCGAATCGACCGTCTTGGGCGTGGGCTCCAGGATGTCGAGCAGGCGCTTGTGGATGCGCATCTCGAAGTGCTCGCGGGAGTCCTTGTCCTTGAACGGGGACCGGATCACCGTGTAGCGGTGCTTCTCCGTCGGCAGCGGCACCGGGCCGCGCACCGTGGCGTTGGTCCGGACGACCGTCTCGACGATCTTCTTCGTCGACTGGTCGATGACCTCGTGGTCGTAGGCCTTGAGCCTGATCCGGATCTTCTGCTTGTCAGCCATGGTGGCTACATCCGTCCTTAGTTGTTGATCTTGACGACGCGACCAGCGCCCACGGTGCGGCCACCCTCACGGATGGCGAACCGCAGACCCTCGTCCATCGCGATCGGGTTGATCAGCTCGACGGTCATGTCCGTGTTGTCACCCGGCATGCAC
>JBBRAZ010000038.1:0-38032 GCA_038206295.1 Acidimicrobiales bacterium
CCCGGCACACCCGGATCGGTCACCACGCTCGGTTCGCTCGACACACTCGACTCGTACACGTGTTCGACTCTAGCCGCCCACCACCACCCCGTCAACCACAAAAGGTTGTGAACACACAACCACCGACCGTGACCACAACCAGTACGAGGGACCTACTCCGCCAGCGCCACGCGATCCGGGTGGCGCTACCCCCCACCTACCGGAGCACGGTCGCTCGCCACATCAGCCATCCACCGAGTGCTTCCACAAGCGTTGGAGCACCGAACGCAGCGAGGGGCCGGCAGCCTCCTCCAAGACCGCATCGATCGCAGCAAGGACGCCCGCAGCCGACCACCTCTCGATGACGAGCGCCGGACGGATCCACCCGGGCTCGATCGCGCTGCGGGCGACCACCGCGATCGCGAAGCTCCCGGCCCGCTCGCCTGACGCACCCTGGAGCTGCACGAGCACCTCGACTGAGAAGCTGCGAGGGTCCTCCGGCTCGAAGTCCTCGATCGGCGACCACTCGATGCCGACTCCACCAGGGCCCCAGCCCCCGCCCGGCACACCATGGCGCCCGACCTCAGCGGAGTGCACACGCAATCGCACCTGGTGCTCTGGCCGACTTGTTCCGTCAGCCTCAGCGATCAGCTCATCTGCGAGGGCGGCGTCGAGCTCATACGGGCTCGCGACGTCCCGCATGACTCCGCGCTGCCGCTCGATGTCGAGCTTGTCCCACCACTCGCGCTGGTCGAGCCGGTGGAGATGAATCTCGAGTACTCGCTCGGCTGCCTCCGAGTCTCGTTCGAGGACACCGAAGCCGCCCTGCATCTCGCCGAGTCGGCGCATCACCGCACTTGTGAACGGGCTCAGGATCCACTCGCCTCCCGGTTCGAATGGCGCCTCGGACTCGAACTTCGCGGTGTAGAGGGCCCGCATGAGCGCCACCGGCTCCATCTCGTGCGCGAACTCGAGCGGCATGAGCTCAGCTGACGGCACTGGCACTCACGTCCCTGGACTCCACGAGTTCCAACGGTCGACTTGGAGGTGTTGCTGGGATCTCCTCGACTGATTCCTTCTCGGACGTCACGGCATCATCCTTTCGCACTCGCGACTGCCTTTGCTGACCCCTTCGACCATGACGTCCACCGGACCGATCCGCGCTGCTCGTGCTGCGCCTGGAGCGCTCCCGACACGCACCCGTAGGCGGCGCTGCCTTGATGGATGGCCACTCGCAAACGAGCTCGTCGACGGTGGTCCGGGAACAGTCATGCGCAGCCCCTATCGGGTGCCTGGATCACGAACGGATTGGAATGTTCGGAGTGGCCGTTCTGCCAGATCGAATCCACAACTCGCCAGCCGAGGAGCTCACGCTCGAGCGTGACGCAGCCGTACCAATCGTCCGAGCACTCCCAGCCAACCTGCGTCGATCGGGCGAGCAGGGACGGCCTGGCGAGGCCTGGACCCCAGCGGCACGACGAGGGGTCTTCGAACGAGTTCAGGACGTGGGCATGGGCGATGGGTCCCGGCTCGGCGACGTAGATCGGCACGACGACGGCGCACAGCACGCCGAGTGCCAGCAACCCCACGCAGGCGCGAGGCGCAATCCAGCCCAATCCGCGTGTCCGGTCCGGCGTCGTCAACTTCTCATCCGACGCCGTAGGTCTCCATGATCGTCTGGTACTGCAGGACGAGACCGTTCAGGTCGGGTGGCGCGGTGGTCTGCTTGTCCTCGACGAGCGGGCGTGGCACCTCACCCAGCTCTTGGTCGAGGAACTCGTCGACAGCCGAGACCACGCCATCAGGCATCGGCGCCTGACGCACATCGAACCTGCTCGGCGGATCGGTTCCCATGTCAACCGTCGACAGTATCCGTGTACCAGCATCAGGGCCGTCTGGCGAGTACAGGGCGTGCGGTCCCTCGTGCGGTGCACCATGCCGGTGCCGCAACCCGCTCTGGCGGAGCCAGAACTGACAGAGGCGAAGGGCGGTGACGTGGACTACGAGGCGTTCTACCGCAGCGGGGTCGGGCCGCTTCGCAGACTCGCGTTCGCCAGAACCGGCGACTGGGCGTTCGCTGAGGACCTCGCACAGGACGCGCTCGCAGATGCCTTCCGGCAGTGGGAGCGGATCTCGGCCTACGAGGACCCACTCGGATGGGCGCGTCGCGCCGTCCTGAACCGCTCAGCATCTCGCTGGCGGCGGATCGCGAGCGAGACGCGCGCGATGGCTCGACTAGGCGCTCGCGGCGGTGACGACGGTGCGGTAGAGCCGGACCTCGGCGACCCCGAGCTGTGGGTCGCGATCCGCTCGTTGCCGCGTCGCCAGCAGGAGGTCGTCCTGCTGCTGTGGTTCGAGGACCTCAGCGTCGACGAGGTGGCGCACGTCATCGGGTGCGGCGGCGAGACGGTGCGGACGCACTGGCGGCGGGCACGTACCCGACTCGCCGAGGCGCTGGGCGAGATCGACGACGACATTGCCGACGGAGGCGCACGATGACGCTCGATGACCGACTGCGCGCCGCGCGTACGTCCTACCGGCTGATCGGGGTGGACGAGACGACGAGGCCGGCGGTGCCGCCCGGTGGAGCACGATCACCACGCCGCGTCGTGCTTCTTCTGGCCGCGGTGGTGGTGGTCGTCGTCGCTGGGTTCGTCCTGTGGAACGACTCGTCGCCGGAGGACACGGTGCAGGTCGTCGGCCCGCCCGAGCTCCCGCGCGTCGAGGATCTGACCGAGGCCCAACGTGCGCACCTCGTGGACGACGCGTCACAAGCGCCCGCTCCGGTGAACCCGGACATCCAGCTCGACCCTGCTGGGCCGTACGCCGACGGGCAGCGCATCGCCGTGACGGCGCCCACATCGATGTACGTGGACTTCGTCAACGGCTCACGCCCGCAGCTCTGCTCGGTCGTGCGGGTCGGGACGGGCACCGCTGGCCTCGTCTCGTGCGACCCGCTGGACCACGACCCGTCCGACGTCAGCCACGACGTCACCGAGCCGTTCGTCTCGGTCCGCGTCCGCCTCGATCGCCGGGTGCTGACACCGGTGGGTGAACGCGACTGCGGTGATGACGAGGTCCGCTGCTACCTGGTGGTCGACGACGGTGGGGGTTCGTTCCATGCCAGCGAACGGCTGCACTTCGTCGGGGACCTCGCGGCACCGGAGATCGCGTTGCGCGCCGAGCCTGCCGCCGAGGCCGGGTCCTTCGTCCTGCGGCCCGAAGGGCTGACCGTCGATCCCTCGTGGCTCGCCATGCGCGCCGAGCACCCGGAGCGAGCGGACGGCCTTGCGGCGTTCTGGGTGAGCATCTGCTCGTTCGGACTAGGTGAGCGCGCCACAGCGTTCAACGGCGAAGCGCTCTGGGAGGCCGACTACAGCGGGCAGGGTTGGAGCCAACCCCTGTTGGGGAGCGACTGCGGAGGTCTCGGAGTTGCACCGATCACGATCGATCCTGATGCGCCCGATGCGCCGATCGAGGTGACGATCACCGGTGAGCTGCTCGGCCGGACGTGGATCGATTGCCGCAAGCGAACCTGCTTCGCTCAGATCACACGAACGACCGATGTCGATGTCGATCCCGAGTTCACCGGCTCTAGCGGCGAGGTAGTCGCGGCCGCGGTGATCCCGATGGATGCAGCGACGCCCCTCGCACCCCGACCATCGATGCGGATCCTCGAACTCAGTCCGCACCGCCAGGGTGACCACATCACCGTCGAGGTGCGCGACCTGCCGGACCACATCCAGACATCGATCGGCGTCTGCCACGTCGACCAACCCTTCAACTGCCTCTACTCGGGCGCACGGCCGAACGGCTCGGACAGGGTGACCTTCACCCTGCACGATCGAGTGCAGGGTTGCGGGCTGGACGACTGCTACCTCCAGCTGGGGAACCTCGGGAAGGGATCCCCACCGCCCGCGACCGTCGCGCTTCCCATCGTCGCGTCCGGCTGACACCACCCACCGCAGCCACGAGGCACCCTCACCGGCCAACTGCCGCCACCGACGAGGTGACCACGCCATCGTGGCAACCGGGGGTCACCTGGCCTCGTCGGACGATTCACGGGGACCGACCGGATCGGAGCTCAGCTACCTCGACGAGGCGCAGGCCGTCGGCCCACTCGATCAACGCCGGCGGGTCGAGGCGCGACTCGAGGTGCACGCTCCACTCGCCCTCGTCGAACTTCAGGAAGGTGAGGCCCGTGGCGGCAAGGCAACCCCGCGCCCCGCGAACCTCGACATCCTCCCAGGCGACACCGCCGCCACTGCACTCGATGGGCGTCGACCGAGCCTCGGTGCGGACCGCGATCGCCGCCTCTCCGGTGGACGCATCGGGTCGGCGAGGGAAGAAGTCGGTCCGGATCTCATCGGGCCAGGGCGACACCCTGGCCCACGGCTCGTCGGCACCAGGAAGCGAATCGTGCAGAGCGAGCAGCCCCGGTTCGCCGTCGAGCTGACACTCGACGAACCGCAGGACGTCACTGGACGGCGTCTCGTCTGCGAGTGCCCATGCCCTCGGGGCGCCGACTGCGAACGTCGAGTTGGGCGACGGCGTCGAGCACGGTTCGGGCACGCTGGTCGAGGTCGTTGTGGTGGCAGGCGGCAGGGTGGTCGACGTGATCGTGATCGAGCCATCCATCGCAGTCGGACCGACCTCGCTCGGCGCAGGCGATCCCGAGCACGCGGACAAGGCGAGGACACCCGCCAGCAACAGACGAACGACGACTGGCAGCGCCTCTCGCCTCACAATGATCAGCTGTCGGCCTGCCGGCGCGACCACGTCAATTCGAGGTGCTGCGCCACCACACCTAGTAGCCGTCCGCCAAGCATGACGATGAAGGTCCATGCCATGGCGTAGAAGAAGGTCCGGCTCGCGAACTCGAGGCGCTCCTCAACGCTCAGGATCTCGCCTGTTCCAGCATCGTGGGTTGTGGAGAAGTAGAGGCTGATCGTGCCCAGAACGCTGATGCCGATCCAGATGTAGCCGAACAGCACCGCCCCGCGGCCGAACCGTTGCGCGCTCCTCGCAGCCTCGATGAACCGTTCGACGGATTCGTCTCGTGATTGCCCTGGGGCAGTCGGTGGTGGCGGAATCGGAGGTCGGTCCATGCGCTCGATCGCTATCGATGAGTAGCGCGCCGCGCTCCCGGCGCGGTTCGGCGCTCGTTGATGGCGCCAACGTAGCCCGATGCCAGCAAGCACCTGCGTTGCGAGGTGAGTGACCGTCAGAGCGACGCGGCGTGGGGGTCCAGCTCGACCGTCCCCAGCTTCCTCCTCCGCTTGCGCACGATCGCCGCCGCTCGCTTGAGATCGTCGCGCTCGACCTCGATCCGGATCGTCTGGTGATCGCCCGCGCTCAGATCGGGCTCGGTCATCACCGATCCGATTCCAGCCCTCGCCAGCTCGGCCACGAGGTGGTCGGCGTCGCGGACGCTGCGGGTGACGGCCAGGTCCCAGAACCGGTAGCCGAGCGGACGGTCATCGAAGCCGTCCGGTCCCTCGACGAGGTGGTCCGTCCTTGCGACGACGTCGACAGCCAGACCGAAGTCGGCGGCAGCGACCCGCACATCCACCATGCGTTGACCAGCTGCGGCGCTGAGTGGTTCGTCGAGGACGACCTCGGACCTGATCCCCGCCTCAGCGAGCTCCAGCGTGATGGATGTCGCCTCCTCGTGGCCGCCACTCCAGATGATGACCCAACCGCTCGCGGATCCTCGCGACCTCATGATCACCGCCGGCTCACCTCGGTTCGGTGGTTCACCCTGCCTCCTGATCGTGGTCGGCTCGCCTCACGAGCAGTCCTCCTGGACTGCGGCGACGATCGTGTCGCCGTCCACCACGAGGTTCACGCGGTCTCCGCTGCACGCGAGATCAGCGAACTGCTGCCCATCTTCAGAGACGTCGGTCACGACTCGGACCACGACGCCATCGAGGGTCCCCAGATTCATGCCGATGGAGCCGCAGCCAGTTGTGTCACACGGTTCGACCTCGCTCAGCGACCTGCCGACGAAGCGATGATCGATCCCAGGCCCGTCGTACGCGCTGGACCCGGAGCAAGAAGACAGCAGGACCGCAGTCGCAACGATGATGACCGCATACCGTCGCGGCCGCCCGAGCTGCACACCCAGCATGGTTCGGCGGGTCATGCGAGCATCGAATCCGTCGACTCAGCTGACTCGCTCACTTCGTCACTCGACCGGCTCGCACGTCGCGCCGCGACCGCTGCGACGCCGAGACCAAGCCACTTGAGCAGTCGCATCACGTCTCCCCTGCTTCTCAGCGCATCGAGCGGAACGTGGTGCGCAGCTCGTCGACCAGCGCGTCGGGTTGCTCGAGGCCGGGGAAGTGGCCGCCGTGCGCCATCGTGGCGTGGTGGCGCAGATCGCTGAACCTGGGCTCGAGCCAGCGCCGCGACATTCGCAGCAGGTCCTTCGGGAAGATCGACACGCCCGTCGGCACGTCGATCGGTCGCAGGTCGAAGCTGCGGAAGCTCTCCCAGTAGAGGCGAGCCGAGGACGTCGCGGCGCCGGGCAGCCAGTAGAGCATCACGTCGTCGAGCACGTCGTCGCGGCTGATGGCGGACTCGAGGTCGCCGTCGTTGTCGGTCCAGGCGTGGAGCTTCTCGACGATCCACGCCAGCTGCGCGACCGGCGAGTCGGTGAGCCCGTAGCCGACGGTCTGCGGCCGCGTGGACTGCAGCTTCGAGTAGCCGCTGTCCCAGCGCCGGTGCTCCTCGAGCGATGCGAGCGCGGCACGCTCCTCATCGGTGGCGTCGCTCGGGTCCGGGATTGCGACCGGCATGGTGAGGTGGATACCTGCCAGGCGCTCCGAGTGCTCCATGGCCAGCATCATCGTGACGCTCGATCCCCAGTCGCCGCCGTGCGCAGCGAAGCCCTCGTAGCCGAGCCGCGTCATCAGCTCGGCCCACGCGTGGGCGATGCGCTCGACGCCCCAGCCCACGGTCGTGGGCTTGTCGCTGAAGCCGTAGCCGGGCAGCGCGGGGATCACGACGTGGAACGCGTCAGCTGCGTCGCCGCCGTGCGCGGTGGGATCGGTCAGCGCCTCGACCATCCGGCTGAACTCGAGCACCGAACCGGGCCAGCCGTGGGTGAGCACCAGCGGCAGCGCGCCGGGGTGGGGCGAGCGACGGTGCAGGAACCAGATGCCGAGCCCGTCGACCTCGGTGCGCCACGACCCGATGGCGTTCAGCCGCGCCTCGCACCGCCGCCAGTCGTACGTCGTGGCCCACGTGTCGACCAGGTCGCGCACGTAGGCGAGGGGCGCGCCCTGCGACCAGTCGTCGACCACCTCGGCGTCGGGCCAGCGCGTGCGCGCCAGGCGGTCACGCAGGTCGTCCAGCGCGGCCTCGTCGACGGCGATCTCGAACGGCTCGACGCTCACCGCGGCACGCACGTGAACATCAGGCTCGTGGGACCGGTGATGCCGACCGGTGGTCGCCACGCCGACTCACCGACGACCGGCACCTCCAGGCGCGCCGCGAGCGCATGAAGCGCGACCTCCAGCTCGGCGCGCGCCAGCTGCGCGCCCAGGCAGTGGTGCGCGCCGTGGCCGAACGCGACGTGCGGTGCGGCGCGCTCCAGGTTCGGGTCGAACCGGTCCTCGAACGCGGCCGGGTCGTGGTTGGCGCCCCAGATCGAGGCGATCACACCCTCGCCAGCGGCGACGGGGCATCCCCCGACCTCGGTGTCGGCCAGCGCCCGGCGTGGCGCGGCGGTGACCGCGGAGCGGTGGCGCATCACCTCCTCGACCACCTTGGTGGCGTAGCTCGCATCGGCGCCGAGGCGATCCCACACCGCGTGCTCGTCGGACAGCACCTGGATCGCCCAGCCCAGCTGGTTCTTCGTGGTCTCGTGCCCGGCGAACACCAGGCCGCCGATGAACCCGGCCAGCTCGTCGTCGGGGAACCCGGCCTCGGGGCCCTCGAGCGCGATGCGACTCACCAGGTCGTCGCGGGGCTCGGCGCGGGTGCGCTCGATGAGCTGCGCCGTGTAGGCGAGCAGCCTCGCGACCGCGTCATCGATCGCCGCGATGTTCCCCGGCAGCTCGATGAAGTTGAAGCCCTGGCCGATGGTGTCGGCCCAGCGAGCGAACTGCTCGCGCTCGTCGATGGGCACGCCGATCAGCTCGCAGAGCGCGAGCAGCGGGAAGCGGTGCGCGAAGCCGGTCATCAGGTCGACCTCGCCGACCATCTCGTCGATGAGCTCGTGTGCGGTGCGCTCCAGCGACGGCCGCAGCTGCACGACGCTGCGCGGCGTGAACGTGCGAGACATGAGCGCCCGGAAGCGCTTGTGCTGGTCCCCGTCGTTGCTGAGCGGCGAGTACGCCATCCAGTCGTAGAAGGGGCCCGACGTGATGCCGAGCAGCTCCAGGCTGTCGTTGAAGCGCGGCCCGAACGTGCGATCGGCGAGGAGCTCGCGCACCAGCTCGTGGCTGATGACGACCTTGCCCAGCTCGTCCTGCAGGACGTCGCCCTGGCTCCGCATCTCGGCCAGCGCTGCGAGCGGGTCGAGCAGGAACGCCACCATCGACGTCTGCGGCAGCTCGCTCGTGGCGCCTTCATCAGCCATCGGCCACCCCCCGGTGCTCGCGCCGGAGCGTACCGGCACCAACGCTTCTCGGCGGCGTGGTGAGACTGGGAGTCCACGCAGCCCGCCGAGAAGGTTGGGGTGGTGGGCGGGTCGAACGGGTGTTCGCTAAGGTGACCCTGTGCTGCAGCAGAGCCTGTTCACCAGCGGCGATCCGGGCGTGGCGAGCGACGTCCCCGTCGAGCGCATCCAGCTCGATGCGGCGTCGTGGGTGGACGTGGCGCGCGGCTGGCTCGATGGCGCCGACCAGACGTGCGCCGACCTGCTCGACAGCATCTCGTGGCGTCGCGGCCGCCGGTGGATGTACGACCGCGAGGTCGACGACCCGCGCCTCATGCACTGGGCCCGCAGCCGCGACGACGACCCGCACCCCGTCCTCGGCGACGTCCGCTCGCACCTCGAAGCCCACTACGACGTGCGCTTCGGGCGCGTCGGGCTCAACTGCTACCGCGACGGGCGTGACAGCGTCGCCTTCCACCGCGACCGCGAGCTGCGCCACCTCGACGCCACACTGGTCGCCATCGTCACCTTCGGCGCGCAGCGGCCGTTCCTGGTGCGGCCCCTCGGTGGCGGGCGCTCCATCGACCTCTCCCCCGCGTCGGGCGACCTGCTCGTGATGGGCGGCGCATGCCAGCGCGACTTCGAGCACGCGGTGCCCAAGCGCACGCGCCCGACCGGCCCGCGCATCTCTGCGTCCTACCGGTGGTCGGCGCGCACCGGCCCGCTCGAGCACGACGCGGCCAGCTACTTCACCGCCCGCCGCTGGCGCGACACCCCGAGCTGACCCGCTCCTACGGCCGAGCAGGTCGCTCGCACGACGTGCAGGTCGCCCGTCGCGCTCAGGCGGTCGCGGTGTCGGTCCCGCCGGGGCCCGTCGCGGTCAGCGTCCAGCCGCCGATCGGCGGGCTGGGCGTCAAGCGGCACGCCACCGTCGAGCCGTCCGCGGGCAAGCCGGTGATCGGCGCGATGTCGGCCGCGGCGATGGACACGATGGTCGCGCCGGTCGTCGTCCACGCCAGCGTCGTCGCCCACTGCCCGCCGGGGCACGCGCCGCCGGGGGCCACCGCTGGCGTCGCGGTGAAGGAGTCCACCGTCGGCGCCGCCGGGGTGGTGGGAGGCGGCGGGACCGGTGGCGCGACCGGAGGAGGTGAGACCGGCGGCGGCGACGCGGGTGGCGGCGGGACCGGCGTGGGACCGGGCGGCAGGAGTGCGTTCTGGGTGGTCGGCGGTACACCCGGCGCCGGCGCCACCGAGGTCGTGGTCGATTCGCTCGTCGTGCTCGGTGCCGCGGTGGTGGAGGTGGTCGTGGAGGCGTCCGAGGTCGTCGTCGTCGACGCGCTCGTCGTCGATGTCGTCGTGGCGAGCGGTCCGGCGATCACCGGCTCGTCGTCGTCTGGCAAGCAGCTGAGCGCGAGCAGCCCGCCGACCACGAGCGTCGCCGCCGCGCCGGCGAGCCACGCCCCGACTGGCCGACGAGTCGTCGCGCCCGCCGCTGTGGAGATGTCCGCCGCCGACTGCGCCGCTGACATCGCCGTCGCGGCGGCGATCGGATCGATGGACACCCCCTCGGAACGCAGCGCCTCAGCCACGCGACGCCGCACGTCGGGTCCGGCCGCGAGCAGCGGCACGGCGGCGAACATGGCATCGGGAGCGAGCACCGCTGCCAGCCGATCGGAGCACTCGTCGCAATCCGGTGCGTGCGCCTCGATCGCGCGCACGGTGTCGCGGCCGAACCCCGTGAGACCGGCATCGGCGAGCAGCGCGGCGAGGTCCTCGCACCGGGGCTCGCCGTGGTGCCACAGCACCCAGGCGCGGATGCCGACCGCGAGGCGACCACGCAGACGGTGCAGCGTCTGGTGCGCGGCGTTGGGGGTGATCTCGAGCGCCTCGGCGATCTCAGCTGGATCGAGGCCGTGGCGCAGGTGCAGGTCCAGCACGCTGGCGTCGCGCTCGCCGAGCACCACCGACGCGGCCCACAGCATCTCCTCCTGCTCGGCGCGGGTCACCGTGGCCGCCGGGTCGTCGGGCGCGGCGCGCGTCGTGAACACCGGCGCGTCGTCGTCGGTCGGCGAGGCACGGCGCTCGTGCTCGATGCGGTTGAGCGCCCGGTTGCGCGCCATGCGCAAAACCCACCCGCCGAACGCCGCGGGGTCGCGCAGCGAATCGAGCTGCTGCCAGGCGACGAGGAAGGTGTCCTGCGCGACCTCCGCCGCCCGTCCGTCGTCGCGCACGATGCGCCATGCGACGTCGTAGCAGGGATCGAACCAGCGCTGGAACAGCGCCGTGAACGCTCGCTCGTCACCTGCGCGGGCGGCGAGGACTCGCGCAGCGTCCTGCGGGGATCGGCCTGCCATCGGCGGTCAGCCTCCCACGGCGAGCGTTGCGGATGGGGATGGATCGGGCTGGAGGGCATGCGTCGCCCCTCCTCGGTGCGGTGGTCTCGCACGTCCTGACCGGCAACCCGCCGCCGCCTTACACCCCCTCCCCTGCACCTTCTGGTGGGACCACTCGCGCATCGCGACGCGCCAGCCCCACCAGAAGTGGAAATGGGAGGTGGGAGGAAATAGTTAGCTTGGTAAAGTGTTGGCATGCCGAGCCGACCTGACGCCGACAGCCGCAGCACCGACAGCGCGGCGATGGCCAGCCGGCTGCGCCTGAGCGCGGCACGCCTCGCCCGTCAGCTCCGCCAGCAGTCCAGCGTCGGGCTCACCCCCAGCCAGCTCTCCGCGCTCACCTCCATCTCGCGGCGCGGCCCCCTCACCCTCGGCGACCTCGCGGAGCACGAGCGCGTCTCGCCGCCCACGATCACCAAGATCGTGCGGAAGCTCATCGCGGCCGGCCTCGTCGCCAAGGCCGCCGATCCCGACGACCGTCGCTTCTCGGTCGCCGCCACCACCGTCGAGGGCGAGGCCCTGCTGGCTGCCTCGCGTGAGAAGCGCGACGCGTGGCTCGCGGTGCGCCTCGAGGCGCTCGAGGAGGATCAGCGACGCCGGCTCGCCGACGCCCTCGACGTGCTCGAGGCGCTGGTCGAGGACGAACCGTGAGCGCGGTGCGGCGCTTCGCGACGGGCACGTTCCGCTCGCTGCACATCCGCAACTTCCGCCTCTTCTTCTGGGGTCAGCTCGTCAGCCAGGTCGGCAACTGGCTCACGCTCGTCGCCCAGACGCTGCTCGTCCTGCAGCTCACCGACAGCGGCGTGGCGCTCGGGTTGCTCGCTGCGGCGCAGTTCGCGCCGGTGCTCCTGCTCGGCCCGTGGGCTGGCCTCGTCGCCGACCGCTCCGACAAGCTCCGGCTCCTGCGCATCGTGCAGACCATCGCCATGGGCCAGTCGTTCGCGCTCGCCGCGCTGGCCTTCATGGGCGACCCCCCGCTCGCCGCGCTGTTCGCCGTGGCATCGGTCGGCGGCCTCACGATGGCCTTCGACAACCCGGCTCGTCGCAGCTTCGTAGTCGAGCTCGTGCCCGAGGCGGACATCGTCAACGCGGTGAGCCTCAACAGCACGCTCATGACCTCCTCGAGGGTGATCGGGCCCGCGCTGGCCGGCGTGCTCATCACCACCGTCGGGTTCGGGTGGGCGTTCATGGTCGACGGCCTCTCGTACCTCGCCGTGCTGGCATCGCTGCGGCTCATCCGCCGCGACGAGCTCCGCACCGCACCCGCCGCGGCGCGCGGCCCCGGCCAGGTGCGCGCCGGGCTGCGCTACGTGCGCGCCACCCCCGAGCTGGCGGTGCCGATGGTGATGATGGCGATCGTCGGCACCCTCGCGTTCAACTTCCAGGTGATCTTCCCGCTGTTCACCACGCGCGACCTCGGTGGGGACACGACGCTGTTCACGACGATGTACTCGGTGGTGAGCCTCGGCTCGGTCATCGGCGCGCTCTCGGTGGCGCGGCGCACGTCGGTGGAGGTGCGCACGGTCGCGCTGGCCGCCGTCGCCTTCGGCGTGGCGATGGGGGCCATGGCGGTGGTGCCGAGCGCTGCGCTGGCGATGCCAATCGCGCTGGTCATCGGCCTGGCGAGCATCTCGTTCCTCACCGCGTCGACGACGATCGTGCAGCTGCAGTCCGACCCGATGATGCGTGGACGGGTGCTGGCGCTGCAGGCGATGGTGTTCCTCGGCAGCACGCCCATCGGCGGGCCGATACTCGGGTGGGTTGCGGAGGCGTCCGGCGCGCGGTGGGCCATCGCCATCGGCGCGGCTGCCTCGCTCGGCGCCGGCGGGTGGGGCCTGCTCATGGTCGCCCGGGGATCGGCTGCCGCCGACGAGCATCCTGTCGAGCCAGCCCTCGCGTGAGTGTCACACCCGGTTCCTAGGATCGGACAGCTCGCTGCCCGACGACGGCCGATGCATGTGTTCTACATGTGAGGTGTAGGGATGGTGTCTATCTGTCATGATGAGTGCATGGGCCGCACGAACATCGACATCGACGACGACCTGCTCGGGATCGTGATGCGCCGCTACGGCGTCCGCACGAAGACCGAGGCGGTCGAGCTAGCGCTCCGGCACCTTGCCGGCCGCCCGCTGACGACCGCCGAGGCGCTGGACATGCGCGGCATTGGCGCCATCAGCGAGCTGCCCGAGGACGTGGGCTCGTGATCCTCGTCGACAGCTCAGCGTGGGTCGAGTTCGACCGTGCGACGGGGTCTGCCGTCGACCGGCAGCTCACCGAGCTGATCAGCCAGGGCGAGTCGATCGCCGTCACCGAGCCGATCCTGATGGAGGTGCTCGCAGGGGCGCGCGACGAGCAGCGCAGCGACGACCTCCGCCGACTCCTCACCTCCTTCGGGTGGGTAGCGGCCGACCCCATCGCCGACTTCGAGGGCGCGGCGCGCGTCTACCGGCGGTGCCGTGCCGCAGGGGTGACGCCCCGCGGCTTGATCGACTGCATGATCGCCAGCATCGCCATGCGAGCGCGCGCCCAGCTGCTTGCGCTCGACGGTGACTTCGCCCAGATCAGCCGCGTCGTGCCGCTGCAGCTGGCGGCGAGGTGACCGACGCCCTCCCAGCGCGGGTCAGCCGACGCGGACCCAGGCCTCGGTGCGCTTGTCCCACTCCACCCAGCAGGCCTGCTTCTCGTCCCACTGCGCCCGCTTGGTGGGGCGTGGCCCATCGGGCACCGCGTCGGGCGTGGGGGGTTCGGCCAGCGCGGCCTCGGTCTCCTCGCGCTCCTCGCGCAGCAGCTCTGCGGTGGTTCGCTGCGCGGAGGCCAGGTCGTTGGCGACGTCGTTGCGCCGTCGCATGTTCGTGACGTGGCGGATGTAGGAGCCGGCGATGCTCATGGCCTGATGCTACGACGAGCGTTGTGGACGTGCCCGGCTGAGGATCAGCGCACGTCGTAGGCGTCGCGGTCGGGGGCAGCCATCACCTCGCGGAAGTGCTGGAACGGCCACGGCCACGCGGCGGGCACGCCGCGATCATCGAGGTACCACGAGCGGCAGCCCGTGACCCACACCGTCTTCTTGGCCGCCTCGACGCGCGCCGCCTCGTGCTCGTCCATGGCCTCGGTCGTGGCGCAGATCTCGCTCGCCTCACCGGAGCGCACCAGATCGAGCAGCTGGTGGATGTACGCCAGCTGGAGCTCGGCGACCTCGATGAGCGAGAAGTTGCCGACCGGGCCGTTGGGGCCGTTGAGCAGGAACAGGTTCGGGAACCCGGGGACCGACACCGACAAGTAGGCGTTGGGGCGCGGCGACCACGCATCGTCGAGGCGCACACCGTCGCGACCGGTGACCTCCATCGGACGCAGGAACGCGTCGACCTTGAATCCCGTGGCGAGGACCAGCACGTCGAGCTCGTGCAGCACGCCATCGCTGGTGCGCACGCCGCCGGGCTCGATGCGCTCGATGCCGGCGGTGACGAGCTCGGCCTGCGGCTCCTGGATGGCGCGGTAGAAGTCGTCGGCCACCACCAGCCGCTTGCACGCCACGCGGTAGTCGGGGCGCAGGCGCTCGCGCAGCTCGGGGTCGCGCACGCTGTGCTCGAGGTTGGCCTTGCACGTCTCGGCGATCATCTGCATCTGCGGCGACTCGGCGTCGACGACCGCGTTGGCGAACCCGTCGGCGAACAGGTTCGAGAGGTTGCGGTGCATCTCCTCCATGGCGGTGGGGTCGTCGTGGAAGCGCGCCACGTCCTCGGCGGCGAACTCGGGGTTCGGCTGCGGGAGGATCCACTGCGGGGTGCGCTGGAAGAGGTCGAGGTGCGCGACGTCGTCGACGATGGCGCTGACGATCTGCACCGCGGTGGAGCCGGTGCCGACGACGCCGACGCGCTTGCCGGCGAGGTCCACGTCGTGGTCCCAGCGGGCGCTGTGGAACGCGGCGCCGGCGAACGACTCGAGGCCTTCGAGCTCCGGCATGCGGGGGTGGTGCAGCACGCCGGTGGCGGCGATCACGACATCGGCGACGTCGGTGTGGCCCGACGCGGTGCGCAGGTGCCAGCGACCGTCGGTCCACGTGAGCTCGACGACCTCGTCGCCGAACCGGCAGCGGTCGCCCACCGCGTGCTCGGCCGCGACGCGCTCGAAGTAGGCGCGGATCTCCGGGCCGGGGGCGAAGAGGTGGCTCCAGTCCGGATTCAGGGCGAACGAGTAGGAGTAGAGGTGCGAGGGGACGTCGCAGGCCACACCGGGGTACGTGTTCTCGCGCCAGGTGCCGCCGACGGTGTCGGCCTTCTCGTAGATGGTGACGTCATCGATGCCGTTCGCCGGCAAGTCGATGGCGCACAGGATGCCGGCCATCCCCGCGCCGATCACCGCCACGCGCAGGTCGCGCGCCGGCGCCGCGTCGGTCTCGCTCGTCCCTGCTCCCACGGCGATCCCCCTCGCTGGTGCGGTCCGCGCGTTTCTAGTCCCGCCGGGAGGTCGCGAGCAGGTTCAGGGCGCCACGGTGGTGGACGGTGTGGTGGTGGACATCGCAGCGATAGTCGTCGGCGGTGCCGCGTCGTCGACGGGCTCGATGACGTGCAGCGTGCGGTCGACCTTGCCGCACGGGTTGGCAGCACCGCTGCACGTCGGCCATGCACCGAACGTGAGCAGCACGATGGTGCCGCCGGCAAGCCTCGTGGAGTGGACCGCTGGACAGCACGGCGCCGTGGGCGGATCGATGGAGAGCGGCTCCGACATCCACCCGTCGAACACCCGGATGTGGATCTCGGCCGGAGCGGGATGCGTCCGCACCACCGACCAATCGATGACCATCCCGCGGTGCGGGTCCTGCGAGCGGTCGGTCGAGGCTTGGTCGAGCGAGTGCTGGCGAAGGACGCTCCTGCCGCCGGAACCACCCCGCTCGTCGGGAACGATGCCGCGAGGCAGCGCCCACGTCCGGATGAGGGTGCCGGCCTGGTCGCGGACGCGCCACACCGTTGGTGACGCACCCTCGATGTGGTCGGCGTCGCAGTCGAGGATCGGGTCGGGTCCCTCGGGTTCGTACGCCTGGGGCGGTGCGCCGAGCGACGGTGCCACGGCGAGGCTCGAGGGCTCGTCCGGATACCTCGCGTTCAGCAGCACCCTCCCGTCGGATGCCTCGCAGCGGAGGTAGTTCACGACGCCGGTGTAGAGCGGCGCCACGCTGCCGTCATCGGGGTCGACCTCGTACCAGTGGATGGGGTGCGGCTCCGCGGAGACGAGCGAGACCACCAGGTGGTCACCACCGAGAGCCGTCAGAGTCACCCTCGGCCACAGGTCGGTGCCGAGGTACTCGTCGTCATCCTCGGTGGTCAGCTCCGCCAGCGGCACCCACGCAGCGGCGTCGACGTCGAGCTCGAACACTCGGAAGGCTCGCACCACCTCCGAGCACCAGCGTCGACCGTCATCGATGTGCTCCTTGCGTTCGTAGTAGTTGACCTCGATGCCCGGGCAGTCGGCGAAGGCGAGGACCGCCGAGTCACCGACCGACACCACCTCGCCGCTCTCGCCAGGATCGAGTCCTGGCGGTGGAGCGACGGTGCGGATGGGCGCGGTCGGGTCGGTGACGTCGACCAGCTCGGTACCGTCCATGAGCACGTGGTGGTCCCCGATGCCAGTGAACCCCAGCCCGCTGGCAATCGAGACGTGCTCGCCCGGCTGGTCGGGCAGGTCGATCGTGCGCTCGAGGCGCAGCGGCCGACCGGGGGGCGGGAGGCGATCAGGCGCCACCGTGGTCGCGACGCTGGCCGGCGTGGTCGTCGTCGCGTCGGCTTGCGGGTCGCCATCCGATGAGCACGCGCTGATCGCCGCGCCAGCGAACACAAGGAGTAGAGCGCTTCGGACGGTCACACCCATGGGGACAGGCTCCCACACACCGCTCCTCGTTGGACTGGCGTGGTGCGCTGGTCACCAGCGCGCCCACACGAAGTAGGTAAGGATCGTGTTCGATGGTGTGGGCATGAGCGACCTCCGCAGCGACATCTCGCACCTCCTGCGCCGTGCTGCGTTCGGAGGCACGCCCGACGAGATCGATCGCTACGTCGAGATGGGCTACGACGCGGCGGTCGACGACCTCTGCGACCTCACCCGTCCGGACCCGGCCGCCGAGGCCATCGCGCCGCCGGACTTCGACACCGCCGGCTACCTCGCCGCCCAGCGCAGCGACGACCAGGCAGCCAAGGACGCTGCGCAGGCCCGCAACCGCGAGGAGCGCATCGCGCTCATGGGGTGGTGGGTGCGTCGCATGGCCGCCGCCGAGCGTCCCGCCCGAGAGAAGCTCACCTTCCTCTGGCACGACCACTTCGCCACCAGCATCGAGAAGGTCAACCTCGCCGAGCTCATGCACCGGCAGTGGCGCACCCTGCACGACCTGGGCCCCGGGCGCTTCGATGAGCTGGTGCACGCCATCGCCCGCGACCCGGCGATGCTCATCTGGCTCGACGGCCGCGACAGCACCGCCGCTGCCCCCAACGAGAACTTCGCACGCGAGCTCCTCGAGCTGTTCACCCTCGGCCACGGCGGCACCGCCCACGGCGGGCACCCCGGCGGCCAGCCCTACACCGAGCGCGACGTGCAGGAGGCGGCGCGCGCCCTCACCGGCTGGGTCATCGACCGCAACGACGGGAGCACCTCGCTCGATCCGACCCGGCACGACCCCGGCATCAAGACGGTCCTCGGCGCCACTGGTGCGCTCGGACTCGACGAGATCGTCGCCATCACCACCGGCCACGCCACGTGCGCTCCCCACGTCGTCGCCCGCCTCTGGTCCCGCCTCGCTCGCCCCGCCGGTCCCGACGATCCGGTCGTGCGCGAGCTCGCCGCGCCCTTCGCCCGCGACCTGGACGTCACCGAGCTCCTGCGCGCCATCTACCTCCACCCCGAGTTCCGCGCGTCCGCGACGCGCGCCGCCCTGGTCCGCACCCCCGTCGACCTGGTGGTCGGCACGGCCCGCTCCCTCGGCATCACCCCCGACGTCGCCACCCTGCGTGCACTGCGATCGCTCGGACAGGTGCCGTTCCTCCCACCCGATGTGGCCGGCTGGCCTGCCAACGAGGCGTGGCTCTCCACCAGCGCGGCGATGGTCCGCCTCCAGGCTGCGCAGAGCATCGCTCGCTCCACGCCTGTCCCCGCGCTCGAGGGCGCCGCCGCAGCGGACCGCCCCGACGTCGTCGGTCGCCTCCTCGGCATCGACGCGTGGAGCGACGCGACGGCCGCCGCACTCCGAGACGCCGCGGTCGACCCGAAGCTCGTCCTGATCGTCGCGCTCGCCTCGCCTGAGCACCTCGTCGCCTAAGGGCACCATGACCATGCACCGACGCACCTTCCTCTCCGGCGCCGCCACCCTCGGCGCGGCCACGCTGCTCGGCGCGTGCGCTGACGACGGCAGCTCCGACGGCGTGGCAGGCAGCACGTCCACCACCGCGGCCGCGCCCGGCACGAGCCTCGGCGGCACCCCTGCCGGCGCGCTGGTGCTGGTCACACTCGACGGAGGCAACGACGCGCTCAGCACCGTCGCCCCCATCACGGATGACCGCTACCACGCCCAACGAGGCGCCCTCGCACTGGACCCGGACGCCACCCACGACGTCGGCGAGGGGTTCGGACTGCACCCCGCGCTGGAGCGCTGCAAGACGCTGTTCGACGCGGACCAGCTGGCGATCGTCCACGGCGTCGGGTTCGAGGGACTCGACCGCAGCCACTTCCACTGCCGCGACGTCTGGTACTCGGGACGAGCAGACGACCTGTCCAGCGGCTGGCTCGGTCGCTGGCTCGAGCTGACCGACGGCGACCTCCTGTCGCTCATCGGCGTCGGCGGCGACCTCCCCCTCGTGCTGCGCGGCGAGCGCCGCTCCGGTGCCGTGGTGCCTGCCGGGCCGTTCGCCCTCCCCGGCGGCGACCGCCTCGAGGCCGCGCTGCGCACCATGGCCGCTCCTGACCCGACACGCGGCGCCGTCGCCGCGTCGGTCGCCGGAACCGCATCGGACCTGCTCGCCGTCGCCGACCGAGTCGGACCCGTTCTCGAGGGCCTCGACGAGCCGGACGTCGGCAGCGGCCGCGCGGGGTTGCGCGCCCAGCTCGACGTCGTCGCGCTGCTGCTCGAATCGGAGCTGCCCACCCGCGCCTTCTCCGTGCAGCTGGGAGGCTTCGACACCCACGCTGCGCAGGCCCCCACCCACGACCGCCTGCTGGCCGAGCTCGACGGCGCGCTCGGCTCGTTCCTCGATCGCACTGCGACGCTGCGCGTGCCGGTGACGGTCGCGGTCATGAGCGAGTTCGGCCGCCGCGTCGCACCGAACGCCAGCGCCGGCACCGACCACGGCACGGCGGGCACCGTGCTCGTGGCTGGCGCCGTCCGAGGCGGCCACCGCGGCGACCCGCCTCCGCTGGACCGCCTCGTCGACGGCGACCTCGCCACCACCACCGACCTGCACCGCGTCCTGGGCGGTCTGCTCGAGGGCGTGCTCGGCGTCGACGCGACGGATGTGCTCGGCCCCGGCCCGGCAGCCCTCGAGCTCACCTGAGGCCCTGCGTCTGGCCGCGCTCTGCCAAACTCGTGGCATCGTCGCCGGGGGGCGCCGATCGAGCACGGGGGTGTGCGGTGCGCACAGGGACCGGTTCCACCACGACACGCCGAGCGGCGACCGCCGCGCTCGCCGTCGCCGCGCTGCTGCTGCCATCGTGCGCGTCCGACGATGCCGGCGATGCGGCATCGACGACGGTTGCGCCGGCCAACGACACCACGACCACGGACGCCCCCGCAGACGACGGGCACGACCACGCGCACGATGAGGACATGCCCGCCGACCACGACGGCATGACCGCCGAGGAGCACGCGGCGATGGGTGACGACCTCGGCCTCGCTTCGCTCACCAACGGCCACGAGCACGACACCGGCGACGAACCCGAACCGCTCACCGCCGAGGAGGAGGCAGCGCGCGGCGAGCTGCTCGCCGTCACCGAGGAGGTCCACGACCTCTACCCGACCATCGCGGATGCCGAGGCCGCCGGCTGGACCCGCCAGGGCCCCTTCTCCCCTGGTCTCGGCACCCACTACGGCCCGCCCGACTACCACCTCAACACCGATGGCGTGATGGACGCCGAGGACATGCGGCACCCGATGCTGGTGTTCGACGGCCTCGGGCCGGATGCGAAGCTCGCCGGATTCATGTACCTCGTGATCTCCGAGGACGTCCCCGAGGGCTTCCCCGGCGAGGAGGACACCTGGCACTACCACGAGAAGGTGTGCCTGGTGCCTCGCCCCGACGGCGGCGTCGACTCGCCGTTCGGCGCGGATCTCGAGGGGGTCACCGCCGAGATGTGCACGGAGGTGGGTGGCAACTTCCTCGACTTCACCGGCTACATGGTCCACGTGTGGGCCGTGCCCGGCTACGAGTCCCCCCGCGGGATGTTCAGCGACATCAACCCTGCCATCACCTGCCCTGACGGCTCCTACTGGATGGTGCCCACGATGGAGCTCGGCACCCGCGACTCCGCCTGCCGCGACGCGTAGCGAGCTGCGCATGCACCGCTGGCGCGGCAGCCATCAAGCCGGCGCCGGGTCCAGCAGCACGAGCGCGGCGCTGTTCGGCCCCAGGCGCAGCACGTCGCCGGCGACCGCCGCGGTGACGTCGGTGCCCACCAGCAGCGTTCCGGTGCCCCCCAGCGCGACGGTGGCCGCACCGCGCCCGAAGCACGCCGCGACCAGCACCCGCTCCTCCCCGTCGCTGCGCACGTAGGCCAGCACGTCGTCGCCGGTGCCCGGCACCAGATCCAACCGCCCGGCGCGCAGCGCCCGGTGCTCGCGCCGCAGGTGCAGCAGCCGCCGGTAGAGGACCAGCAGCGACGTCGGATCCTCCTCCTGGACCGCCACGTTGCGCGTCGCGACCAGCGGATTGACCGGCAGCCACGGCGTGATGCCCTCGGGGCAGAAGCCGCCGGTCGACGACGGATCCCACAGCATCGGGGTGCGCATCTCATCGCGGTTGAGACGCTCGGGCAGCCGCTTGCTCACGCGCTCGGGCACCCAGGAGAACCGCTGCGCCACCACGTCGAGGGCGTCGCGCAGCGGGATGTAGGTGTTGGGCATCCCGAGCTCCTGGCCCATGTAGATCGTGGGCTGCCCCCGCACCGTGCACAGGACGGTGGCCAGGACCCGCGCCTTGGCCAGGTCGTCGCCGACGCGACTGATCGAGCGCGACCGGTCGTGGTTCTCGTACACCCACGCCGGGTCCAGCGGAGCCGGGAACGCCTCCTCGTAGCGATCGATCGCGCCGCGGAACCACCCGGCGCGGTACCGGAACGTCAGCGCATCGAAGATGAACGCGTGCGTGAGGCCGTCGCCGCCCTCGGTGTAGCGCGCCAGCTCGGGCAGGGCGCCGAAGCACTCGCCGACGAGCAGCACCTCGTCCGCGCCGCGGTGCTCGATGCACAGCGCCCGCAGATCGCGCCCCAGCTGGTAGCACGCCTCGGTGTTGTTGGTGCGGCTCCGGTCGGTGACGCGCACCACCTGGAAGTCGGTGCTGAGGCGCGGCGCCCACGCCTCGTCGCGCAGCTTGCCGTCCTTCATGATCGCCCCGAACATGTCGAAGCGGAAGCCGTCGACCCCGCGGTCCAGCCAGAAGCGCACCACGTCGAACATCGCGGCGCGCACGTCGGGGTGGTGCCAGTTCAGGTCCGGCTGGCACGGGTCGAAGGTGGCGAGGAACCACTGGCCGCGTCCCTCGTCGTAGGTCCAGGCCGAGTGGATGAAGTCCACGCTGCGCCAGTTGTTGGGCGGCTTGCCGTCGCGCCCGTCGCCCCACACGTACCAATCGGCCTTGGGGTCGTCGCGCGACGAACGCGACGCCACGAACCACGGGTGCTCCTCGGACGTGTGGTTGAACACCGCGTCGATGACGACGCGCAGCCCCCGCTCGTGCGCGGCAGCCACCAGCGCGTCGAACGTCTCGAGGGTGCCGTAGGCCGGGTCGACGTCGCAGTAGTCCGTGATGTCGTAGCCGAAGTCGCGCTGCGGGCTCGGGAAGAACGGCGACAGCCAGATGGCGTCGACCCCGAGGCTCGCCACGTGGTCGAGGTGCGCGGTGATGCCGGCCAGGTCGCCGATGCCGTCGCCGTCGCTGTCGGCGAACGACCGCGGGTAGATCTGGTAGACGGACGCGCCCTGGAACCACGGTGCTGCCATGGCGCAGGACCGTACCTCCATCCACCACCTTCTCGGCACGCTACGTGGACTCCCAGTCTCACCACACCGCCGAGATCGCCAGCGGACCTTCTCGGCGCGCTACGTGGACTCCCAGTCTCACCACACCGCCGAGATCGCTAGGGGAGTGGCGTGGGGCAGCGCATCTCGCCTGCGTGCTCGACCGGTGACGGCGCCAGCTCGTAGCGGCCGACGACGCCGCTGCCGTCCACCGCCAGCAGGGCCACGTCGACGAAGCGCGGCACGTCGTCGGGATCGAGCAGGACCCGGAAGTAGCTGGCGCGCCCAGCGATGGCGTCCGGCGCCCCGGGCCACGGCGCCTGCACCGGCGACACGCCCACGACCACCCCATCCACCGCCAGCGCGACTCCTGCGAGCCGCTCGTCGGGGCCGGCGACGAGGCTGCCCGCCGGTGTGGCGTCCCAGCCGCACCCACCGCGCGCCGAGCCCCGCAGCTCGTCGAGGTGATCGACCATCGCTCTCCCGAGCACCGGCAGCGACTCCGGGTCCTCGATGCGCCGTCCGATCACGTCGAGCAGCTTCGGCGACAGGGTGGCCCGCCGCGCTTCGTCGACGAGCCCGTCCCACCCGGCACCCTCGCCCGGGCCGGTCACCGCACCGGTCACGTGCGGGCGGGCCGACTCGTCGACCGGACCGAACCTCAGCTGGGCGCCCTCGTCGTAGGGCCACCGGTCGGTCACGACCACGCGGTGGTGCTCCCCGACCCCCGCCGGGCGCGGCAGACCGATGGCGTCGAGCACGATGCCGGCCAGCTCGCTGGCGGTGCGCGGCTCGTCGACCACCGCACCCTCGTGCTGGCCGGGCAGCTTCACGAACGTCGGCACCCAGGCGACGTCGCCGTGGTTCCCGGGCCCGATGTCGCGCGAGTTGTGACCCGGCGCCAGGTCCTCGCCGTGGTCCGCGGTCACGACGACCAGCGCGTCGTCCCAGTCGCCGCGTGCCTCGATGGCGGCGATCCACCGCGCCAGCTGGGCGTCGGTGTGGCCGAGCTGCCACAGCGACTCGACCTCGGCGACCGTCGGCGCCACCCACCCGGCCTCGGTCGGCCACCGTCGCCCGACGTACCCCTCGCTGAAGGTTCCGGTCGGCGTGCCGTCGGGGAGGTGCACCCATGGCGGGTGCGGCAGGACCAGGTGCAGCACGTGCAGCGTCTGGGAGTGGAAGCGGTCGCTCTCGAGCTCGTCGAGGAAGCCGCTGAGCACCTCGTCGGGCTGGCGCTTCTCGGCGACCGGGTGCGATCGCACCCCGGCGCACCGCTCCGGAGGGCAGAGCCAGGAGTTGTGCTCGGCCACGTGCAGCCCCCACCCGGCATCGCCGAGCAGCGCCGGCAGGTTGGTGGGGTAGGCGTCGGGCGTGGCGAGCACGTTGCGGGGAAGCACGCCGGAGAGCAGCGCGGGCACGGAGTGGATGGTGCGCCCGGAGTGCACCGTCCAGTTCGTGTACCAGGTGCTGCGCTCGGCCAGCGCGGCGAAGGTCGGGTAGCGCGACGCGTCGAGGTCGCCGTCGGCGGTCAGCAGGTTGCGCTGGGGCAGCTCGTCGAGCACCAGCACGTAGACCGGCGGTGGCTCGGTCGGCACCGGCATGGTCGTGGTCGTGGTCGTGGTCGTGCTGGCAGATGTGGTCCCGCTGGCGGACGCGCCGCCCTCGCTGCACGCGGCGAGCAGAAGCGAGGCGACGACGAGAAGACGTGCACCCCTCGCGATCTGCGCCATCTGCCGACGGTACCGGGCGCCAGGTCGCCCGCCGGGTCAGGTCCCGGTGAGCTGGGCGACGATGGGCGCGAGGTCGTGCGCCTTGTCGCCGGGGACCACGTGGTACGAGTAGCCCCAGCGCTCACGGCGCTCGGCCAGGCGCTCGGCGATGTCGCCCGGCGAACCGATGAGCGCCAGCGGAGAGGCCAGCACCTCATCGGCTGTGGCTCCGAAGCCCGGCGCGACCAGCTCGGCAAGTCCACGGGCGTCGTCGGTCACCTCGGCGATCGCCAGCCACGCGTTCAGCTCGAGGTCGTCGAAGCGGTCCCCAGCGCCCTCGCGCACCCAGGCGACCTTCTCGTCGATGCGCTCGGCGAGGCCGTCGCGGGCTGCTGCGGTGTCGATCTCCCCCGAGTGGATCGACGCGTTGACGCCCACGATGTCTGCGGTCGCCCCCGCGAAGCGCAGCACGCGGGGCGCACCACCACCGACGAGGAGCTTCGGCCCGCCGGGCGTGTATGGCTTCGGCGTGCCGTCGAGCGCGTCCAGCGCGTAGTGCTCGCCGTCGAACGTGTGGGGCTCGTCGGCCCACAGGCCCCGAAGCACCGCCGCGTGCTCGATGAGCCGGTCGACGCGCACCCCTGGGCGGTCCATGGAGATGCCGGCCTGCGCGTAGTCCGCCGCGCGCCACCCGGCGCCGAGGCCGACCTCGAGGCGACCCTCCGCCAGGTGGTCGATGGTTGCCAGCTCGCGCGCCAGGAACGCCGGGTGGCGGAAGTCGCACGCCAGCACCAGCGCGCCGACGATGAGCTCGGTGGTCACCGTCGCTGCCGCCGCCATGCCGGCGATCGGACCCGGCCCCTCGTGGAGGTGGTCGGGCAGGAACACCGTGCTGTAGCCGAGCGCCTCGACCTCTCGGAACGTGTCGGCCCAGCTGCGGCCCGGGAACGGCTCGTGGATCTCGCACGCGAAGCGCAGCGGGTGGTTCGGCATCATCCCTCCTGGCGGTCGCGAGCCAGGATCGCAGGTAGACAGTGACCATGCGACAGCGGCAGCTCGGACGCACCGGGCTCAAGGTGAGCGTGCTCGGCCTCGGCCTGGCCGCGCTCGGCCGGCCCGGCTACCTCACCGTCGGCCACGGCCAGGACCTCGGCGGCGACCTGGGCGACGACCGATCCCCTGAGGCGATGGAGCGCCACGCGCACGAGGTGCTCGACGCCGCGCATGCCGCGGGCATCACCTACGTCGACGCTGCGCGCTCCTACGGCCGTGCCGAGGAGTTCCTGGCCTCCTGGCTCCGCACCCGCGAGGTGGCGCCGGGCGCGGTGGTCGTCGGCACCAAGTGGGGCTACACGTACACCGCCGGGTGGCGCGTCGACGCCGAGGTGCACGAGGTGAAGGACCACGGCCTCGCCGCCTTCGAGCGCCAGCTCCCGGAGTCGATCGCGCTGCTCGGCGAGCACCTGGCGCTCGAGCAGGTCCACTCCGTCACCCCCGACAGCCCCCTGCTCGACGACGTCGCGACGCTCGAGGCGCTTGCGGAACTCCGCGACCGCGGCGTCGCCATCGGCATCTCCACGAGCGGCCCGGCGCAGGCCGACGTGATCCGCCGCGCGCTGGCGATCGACATCGACGGACCGCTCGTGCAGTGCGTGCAGGCGACGTGGAACGTGCTGGAGCCCTCCGCCGGCGACGCGCTGCGCGAGGCGCGCGCTGCGGGCGTCGGGGTGATCGTGAAGGAGGCGGTGGCCAATGGCCGGCTCACCGCACGCGGCGATGCCGGCGCCGCGCTGCGCACCCTGGTCCCCGACGGAGCGCCGCCCGACGCAGCTGCGATCGCCGCTGCGCTCGCGGCGGACGTCGCGGACGTGGTGCTCAGCGGTGCGGCCACCGTCGAGCAGCTGCGCTCCAACCTCGTCGCCCTCGAGCTGGTCGATGTGGTGGATCTCGACGCGCTGAGCGGTGCGGCTGAGGAGCCCGCCGCCTACTGGGCGCACCGATCGGCGATGCCGTGGACGTGAGCGGCACGTGCGACCCGGCCTTCGCAGCGGTGCGCGCTGCGTTCGAGGCCAATCTCGCCGAGCGCGGTGAGCACGGTGCTGCGCTGTGCGTGATGCACGACGGCCGCGTGGTGGTCGACCTCGTCGGGGGCATCGCTGATGGCGACCCGGACCGGCCGTGGACGCACGACACGCTCGTCAACGCGTTCTCGGTCGGCAAGGCGATGGTGGCCACCCTGACGGCGCGCCTCGCCGGCGACGGCGTGCTCGACCTCGACGCGCCGGTGGCCGAGGTGTGGCCCGAGTTCTCCACCGCCGGCAAGCAGCACGTCACCACCCGCCACCTGCTCAGCCACCAAGCCGGGCTGCCCGCGGTGCGTCGCCGCCTGCCGCCCGGCACGATGCTCGACCACGACGCGATGGCCGCCGCGCTCGCGGCGCAGGAACCGTGGTGGGAGCCGGGCACCGCGCACGGCTACCACACCAACACCTTCGGCTTCCTCGTGGGCGAGGTGCTGGCCCGGGTCGCCGGACGCTCGACCGGCACGCTGCTGCGCGAGCTCATCGCCGAGCCGCTGGGCGCGGACGTGCACCTCGGACTGCCCGCCTCCGAGCACCACCGGGTGGCGGACTTCGGCTGGCCCGGCGACGCGCCGCCCGAGGAGGAGCCGACCGATCTCGACGGCAAGGCCCTCGACGAGATGGCGCTGATGCGCCACAACACCTATTGGAACCCCTCCGGGTTGTCGGGGGCGGGGGTGCTCAACACCGCGGCGTGGCGGGCTGCGGAGCTCCCTTCGACCAACCTCCACGCCTCGGCCCGCGGCATCGCCCGCGTCTTCGCCGCTCTGGCTGCCGGCGGCGAGATCGACGGCGTGCGCATCGTGGGTGCCGACGCGCTGCGAGCGGCGACCACCGAGCAGGTCTACGGCGACGACGTGGTGCTGGAGCGACCGACGCGCTTCGGCCTCGGCTTCCAGCTCACGCAGCCCGAGCGCCCGATGGGACCGAATCCGGGAGCGTTCGGCCACTACGGCGCCGCGGGGTCGCTCGGCTGCGCGGACCCCGAGGCGGGGCTCGCACTCGGGTACGTCACCGACCGCATCGGCGCCCGCTGGCAGAACCCCCGCAACCGGGCGCTCCTCGACGCGCTGCACGCCGCGCGCTGAGCGGCCGTACCATCGCCGGATGCAGGACTGGGGCCTCGGGAAGATCGTCACGCTCATCGCCGCGCTGGCGTTCCTCGCCGGCGCCCTCGGCTACCTGGTCGGTGTGCGCACCAGCGAGCCCACGCTGTCCGACGTCGACCAGGGGTTCCTCGTCGACATGACGCTGCACCACGACCAGGCCGTCGAGATGGTGCTGCGGGCGCTGCCCAACCTGACCGATCCCAGCACGCGGGACTTCGCCCTCGAGGTGCTGCTGTTCCAGCGCTGGGAGATCGGGCGCATGGCCCAGCTCCTCGCCGAGGCCGACGTCGTGCAGCCCACCCCGTCGCCCGACATGGAGACGATGGTGTGGATGGGGCACCCCACCCCGCTCGCGGAGATGCCGGGCATGGCGAGCCCCGACGAGCTCGACGCCCTCGAGGCGGCGCGAGGCGTCGAGGCCGACCTGCTGTTCCTCGAGCTGATGAGCGAGCACCACCGCGGGGGGCTGCACATGGCCGAGGTGGCGGAGACCGAGGCCACGAACGTGCACGTCCAGTCGATGGCCGACGTGATGGCCGCCAACCAGTCCAAGGAGATCGCCGAGTACACCCTGCTCGCCGAGCGCCTGATCGCCGAGGAGGCCGCGCCGGCGCACTGACCCGCTCGGCGCCGTCGCGTCAGGCCGCGGCGTGCTGCTGCGCATGCGCCACCGCCGAGGGCAGGTCGCCGAAGACGTGGTGCTCGCTGGCCAGCGCGTCGAGCGCGCCCACCGCTCGCAGGATCCGCTCGTGCTCGGGCCGTGGGCCCTTGAGCAGCACCGTGATGCCGCGGCGCTCGAGATCGGCCACGATCTCGCCGAGCGCCTGCGCGCCGGTGGCATCGAGGACCTGGAGGTCCGGCAGGCGCAGGATGACGACGCGCACGTCGCTGACCTGGGCCAGGTCGACGAGGAAGCGCTGCGCGGCGCCGAAGAACAGCGCGCCGTCGATGCGGTAGGCGACGATGTGCTGGCGCAGCAGGTCGCGCTCGGCCTCGTCGTCGACCTCGACCTCCACCAGCTCGGGTGTCAGCGCGGTGGTGCGCGCCACGCTGCGCAGCGCCAGCACCGCGGCGGCGGCCACCCCGACCTCCACCGCGAAGATCAGATCGACGAGCACCGTGGCCGCGGCGGTGATGCCGAGCACCACGGCATCCGATCGCGTTGCGTGCAGGATCGAGCGCACGTTGCGCACCTCCACCATGCGCACCGCGGTCACCATCAGCACGCCGGCCAGCGCGGCCAGCGGGATCTCGGCGACCAGGTCTGCGCCGACGAGCACCACGCCGATGAGCACCACCGAGTGCACGATCGCTGCGAGGCGCGTGCGGGCGCCGGCACGCACGTTCACCGCGGTGCGGGCGATGGCACCGGTGGCGGGCATGCCGCCGAAGAGGCAGGACGCCACGTTGGCCGCGCCCTGGCCGAGCAGCTCGCGGTCGGGGTCGTGGCGCGGTCCGTCGACCATGCCGTCGGCGACCTTGGCCGACAGCAGGCTCTCGATCGATGCCAACGCCGCCACCGCGAACGCGGCCGACAGGTAGCGGTCGACGTCACCGACGGCGATGTCGGGCAGCCCCGGCGTGGGCAGCGACGAGGGCAGCGCGCCGATGGTGGCGACGTCGAGCCCCGCGGCCGAGGCGACGAGCGTGGCGGCGACGACGGCGAGCAGCGACGCCGGTGCGCTGCGGTGCAGGCGCGGCACGCCGACCATGACCGCCACCACGAGCGCCACGAGGCCGACCGCCGCGACCGTGCCGTGCGCGGCGTCACCGAGCGCGGCCAGCGCGACGAGCAGCGTGCTCTCGCCCTCGGGGCGCTCGACGCCGAGCGCAGCGGGCACCTGCTGGAGGAAGATGATCACCGCGATGCCGAGGGTGAACCCCTCCACGACCGGCCACGGGATGTAGGCCAGGAGCTTCCCCGCGTGCGCGATGCCGGCGACGACGATGAGGATGCCGGCGAGCACGCCGACGACGGCCACCGCGTCGACGCCGTCGCGCGCCACGATCGGCACCAGCACGACGGTCATGGCGCCGGTCGGCCCCGAGACCTGCAGGTTCGATCCGCCGAGCACACCGGCGACGAGGCCGGCGACGATGGCGGTGGTCAGCCCCGCGGCCGCCCCCATGCCGGTCGTGATGCCGAACGCCAGCGCGAGCGGCAGCGCGACCACGCCGACGGTGAGCCCGGCGACGACGTCTGCCCGCCAGGTGCTGGCGATGCCGGCGTAGTCGGAGCGCTGCGGCAGCAAGGCGGTCATCGCGGCGCGCCCTCCGCGGCCAGGTCGGCGAGCAGGTCGCGCGTGTGCGACAGAGAGGCGAGCAACAGGGCCTTGGCTGCAGCCAGCAGGTCGGCGACCAGCGGGTCGCGCAGCGCGTAGATCACCGCTGAGCCCTCGCGACGGCTCGTCACCAGCCCAGCGCGGCGCAGGACGCCGAGCTGCTGGGAGAGGTGCGACGCCTCGATGCCCACCAGCGGCTGGATCTCGCCGACGGTGCGCTCGCCCTCGACGAGCACCTCGAGTACCCGCACCCTCGCCGGGTGCGCAAGCGCCTTGAACAGCTCGGCCTTCACCTCCGCCAGCGGTCGAGCCTGATCGGTGCTCTCGTCACGCGTCATGCGGGCAGCCTACCTGCCAACCTGACGGATTTGTCATATTGCAAGGTTCGCAGAAGGTGGCCCCCGGGACTACGGTTCGGCCCATGTCCGATGCGCTCGCCCGTGACCAGCAGCCAGAGGCCTGGAGCGGCGCTGCGGCGGGCTACGAGGACGCCTTCGCTCCCTTCACCCGCCTCTACGTCGACGAGCTGCTCGACCGCCTCGGCGTCGGGCCCGGGACGTCGCTCCTCGACGTGGCGGCCGGCACCGGGGCGGTCACCCTCGCCGCGTGCGAGCGGGGAGCCGACGTGCTCGCCACCGACTTCGCGCCCGGCATGGTCGAGCACCTCGCCCATCGACTCGCCGAGCGCGGCCACAGCACGGCGCGCACCGCAGTGATGGATGGCCAGGCCCTGGATGTGGACGACGACGCGATGGACGTCGCCGTGTCGCTGTTCGGCGTCATCTTCTTCCCCGACATCGACGCCGGGCTGCGCGAGCTGCGTCGCGTCGTGCGCCCCGGCGGTCTCGTCGGGGTGGGCACCTGGAACGTGGAGGGCTTCCGCCTCGTCGAGCTCGTCAGCGAGGCGGTGGCGACCGTCCTGCCCGACCTCGAGCAGCCGTCCGCCGCACCCACGTGGGCGCGCGTCGGCACCGCAGAGGGCCTCCAGACGCGCCTCGAGGCTGCCGGCCTCATCGACGTGACGGCGCATCTCGCGCCCCGGACGTGGGCGTTCACCGACCCGACGGAGTTCTTCCGGAAGCTGCCGACGTGGTCGCCCCCGGTGCAGCCGCTGTTCGATGTGCTGCCCGCCGAGCAGATCGACGCGGCTGCCGTGGCCTTCGCCGAGGTCGTCGCCCGCCACGAGGCCGACGGCGAGCTCACCTTCGAGGCGCTGCTCGGCATCGGCACCGCACCGGGCTGAGCCTCGCTCCCGCCTAGCCCTCCAGGCCGAAGCTGATGACGCCGCCAGGGCCGGGGCCATCGAAGAGGGTGAAGCCGTAGCCCCACAGCACGGTCGAATCAGACGCCGGCGGCGTCCAACGCGGCATCGGCCAGCGTGCGTCCGAGCTCGATCATCTCGCCCGCCCGGTGGAAGTCGAGCGTGCGGCACGAGTCGCGCGGCACCGCCACCAGCACGTCGGGCGGGTAGCTGGCGAGCCGGTAGCGCAGCGACTGGCGCTGGAGCATGTCCAGCGAGAGGCTCATCACGTCGAACTTGCCGAGCCCAGCCGGCAGCTCGTCGTACGGGCTGTCGGGAGCGAGGTCCTCCGCCACGACCGCCTCGCCGACGGCTGGGTGCGAGCCGAAGCGAGCGGCGAGCGAGCGCGCCGCGTCGCTATCGAGCATCCGCGACGCGCCGCGCTTGAACCGATCCAGCCACTCATCCATCGGGCGCTCCTCGGCGACGTCGAGCTCTGCGCCCAGCACGGTGCGCGGCTCGCGGCCGTCGCCCATCAGCGACACCGCGATCGTGAGGTCGGTGTGCACCGCGGCGGTCGGCGCGATGGGGATGGGGTCGAGCACGCCGCCATCGACGAGGAGGCGACCGTTGAGCATCACCGGCGTGACGACGCCAGGGATCGCAACCGAAGCGCGGATGGCGGTCGCCAGCAGGCCGGTCTGGAACCAGACCTCCCTGCCGGCGAGCAGGTCGGTGGCAACCGCGGTGTAGGCGATCGGCAGCTCCTCGATGCGCACCCCGTCGAGCATCTCGTTCACCACGGCCAGCACCCGCTCCGCGCGGATGGCGCCGGGCGCGGACAGCGAGACATCGAAGTAGCGCACCACGTCGAGCTGGGTGAGCGTGGTGGCCCACGCCGAGTACTCGGCGAGCTTGCCCGTAGCGTGCAGGCCGCCCACGAGCGCCCCCATGGACGACCCGGCGACGGTCACCACCTCGAGCCCGCGCGCCTCGATGGCCTCGACGACGCCGATGTGCGCGTAGCCGCGCGCCCCGCCGCTGCCGAGCGCCAGCGCCACGCGCTTGGGAGGTCTCACGGCCCGATGCTACGGATCTCGGGGCTCAGCCCGCGTGCGCGTGCGCGCCGTGGTCCATCAGCTGCGCCTCGAACCAGTCGTGCAGCGCTCCGACGAGCGCAAGGTCCTCGGTCGCGTATCGCAGCGACGCGCCATCGGGATGCTCGGCGTAGGTGACCTCGACAGCGTCGTGGTCAGCACGCAGCGCAGCGAGACCAGGCATGTCGTCGCCGTGGATCGCTGCGGGGTCGTCGAAGTCACCCCCGGCGAAGCGGGCCTGCTCCTCGAGGAGGTGGAGGCGGATCAGCACCACCTGCTCGGCGTCCTCGGGGTCGTCCGCGACGACCTCCTGGAGGCCGCCGTCGTCGGTCGGGGTGAAGACGTGGGTGGTTGCCTCGAGGTCGAAGCCCATGACGTGCGCGCCGCGCTCGGCCACCGCCTCCTGACGCTCGGCTGACGCGGTCGACGGCGGCGGCACCTCGGCCTCATCGTCGCCGGCGCAGCTGGTGAGCAGGCCGAGACCGGCGAGCGCGCACAGCAGCCCGGAGGCGATCGGGGGTGCCACCTTGCTTCGCACGCCACGACCGTAGCGCTGCCGTAGCGTGGCCCCATGGCGGACTGGTTCGAGATCGCGCGCCGCGGATCGCGCTCGGTGCAGACGACGATCGGCTGGATCTTCTGGGACCCGGGAGCAGTCGCCCGCTACGAGGCGCTCGGCCTGCCCGCGGGACTCGCCGGGCCGCTCGGCTACATCGGGGCGCGGTGCGCGCCGCTCGCGGGCGCCGGTGCCGATGCGGTCATCGCGGCGTTCGGTTCGATCAGTCCGGTGGGCATCCGCGCCACCTTCGACCTCCTCGGCACCCCGGAGCGCTTCGAGGAGGTGCGCGCCGCCCGTGACGAGGCGGTGGTCGAGGGTCTGCGGCAGCACGCGCCGTCGATCGTCGAGCCGCTCGTGGCGCACGGACCCGCGCTGTGGGACGTCGTCGAGCAGCTTCCGGTGCTGGGGAGGGTCCTGTACGCCGCGCACCTCGCGCTCCCTCGCCCCGAGGATCCGCTGCTGTCGGGCTGGCACGCCGTGAACTGCTGGCGGGAGTGGCGAGGCGACACCCACTGGGCGCTGGTCGTCGCCGCCGGGCTCGACCACGCCGAGGCGTCCATCCTGCACAACGCCTGGCTCGGCTACGAGCCCGACTGGCTGGCGCAGTCGCGCGGCACGTCGCTCGACGACCTGGAGGCTGGCTGGGCTGCGCTGCAGGCGAAGGGGCTGGCCGAGGATCGCACCGTGGTGCCCGCCGGCATCGCGCTGCGCCAGCAGCTCGAGGACGACACGGATCGGTTGACGACGACCCCGTGGGAGCGCCTCGGCGTCGAGCGCTCCCAGTCGCTGATCGAGGCCCTGGAGCCGCCGTGCGAGCTGCTGCTGGCACGCGTCGATGCGACCGCGGGCCCCAACTACCAGCCGGCGAGTCGCGTGCGTGGCGCCGCCGGCGATGTTGGTTAGCGTCACCGCGCAGCACCAGAGGGAGAGCGACCGTGCCGTCGACCGTGCAGATCCGCATCATCGCCTGGCTGATCCTCGTCATCGCAGCGCTCGGCACCGCTGATGCGCTCGCCGGGGGCGACGCCGACCTCGCTGCGGTGCTCGGCCTGCTCCTCGCGCTCGGCGTCGTGCTGGTCGCTCGCACCTCGGGCCGGCGGCGACCGGTCGCGGTGCGATCGGATCTGGTGCGCTGGATGGAGGGGCGCGCCGCAGTGGGCGGCGAGCGCATCGACGACGTCGCCGACCGCGCCATCGGCGCGTACCGCGCCGGCATCGTCGGCGACACCGGCGAGCCACCCGATGCCTGACGGGTTCGACGACGACCCCACCCTGCTCGCCACGCTGGACCTCACCACCGCCGGCATCGCCGAGATGCTGCCCGGCGTGCTGCCCCCGCTGGTGTGGGACGTGTCGTCGCACATGATCGAGGAGGCGTTCCGCCACACCTTCGACGCGCTCGGAGCGCTGGGCGGCGACCTCGTCGATCGTCGGGGCCTGCTGCGTCGCGTCGAGGGGCGCGCCGCTCTGGACCTCGGTCGCCTCGGCGCGGTGGCCGCCGCTCTGCCCGGTGGGCAGCCCGACGACATCGAGGACCAGTACTTCGGTTCGCGGCGGGCCGGGCGGCCCGCATCGGCCGCTTCGCCACGGCGCCACAGCCGACTGCGCAGCGCCCGCCACGATGTGCGGGTGCTCGCTGCGCACCGCCGCGCCTGCCTGGATGCCGACATCGTGGTCGCCGCCACCGACCACGTGCTCGCCGATCGACCTGCGCTCGACGGTCTCGACGACCGGGCGCTGCTGGCGCACCACCTGCGCGTGCTGGACCTGGCCACGCGCGCTGCGGCCGCCGAGCTCACCGTGGCCGCAGATGCCGCCGCCAGCTACCGCCGCCTGGAGGTCGTGCTCACGGGACCCGTGGGCGAGGCCGAGGCCGGGCGCATCGCCGAGCGCTGCACGACCCCGTCGAGCGAGGTTGCCGCCACCGACCGCAGCGCCTCGGCCGCGGTGGTTGGCGGACCGACGTGGGAGGAGCTCGACCGGGCGGTGCCCGAGCGCCGACCGGCACGGGAGACCGCCTCGGCCGAGGCGGTGCTCGACGAGGCCCTCGCCGCCGCGCCGGGTTGGAGCTCGGGCGCGCCCACCGCGTGGCTGCGCCGGCGTGCGATGCGCCACCTGGCGGCAGACGCCACCGAGCAGCTCGCGCGTCGCGAGCGAACGAAGACCGCGGTCCTGCGCCTCGGCGGCGAGCTGCGCCGCTGCCACCTCGAGCTCGGTCGACGCCTCGTCGCCGTCGGCGCCCTCGACGCCGCGACCGACGTCGACCTCCTGTCGCTCGCCGAGCTGCGACGGCTCCCGCTCGGCGCCGGTGCACCGGGACCAGCAGCGCTCGCCGAGCGGCGCAGCGCGCAGCTCGAGGCGGCCGCCGCCGGGCCTTTGCCCGCGCGATTCACCGGCGTCCCCCAGCGTGCCGCTCCCCCAGCCACGCCGCACGATCACCTCGAGGGCTGGGCGGTGAGCCCCGGCACCTACCGCGGTACGGCGGTCGCGCTGCGCAGCGCGGACGAGCCGCTGCCAGCGGGCGCGGTGCTGGTGGCCGAGAGCACCGACCCGTCGTGGGTGCCGGCGTTCACCAGCGCGGGGGCCGTGGTGCTCGAGCGCGGCGGTCCGCTGTCGCACGCCGCGATCCTGGCGCGCGAGCTCGGCATCCCCGCGGTGCTCAACGTGCCCGACGCGATCGCCCTGCTCGACGGGCGCACCGTCGAGGTCGACGGCAGCGCCGGGGTGGTGCGCATCGTCAGCGGCGCCGAGGAACCCGCGCCATGAACGACCGCGGGCGTCGGCTCGCCGCCGCGCTGCAGGCCGATCGGCTGCACGTGTTCGTGCCCGCGGTCATGAGCGTCGGGCTCGTGTTCTGGGTGCTCAGCGAGCTCCGAGAGCTGGCGCGCGACCGGGTGGCTGAGGAGCGCCGCAAGCGCGCCGCGATCGCCGCCGGCGAGGTCGCCGCGCTCACCCTCGGGCGGGCAGCCGACGAGCGGCCAGCAGTCGAGCGCGGCCTGCGCCCGCGACCCGTCTACGTGCTGCTGGCGGTCGCGCTGCTCGGCGGGGGGTTGTACGCGCTCACGATCACCGCGCTGGGCAACCTCCGTGAGGACACCCCCACCGCGCACCTCATGTGGCTGCCCGCCGTCGGCATCGTGGTGGCCACCTTCGCCTTCGCCTTCGGCTTCGCCGCGCTGGCGACCGCCGTTCGCTGGCCGACGCCGCCGCCGCTGGTGCGCGGCATCCTCCAGCGCACCCCGATGACGACCACACCCACACCAGCGAACGACGCGGTCGGCACGTCGTCGTGGCGGCTCGCCGTCGCGCTGTCGATCGTCGCCACCACCGCCGGGCTCCTGACCGTGCTGATGGCGTTCGAGCCATCGTGGCTCCGCGACCTCGACGAGGCGATCGCTGGGTGGCTCCACGACCACGACCCGCTGGCAGATCTCACGGTGCTCGACCCCATCGGCCAGACCCAGACCGCGGTCCTGCTCGCCGGCTTCATCGGCCTCGCCTCGATGCGCTGCCGGGTGCTGGCGACCGCGCACCTCTCCGCGGTCGCCACCGGGCTGCTGCTCAGCCTCACGCTGCGACCGATCGTGGCGCGCACCCGGCCGCCGGCGGGCATCCTCGCCGGAGGCATCGACTCGTTCCCCAGCGGGCACGTGCTGCTGGGCACGCTCTTCGCTGGGCTCGTGCCCCTCACCGTCGCGGTGCTCGCCGAGCGCAGGTGGGTCATCACCCCGCTGCGGATCACCCTGGGCGTCGGCGTGCTGGCCAGCGCCACGCACCGCGCCGCGGTGGGCACGCACTGGCCAGGCGACGTGCTGGGCGGCGCGCTGATCGGCATCGCGATCGTGATCGCCTGCCAGCTGGCGATCGACACCCCTCGGTCGCACCACGGCTGCCACAGCTGCCTCTGGTCGGCGGACCCGCACCGCACCCACGTCCTCGGCGCGGTGCGGCTCTCCGCGTCGAGCGCCGAGCTGGTCCGCGTCGCAGCGCACGTGACCGCCTCGGGCGCGGCGATCGCGCTCGCCTACCTGACGCTCACCCGCAGCGTGCCTGCGTCGCCGGACGGATTCGGCTTCGGCGCCTCGATCGCGACTCCCGCGCAGCTGGCGCTCGCCGGCCTGGTGTCGGTCGGCGCGCTGGTCGCCTGGCGGTGGGAGGCCCCCGGCGCCGTGCTGATCGCTCTCGGCGCGGTCGGCCTCGGCATCTTCGCCTCGATCCAGTACCGCCCGCTGGTGTCGATCGCCATGACCGCCTCGCTGCTGGTGCCCGCCGTGCTCCTGTGGCTGGGGTGGCAGCACGAGCGACGCCCGCACGAGATCGTGCTGCTGGCGGTCGGCACGTTCGGCCTGCTCGGCGGCGTGTGGATCGGTGCGAGCCAGCTCTACGACTCCTACTTCGGGCCGACGCACCCCGACAGCGCGGCGCCCTCGATCGACGTCGACCTCGTGGACTGGGTCTGGACCGGCGCGCTGGCGCCGACGCGGCTCGAGGTCGTGGCGCGCCTCGCGGATGAGGGCGATCCGGCGCGCGTCGTCGCCACCGCGGTCGATGGCACCACGGTGCGCAGCGAGGAGGTCGACCCCGGCGAGCACCAGATCGTGCGCTTGGCGCTGGAGGGCCTCGAGCCGGCCACGGCGTACTCGTTCCACCTCGAGGTCGGCGGCGAGCCCGACGAAGGCCGAGGGCGCGGCGGGTTCACCACCCCGGCGGTCGGCCCGCAGTCGTTCCGCGTCGCGGTGGCGTCCTGCGCGCGCGTCGGTGCCAACGGTGCGGTGTACGACGCCATCGCGGCGGTCGACCCGCTGCTGTACCTCGCCATCGGCGACATCCACTACGGCAACATCGAGGATCCGTCGGTCGAGCCGTTCCTCGGCGCGTTCGACCACCTCCTCACCCGGCCGGGTCAGGCGGCGCTGTACCGCGAGGTGCCGATCGCGTACGTGTGGGACGACCACGACTACGGACCCGATGAGGCCGATGCCAGCTCACCGACGCGCTCCGCCGCGCGCCACGCCTACCGAGCGGCGACTCCCCACTACCCGGTGCTGCCCGGCGACGAGCCGATCAACCAGGCGTTCACCATCGGGCGGGTGCGGTTCATCCTCACCGACGGTCGCTCGGAGCGCACCGAGGAGACCTTGCTCGGCGAGCAGCAGCTGACGTGGCTGATCGACGAACTGACGACCTCGGCTCGCAGCCACGCCCTGGTGGTGTGGGGCCAGAGCGTGCCGTGGATCGAGGCCGAGGGGCCCGCAGCGGTGAGCTGGGGCCGCTACCCGCAGGAGCGCCGCCAGATCGCCGATGCCATCGCTGAGGCCGGCATCGACAACCTGGTGATGGTGAGCGGCGACGCGCACATGGTGGCACTCGACGACGGGACCAGCAGCGACTACTCGACGAGCGGGGGCGGCGGCTTCCCGGTGCTGCACGCCGCGGCGCTGGACCGCCCCGGCCACATCAAGGGCGGCCCCTACAGCGAGGGCGCGTTCCCCGGCGCCGGGCAGTTCGGCGTGGTGGACATCACCGACGACGGCGGACCGACGATCGACGTCCGGCTCTCGGGCCGCACGTGGGACGGCCGCGAGCTCGTGGCGCTCACACGCACCTTCGACGTATCCCCCGGACCCTAATGGGAGCAGACCAGGTCGTGTAAGGCTTGGTTCCGAGCCCGCCGGTCGGTGAGCACTGCCAGCCCCTGAGACGTTGATCTCTGGGGTCAGAACGTGCCCCGGCCGGTTGGTGAGGGCTGCCCGTGAACACCGATGG
>JBBRAZ010000039.1:0-37162 GCA_038206295.1 Acidimicrobiales bacterium
GCTGAACTCGCAGGCCGCACCCACCCGACCCAGCCGGTGGGGCCAGGCCAGGGCGAGTGCGATCGGCAGCTTCATGTCAGGTGGGCTGGCCTGCGCCAGCGTCGACCCGTCGACGAAGGTCACCATCGAGTGGATCACCGACTGCGGATGCACGAGGACGTCGATGTTGTCGTTCGTAATGTCGAAAAGCAGGTGCGCCTCGATCACCTCCAGACCCTTGTTCACCAGCGTGGCGCAGTTGACCGTGATGACCGGTCCCATGTCCCAGGTGGGGTGTGCCAGCGCGTCGGCCGGAGTCACCTCTGCCAGTTCCGCGCGGCTCCGCCCGCGGAACGGCCCACCGCTGGCGGTGAGCACGAGGCGCCGGACGCGCTCGGGTCGGTCGTTCGCTCGCAGGCACTGGTGCAGCGCGCCGTGCTCGCTGTCGACGGGCAGCAGCTCGGCACCGGGTGTGCGGCGCGCCGCCTGCACGATCGGGCCGGCGGCGACCAGCGACTCCTTGTTCGCCAGGGCGAGGCGCCGCCCGGCGTGCAGCGCGGCGAGCGTCACGGGCAGGCCAGCGAAGCCGACCACGCCGTTCACCACCACCTCAGCCTCTTCGGCCAGGCTCGCGAGTGCCCCTTCGCCTGAGCGCACCTCGACATCGGGGAGCGCGGCGCGCAGCTCGGCCTCGGCATCGGTGCGGGCCACCGCCACCACATGAGGGCGCACCGCTCGGGCCTGGGCGATGAGAGCGGCGACATCGCCGCCACCAGCGCCGATCGCCGTGATCTCGAACCGGTCGGCCTCGGCGGCGACGACCTCGACGGCCTGGGTGCCGATGGATCCGGTGGACCCGGCGAGGGCGACGGTCGTGCGGGCCACGTCCGCGATGCTACCGGCCGGGTCCCCGCTGGCGGCCGGCTGGCCGAGCGATCAGGGCTTCGCGACGACGATGTCGAGCAGGAGGGCCAGGTACCACACCGCCGGCACGACGAACAGCAAGCTGTCGAAGCGGTCGAGGATGCCACCGTGGCCGGGGAGGATCGAGCTCATGTCCTTGATGCGGAGGTCGCGCTTGACCATCGACTCGGCCAGATCGCCCAACGGGGCCATGACGCCGCCGACGATCCCGAGCGCAAGTGCGTGCACGAACTTGAGATCGAACGGGTCGAGCCCGATCACGTAGACGACCATGGCGGCGAACACCGAGCCGACGACGCCGAGCGCCAACCCCTCCATCGTCTTGTTCGGGCTCACCGGACCGAGCGAGGTGTGGCCGAAGGCGCGACCACCGAAGAACCCGGCGACGTCGTAGCCGACGGTCACCAGCACTGCGGCGATCATCAGGCCGCTGCCGTCGCGCGTCGTGAGCATCAGCGCCGTGTACGACCCGAGCATGCCGATCCACGCCACGCCGAGCACGGTCACGGCCAGGTTGGCGACCGGACGCTCGCTGCTGACGCCGGTGATGTACCAGAGCATGCCGAACACCACGGCGAGGAAGAGGATCAGCCCCATGGCCTGCTCGCCGCGCCAGTAGACGCCCAGCGGCATGGCGGCGACGGCCACGAGGCCGAGCAGCGTCGGTGGCTGGAACCCCGGCTTGCGCAGCGCCGCGAACAGCTCGGCGGCGGCGAGCACGAGCACCGCGGTGATCATGAGCACCGCCAGGCGCTCCTCCACCTTGACCAGCACCAGGAACAGGCCCGCCAGGCCGGCGCCGACCATGGCCGCGGTCTGCACGTCACGACCGCCGCCACCGCTACCGGCGGTGGCCAGCTTGGGCGGCTCCACGGGACGGCGCAGCGAGCGCGCCGCAGGCACCGGGCGCTGGCGGTCGACCTCGCTCTCGACCGCTGCCTCCTCAGGGGTGAGTGCGCGGGTGGCATCGGGATCCATCGCTGCCAGCTCGTCTCCGTCCCAGTCCGACGACTGGTCCTTCCACCGCGGCTGCGAGCCGGGGTACGACGCCCAGCTATCCGAAGGCGTCGCCTCGCTGGCGAGCACCGCAGGCACCTCGCCTGTTGGCGGCTCGGCCCAGTGCGGGAGCTCGGGCTCGGATCCTGCGGGCACGTCGCTGCCCTCTGCGCCGGGTGGTGGCGCCATGTCGACCGGCGGCGCGGTCGGTGGGGGAAGCTGAGCACCACGCCCACCGGCTGCCGCCGCGTCGGCTGCTGCACGCCGAGCGAACAGCGAACCGCCCTTGGGCACCGGGCGCTCGATCTGCGTCGGGTCGGCATCGGCCGCGAGCGGGAAGCTCATCGCCGGCTTGCCCCCGACGAGCTCGTTGGGGCGGTCCCCGAATCGCGGCTGGCCCTCGGGCAGCCGCTGGGCCACGTCACCGCGATCTGCCACGCGAGCAGCCTCGTCCGCGCCGATCAGCCGGACCCCCTCGTCTTCGGCACCTGGCGCAGCATCGTCGCCTTGATCTTGCACGTCGTTCAGACCTCCTCTGGCGAGCCTAGGCCGGTCGACCCGTTGCGTGCGCGACCGGTGGGGCGCAGGGGACCGGCGATGGAGGCGCTCAGACCTCCATCAGCTCCTTCTCCTTGGTCTCCAGGGCAGCATCGATCTCGGCCTCGACCTTGTGGGTGAGCTTGTCGAGGTCCTTCTCGGCGCGAGCGAGCTCGTCCTCGGACAGGTCGCTGTCCTTCTCGAGACCCTCGAGCTCCTGGCGCGCCGAGCGGCGGAGGTTGCGGATGGCGATGCGCCCGTCCTCGGCCATCTGGCGAACGTGGCGCACCAGCTCCTTGCGCCGCTCCTCGTTGAGCGGGGGGAACGCGAGGCGGATGGCGTTGCCGTCGTTCGACGGGTTCAGCCCGAGGTTCGACTGCTGGATCGCCTTCTCGATGGCCCCCATGGCGCTCTTGTCGTACGGCGAGATGACGAGCATGCGGGCCTCGGGAACCGAGAACCCTGCGAGCTGCTGCAACGGGACCTCGGTGCCGAAGTAGTCCACCGGCAGCTTCTCCACGAGACCCGAGCTGGCGCGGCCGGTGCGCACGCCGGCCATGTCGTGGCGGGTGTGCTCCACCGCCCGCGCCATCTTCTCGCTGGCCTCCTCGAGGAGCAGCCCCACCATCTCGTCGCTCATCGGACCAGGGTACCGATGGGTTGGCCCTCCATGACCCCGCGGATGTTGCCGGGCGCCAGGAGATCGAACATCACGATGGGCAGCTGGTTGTCCATGCACAGCGTGATGGCCGTGGAGTCCATCGCCCGCAGCCCCTGGTTCAGCACGTCGAGGTAGGTGACCTCGTCGAGCTTGGTCGCCTCGGGGTTGGTGCGGGGATCGTCGGTGTAGATGCCGTCGGTGCCGGAGTGCGTGCCCTTCAGCAGCGCGCCGGCCTCGATCTCGACCGCCCGCAGCGCCGCTGTGGTGTCGGTGGTGAAGAACGGGTTGCCGGTTCCGCCGGCGAAGATCACGACCCTGCCCTTCTCCAGGTGGCGAATCGCCCGACGCCGGATGTAGGGCTCGGCGACCTGCGACATGTGGATCGCGCTCTGCACCCGTGTGGGCTGGCCGGCGCGCTCGAGCGTGTCCTGCAGCGCCAGGGCGTTGATGACGGTGGCGAGCATGCCCATGTAGTCGGCCTGGGCGCGGTCCATGCCGGCGCCGGCTCCCGCCATGCCGCGCCAGATGTTGCCGCCGCCCACCACGACGCCGATCTCGACCTCGAGCTCCTGGCTCACCTTGACGATGTCGTCAGCGATCCCCGCCACGGTCTCGCCGTCGATGCCGTGGCCGGCATCTCCCGCGAACGCCTCGCCTGACAGCTTGAGGACCACGCGGCGCCAGCGGGCGCCGCCGGTTCCGCTCTCGCTCATCGCGTCAGGCGCCGATGGCGATCTGGGCGAAGCGCACGATGGTCGCGTCGCCGATCAGGGTCTTGATGGGCGTCTTCTCGTCGCGGACGTAGCCCTGCTCGAGCAGCACCCGCTCCTTGAACCAGCCCGTGAGCCGCCCCTCCACGATCTTGTCCAGCGCCTGCTCGGGCTTGCCCTCGGCACGGGTGATGGCGGCGAGGGTCTCGCGCTCGGCGTCGACCTCAGCGGCGGGCACCTCGTCGCGCGACAGGTACGGCGCCTTGGTGAACGCGACGTGCACGCAGATGTCGTGCGCCAGCTCGGGCGTTCCGCCGTCGAGCTCGATGGCCACCGCGTTCACGCCGCGGCCGTCCTGCAGGTGCAGGTACGTCTCGACGGTGCGGCCCTCCGCGCGCTCGAAGCGCACCACACGCCCGACCTCGATGTTCTCCTTGGTGGTGAGCTTGAGATCCTCGACCGACGGCTGGAGATCGGCGAGCGCCTCATCGCCGCCGGCGGCGACCGCGTCGGCGAGCTGCTGCACGAGGGCGATCACGGCATCGGACTTGGCGGTGAAGTCGGTCTCGGTCTTCAGCTCGACGACCGCCACGGCACCATCCGCGCTGCCGACGGCCACGGTGCCCTGCTCGTTGGCGCGGTCTGAGCGGCCGGCTGCCTTGGCCAATCCGTTCTCTCGCAGCCACTTCGCTGCGGCAGCTGCGTCGCCGTCAGATGCCTCGAGCGCCTTCTTGGCGTCCATCATGCCGGCGCCGGTGGACTGGCGAAGGGTTTGGACGTCCTTCGCGGTGAAGCTGGCCATGGGTGCTCTACGACTCCTGCTCGGTGGTGGTCTCTGGGGCAGCGGATTCGACGGGCTCGGCGGCGGCCGCCTCGGCGGGTGCCGGCGCAGCGGCGGCCTCGACGGGTGCGGCCTCGGACTCGGCGGCGGGTGCCGGCGCAGCGGCGGCCTCGACGGGTGCGGCCTCGGGCTCGGCGGCGGGTGCCTCCGCAGGCGCGGCCGCCGGCTCGGCGTCGGCCTCATCGGCCTTCGCCGCGATGCGCGCCTCGCGCTCGGCGGCCTCGGCGGCGGCCTGGGCGCGGGCCGCAGCCTGCTCCTCGGCGATGCGGACCTCGTCCTCCGCGGTGCGCTCGGCCGGCGCTGCTACGACGGTGCCGCGCTTCTCGGCCAGCATGCGCCCCTCTTCGACGGCGTCCGCGATCACCCGGCACAGCAGGTCGCCGGATCGGATCGCGTCGTCGTTGCCGGGGATGATGTAGTCCGCGGTGTCTGGATCGCAGTTGGTGTCGACGACCGCGACGACGGGGATGCCCAGCTTGCGGGCCTCGGTGACGGCGATCGACTCCTTGCCGGTGTCGACGATGAACACCGCGTCGGGCAGGCTCGTCATGTTGCGGATGCCGTGCAGGTTGCGCTCGAGCTTGACGAGCTCGCGCGACAGGAGGAGGGCCTCCTTCTTGGGCATGGCGTCGAAGTCGCCCGCAGCGCGCATCCGCTGGTAGTCGCGCATCTTGCCGATGCGCTTGGAGATCGTGCTGAAGTTCGTCAGCATGCCGCCGAGCCAGCGCTCGTTGACGTAGGGCATCTGGCTGCGCTCGGCGTGAGCGCGCACGGAGTCCTTCGCCTGGCGCTTGGTGCCGATGAACATCACCGTGCCGCCGTTGGCGGCGAGGTCCCGCACGAAGCGGTAGGAGCGATCGATGCTCTCGAGCGTCTGCTCGAGGTCGATGATGTAGATGCCGTTGCGCTCGCCGTGGATGAAGCGCTTCATCTTCGGGTTCCAACGGCGGGTCTGGTGGCCGAAGTGGACGCCGGCCTCCAACAGCTGTCGCATGGTCACCACAGGTGCCACAGGTTCTTCCTTCCCATCGGTTCGATCTGCCCCGCACCTGGCGCCCGGGGGCGACCGTGGGGTGGTGCGGGTGATGCGTGGCCGGGACGTCCCCGGGCCGAGGGGCAAGTGTAGTGCCGGGTGCCCGCCGGCCCGCCAGCCGACGTTGCACCCCGCCACCGGGGCGCTGCACCTCACGGCGCCGGCCGAAGCTCAGCCGCGCCGGCGTCGAGCACCACGCCGACGGCGCTGGCCACCAGCCCCATGCGCCCGCCGGCGCTGGCCAAGGTACCGACGGCGAGGTCCTCGATGGACAGCACGAGCTCGCCCACCAGCACGTCGCCGACCGCGTCGAGGAGCGGCTCGCACGTCGGCGGGAGGCCGGCGAGGGCGAGGGCCAGCTCGCGCTGGGTCTCCGGTGCGCGCACGACCGCCTCGTGCGCGTGCGCGCCGGAGGTCGGCACGACGACGTGCGGGTGGCCCTGCACGCCGGTGTGCGCGGCCGGGACGATCCAGTCGCCACGTGCGCCGATGGCGAGGAACCGCACCGAGGGCGGCGGCGGCTGGAGGGAGGCGAGCCGCTCGGAGCCCTCGGCCATGTCCACCGCCGAGCCCCCGATGGCATCGACGCCGGCGATGGGACCGGTGGCGGTGAGCACCGCATCGACGCCGGGGACGTCGCGCAGCACCTCGAGCGCGGTCGCCGCCTCGGTGCCGCCGTGGGGCGAGGCGATGGTGACCGCCAGGTCGACCTCCTCGGGCAGCGCCAGCTCCGAGAGCGCGAGGCGCGTCACGATGCCGCCCTGGGAGTGCGCGTAGATGTCGATGGGGACCCCCGGCGCCGCCGCGCTCAGCGCCCGCAGCAGTCGCAGCAGCTCGCGGCCCGCGGTCGGCAGGTCGCGCTGCGTCGCCGCGGCGTCGTACGAGGTGGCGGGCACGACGCCGAGATCGCTCGCAACGGGGCCCGGTACGCGTCCGCCCTCGTACGAGAACCGCACGACGTCGCCGGGGTCGTAGCCGAGCGCCGCGACGTCGAGCTGGTCGATGCCTGCGGACTCGCTCGTCGAGAGGAAGCCGGCGACGAGGACCGCGACCCGCCGCTGCGGCGGCGGCGCCGGCACCACGTCCGCAGCGGTGCACTCGCCCCGTCGCAGATGCCATGCCCACAGCCCCAGCGCGATGCGCCGCAGGTGCGCTGCCGGCGACAGCGCGGCGGCGAGCCCGTCGAACGCGGCGCGCGACGGCAGGAGCGAGGTGAGCACCTCGAGCGGGCTCGTGGAGGCGAGCTCGCGCTGGAGCTCGGCGGCGAACGCCCGCTCGGCGCGCCGGGCGGCAGCGCCGTCGCCGGCGAACAGGTCGTGCAGCACGAGGCGCGCCGGTGGCCTCGCGCCGGCCAGCAGCGGCGCAGGATCCAGGTACTCGTCGCCGGCGCGCACGCTGAGGTGCACGCTGCTGCGAGAGCTGCCCAGCACCTCGCCCGTGCGGACGCGCTGGCCCGCCACCACCGAGAGGTCGGCCAGCGGCCCGACGGTGCTCCGCAGACCCGTCGGGTGCAGCACGGTCACGAACCGGTCGCCGGCGACGGCGTCGGCGAACACGACCTCGCCGTCGGCGGCAGCTCGCACCGAGGTGCCCGGTGGCGTTGCGTACTCGAGGCCGCGGTTGCCGCTGCCCCAGGGGCTCGTCGGCGCCCGGAACGGGTCGATCACGGGGCCCTCGACCGGGGCGCGCAGCAGCGGTTCCGCCGGTGCTGCGGCAGCCGGTGCGGGGAGGAGCACCACGACGAGGACGAGCGCGACGAGCGCGCGGGGTTGGCGGAGGCGCGCGCGTGCGCGCGCCGGGGGCCGGATGGCCACAGGGCCTCCCAGGTGGGGAGCGGGCTCGGGGGAGGTGGAGGGGGCGCCGCACCCACGGTGCGGCACGAGGGGCGTCAGCCCGTCAGCGTGCGGGTTCGCGCTCCGCTGCTGCCATCCGTGAGCGCAGCTGCAGGACGGCCTTGGTGTGGATCTGGCAGACGCGGCTCTCGGTGACCCCGAGGATCTCGCCGATCTCGGCCAACGTCAAGCCCTCGTAGTAGTAGAGGGTGACGACGGTCTTCTCGCGATCGGGCATGCGGTTGATGGCCTGCGCCAGGAGCTGGCGCATCTCCTCGACCTCGAACGCGGCCACGGGGCCCTGGCGGACATCTGCGATGGTGTCGCCGAGGGTGATGCCGTCGCCGCGGTCGCCGCCGACCGAGAGCATCTCGTCGAGTGCGACGAGCCCGACGAAGGAGATCTGCCCGAGCATCGTCTGCAGCTGGTCGTCGCTGATGTCGAGCTCGCGGGCGATCTCGTCGTCGGTCGGGGTGCGGTGCAGCTCGCCCTCGAGCTTGGCGTACGCCTTCTCGATGCCGCGGGCCTTCGCACGCACCGAGCGCGGCACCCAATCGATCGAACGCAGCTCGTCGAGGATCGCCCCCTTGATCCGGCTGATGGCGTACGTCTCGAACTTGAAGCCGCGCTCCGGGTCGAACTTGTCGATGGCGTCGATGAGCCCGAAGATCCCGTAGGAGACGAGGTCGCTCTGCTCGACGTTCTGCGGCAGCCCGACAGCGACGCGGCCTGCCACGTACTTGACCAGCGGCGCGTAGTGCAGGATCAGGCGGTCGCGCAGCTCCTGGCGCCCCTCGACCTTGTACTGCGACCAGAGTCGCTCCAGCTCCGCTGCGGCGTCGTCCACGACCGTCCTAGGCTCGGGGGTGCGCCGCGTCGAACGCACGTCGCAACCGTTCCTTGCTCACGTGAGTGTAGTGCTGCGTCGTCGAGAGGTCGCTGTGGCCGAGCAGCTCCTGCACGACTCGCAGGTCTGCGCCGCCGTCGAGGAGGTGGGTGGCGAAGGTGTGGCGCAGCGCGTGGGGGTGCGTCGGCGCCGACGCGCGACGGTCGACGATGCGGCGCACGTCACGGGGCGAGAGGCGGCGCCCGGCGCGGTTGAGGAGCACGGCATCGGTCGGGGTGGCGTCGGTTGCGAGCTCGCGGCGGCCGAATCCCAGCCACTGCCGCAGCGCTGCCACCGAGGGCTCGCTGAGGGGTACGCGACGCTGCTTGGATCCCTTGCCCCAGACGGTCACGGACCGCTCCTGCAGGTCGAGGTCCTCCGGGCGGAGCGCGCACAGCTCCGACACTCGCAGCCCGCTCCCGTAGAGCAGCTCGAGGACCGCATCGTCGCGGCAGCGCACCGACGGAGGATCGTCAGCTGTCGCCGCCGGTGGGTCGTCGAGCAGCACGTGGAGCTCGTCCGCCTTGAGCACCCGGGGCAGCCGCGCCGTGCCGCGCGGCGCCACGACGCCTGCGGTCGGGTCGATGGCATCGGGCGCGTCGCGCAGCAGCCAGCGGTAGTAGCGACGCAGGCCCGCGAGGCGTCGAGCGATGGTGCGTGTGGCGTAGCCGCTGGTCGCGAGCTCGGCCACGTGCGCACGCACGGTGCGACGGGTCACATCACCCGGCGCAGCCACCCCTTCTCCCGCCGCCCACGACGCGAAGCTCGTGACGTCGCGGCGGTACGCCTCGACGGTGGAGGCCGCGACGCCGGTGAGCGAGGACGCGAACTCGTCGATGGACCACCCCACCGCGCCGACGGTACCCCTGCGGTCACGCGAACGGGGCGCACCCCGCTGCGCGGTGCCGAGAGGTGCACGCGGCGGTCGGTAGGCTGCCGCGCCATGGCACTGCGCAGCGCAGACGAGTATCGATCGGGTCTGCAAGATGGACGTCGTCTCTGGTACCGGGGGCAGCGGGTCCCTGACATCCTCGCCGAGCCCGAGCTGCGCATCGGCGTCGACCAGGCCTGCCTCGACTTCGAGTTCGCGCACGATCCCGCGAACAGCGCGCTCGCCGTGGCCACCGATGAGGACGGCGACTACAGCGCGTTCTACAAGGTGCCGCGCACCCCGGAGGACCTGCAGGCCCGCTCCGACCTGATCGCCGCGGTGACCGGCGTCGGCGGCACGATCGTCACGCTGATCAAGGAGATCGGCAGCGACGCGCTGTTCGCGCTCCTGCGCAAGCTCGAGGGAGACGACCGCGACAAGGCGCTGGCGCTGTGGCAGCGGTGCCGCGACGGGGACCTCGCGGTGGCGGTCGCCCAGACCGACGTCAAGGGCGACCGCTCGCTGCCGCCCCACCAGCAGCCCGACCTCGACCACTACGTCCGCATCGTCGACGAGGGCCCGGACGGCATCGTGGTGCGCGGCGCCAAGTGCCACACCACCAGCAGCGCCAACGCGGACGAGCTCATCGTGCTGCCGACGCGCGCCATGGGACCCAACGACGCCGACCACGCGGTCGCCTTCTGCATCCCCATCGACACCGAGGGGCTCCACCTCTACGTGTCGCCGTTCGGTGGGCGGGAGCACAACGACTTCGAGCTGCCCCTGTCGGGGAAGCACAAGCTCCTCGACACGCTCACCGTGTTCGACGACGTCTTCGTGCCATGGGACCGCGTCTTCTTCGCCAGGCGACCCGAGCTGTGCGCTCCCGCCGCGCTCACCTTCGTCGAGTACCACCGGTTCACCGCCATCTCCTACAAGCTCCCGCTGCTCGACGCCTTCGTCGGCGCCGCGGCCGAGATCGCGGCGATGAACGGCGTGGCCAAGGCGGGGCACATCCGCGACAAGCTCGCACACCTCATCACCTACGCCGAGACGGTCCGGGCGCTGACCGAGCGCGCTGCGGCCCGCGCCGGCGTCGAGGGCGGCATCGCCTTCCCCGATCCGCTCACCACCAACATGGCGAAGTTCCAGTTCGCCACCGGGTACCACGAGGCCATCGCCCTGGTGCAGGAGTGCGCAGGCGGGTTGCTCGTGACCGGCCCGGGGGGCGAGGACTGGGACAGCCCCGAGATCCGCCCGGTGCTCGAGAAGTACTTCGCCGCAGCGGCAGGTGCCGAGGAGCGGCTCCGGATGATGCACCTCATCTCGGAGCTCACCGCCCGCGACTTCGCCGGCTACCACGCGGTGCTCGCCATCCACGCCGAGGGCTCGGTCGAAGCGGAGAAGCTGCAGATCCTCCGGGCGTACGAGGCCGACGGGCCGCGGGGGTACGCGCGACGCCTCGCCGGCCTCGACCGCTAGCCGATCGGTCATCGGCGAGGTCCGTCGGGCTGGAGGCGCTCGAACCAGCCGCCCTGGCGCTGCAGCCAGCCACCGGCGACCAGGCGCGTGAGCCCGGCGGCCAGCACGCCGGGGTCGAGCGCGGTGCCGGTCTGGAGGTCGTCGAAGGTGGCTGGCTCCCACCCCAGCGCCTCGAGGATGCCCGCGAGCTCGGGGGGTGGCGCCGGCATCTGCCCGCCACCGCCCGATGCGGGGCGAACCAGCCCCAGCGCGTCGAGCACGTCACCGGCGTCTCGGCACGGTGCCGCGCCATCGGCGAGGAGCTGGTTGGTGCCCACCGACGCAGGGCTGCGCACCGAGCCCGGCACGGCGTGCACCGGCACATCGCGAGCGAGCGCCTCATCGACGGTGTAGAGCGATCCACCAGAGGCGCGGCTCTCGACCACGACGAGCACATCGGCGAGCGCAGCAACGACGCGGTTGCGCGCCGGGAACCGCCACGGCGCAGGCGGCGTGCCCAGCGGGTGCTCCGAGAGCAGGACCCCCGCAGCGATGACGTCGGCCCAGAGCGCGGCGTGCCGGGGCGGGTAGACGACGTCGGGCCCGCATCCCACCACCGCCACCGGCGGTGCGACCCCGGCCTCGAGCGCGCCGCGGTGCGCTGCACCGTCGATGCCCGTGGCGAGCCCGGAGACGACGAGCACGCCGGAGGCTGCCAGGTCGCGCCCGAGCTCGCGCGCCACGTCGAGGCCGTACCGCGTGGCGCGCCTCGTGCCCACGATCGCCACCCGGGGCCCCTCGAGGCGCGACAGGGGGGCCGTGTGGAACAGCACCGCTGGGGGCTCGAGGTCGGCCGCCAGGCACGCTGGCACCCCCGGCGCCGATGTCGGCGTGACCAGGATGCCAGCGGCGTCGTGCGCGGCCCAGCGCTCGTCGACGTCGACGGCGGCCGCCGCTGCGCGCCACCCGGCCAGCACCGCCGCGACCTTGGGGCCGCACGCCTTGGCCACCGCCGGTGGCACCGGCGACGCACCACGCACCACCGCCCAGGCATCGGCCGGCGAGCGCCCGTCGAGCAGGTGGCGCAGGCGCGCAGGCCCCATGCCGGGCAGCCCAGCCAGGGCGACGAGGAACGTCGTGTCCGCCTCGGTCCCGCTCACGCGGTCCGCCGGAGGTGCGGGCGCAGCGTCGCGCTGCGCAGCTGGAGGGCGAGCCCGACCTGCTCGGCGGTGAGCGGGCCCTCGTGCTCCTCGAGATCCGCGATGGTGCGTGCCACGGCGCGCACGCGAGCGAGGCCGCGCCCGGTGAGCGCTCCGGTGCCGAGCGCGCCTTCGAGCAGCTCGGCGACGCCAGGTGCCAGCGGCGTCGCCGATTCGAGCGCGCTGCCTCGCAGCTCGGCGTTGGCACGCACCCCACGAGCGGCGGCGACCGCCCGCGCCATGGCGACGCGCTCCGCCACCGGCGCTGACGGCTCGCCGGCGGGACCACCGAGGAGGTCGTCGGTGGAGACGCGCTGCACCTCGAGGCGCAGGTCGAACCGATCCAGCAGCGGACCCGACACCCGGCGGGCGTAGCGGGCCAGCGCCGCGTCCGAGCACGAGCAGTCCCCGGGACGCTCGCCGCCGCCGCACGGACACGGGTTCATCGCCGCCACGAGCAGGAACCGAGCCGGCAACGTGGCGCGCAGCTCGGCGCGCGCCACGCGCATGACCCCCTCCTCCAGCGGTTGGCGCAGCGCGTCGAGCACCGCAGGAGGGAACTCGCCCAGCTCGTCGAGGAACAGCACACCGCCGTGCGCGAGGCTCACCTCGCCCGGGCGCATCGAGGCGCTGCCGCCGCCGAGCACGGCGACCGCGGATGCGCTCTGGTGCGGGCGCCGCAGCGGCGGCCGGCGCAGCAGACCATCTGCCGGCAGGGGCAGACCCGCCGCCGAGTGCACCCGGGTCGCCTCGAGCGCTTGCTCGCCCTCCAGCGGTGGGAGCAGCCCTGGCAGCCGCGTGGCGAGGAGCGTCTTGCCGCTGCCTGGAGGGCCGAGCAGCAGGAGGTGGTGTCCTCCAGCTGCGGCCACCTCGAGCGCTCGCCGGGCGAGCCGGTGCCCGCGAACCTCCAGGAGGTCGGGGGGATCGGCGACTGGCGGCGCCGAGCCTGGTGGCGGCGGATCGGGCCACGGCTCGTCGCCGCGCAGCGCCACCGCCACGTCGCGAAGCGACGGCGCGCAGCGCACGACGTGGCGGCCGACCACCGTCGCCTCAGCCACCGAAGCCGGCGCGACCACGACCTCATCCGCATCGAGCACCCCGACGAGCGGCAGCGTGCCCGTCACCGGTCGGACCGACCCGTCGAGCCCGAGCTCGCCGACGAAGGCACGGCGATCGAGGGAGGACATCGGCACCTGGTCGGTGGCCGCCAGCACCCCGACCGCGATGGCGAGGTCGAGGCCACCGCCGATCTTGCGCACCCCGCTGGGGGCGAGGTTGACCGTCACCCGCTGCTGCGGCCAGGCGAGCCGGGACGACAGCAGCGCGGCGCGCACGCGATCGCGAGCCTCACGGCACGCCTGGTCGGGCTGGCCGACGATGGTGAACCCCGGGAGGCCCGACGACACGTGGACCTCGACGCTGACTGGACGGCCCTCGACCCCGAGCAGGGTGGCGGTGGCGGCGGTGGCGAGCACGGCTGCTCCTTCGATCGATGCGAAGGAGCGCTGTCGTGGCCGGCGCTCGAGCCGGTCACGACCCTAGCGCCCGGGTGCGACACGCCCGACGGCGCGCCGCGAGGCTCAGAGGCCGCGCTCGTACTCGGCCACGGCGCGGATCTCCTCGGGGGTGAGCGTGTCGTCCCACGCCGGCATCGAGCCCCGTCCCTCGACGATGACCGCGATCTGGTCCTCGATGTCGGGGAACGCCTCCACCACGGCACCATCTGCGAGCTTCGGACCGAACCCCCCAGCGCCCTCCGCTCCGTGGCAGCTCTTGCAGTTCAGGTCGTAGATCCGCTCCCCCACCGAGCCGTAGGTGGTGGGACTCGCGTCCTCGTCCGACGAGCACGACGTGAGCGGCACGACCAGCAGCACGCCGGCGACCACGAGGCGATGGACCGTGCGCATGGACCGGGATCCTAGGCGCGGCGCGAGCCTGGGCTGGGCGGCCGGCGGGCGGCCTGCGATGCTGGCGCCGTGGGACTCGACCCGACCCGACCGCACCGCAGGACCCCGGCGGACGTCGTCTTCGTCGCTGCCGGCCTCATCACGTGCGCGGCGCTCCTGGCGTGGGCGTTCCTCGGCTGAGCGATGGCCGTCGACCCGAGCGCATCGCTTCCCGGATCCGTGCGGCGCGTCCAGCCCTACGAGGCGACGAAGCCCTATCGCTGCCCGGGGTGCGACCAGGAGATCCCGACGGGGATGGGCCACATCGTCGCCGTTCCCGACGAGGCGCCTGACCTTCGGCGACACTGGCACAAGGGCTGCTGGGAGCGACGCTCCAGCCGTTCGCCGCGCTGATGGCCACCGGCGATCGCCGACACCGACCGAGGACCAGGACGACGAGGAGCGAGCACCATGGGCAGTGAGCAGCTCGAGGGGCTCGTCGGGCTGCTGGCGGGCGTGCGGCTCGACGTCGATGCGCCGGTGCAGCAGTGGCGCGACGGCTACGACGCGCTCGGCGGCCTGGCGGTGCCGGTGGCGTCGGTGCGCACCGAGTCGGTGAGCATCGGCGGCGTCCCGGCGCAGCGCCACCTCCCCGAGGGGGCGGACGAGCGCTTCGCGGTCGTGCACCTCCACGGCGGCGGCTACGTGATCGGTTCGTCTCGGTCGCACGCAGCGCTCGCGTCCCACCTCGCCGACGCGCTCGGCGCGCCGGTGCTCGTCCCCGACTACCGCCTCGCGCCGGAGCACCCGATCGGCGCCAGCCTCGACGACGCGCTCGCGGTGTGGGACGGCCTGCTCGCAGCTGGCCTCGCCGCGGGCGACCTCGCGCTGAGCGGCGACTCCGCCGGCGGAGGCTTGGCGCTTCGGTGCGCGATGGCGCTCCGTGATCGAGGTGGCGCGCTCCCAGCGGCGCTGGCGCTCCAGTCACCGTGGGTGGACCTCACCTGCGAGCTGCCGTCGATCCTCGGCCGCGCCGATCGCGACCCGGTGCTGCGCTCCGAGGTGCTGCGCCACTGGGCTGCCCTCGCCTGCGGCGGATCCGACCCTGCCGATCCGGCCGTGTCGCCTCTGCACGCGGACCTCGCAGGACTCCCCCCGATGCTCGTCCACGTCGGCGGTCGCGAGGTGCTCCACGACGACAGCGCCGAGCTGGTCCACCGCGCACGTGCTGCTGGCGTGGAGGTCGAGCTCGCAGATCGCGACGAGCTCATCCACGTCTGGCACCTCTTCGCCGGCAACCTCCCGGAAGCCGACGCCGCCCTCGACGAGGTCGCCGCCTTCCTCCGAGGCCACCTCGGCGCGCGCTGATCAGAAGGCGCCCTCGATGACCTCGAGGCGCGTCGGGTGCACCGCAGCGACGTCGAAGCGGATGGACGTCGGGCGCAGCTCGCGCTCGTGCAGCAGGAGGCGGGCCAGGTGACGGATGCGGCGCTGCTTGTCGGCGGTCACCGCCTCGGCGGGGCTGCCGAAGCGATCGGATGTGCGGGCCTTGACCTCGCAGACCACCAGCACCCCCGCGCGGGCGACGACGAGGTCGAGCTCGCCCTCGCGGCATCGCCAGTTGCGCTCGACGATGGACCACCCGCGCTCGACGTACCACGCCGCAGCGCGATCTTCACCGAGACGTCCGACCTCCTGGCGATGCGACCCCACGACGACCTCCGACCCGTGACGGGGGCAGCGGTGCTGCGAGGGGGCGCGCCGTGCGGCGTGCGACGTGCGTGGGGACCCGCGAGCGGGTCGAGCGGCAACGCACGTCGGCGCCGCCGGAAGCGGACTCAGCGGTCGCGCTTCTCCTTGATCTTGGCGGACTTCCCGACGCGGTCGCGCAGGTAGTACAGCTTCGCCCGACGGACGTCGCCGCGGGTGACGACCTCGATCAGCTGGATGATCGGCGAGTGCACCGGGAACGTGCGCTCGACACCGACGCCGAAGCTGACCTTGCGGACGGTGAACGTCTCGCGGATGCCGGAGCCCTGCCGGCGGATCACGTGGCCCTGGAACACCTGCACCCGCTCGCGGGTGCCCTCGACCACGCGCACGTGGACCTTGAGGTTGTCGCCGGGCGCGAAGTCGGGGACGTCGCTGCGCAGCTGGGCCTGGTCGATGAAGTCGGTGGCGTGCATGGCGCTGGGCTCCAGGCGCTGATCGAACGGGTCGGGCGGCTGCCCGGGAGAGCGCAGGATACGGCACGGACCCCACCGGGGACAAAGCCGGGCCAGTGGCGCGTTCTGGGTTGCGGGGGCCTGAGGTGCCCAGGCTGCGACGACCCAGTACGAGCAGTGCCGCGTTCTGGGTTGCGGGGGCCTGAGGTGCCCAGGCTGCGGCTACCCAGAGCGCGGGTGGGTGGAGTCGTCGAGCTCGGCGAGGAGGGCGTGCTCCTCGTCGGTGAGCCCGCCGCGGGCCTCGATCAGGTCCGGGCGGTGCTCGAGCGTGCGGGCGAGCGCCATCGCCCGGCGCCAGCGCGCCACACGTGCGTGGTCGCCGGAGCGGAGCACCTCGGGCACCTCCCACTCGCGGAACGTCGCCGGCCGCGTGTACTGCGGGTGCTCGAGCAGGCCGTCGGCGAAGGACTCCTCATCCGCTGAGGTGTCGTTGCCCATGACGCCGGGCACGAGCCGCCCCACCGCCTCGAGAACCACCATCGCCGCCACCTCGCCGCCGGCGAGCACCACGTCGCCCACCGACAGCTCGCCGTCGACGAGGTGCTCGCGCACCCGCTCGTCGACCCCCTCGTAGCGACCGCACAGGAGCGAGAACCCGTCGAGCGCGGCCAGCTCGCGCGCGCACGCCTGGTCGAGGCGACGCCCACCGGGCGACAGGAGCAGGAGCGGGCGAGGCGGGTCGACGGCCTCCACCGCGCCGAAGAGCGGCTCGGGCATCAGCACCATGCCGGCGCCGCCGCCGAAGGGGGCGTCGTCGACGCTGCGGTGCGGGTCGGTCGCGGTCGAGCGCAGGTCGTGGACCCGCACGTCGAGGAGGCCGCCGCGCCGGGCCCTTCCGAGCAGGCTCTGGCCGGCGAACCCGTCGACCATGTCGGGGAAGATGGTGAAGACGTCGATGCGCATGGCCGCGCCAGCCTCGCGCGCCTCAGCCGTCCGCGAGCTCGAGGAGCCCCGGCGGCGGGTCGATCTGCACGCGGCCGTCGACGAGCTCGCCGACGAAGACCATGGGCACCAGCGCACCGGTGCTCAGCACCAGGAGGTCGCTCGCCGGGTTGTCCTGGATCGCCTGGACCACGCCGACCTCGGTGCCGTCGGCGAGCACGGCGACCGCCCCGATGAGGTCGTGGAACCACAGCGCGTCGGGATCGTCGATCGGCTCCGCTCGCACGGTGGTGCCGCCGAGCGCATCAGCGGCGTCGCGGTCGCCGACCCCCTCGAACGACACGCGCCATCGGTGCTGGTGAGGAGCCGACGATCGAACGACCAGGGCGCGATCGCCGGCCCAGAGGACGGCGCCGGGCGCGACGCGCTCGGTGGCGTTGGTGATGAGGGTCACCACCACCTCGCCGCGCAGGCCGTGGCCGCGGTCGATGTGGCCGACCTCGAGGAGGCCGTCGGGTGGAGTCGGTCGATCTGGCACTGCGGGGGGGGGCCGTGGCCCCGGCTCAGTCGACGAACTCGATGCTGTCCACCTCGACGCCGTCGCGCGCCGCGGCGGCGCGCACCAGCGTGCGGATGGCGTGGGCGGTGCGCCCGCGCTTGCCGATGACCCGACCCATCTCGTCGGGCGGCACGAACACGTTGAGCTGGAGGCGGTCGCCGTCGTCGTCGACCTCGACGCGCACCTCGTCGGGCTCGTCGACCAGGCCGCGCACGATGTACTCGAGCACTGCGGTGGCTGCGTCGTGGCCCTCGCTCACGACGCGCCCTTGAAGTCGTCCCACGCGCCGGAGATCTGCAGGAGCTTCTGCACGCGCTCGGTGGGCTGGGCGCCCTTGCGCAGCCAGGAGACCGCCTTGTCGTTGTCGACGGCGATCGCCGACGGCTCCTGGCGCGGGTCGTACGTGCCGATGATCTCGATGAATCGGCCGTCGCGAGGCGACCGGCTGTCGGCGGCGACGATGCGATAGGTGGGCTGCTTCTTCTTGCCCATCCGCATGAGGCGGAGCTTGACCACGGAGTGTTCCTCGTTCCTTCTTGGTTGCGCGGGCGTCGAGGAGCCCGACGGCGACTCGCCATGATCGCCGCCACCGGGGGTGGTGATCAAGCCGAGGCGATCAGCGGCGGTCGCCGAAGCCCTCGATGTCGAGGCCCTCGAGCCCCGGGAGGTCCGCGGGCAGCGAGCCGAGCTGGGCACCGAGGCCCGGCAGCGCCAGGGGTGAGCGACCCCCCTTGGTCGGGCCGGGCTTGCCCTTCCGGCCCTTCTTCGCCTTGCGGCTCCCCTTCGCCATCTTGCGCGAACCGAGGCCGCCGAGCTTCTTCATCATCTTCTGCATCTCGCGGAACTGCTTGATGAGCGTGGCGACGTCGTTGGGCTGCACGCCGGAGCCGTCCGCGATCCGAGCGCGCCGAGAGGCGTCGACGATCTGCGGGTCGCGGCGCTCCGCTGGCGTCATGCCCCGGATGATCGCCTCGAGGCGACCGATCTCGCGCTCGTCGATGTCTGCGTCGCGCACCTCCTTCGGCACGCCCGGCAGCATCCCCATGAGGTTCGTGAGGGGACCCATCTTCTTGATCTGCTGGACCTGCTCGAGGAAGTCCTCGAGCGTGAAGTCGCCCTCGAGGAGCTTGGCCGCCGCGGCCTCGGCCTCCTCCTGCTCGAAGACCTCCTCGGCCTTCTCGATCAAGGTGAGGACGTCACCCATCCCCAAGATGCGGCCCGCGAGGCGATCGGGGTGGAAGAGGTCGAAGTCCTCGAGCTTCTCCCCGGTCGAGGCGAAGGCGATGGGCCGGCCCACGACCTCCTTGACCGACAGGGCGGCGCCGCCGCGCGCGTCGCCGTCGAGCTTGGTGAGGATGACGCCGTCGAGCTCGAGGGTGGCGTGGAACGCCTCTGCGGTCGCGACCGCGTCCTGGCCGGTCATCGCATCGATGACGAGGAACGTGTAGTCGGGCGAGACCGCCTCGGAGATCTGGCGCACCTCGTCCATGAGGGCCTCGTCGATGGCCAGGCGGCCGGCGGTGTCGACGATCACGACGTCGCGACCGAGGCGGCGGGCCTCATCGAGAGCGGCACGCGCAACCGCGACCGGGTCGGTGGGCTCGCTGAACGCCGGCACCCCGACCTGCCCAGCGAGGATGCGGAGCTGCTCGACCGCCGCAGGTCGCTGGAGGTCCGCCCCGACGAGCAGCGGGTTGCGGCCCTGCGCCTTGAACCAGCGTGCGAGCTTGGCGGCGTTGGTCGTCTTGCCCGAGCCCTGGAGGCCGGCCATGAGCACGACCGTGGGCGGCTTGGAGGCGTACGCGATGCGCAGCGTCTCGCCGCCGAGCGTGCGCACGAGCTCCTGGTGGACGGTCTTGATGACCTGCTGCGCCGGGTTCAGCGCCGCGCTCAGCTCCTCCCCGACGAGATCCGCGCGGACCCGGGCGACGAAGGCCTTGACGACCGAGAGGTTGACGTCGGCCTCGAGCAGTGCGAGGCGGATCTCGCGGAGTGCCTCGTCGACGTCGTCCTCCGAGAGCCGCCCCTTGCTGCGGAGCTTCTGGAAGATGCCGTCGAAGCGGTCGGAGAGTGCTTCGAACATGGACCGCGCATCCTACCGGGCTGCCCGAACCCCCACCGCAGCCCCCCGCCCCACCCCCGCCATCCCGCTTCGTTCTGTGCATGGTGGCTTCCGGTAGTCGGAAGCCACCATGCACAGAAGCTCAGCCGTCAGAGGCGTCGCGGGCGCCGACGGTCGCCGCCGACCCGACGCGCAGACCATCGAACTCCTCGACGAGCTCGAAGGGCACCTCGTCGGCCTCCGGGTCCTCGCCGCGCTGGTCGATGTCCTCGAGGTGCACCTGGCCGAGGAAGCGGCCGGCCTCACGGAGGTAGTCCACTCGCTCGGGGTCGATGCCCATCAGACGGGCGGTGGTCGCATCGGTGGCCACGGGATCGGTCCCGAAGACCAGGTGCCCGGCATCGATCGGCGTGCCCATGATCGGCCCGTCGCCCTCCATCCCGACGATGCCGTCGACGATGACGAGGCCGGGCGCGACCGCAGCGGCGACGTCGATGACGGACTGCGGCACGCCCTGCCAGTGCAGGACGTTCTTCGGCCACCCGTAGATGCGCCCGGGCACGCACCCGAAGCAGTTCTTCATCGAGAGGGTCACACCCACCCAGTGGTGCGCCTTCATCTTGGGCATGGACAGCACGACGTCGGCGTCGACGACCGGGGTCGGCAGCCACAGCTCGCCGAGCGAGGTGTAGGACGTCGACAGCGCTCGGCGCTCGACGGGCGCCACGTTGAGATCGACGAACGGCACGTCCAGGTCGCGCAGCACGTCCCAGAGCCCGCTGCCGGTGACGATGTAGTCGGTGTCGCGCCGGTGGCCCGGACCCTCCCCGACGGTGATGGCTGCGGCGCCGAGGCGCCGGAGCGCGACGATCGCCGCACCCACGAGGCGGGGGTCGGTGTTGATGATCGAGGTCGGGTCGTACTCCACCAGGTTGGGCTTGATGAGCACCGTCTTGCCGCGCACATCCGCGCCAACGGACCGCAGCCCGTCGAGGACCGTGGCCTCGAGGTGGTCGTCGTAGGACGCAGCGCGCACCACAGCGACCGCGCTGTGCCCGGGGTCGGCGTAGCGGCCGTCGTCCCACGGCGTGGACTCCGGGCGGAGCCGGTCGATCGCCAGCGCGCCGCCGAGGCCGACGGCCACGCCGACCGCCCCGCCGCGAACCAGGAACGACCGGCGCGTCGATCCCTTCGGGTCACGCCCGCTCACGTCGCAACCCGGAGGCGCTCGACGCCATCGCCGGTGGCCAGGACCGCCCACGCCAGCGCGCCCTGGTCGCCCAGGAAGCGGGTGCGCTCCCACGCGCTGGCGAGCAGCGACCGGAGCACCTCGGCGTCGTCGTCCCGGCCGTGCAGCCGCAGCGCGACCACTGACTGGGCCAGCGACAGCCCGCCGAGCTCCGCCGGTGCCAGGTCGATCACCGCATCAGCGGCGCGCCCGGCGATCGGCAGGTCCATGGCGTGCAAGCCGATCAGCGCGCACGCCGTGGTCTGCGCGTACGACTTCAGGTCGGTGCCGCGGACATCAGCGTTCCCGTAGTTCCAGCCGCCGCCGTCGACCTCGCGCTCGGTGAGCGACGCAACAGCCTCATCGATCGTCGCCCGGTCCTCAGGACGGAGTCTCCGAGCGACGAGCAGCACGCGACTGGTCGGCTCCACCCACGAGTAGGTGGTCGTGGTCCACCCCCACGCGAGCGGGTAGTCGCCGCGGCTCTCGACGCGCGCCGCCTGTGCAGCGATGGTGCGGTCGACCGCCCGTTCGCGGGCCTCCCCGTCGGGCAGCGCGAGGGCTCCGAGCGCGGTGGGCGCCACGTTCTCGATCGATCCGGCCTGGAGCGCGAATCCGCCGTCGGGGTCCTGGTGGTCGAGCAGCCAGCGCACGCAGCGCTCATCGCCGAGGGCGAGCGCCCCGAGCGCGGTCGGCTCGGGCTCCGCCGCCTCGCCGGGGTGCCAGCCGATGCCGCCGTCTGGACCGACCGCGGCGGCGAGTGCGTCACGCAGGTCCTCCTCGAACGCCAGCGCCATGCTCGAACTGTAGAGGCAGCCGCATCGGCGGCATGGGCGGCCGCTCCAGGCGCTGCGGGGCCGTCGCCGTCAGCCGACGGTGCAGCCGTTGATCACGTCGTCGACACCGGCGACGGTGCGCGCCACCCGCTCGAGCGCCTCGCGGGCGGTCTCGTGCGCCACCTCGCCGGTGAGGGTCGCGACGCCGTCGTGGACCGCCACCGATGGCTGCGGCAGGTGCCAGGTGCGCGGCGCGTGCGCGAGCTCGAAGCGCACCGCGTCGGCCACCGCTGCGTCGGATGGACCGGAGCCGAGCGCTCGCCGGAGCGCGGCGCGCAGCGCGCCACCGGGCGACCTCGAGACCAGGAGCCCGATGAGCACGCCGATGCCGAGCAGGGCCACGTTCCGCCAGCCGGCGCGACGACCGACTCGGCGTCCGGCGCGCGCGGAGAGGCGACCGGCGTGGTAGCCGGTGCGTGTGCCGAGCTTCGTCGCGGTCACGGTGGCCTTGAAGGGCAGCAGGGCGATGCGCAGGGCGAGCACGGCTCGGCCTCCTCGTCGGTGGGTGGTGGCGGGCACCGGGTGCACGTCCACCTCAGCCTCCCACGGCGTCGGTGCCGAACAGGGCGTCGACGAACTCGTCGGGTGAGAACTCCACCAGGTCCTCGGCGCCCTCGCCGAGGCCGACGAGCTTCACCGGGATGCCGAGCTCGTGCTGGATGGCGAGCACGATGCCGCCCTTGGCGGAGCCGTCGAGCTTCGTGAGCACGACGCCGGTGAGGTCGACGGCGTCGGTGAACTGCCGGGCCTGCTGGAGCCCGTTCTGTCCAGTGGTGGCATCCAGCACGAGCAGCACCTCCGCCACCGTCGCCGGGCTCTTGTCGGCGACGCGGCGCACCTTGCGCAGCTCCTCCATCAGGTTCGTCTTGGTGTGCAGACGACCGGCGGTGTCGGCGAGGACCAGGTCGTAGCTCTTCGCGGCGGCGGACTCGGCGGCGTCGAAGATGACGGCGCCCGGGTCGCTGCCCTCGGCGCCGCGCACGAGGTGGGCGCCGGTGCGCTCGGCCCACATGCCGAGCTGCTCGGCGGCCGCGGCGCGGAACGTGTCGCCGGCGGCCATGACCACCTTGTGGCCGGCATCGACCTCTCGCTTGCCGAGCTTGCCGATGGTGGTGGTCTTGCCGACGCCGTTGACGCCGACGAACAGCCACAGGGTGGGGCCGCCCTCCATCAGGTGCAGGGCGCGGTCGTAGCCGCCGAGGAGGGTGCGGACCTCGTCCTTGAGCAGCTCGAGCAGGACCGCTGAGTCGGTGATGCCGTCGGCCTCCAACTGCGTGCGCACGGTGGCGAGCAAGGCGGTCGCGGTGTCGACGCCGACATCAGCGCGGATCAGCGCCTCCTCCAGCTCGTCCCAGGTGTCGTCGTCGACGCCGCGACCCAGCACCGAGCCGAGGTAGCCCGACAGCGCGCCGCGCGCCTTGGTCAGCCGGTCGCGGAACGACGGGCGAGCTGCGACCTCCGGCTCCGGCACCGCTGGCGGCGCCTCGGCGACGACCGGTGGAGCCGCCTCGTGCGGCGCTTCTGTCGGCGTCGGCGGGGGCGCCGGGCGATCGAGGACGGTGGTGCCGCCCGAAGGCGGCGGATCGAGCGTGCCGTCGTCGCGGCGGCGCACGACGACGTACGTCAGCCCCGCAGTCGCGAGCAGGCCGAGGATGACGAGGAGCGTGACCAGTTCCATGGGGGGCGAAGCCTACCGATGCGAGTCGAGGTCCTGACAGGGCGACGCTTGGGCGAGCGCGGCGGCCGCCGGCTCCTGAGGTCGTCGCAGGTCAGCTGATGAGCGACTCGTCGCGCTCGCCGAGGACCACGTCCACCTCGATGCGCTCGCCATCTCGCAGCACGCCGAGCTCGACGTCATCGCCGGGGAGGTGGGAGCCGATGAAGCCCGCGAGCGCCCCGAACGTGCGCACCGGGTGCCCCTCGATGGTGACGATCACGTCGCCCACCTCGAGCAGCCCGTCTGCCGCCGAGCCGGCGGTGACGTCGTCGATGAGCGCACCCGCCGCTCCCCCATCGGGCCCGGAGCCGTCCTGGGGCCCGCGCACGCCCAGGAACGTCGCCCCGGGCACGTCGCCGGCGACGATGCTGTCCGCCACGCGAGCGGCAACGGATATGGGGATGGCGAAGCCGATGCCGGTGTTGTCGCCCGAGCGGGAGGTGATCGAGGTGTTGATCCCGATGATGCGCCCGCGGCGATCGGCCAGCGCGCCGCCCGAGTTGCCGGAGTTGATGGGGGCATCGGTCTGCAGCATGCCGACGACGAGCTCTCTGTTGGGGCCTTCCTGCGGGCGGCCCACGGCGCTGATGATGCCGGCGGTGACGGTCTGCGCGAGACCGAACGGGCTGCCCACCGCCACGGCGAGCTGACCGACCACCACGTCCTCGTCGGTGGCCAGCACCGCGACGGGCAGGTCCACATCGCCGGGGTCGAACGACACGACCGCCACGTCACGAGCACGGTCGGCACCGAGGACCTCCCCGCCGAAGCGGCTCCCGTCGGCGAGGATCACCTGGACCTCACGGGCGTCGCCGACCACGTGCGCGTTGGTGACCACGAAGCCGTCGCCGTCGTAGATGACCCCGGCGCCGAGTCCGTCGCCGGACTCGATCTGCACCACGGTGGGAGCCACCGCCTCGGCGACTGCGGCGGTGGGCTCTGCGGCGTCGGACGCCACCGGCGCCTCGGTCGGTCGGTCGCTCGCCAACGAGGTCTGCTCGACGTCGCCGGGCTCGCTGTCGACACGGCGCGAGCCGTCGTCATCACCACCGATGGCGATGCCGACACCGAACCCGGCGGCGAGCAGCGCGACGGCGGCGACCACCGCGACCACCTTCGTCATGACGCTGCGCGGACGGCGCGGCGCATCGCCGACGACCTGCGCCGGGGGTGTCGCACCTTCTGCCCCGAACGGAGCGGCACCTCTCGCTGGTGGCGCAGGGGTGGGGCCGGCGTCGGGAGCGAACAGCTCCGGCCGCGCTGCGGGCGACGCCGGGGCGACCGGTGAGGTCGGCCCAGCGGCTGCAGAGGCAGCGGACGGCGGCACGAGCGGCATCGGGGGCGCGGGCGCTGCAGGCGGGACGGCGACCGGCGTCAACGAGACATCGGTCGCGTCACGAGGAGGGTGAGCGGCAGTCGGGGCCGTCGCCTCGTCGGACGACGCGGCGGGCGCAGGGATCGCGTCGGTTCGGTCGTCGCCTCCCGGTGCCCGAGGGGGCAGCGGCAGGGGGGACTCGTCGGATCCTTCGGGGGACATGAGTACCACCTCCGGGCAACAGGCTACGGATCGATGCAGCGATGTCACGTCAGGGCACGCGATTCTTGATCCCGTCTTACCTCGCGGCTCGTGAGAGGTGCCGACGGGCGATCAGGCGGCCGACACCTTCTCGCTGACCACCTTGGAGGAGCCGCCGGGCTTCATCGACACGCCGTAGAGGCAGTCGGCCGCCTCCATGGTCCGCTTCTGGTGGCTCACGATGATCAGCTGCGCGTCGTTGCGGAACTCATCGACGAGGCCGAGGAACCGGTGGAGGTTCACGTCATCGAGCGCGGCCTCGACCTCGTCCATGACGTAGAAGGGCGACGGCCGGCTGCGGAACACCGCGAACAGGAACGCCAGCGCGGTGAGCGAGCGCTCGCCACCTGACAGCAGCGACAGCTTCTTGACGTTCTTGCCCGAGGGCTTGGCCTCGACCTCGACGCCGGTCTGCAGGAGGTCATCGGGGTCGGTGAGCTTGAGGCCGCCGACGCCGCCGGGGAACAGCGTGCCGAAGAGCTGCTCGAAGTTGGTCGTCACATCCGCGAACGCGGCGGCGAAGACGTTGACGATCTCCTCGTCGATGGAGCGCACGACGCGGAAGAGGTCTCGCCGCGTCGCCTTGATGTCGTCGACCTGCCCTTGGAGGAAGTCGTGGCGCTCCGACAGCGCCTCGAACTCCTCGAGCGCCAGCGGGTTGATTGGCCCCATGATCCGCAGCTCGCGCTCGAGCTCGCGCACGCGGGCGGCGGGGGCGACGCCGGCGGGAAGCTCGGGCAGCTCGGTCTCGATGGCGTGGACCGGCTCGCAGTCGAGGTCGCGTCGGATGGACTCGACGGCGGCCTCGACGCGCATGCGGGTCTCGGCCTCCTCGATCTCGGCTCGCTGGGCGCGCTCGCGCAGCGCGGCGAGGCCCTGCTCCGCGGCTTGCCGCTCGCGCCGCAGTCCGTCGAGGCGCATCGAGACCTCGCGGACGGCTTCGGACTGCCGGCGACGCTCCTCGCGCAGCACCGACAGCTCGGCGTCGATGATCGTCGAGCGCTCGTCGACCACAGCAGCGAGGCGCACCAGCGCGGTGTGCCGCTGCCCGAGCGCCTCGCGCCGCTGCGCCAGCTCGAGGCGCTCCTGGGCGTGGCGCCCGAGGCGCTCGTCGATCTCCGCGATGCGCCGCTCGAGCAGCGTGCGCCGCTCGCGCAGGCTCGCGGCGCGCACATCGAGCTCGCCACGGCGCACGCCGACCGCGCCGGCTCGCTCCTCGATCGAAGCGCGCGTCGTCGCCATGGCCCGACCCCGGTCGAGGGCGTGCTGCTCTGCGCTCTCGAGGCGGGGAAGCAGATCGTCGAGCTCGGCGATGCGGACGCGCTCCTGGGCGACGCGCTCGTCGAGCTCCTGCGCGTGGGTGCGCAGGGCGTCGGCCTCGACCTCCGCGTCGCGGCGGTCGGTCTCGACGCGCTGCAGCCCATCGCCCGCCGCGGTCATCCGCACGTCGTTGTCGTCGAGCGCCCGGACCAGCTCGTCCTCGGCGGCGACCGCGTCGGCGAGGGTGCGTCGTGCGCCCTCGAGGTGCGCTCGCGCAGCGGTTGCCACCGCGGACGACTGCTCGGCGCGCTGGCGAGCCTCGTCGAGGGCGGCAGCGGTGGCACCGGCGCCGCCGCTGCCCAGGCGCCAACCGGAGGTGCCGAAGCGGTCGCCGTCGCGGGTGACCGCGGTGACGGCGGGATCGGCCAGCGCCACATCCACCGCCTCGGCCCAGCCGCCGTCGACGACCACCGCCCGAGCCAGCAGGACGTCGAGGAGCGCGTCGACCCCGGGGTGGCGGCCGTGCACGTGGGCGCGCACCGACTCGGCCTGCAGCGCCATCGGGTGCGCGCCGGAGGGCACCGCGCCGAGCGCCAGCACCGCACCGGACACCGCGCCCTGTCGGAGCTCCGCCAGCGCTCGACGACCAGCGGCCACATCTGCGACCACGACGGCAGCGAGCGCATCGCCCGCCGCGGCCTCGAACGCCGCCTCCCATCCGGGATCGACCGCCACGAGATCGAGCACGGTGCCGAGCACGCCGTCGACCCCAGCCAGGTGCTCGGCGCCGGCGCGGCTGCGCGCCTCGTCGAGCGCCAGGGCCAGGGCGTCGGCCCGAGCGAGCCACGCCTGCTGCTCGGCGAGGGCATCGGCGACCTCCGCTTCGAAGCGCTCCAGCGTGCGCTGCGCCGCTCGGCGAGCGGTCTCGGCTGCGTCGATGGCGCTGACCAGCGGTGCCTCGGCGTCGGTCGCCGCCGCCAGCTCCCCGCGCAGCCGATCGGCCTCGACGGCCAAGTCGGCCGCGCGCCGCTCGAGCGAGGAGAGGCGGCTCCGCACGCGCTCGGACTCCGCGGCGCCGGTGTCCGCACCGGCGCGCAGCGCCCCGAGCTCGCCGCGCAGCTCGGCGGCGTCGGATGCGGGGGGCGCGACGCCGTCGGCCCACTCGGCATCGAAGCGCTCGCGATCAGCGCGCAGCGACTCCTCGTCGGCGTGGAGCGAGGCCAGCTCCGGCTCGAGCGCGGCGAGGTCCCCCTCGACCACGGCGAGCTCCTCTCCGAAGCGCTCGAGGTCGGCCTCCAGGTTGGCGATGACCGCCTCGTTCACGAAGGCCTGCTGCTCGCGCTCGACCCCGCGGATGCGCTCGGTGAGCAGCGCGCTGAGGCCCCGGGCCCGCTCGCGCAGCGCCTCGAAGCGAACCAGCGCGTCGCCCTGGTCATCGGCGCCCATCGAGGACAGCTCGGCCTCCGCCGCGAGCACGTCGGTATCGAGCTGAGCGAGGCGAGCCTTGGACGTCTGGTCCTCGTCCGCGAGGCCGCGCCGGGTCGTCGCCATGGCTTCGAGGCGGCTGCGCAGCGCAACCAGCTCTCGCCCGGCGAGGTGGCGACGCAGCGCGGTGAGCTCGGCGATGAGGTCGCCGTGGCGGCGCGCGGCGTCGGCCTGCTTCTCGAGAGGTCGGAGCTGGCGTCGCACCTCGCGCAGGAGGTCCTGGATGCGCACCAGGTTCTCCTCGGTGCTCTTGAGCCTGCGCTCGGCCTTCTCCTTGCGCTTGCGGTACTTCAGGACGCCGGCCGCCTCCTCGATGATGAGCCGGCGCTCCTCGGGCCGCGAGTTGAGCACCGCATCGATCTGGCCCTGGCTGATGATGATGTGCTGCTGGCGGCCGACGCCGGCGTCGCTGAGCAGCTCCTGCACGTCGAGCAGCCGACACGGCACGCCGTTGATCGAGTACTCGCTCTCACCCGTGCGGAACAGCGTGCGGGTGACGGTGACCTCCGACAGCTCGACGGGGATCGTGCCGTCGCTGTTGTCGATGGTGAGCGACACCTCGGCGCGCCCGAGCGCCGGGCGGCTGGCGGTGCCGGCGAAGATCACGTCGTCCATCTTCTGGGAGCGGACCGCTGATGGGGCCTGCGCGCCGAGCACCCACGCGATGGCGTCGACGACGTTCGACTTGCCCGATCCGTTGGGCCCGACGACCACGGTGACGCCCGGCTCCAGGTCGAGGACGGCCGCGTCCGCGAACGACTTGAACCCCTTGAGGGTCAGCGCCTTCAGGAACACCCCTACTCCTACGTGTCCGATGGACCGAGGCGATCCTAGGAGGCGCCGCGGGGCGCCCCGAGCATCCCTGGCGCGACGTTCAGATCTGGCACTGGCCGCAGAAGAAGGACGTCCGGCCCTGGAACTTCGTCTTGTTGATCGGCGTCCGGCATCGGCGGCACGGCGCCTTCCACCGGTTGTAGACCTCGTGGTGGGACTGGAACTCGCCTGGCTTGCCGAAGAGGTCGACGTAGCCGGCGTCCTCGAGGGTGGAGCCGCCGTACTTCACGGCGTCGTGGAGGGTCTCGACCACGGCGCGGTAGAGCCGCCGGATCTCCATCGTCGAGAGGGTGTCGCTCATGCGGTCGTAGCGCAGGCCGGACTGGAAGAGGATCTCGTCGCTGTAGATGTTCCCGATGCCGGCGATGATCGACTGGTCCATCAGGAACGACTTGAGCTTCATGCGGTGCGAGTGCAGCATGCGCCCGAACGTCTGCCAGCTGATCGGCTCCTCGACGGGATCCACGCCCAGCTCGGCGAGCTCCTCGACCGAGGCCAGGTCCTCCGCGGTGCTGACGAACAGCTCGCCGAAGGTGCGCGGATCGATGAAGCGGATCTCGCCGCCCTGGGTGAACGCGATGACGACGTGCGTGTGCTTGGCCGTCTCGTCCTTGGCCGCGGCCTTGCGCAGCTGGCCGCTCATGCCGAGGTGGATGACGAGCACGTCACCGGTGTCGAGGCCCAGCAGCAGGTACTTGCCCTTGCGTCCGACCGTCTTGATCTTCGACCCGACCAGGCGGTCGACGAACTCCTTCTTCTTGCGCCCGTGCCGGCGGATGGAGCGCAGCCCGTTGACGTCGACGCTCTTGATCTTGCGCCCCACGACCTCCCGCTCCAGCTCGCGGCGGATGGTCTCGACCTCTGGCAGCTCAGGCATCGCCTGCTCCGTTCATCTCGGGTGCCGTCCTGGTGAGGACGGCGTGCTCGGCGAGCTGCGCCAGCGCGTCGCGCGCCGCCTGCTGCTCTGCCAGCTTCTTGGACTGCCCCTCGCCGCGGCCGACCAGCTCGCCGGCCACCTCCACCGTGGCGTGGAACCACTTCTCGTGCTCGGGGCCCTCGTCGGTCACGTCGTAGCGGGGGGCGTCAGCGTGGAGCCGGACCGCGAGCTCCTGCAGGCGCGTCTTGTGGTCGTCGCTGTCGGGCCCAGCGACCACCGCGGAGGCGATGCGGTCTCCGAGCTGGCGCAGCACGACCGCACGGGCGACGTCGAACCCGCCGTCGAGGAACGCTGCGCCGACGACCGCCTCGAAGACGTTGCACAGGAGGGACGGCTTGCGCCGACCGCCCGACAGCTCCTCGCCGCGGCCGAGCAGGAGCGCATCGCCGAGCCCGATGGCAGCGGCGACGTCCGCGAGCGCGTAGGTGTTGACGACCGAGCGGCGCAGCTTGGACAGCTCGCCCTCGTCGCGGTCGGGAAGGGTGCGGTACAGCTCCTCGCGCACGACGAGCTCGACCACGGCGTCGCCGAGGAACTCGAGGCGCTCGTAGCTCTCAGGCTCGTCGTGCTCGGCGCACCACGAGCCGTGGCTCAGCGCCTGGCGCAGGAGCGCGGGGTCGGCGAACCGATGCCCGAGGCGCTCGCTCAGCGCGTCGGGGCGATCGTCGGTTGCCAGCGGGCTAGCCGAGCCGGCCGACGACATAGTCGACCGCATCGCGCACGCTCTTCAGGTCCTCGAGGTCCTCATCATCGATGCGGAACCCGACGGACCGCTCGGACAGCTCCTCCTCGAGCATCTCCACCAGCTCGATCAACGCCAGGCTGTCGGCTTCGAGATCGTCGGAGAACGACGCTCCCTCGGTGATGGTCGCGGCGTCGATCTCGAGGATGTCGGCGAGTCGGTCGCGGATGAGCTCGAACACCTCCTGGCGCGTGATCGGGCCCTGCTCCATGTGGGTTTCGGCCGGCAACGTTCCTCCTGCGGCTCGTGGACCGCTGGAGTCTAGCTGATCCCGCGCTTGTGCGGTTGTGAACGCACCAGCGATCGGGCACATCTCCGCCCTTCTCGCACCATCTCGCTCTCTCCTGCGCTCCGGCGGGCGGGGTGTTCATGCCACGGACCTCAGGCCCGCCCGCACGCGAGGATCGTCGAGGAGGGGTGCGAGGCGGGTCAGCTCGTCGGCGCGTCGACGTCGACCGCGTCGCGGAGGCGCTCGACGATGCCGCCGAGGACCAGGTCGCGGCCCACGCGGCTGGCGTTGAGGATGGCCTTCGACGTCGATGAACCGTGGCTGATGATGCACACGCCGTCGACGCCCAGCAGCATGGCGCCGCCGATGCCCTCGGGATCGAGCGAGCCGTAGAGCTCGAGGAAGCCAGGCGCCAGCACCTCTGCTGCAGCACGCGAGGCGTCGTCGGCGTCGAACAGGCCCAGGATCGCCTTGGCGATGGCCGTGAGCGATCCCTCGAGGCTCTTGAGCGCCACGTTGCCGGTGAAGCCGTCGGTCACCACGACGTCGACGTCGCCGGTCATGATGTCGCGGCCCTCGACGTTGCCGATGAACGTGCCGCCGCTGCGATCGTTCCACCAGCCCTGCGCCAGGAGCTTGTGCGCCTCCTTGCCCACCGGGCTCCCCTTGGCCTCTTCCTCGCCGTTGGCGAGCAGGCCGACCCGCGGCTCGGCGATGCCGAAGCGCTCGCGGGCGTAGACGGCACCCATCTGCGCGAACTGGACCAGCCACTCCGGTTGGCACTCGGTGTTGGCGCCGGCATCGAGCAGCACCGTCGGCAGCTCCCCGGGCACCGGGATCGGGGTGGCGATGGCCGGTCGAGCGACGCGGGCGATGCGTCCCATGCGCAGCAGCGCGCTGGCCATGGTGGCGCCGGTGTTGCCTGCCGACAGCATCGCGGAGGCCTTGCCGTCGCGGGCGGCCTCCGCGGCGCGCACCAGCGACGAGTCCTTCATGCGACGGACGCTGCGACCCGGGTCGGCGTCCATGGCGATGACCTCGGAGGCAGCGATGCCCGGCAGGTCGTCGACCTCGGCGAGGACGTCTGGCAGGCCGACGAGGAGCACGGGGATGCCCTCGGCAGCAGCGAGGCGCGCCCCAGCGATGATCTCGTCGGGGGCGTTGTCGCCGCCCATCGCATCGATGGCGATCGGCAGCATCTCGTCCGCGCTCATGGTGGTCCCCCGGCCGACGGCGTGCGGCGTGGTGGCGTCAGTCGACGTCGATGGCCTGACGGCCCTTGTACCAGCCGCAGCTGCTGCACACGATGTGGGGCAGCTTGGCGTGGTTGCAGCGTGGGCAGACGCTGCGTGATGGGCGCTCGAGGCGCCACGCCGAGGCCCGGCGGTTGCGGGTGCGGGCCTTCGACATCTTCTTCTTCGGGACGGCCATCGTCGTACTTCCTGCGCTCGGGTCCTGGCCGGCGCAGCGAGGCGCCCGGCACGAGTGCGCCAGCGTAGCGGCCGCGCCCCACGACGTCGAAGCCGGACTGCAGCCCACCCCCTCGATCGTCAGGCGTCGCCGAGGTCCAGCTGGTCGAGCGCTGCCCAGCGCGGGTCGCGGGCCGGACCCTGCTCGGCGTCGTCGTCGGCTTCGACCGCCGTCGGGAACCGCTCGGGCGCGGGGCCGCGGCAGGCCTCCTCGCACAGCGGAGCGAGCGGCAGTGCCAGCAGCAGCGCCTCACGGACCAGCTCGCCGAGGTCGAGGTCCTCGGTGGGCATCGGCAGCACGTCCTCGGCGGCGTCGATCGATGACGACCACACCTCGCGCACCTCGGCCGCCAGCTCGCCGCTGACCGGCTCGAGGCAGCGCCGGCACGTGCCGTGCCAGGTCGTGGTGGCGGTGCCGGTGACGACAAGCCCGTCTGTTAGCGACTCCGCGACCAGCGTCACGGCGACCTCGGGCCCGGCGCGCACCTCGAGGCCCTCGAGCACGAGGCCCTCGAGGGTGGCGGTGGTCTCGATGGCGCGGCGGGTGCCGGCGTGCCGCTGGAGGTCGGCGAGACCGATGACGAGCGGCGAGCCTCGGGTCACTCCCCGTCCTGCTCGGCGTCGTACGCCCTCGAGGGAAGGTCATCAGCGCGGTCGACCTCGGTCGGTACGCCGACGGAGCCCTCGGCGGTCTTGGCCACGCCGGCCTGCATCCGCTCGCGGCCCTGGTGCACCAGCTTCTGCGTCTTGTCGAGCACGATCTCGAAGCTGGCCAGCTTCTGGTCGCAGAAGTCCTCGACCTCGTGGCGCAGCCGCCGGGCCTCGGCCTCGGCGGCTTCGACCGTGCGCCGGGCGTAGAGCTCGGCGGCCTTCACGACCTCGGTGCGCGACACCATCAGCTCGGCCTTGCCTCGCGCGATGCGGATGATCTCCTCGCCCTCGCGCTCGGCGCGCTGGCGCACCTCGTCGCCCTCCTTGAGGAGCCACCGCGCCTGGCGGATCTCGTCGGGCAGCGCATCGAGCGAGCGCTCGAGCAGGTCGAGCAGGACATCTCGATCGACGAGGTAGTTGGCCGACAGCGGCGCTCGACGCGCCAGGTGGAGGTGCTCGATGGCCTCGTGGACGAGGTGCTCGGCCTCGCTGTCGCCGGGCTGCGCCACTGGGCGGTCGGCCACGGGCTCGTCGGGCAGGGCGTCGTGCAGGTCTGGGTCGCTCATGATCCGTACTTCTCTTCCAGTCGATTGGAGACGGGTCGGGGCACCATCGAGGACACGTTGCCACCGAAGCGGGCGATCTCCCGGATGAGCTTGGACGCGAGGAACGAGTGCTTCGACGCCGAGGGGATGAACAGCGTGGCGACACCTGAGATCTCGTGGTTCATCTGCGCCATCTGCAGCTCGGACTCGAAGTCCGACACCGCGCGCAGCCCCTTGACGATGAAGTCGGCCTCCATCTCGTGGGCGAGGTCGACCACGAGGCTGGAGAAGAGCGTCACCGACACGTTGTCGAGGTGGGCGATGCACTCCTCGAGCATGAGCTGGCGCTCCTCGAGGGAGAACAGCGGCTCGCCCTTCTGCGGGTTGCGCATGGCTGCGACGATCACCTCGTCGAACAGGCGCGAGGCGGTCTCGATGATCTCGAGGTGCCCGTTGTGCACGGGATCGAACGAGCCGGGATAGAGGACGCGGGCCACTGGCTTCACTCCGGGGAGGGGGTGCGGCGGATGATCGTCACGAGCGTACTGCCGTAGCGCCGCTGCCTCAGATCCGACCAGCCTGCGGGGAGCTCGGGCGGGCGGGCGGACTCGAGCACGGCGAGCTCGGCAGGCAGCGCGCTGAGCAGCTCAGACCAGTCGTCCTGGTCGTAGGGCGGGTCGAGGAAGGCGAGGTCGAACGGGCCGTGGGCGCCCTGGAGCCACCGCCGCGCGTCGGCTCGCACCACCGTCGCCTGGTCGACGAGGCCGAGCGCGTCGAGGTTCCGCTGCACCAGCGCGACCGCCGCGCGGTCGCGCTCGACGAAGGTCGCGTGCGAGGCGCCGCGCGACAGCGCCTCGATGCCCAGCGCGCCGCTGCCGGCGAAGAGGTCGAGCACCGTCGCTCCCTCGATGGCACCGAGGCTGTGCAAGGCGTTGCCGATGGCCTCGCGGACGCGGTCGGAGGTCGGGCGCACCTGCTGGTCTGCTGGCGACTCGAGTCGTCGGCCTCGATGGGTCCCCGCCACGATGCGCACCGCCGGACGCTAGGCGCCAGCGGTGCGCGCCGGCGACGTACGCTCGTGGCGTGGAGGTCCCCGAGGAGATCGTGTGCGTCGATTGCGGCGGACCGTGCGGTCGCCTGACGGCGACACCCGACGGGGGCTTCGAGCACGGCGACGTCGTCGCCTACCGGTGCCGCGACTGCATGGACCGGTGGGACGTCGTCATCGAGGAGGGCGACGACCAGCAGTAGCGGTGGTGCATCGAGGGCATCGGAGGAGGACCGATGGACACGGTGGGGCGGATTGCGGACGACCTCGATCTGACCGAGCGAGAGATGCTGGCGGTGTGCAAGCTCGCCGGGGTGCCGGCGGCGCCTTCGCCCGCATGGAGCTCGCTGTGAAGTTCGGCGACCAGTACCCGGGCCTCGACGTGCTCGAGGAGCACGTGCCGAACCGGTGCCGGGCCCTGCACGACGGATCGGGAACCAGCGACCTGTTCGGCATGGTGCAGATCGCGTACTTCTACCCCGACGAGCGAGCGTGGGAGCGGGGCGCACGCGTGGCGATCTGCGCCACCCGCGACTGATCGCGCCGGCGCCACGACCACCAGTGACCGAGATCTCGGTGGTGCTGCCCGCCACCACCGGTACCGCCACCGAGATCTCGGCGGTTGGGGCGTCCGACGCGGTGGTCAGGACTTGAGGAGGAAGTCGGCGTCGGCGTCACCGAGCACCGCCCGCAGCTCCGCGGCCAGGGCGGTGCTCCGCTCGAGCCCAGGGTCCTCGTCGACGAGCTCGAACGCGACCTCGCGTGCACGTTCGACCCACACCCGGTCGCGGCGCAGCGACGCCAGCCGCAGGTCGTTGCGGCCCTTCTGCCGCTCCCCCATCAGCGTGCCCTCGCCGCGCAGATCGAGGTCGACCTCGGCCAGCTCGAAGCCGTCGGTGGAGCGCACGAGCGCCTCGAGTCGAGCCTCGCCGTCGGGTGTGGGCTCCTCGGCGACGAGGTAGCAGCGCGAGACGTCCGCGCCCCGCCCCACCCGCCCGCGCAGCTGGTGGAGCTGCGCGATGCCGAAGCGGTCCGCGTCGAGCACCACCATGATCGTCGCCAGCGGCACGTCGACGCCGACCTCGATGACGGTGGTGGCCACGAGCACGTCGAGCTCGCCGCCGCGGAACGCGGCCATCACGTCGGCCTTCTCAGCCGCAGCCACCTTGCCGTGCAGGAGCCCGACGCGCAGCCCCGCGAGCTCGCCGGCCGCGAGCTGCTCGTGGACCTCGGTCGCTGACGACGCCTCGAGCTTGGGCGAGTCCTCGATGAGCGGGCACACGACGTAGGCCTGACGGCCAGCGGCGACCTCGTCGCGCACGTCCTGCCACACCTGCGCGACGCCGGGCTCGTCGCGCACCCACGTCGTCGCCACCTCGGTGCGCCCTGGCGGCTTCTCGTCGAGCACCGAGACGTCGAGGTCGCCGTAGACGGTCATCGCCGCGGTGCGCGGGATCGGCGTCGCCGTCATGACCAAGACGTCGGGCACGACGTCGCCGGCCTTGTCGCGCAGCGCGCTGCGCTGCTCCACGCCGAAGCGGTGCTGCTCGTCGATGACCACCACCCCCAGCGAGCGGAAGTCGACCCCCTCCGACAGCAGCGCGTGGGTGCCGATGAGCAGATCGACCGACCCCTCAGCCAACGCCGCAAGGGTGCGGCGGCGCTGCGCGGCGGGCGTCCGGTTGGTGAGCAGCGCGACCGACAGGGGGCGCGCCACCCCGGCACCGGCGAACAGCGTGCCGTCGCTGCCATCGGGCACCTCGACGCCCTCGAGCAGCGCGGCGACCCCCAGGTGGTGCTGCTCGGCGAGCACCGCGGTGGGCGCCATCAGCGCGCCCTGGTGGCCGCCCTGCACCGAGGCGAGCAGGGCGCTGACCGCCACGACGGTCTTGCCGGAGCCGACGTCGCCCTGCAGGAGGCGGTGCATCGGCACGGGACGTGCCAGGTCGTCGAGGATCTGGGCGATGACGCGCTCCTGGGCAGCGGTGAGGCCGAAGGGGAGCCGAGCGTGGAACGCCGGGACGAGCGGTCCGTCGACGACGTGCTCGATGCCGGCGGTCGTGGCCTCGAGGTGGCGCTTGCGCAGCACGAGCGCGAGCTGCACCCGCAGCAGCTCGTCGAGCACGAGGCGTTCGCGCGCCCGCTGCACGTCGCGCATCGACTCGGGACGGTGGATGGCGCGCACCGCGGTGGTGCGGTCCACGAGGTCGAAGCGGTCGAGCACGTGCTGCGGGACCGGGTCCTCGAGCTCCCCCGCGCGCTCGAGGGCCTCCTCGACCCAGCCGGCGACGTCCCACGTGTAGATGCGCGCCTTGTCGGACTGCGGGTAGACGGGGACGATGCGCGCCGTGCGGTCGCCGAGCAGGTCGACGACGGGGTTGGTCATCTGCCGATCGCCGCGGAACGACTCGACCTTGCCGAACAGCGCCACCTGGGTGCCGCGCGACAGCTGGCGCTCCCGCCACGCCTGGTTGAAGAACGTCACCTTGAGCCGGCCGGTCTCGTCCTGCACGTCGACGACGACCATCACCTTGCCGTTGCGGGTCCTCTGGGAGCGCACCGAGGCGACCCGCACCACCACGGTCGCCTCCTCGCCGAGCGCGAGGTCGCCGATGCGCCCCTCGTGCGTGCGGTCGATCCACCGCCGGGGGTAGTGCGTGAGCAGGTCGAGCACGGTCTCGACCTCGAGCTGGGCGAGGCCCGTGGCGCGCTTCTCGCCGACGCCGCGAAGCTCCGTCACCGGGATCCGCGCCAGCTGCTCGAGCCTCCGTGCCATCGCCGGCGAACCTACCCACCCACGGGGCTGGAGCAGCTCGATGGTCAGCAGCAGGCGTCGAAGCGGAACAGGAACGCCGCCATCGCCTGGCGGCTGACAGCGATGGAGGGCACGTACCTCGGCAAGCCCGGCGGGTCGGGCGTACCGAACGACAGCTCCGCATCGGCCATCCACTGCACCGCCGCGTAGAACGAGCTGCTCGACGCGACATCCGCGAAGTACTGCGACGGCAACGTCGACGGCGGCTCACCGGCGTTGCGCCACAAGAACGCCGCCATCGCCTGA
>JBBRAZ010000040.1:0-36360 GCA_038206295.1 Acidimicrobiales bacterium
GGGCCCGTCTACCCCCTGCTGATCCTCTTCGGCCTCAACGCCGTGGACGAGCTCGACCGCACCGCATTCGGCGTCCTGCTGCCGGAGATCCGCGACCACTTCGGCCTCGACAACCAGGGCATCTTGACGCTGGTGGGTGCAGCGCTCGGGGTGGCGCTCCTCCTCCAGGTGCCGATCGCCCAGCTCGCCGACGCCCGCAAGCGCACCCGCCTCATGATCATCGGCGCGGTCGTGTGGTCGTTCTTCTCGTTCGGCACCGGCTTGTCGAGCACCGTGTGGATGCTGCTGATCATGCGGTGGGGCTCGGGCCTCGGCAAGGCCGTCATCGATCCCACCCACAACTCGCTGATCTCGGACTGGTTCGAGCCGCACATCCGGCCGCGCATCTACTCCTTCCACCGCGCTGCCAACACCGTCGGTCAGGTCATCGGACCCATCAGCGCGGGCCTGTTGGCCAGCGCCTACGGGTGGCGGATGCCGTTCTTCGTGTTCGCTGTGCCGACCTTGATCCTGGTCGCCCTCGCGTGGCGGCTCGAGGAGCCGGTGCGGGGCTACTGGGAGCGCAAGGAGATGGGGGTCGACGACGAGATCCTCAACACCGAGGAGCCGCCGCCGTCGTTCGCCGAGGCGTACCGGATGGTGTGGAAGATCGCTTCGCTGCGACGGATCTTCTACGCCGTCCCGTTCCTGGCCGCCGCGCTGATCGGTTTCGTGAGCCTTGCGGCGCTGCTCTACGAGGAGGAGTTCGCCCTCAGCGAGATCGAACGTGGCTGGGTCGCCGCTGCGGTCGAGCCGTTCGGGTTGGTCGGCCTCTACTTCGGGGCTCGCATCGGCACCAAGCTGTTCGTGAGGGATCCCGGGCTGGTGCTCAAGTTCCTCTCGGTGTCCACCATCGCCGCCTCGGTGCTGGCAGCCGGGTTCGCGATGTCGCCGACGTGGTTCATCACGATCTTCGGCATCCAGGTGCCGTGGGTCGCGCTGCTGTGCAACGCCGGCATCAGCGTGAGCCTCGCCATGGTGCTCCCGGGGATCTTCGCCTCGCTCTCGCTCGCCATCCCGGCGCGCGCCCGCTCGGTCGGCTTCTCGATCATGTCGCTGTTCGTCCTGCCGGGCCTCCTCGTCTTCCCCCTGATCGGCGGCATCGCAGACACCTGGGGCGTGCGCTGGGGCATGCTCCTCATGACCCCGGTGTTCCTCATCGGCGGACTCATCATCTCGAGCGGCCACAAGGTCATCGGCGATGACATCCGCAACGTGTGGGCGGCGACGGCGGCTCGCTCCGAGGTGCTCTTCGAGCGCCGCGCCGGACGCTCCAAGCTGCTGCTCGCACGAGGTCTCGACGTCTCCTACGGCGACGTGCAGGTGCTCTTCGGCATCGACTTCGAGATCGACGAGGGCGAGATCGTGGCGCTGCTCGGCACCAACGGAGCCGGCAAGTCCACGTTGCTGAAGGCCATCTCCGGCGTCGTGCAAGCCGATCGCGGCACCGTGGTGTTCGACGGTCGGGACATCACGCACGCCCCACCCAACGAGATCGCGCACCACGGCGTCGTGCAGGTCCCGGGGGGCAAGGGCGTGTTCCCCTCGCTCACCGTTGCGGAGAACCTCCGCGCCGCAGCCTGGATCGATCGCAAGGACAAGGCACTGGTGGCCGAGCGCGTGGCCGAGGTGCTCACGACGTTCCCGGTCCTCGAGCAGCGCTACCACGAGCCTGCGGCCAACCTGTCGGGCGGTCAGCAGCAGATGCTGGCGCTCGGCATGGCGTTCCTGTCGCGGCCCCGTCTGATCATGATCGACGAGCTCAGCCTCGGGCTGGCACCGGTCATCGTCGAGCAGCTCATCGGCATCGTGCGGGGCATGAAGGAGCAGGGGACGACGATCATCATCGTGGAGCAGTCCGTGAACGTGGCGCTCACCCTCGCCGAGGAGGCGTACTTCATGGAGAAGGGCGAGATCCGGTTCCACGGGCCGACCGCCGAGCTCCTGGAGCGCCCCGACGTGCTGCGCTCCATCTTCCTCGAAGGCGCCACCGCTGGCATGGCGACGCGCGACGGCGAGGCGGTCCCGGCTGCTGCCGCTGTCGCCGTAGCTCCGGCCGCGGTTCGGGAGATCGATCGCAGCGCCACACCGATGCTCGAGCTGGTCGGGGTGCGGTGCAGCTTCGGCGGCATCCGCGCCGTCGACGACGTGTCGCTGGCGGTCGCGCCGGGCGAGATCGTGGGGCTCATCGGCCCCAACGGCGCAGGCAAGACCACGCTGTTCGACCTGATCAGCGGCTTCACCGCCACCGACGGCGGCCGCATCGCCCTCGAGGGCCACGACATCACCGACCTGAGCCCGGACCGTCGCGCCCGCCTCGGCCTCGGTCGCTCGTTCCAGGACGCAGCGCTGTTCCCCGCGCTGACCGTGGAGCAGACCCTCGCAGTGGCGCACGAGCGCTGGATCGCGGTGCGCGACCCGTTCCAGGCAGCGCTGCACCTTCCCGCGGTCTACGACGCCGAGCTGGCGGTCGCCGAGCGCGTCGACATGCTCATCGAGCTGCTCGGCCTCGGCTCCTTCCGCAGCAAGTTCGTGCACGAGCTCTCCACCGGCTCACGGCGCATCGTCGACATCGCCTGCCTCGTGGCGCATCGGCCGTCGGTGGTGCTGCTCGACGAGCCCTCGAGCGGCATCGCGCAGCGCGAGACCGAAGCCCTCGCACCTGTCATCCGTCGCATCCGCGACGAGCTCGGGGCCAGCATCGTGGTCATCGAGCACGACATGCCGCTGATCACCGCGGTGTCCGATCGCCTCGTCGCCCTCGACCAGGGCCGCGTCGTGACCATCGGCACCTCCGATGAGGTGCTCAGGCACCCGTCGGTGGTCGCCTCGTACCTCGGATCGACCGAGGCTGTCATCGCCCGAAGCGGCTCCCGGAGCGACGCGTGATGCGTCCGCGGCGGGCAGCCCGCACCAACGACCTGCACCCTAGGAGGACCTGATGGATCTCGGAACCCCGATGCCGGAGCGTCGCAACGACTCCAACCTGAAGCGCTACGGCCCCCTCGGGGTGATCGTCGTGCTCCTGCTCGCGGTGGGCGCGGTGGTGGCCCTCGGCGGCGGCGACGACGGGGAGCCGAGTGACACCACCGGCGGTGGTGGCGCAGCGACGTGCCCTCGTCCGGACGTGCACGTCGAAGAGCAGGAGGCAGGTGCGCCGCCGGCGGTGTGCGGACAGCCGATCACCTATGACGAGGCGGTCGAGGCGGGCACCGAGGCCGACCACGATTGGGGTGACAGCTGCGATCCGGCCACGGGCCAGCTCAAGATGCCCACCATCTACGCACCGCCGTGCGTGCCGGTGTTCGAGGGCGACAACGGGGGAGAGACCTACCCCGGGGTCACCGCGGACAAGGTCACCATCGTGCGATTCATCCCCGACCCGTCCGGCGATCTGACGTCGCTGCTCAACGGCATGGGGGTCGATGAGACCCCAGAGGACGCGACGAAGACGTTCAACGACTACTTCACGATCGCCACCTCGCAGATCGAGGACTACGGCCGCAAGGTCGAGGCCGTGGACTTCGAGGGCTCCGGCCAGGCCAACGACGAGGTGGCGTCACGCGCCGATGCCCGCGAGATCATCGAGGACATCCACCCGTTCGCGGTCATCGGCGGCCCGGCACTGGACCGCGGCGCCTTCGCCACGGAGCTGGCCGACGCCGGCATCCTGTGCCTCGGATGCGGCTTGGCGCTGCCGTCGAAGATCGTGCTCGACAAGGCACCGATGATGTACGGCGAGCAGCCATCGATCGACCAGTTCCTGGCCACGTTGGCCGCGTGGGTCAACCAGAGCGACGAGGCTGCGTCGCAGGCCGGTCGCCCCGACGCTGCATCGAACGCGGTCTTCGCCGGCGATGAGCGGTTCCACGACCAGGAGCGCAAGGTCGGCGTCATCCACTTCGAGCAGGACCCGCCGATCTTCGACGAGACCGCCGAGAGCCAGGACCAGTTCGACGCCGCCTACGCGCTGCGCGAGACGTACATCTTCGATGCCGGCAACCTCGGTGCGCTGCAGGAGAAGGCGGTCGACCTCATCGCCAAGATGAAGAGCAACGACATCACGACGATCATGTTCCTCGGCGATCCGATCATGCCACGGTTCCTCACCGCGCAGGCCACCGTGCAGGACTACTTCCCGGAGTGGATCTTCACCGGGACCGCGCTCACGGACACGAACGTGTTCGGTCGGGCGTACGACCAGGAGCAGATGGCGCACGCCTTCGGCCTCAGCCAGCTGGCGGTGCCCGTCGAGCAGGAGCTGCAGACGCCGTGGCGGATGTACAAGTGGTACTTCGGCGAGGATGCCGAGCCGGCTGCCACCAAGCAGTACGCCCTCATCTCGGTCCAGCCGTCGGTGATCGCGCTCGGCATCCACATGGCGGGCCCGACCCTGACGCCCGAGACGTTCGCCCGGGGGCTGTTCCGGGTGCCGCCGCGTGGCGGTGGACCGACGACCCCTCAGGTGAGCTACGGCAACTGGGGTGTGCACGCCGGCCTCGACATGTGGGCCAGCGACGACTCGGTGGCCATCTGGTGGGATCCGGAGGCCGAGGGCACCGACGAGATCGACCGCATGGGCAAGGGCATGTGGCGGTACTCCAACGGCGGCGAGCGCTTCACCTCGCAGGACGCTCCGCTGCCTGCGCCGTTCGAGGAGGAGGGCACCGTGACGCAGTTCGACGAGCTGCCTGCAGAGGACTCGGCACCGGACTACCCGCCGCCCCCAGGTTCGCCCGCCGCCGGCTGACGTCGACCTGTTCACTCCACTGCAAATCTCGGTGCTGGTGTCGGCTCTGACCGGCACCAGCACCGAGATCTCGCTCGATTGGCGGGGTGGCGGGGTGGAGAGGGGCCCTGGACCGTGGGGTCAGCCCTCTTGCTCGCGCAGGAAGCGCTCGACCTCGGCTGCGAGCTCGTCGCCGGTGGGCAGCGGTCCGTCACCGGCTGCGGACTGCGATGCGGCGCGGGCATCCCACTCCCGCTCGAGCTGCTCCACCATGTCCTGGTGCTCGCGGTTGGCGCTGATGAGCTGGTCGAGGCGCTCGCGGGTCGACGCGGCATCCTCGACGAGGTCGCCGGGATCGAACCGCAGGCCGCCGACCGCCTCCAGGCCATCGAGAAGGCTGATCGCTGCTGCGGGATAGGGCATGCCGGCCGCGTAGTGCGGCACCTGCGCCCACAGCCCGACTGCGGGCAACCCGACGTCCGCGCACCGCCGCTCGATGGCCGCCTGCACGCCGCCGGGGACGTCGATGGCACCGCCGATGAAGCCGACGGCCTCCGCCAGCTCCCGGGTGGTGGCGGTCGACGCCAGCTTCGAGGGGCGGGTGTGGGGCGTGGGTGCGGGGTATGCCCCGAGGCCGAGGACGAGGCGCACGCCCATCTCCAGCGCCAGGTCGACCACCGCGTCGGAGAACGCCCGCCACCGGTGGTCGGGCTCGGCGCCGGCGAGGAGGACGACGTCGCTTCCGTGCTGGTCGGTGCCCGCCAGCAGCTCGAGGCTCGGCCAGCTCAGCGCCGTGTTGACGCCCTCGATGATGTGGACCGTGGGGCGTCGCGCACGGTGGTCGAGGAGGTCGTCGGTGTCGAAGGTCGCGATCGTGCCGTCTTCGAACCGGTCGAGCACCTGGCCGAGGGCGAGCTTCGCCGCCATGCCGGCGTCGATCCAGCCATCGGTGGCGATGATCAGCACCGGCGAGTCGAGCTCGGGGCGTTCGTGCAGCTCGAAGAGGGGGCTCATCGCAGCCGCCCCGCCGCGGTGCGTGCCGCGTCGCCGATGCCGGTGAGGAAGTCGAGCATGGGCCGGAACGCCTCCTCGCCACCCTCGCCGCCCATCGCCCCCTCGACGTAGCGCTTGTACACGCCGGCGACGATGCAGAAGAGCTTCCAGTAGCCGAACGCGACGTAGAAGTCGATGGTCGACAGGTCGCGACCCGACGCAGCGGCGTAGGCCTCGAGCACATCCGCAGGCCGACCGAAGCCCTCGGCCAACGTCGGCGGCGGCGTGAGCAGCGCCTGCGGTCCGTCGGGGTCGCCCCAGTAGACGAGCAGCAGGCCCACGTCGGCGAGCGGATCGCCGAGGGTGCAGATCTCCCAGTCGAGCACCGCCGCGATGCCGCCTGAAGCGTCGATCATGCAGTTGTCGAGGCGGTAGTCGCCATGCACGATCGCCGCCGGGCCCTGGTCGGGGATGCGGGCGGCGAGCTCCAACGACAGCTCGCTGAGGTCCGGGAGCTCCGGGCGCATCGACGCTTCGAGCTGTCCCTGCCAGCGCTTGAGCTGCCGCTCGATGTAGCCGTCGCGTCGTGCCAGGTCGCCGAGGCCCACGGCGTCGACGTCCACGGCGTGGATGCGCGCCAGCACCTCCACGATCGAGCGCCCGGCGCGTGCGCGCACCTCGGGGGCGAGCAGCTCGGCGTCCGCCAGGCTCCGCACGACGGTGCCCTCGACGAAGTCCATGACGTAGAACGGCGCGCCGTTGACGGCATCGTCCGCGCTCACACCGACCACGGGCGGAACGGGCACGTCGGTGGTCCTCAGCGCGCTGATGATCCGCGCCTCGCGGGCCACGTCGTGGGCGGTGGCGAGCACGTGGCCGAGCGGTGGGCGACGCAGCACCCAGCTGCGGTCGGTCGCGTCGGTGACTCGGTAGGTGAGGTTCGAGTGCCCTCCGGCGATGAGCGACGCCGTGATCGGTGGCGAGAGGTCGACGCGACCTGCGAGCCACCCCGCCACCTCGTCGCGATCGAAGCCCGGGATGTCGTCTGCCACCTCGCCCCCTTCCGTGGCGGACCACGCTAGCGGGTGAGGTCGCTGGCGCCGGCGGCCGCGCGTGGGTGACGATCGGGAACACCCGCACCGGGCGCAGCGTTGAGGAGGACCATGGACGTCACCGATGCCACCTTCCAGGCCGAGGTCATCGATCGGTCGGCCGTCGTACCGGTCGTGGTCGATCTGTGGGCGCCGTGGTGCGGCCCCTGCCGAACCCTCGGGCCCATCATTGAGCGGGTGATCGACGAGACCGATGGCCGCGTGGTGCTGGCCAAGGTGAACGTCGACGAGAACCCGCAGACCTCCGCTGCGTTCCGGGTGCAGGGCATCCCCGCGGTGTTCGCGCTCCAGGACCGCTCGGTGGTCGACACGTTCGTCGGAGCCCAGAGCGAGTCGTTCGTCCGGGCGTTCGTCGATCGGCTGGCTCCGTCGGAGACCGAGCTCGCCATCCGCGCCGCGCTCGAGGCAGGCGATGCATCGAGCCTCGAGCAGGCGCTCGAGCTCGACCCGGCCGACGAGCGCGTGCTGCTCGCCCTCGCGGAGCTGCGTGTCGTCGCCGGCGAGACCGACGACGCGCTGGCGCTGCTCGAGCGGGTGCCGCCATCCGCTGAGGCGAAGCGCATCGCGGCGCTGGCCCGGGTGGGCGATGCCGCCGACGACGTCGCCTCGCTCATCGTCCGGCTCGACGAGCTGCTCGGCCGCGTGAAGGGCGACGACGACGCGAGGATGCAGTTCCTCGATCTGCTGCAGGTGCTCGGTGCCGACGATCCCCGCACGCTCGAGTACCGCCGCAAGCTCACCAGCGCTCTCTACTGAGCCCCGCGGCCGCCGCCAGCGCGCCGTGCAGGGGCTCGCACGTCGGCTAGGTTCGGTCCGCCTTCCCCCGGTGCAGCTGCTGCGCGGAGGACGACGTGTCCGCCACCTCAGGCGACCAACCCCCTGAACTCCCGGTGCCCCCAGGCGTCGATCCGGCGTCGGTGCGCGCCCTGGCCCACCTCCGCCACCTCGTGGGGGGCACGATGCCGCTGGAGGGCTTCGACGACCCGGCCGCTGTGGCGGTGCCGAGCTGGGTGCCGCTGGGCGATCGTGCGCGAGCGCGCTGGTTGCTCGTGCCAGTCGGGTTCCGGGCGGCCGCAGCAGTCGTCGGCGTGCTCGGCGCACTCGCCGTCGCGTGGTGGCTGCTGCGGCCACCTCCGGTGCCTGCCGAGCTGACGCTCCCGACGATCGCGACGACGCCTCCAGCTGCGGCGCCTCCGGCGACGACCCTCCCCGAGTCGTCGACTGCGGTGGTGCACGCTGCTGGATCGGTGCGGTCGCCCGGCATCGTCGAGCTGCCAGCGGGAGCACGTGTCGCCGACGTCATCGCCGCGGCCGGCGGCGCAGCGCCCGACGCCGATCTCGACCGGTTGAACCTCGCCGCGCCGGCGGGCGACGGCACGCAGATCTACGTCCCCGCCGTGGGCGAGGAGGTGCCGGTGCTCGTCGCCCCGGTCGGCGCCGCGCCACCCGCTGACGGGATCTCCGCCGGCGAGGGGCCGCCGGCGCTCGTCGATCTCAACGCAGCGGATCAGACGGCGCTCGAGGCGCTGCCGGGCATCGGCCCGGCGACAGCGGCGGCCATCCTGCGCCACCGCAGCGAGGTGGGTCGGTTCGCCGCTGTCGAGGACCTCCTCGAGGTGCCCGGCATCGGGCCGGTGCGCTTCGAGGCCCTCGCTCCGCTGGTGGTGGTCAGCGGGTGAGCACCACCACGAGCGCGCCGAGGCCGCTCACGAGTCCTGCCCACACCGCAGCGGTGAGCACGCCGAGCTCGAGCAGCACGTCTCGCCAGCGTGCGTCGACGTCCTGGGTGGCGCGGAGCGCAGCGACGCGCCCGAGCGCCAGCCACACCAGCGCGCTGCTGGCGACCGTGGCGCCGATGGTGACCGGCCCCGCGGTCCACGGCAGCCCGAGGAGCAACGCGGTTGGAAGGGCGAGCAGCACCAGCCCCCACACAGCGGTCATGGGCCCAGCGCACACCGAGGTCCCGCACGGCCAGCGCGACCACAGCTGCCACGCAGCGCCCAGCAGCACCACCGGCAGCACGAGAGCGATGAGGGGGGCGAGCGCACGGAGCCGTCCCGGGCTGGCCACGGGAGCCGCCCGTGGAGCTGATGCCTGGCGGCGTCGCACCGCGGCGATGGTACCGGCGGGGTGCCAGCGGTGAGCGACAGGGTCACGATCGCGCTGGCTGCTGCGGTCGCGCTGGGGGCGTGGGTGGCGGACCCGCCGCGGGTGGCCGCGATCGGCCTGGTCGCTGCCGCGGCTGCGCTCGTCCTGCCTGCTCTCGGAGCGTGGCGGCGCCTCGTGCTCGTCTGCGTCGCGGCGCTCGTCGTGGCGTCGGTGCTCGCGGTGCGCGCTGAAGCGGGGCTCGACGCGCCCCACGCCGGGGAGCTGCGCGGCGTGGCGACCTTGGTCGGCGACCCGCAGCCGCGCACCGGCGGGGTCGTCGCGCTGGTCGCGATCGACGGTCGCCGCTACGAGGCCGCCGCGTGGGGCTCGCCGGCGGGAACGCTCGCCCGCTCCCTCGCCGGCGAGCGAGTCCTGCTCGAGGGCCGCATCGAGCCTGGGGGAGCGCCGCGGTGGCTGCGCCAACGCCACGTCGTGGCGCGCCTGGTGGTGGTGCGCGTCGAGCCCGGGCCGCCCGGTGCGCCGCTCGCGCGCGCCGCGGCGGCGGTGCACCGTGTGTTGGCGCGCAGTGCAGTGCCGCTCGGGGACGAGGGTCCGCTCTACCGAGGCCTCGTGGTGGGCGATGACCGTGACCAGACCGACGACCTGCGGACCGCGTTCCGCGCCTCGGGCCTGTCGCACCTGACCGCGGTGTCAGGGCAGAACGTGGCGTTCGCGCTCGCCGTCGCCTCCCCGCTGCTGCTGCGCTTGCCGCGTCGCTCGCGAGCAGCGGCCGCGCTGCTGGTGATCGGAGGCTTCGTCGTGCTCACGCGCGCCGAGCCGTCGGTGCTGCGCGCAGCGACCATGGCGGCGGTGGCCGTCGTCGGGGCGGCCTCCGGCCGCCAGCGCCGCGCGATCGGGGCGCTGGCAGGCTCGGTCGCCGCGCTGCTGCTCATCGACCCGCTGCTGGTGCGCTCCGTCGGCCTGTGGCTGTCGGTGCTCGCCACCGGGGGCATCATCGTGCTGGCGGTGCCGATCGCCGATCGGATGCGAGGCCCACGGTGGTGCAGGCTGGCACTCGCGGTGCCGGTCGCGGCGCAGGTTGCGACCGCTCCGCTGCTGGTCGCGGTGTTCGGGTCGGTCCCGCTCGTGGCGCTGCCGGCCAACGTCGCTGCAGCACCGGTCGCCGGCCCGGTCATGGTGTGGGGGCTCAGCGGCGGGCTGCTCGCCGGCGCCCTGGGCGGCACCGCGGGGTCGGTGCTCCAGGCGCCCGTCCACCTCGGGGTCCGGTGGCTGGCCGGGGTTGCTCGCGTCGCGGCCGCCGCCCCCGTCGGCTCGCTCTACGCACTGCACGTCGTGGCGCTCGGGGTGGCTGCCGGCGTCGGCTTCGCTCCGGGCGCCGGGCCGCGACGGCGGCGCCTCGCGGCGGGGATCGGGCTCGTCGCGGTGGTGCTCGCCGCGCTCGGCACGCCGGCGGGCAGCGAAGCGGCCGCTGGCTAGGGTGCGAGGGTGGAGCTGGCGCTGGGGACCCATCGCTTCGACGTGACCCACCGCGCGGTGGTGATGGGCATCTTGAACCGCACCCCGGACTCCTTCTACGACCGCGGCTCGTACTGGGACTTCGACGCCTTCCTCGCCAAGGCCGAGGGGCTCGTGGTCGACGGCGCCGACTTCCTCGACGTCGGCGGCGTCAAGGCCGGCCCCGGCCCCGATGTGACCGAGCAGGAGGAGCTCGACCGCGTCCTGCCGGCGGTCGAGGCGCTCACCGAGCGCTTCGACGTGCCGCTGTCGGTCGACACGTGGCGGGCATCTGTCGCCGAGGCGTGCTTCGGGGCCGGTGCGGTCGTCGGCAACGACATCAGCGGCTTCGCGGATCCCGCCTACCTGGCGGTGTGCGCCGAGATGGGTGCGTCGGTGGTGGCCACGCACATCCGGCTCGCTCCCCGCGTGCCGGACCCCGAGCCCGTGTACGACGACCTCGTCGCCGACGTGAGCGGCTTCCTCTCCGACCGGGCGCAGCGGGCGCTCGACGCCGGCATCCCCGCGGAGCGGATCATGGTCGACGCCGGACTCGACCTGGGCAAGACCGAGGCCATGTCCCTCGAGCTCCTGCGGGCATCGCACCGACTCGCAGCGCTCGGCTTCCCGTTGTTCCTCTCGGCATCCAACAAGCGGTTCCTGTGGCACCTGCTCGACGTCGACGTCGACCACGCCCGCGAGGGCACGATGGCTGCGCACGCGTACGGCATCGGCGAGGGGTGCCGCATCCTGCGAGCCCACGACGTGCGCGCCGCTCGCCGCGTCGCCGACGTGCTGGCCGCAGTGCTGGGGGCGGCGTGAGGGGGCGGCGCTGATGGCAGCGAAGGTCGAGGTCCGGCCCGGCATGGCAGTGGTGCTCATCAGCGGCGACGACGACGTGCTGCGCGAGCAGGCGGCGATGCACGCCATCGAGGTGCTGCTCGACGGAGCGGACCGCACCCTGGCGCTCGCCGAGCTCGGCGCACCGCAGCTCGTCGTCGAGCGCGAGGCCGACATCGCCGCGCTGGTCGACGCCGCGCAGACCGCGCCCTTCCTCACCGAGCGGCGCGTCGTGGTGGGGCGCCACCTCGGCCTCTTCGGCGCCAAGGAGGCGCTCGCTCCGCTGCTCGCGTACCTCGCCGATCCGCTCGAGAGCACCTCGCTGGTGCTGGTGTGGGAGAAGCCACCGGGGAACCAGCCCGGTGGCCGGCTGCCCGCTGCGCTGACCAAGGCGGTGACCGCTGCAGGCGGGGTGAAGGTCGACGCCAGCGCGCCGCGGGGCAAGGACCAGCAGAGCTTCATCGACCGACGGCTGCGCGAGGCGGACCTGAAGGTCGACGCGGCGGGGGTCCGGTTGCTGCTCGAGTCGCTCGGCGGCGACCTCGGTCGGGTCGAGGGGGTCGTCGCGGTCCTGGTGAGCACCTACGGACCTGGCGCCAAGCTGCGCGCGGATGAGGTGGCGCCCTACGTGGGTGACGCCGGCGACGTGGCGCCGTGGGACCTGACCGATGCCATCACGTCGGGCGACGCGGCGAAGTCCGTCGAGGTGCTGCACCGCATGATCGGCGCGGGGGAGCGCCACGCCTTCGTCGTGATGGCGGTGCTGCAGCGCCACTACGAGCAGCTGCTGCGCCTCGACGGTGCCGCGGTGCGCGACGAGAACGAGGCCGCCACGCTGCTCGGCACCTCCGCGTTCCCGGCCAAGAAGGCGCTGGCGGCGAGTCGGCGGCTGGGCACGGTGCGCCTGACCCGCTCGATCGGTGCGCTGGCCAGCGCGGACCTCGACCTGCGCGGGCGGCGGGCCTGGCCCGAGGAGCTGGTGCTCGAGGTGCTCGTGGCCCGCCTCGCCCGCATCAGCAAGCGGTAGCGGGCGAGCGCGCTCGTTGGGCGAGCGTGACGGGTGCGGGCGCGCGAGGATCCCCCCATGCGTGGCCGTCGACGTCCTCGTTCCGGCGCGCACCGTGAATGGTCATTGGTCGTCGGCATCGCTGCGGTCGTGTTCGCGCAGGCATCGGTGGCCGGTGCCGGTGCACCTCCTACGACGACCGTCCTGCCGCCACCGACGACGACTCCCACGTTGCCGGTCGTGTCGATCGTCGGCGCCGCCGCCGGCACGTGGTCATCTGGGTCAGATGGACCCTGCAGCGACGCGATCATCATCAGGACGGAGCCCGTGACGCTGACCCTCAGCCGGACCGGGGACCTGAGCGAGGACCTCGTGGTGATCCTCTCGATCTCACCGACTGGAGCCCTCGAGACGCAGCTCACCGGGTCAGGCGGCGAGCCAGCCGTGCCGATTCCTGCGGGACGCAGCGACGTGACCGTCGAGCTGGAGCCCGCCGGGTTCAATCCCGGCGGCGACTACCTCGTCACGATGGTCGGCGGCACCGGCTACGAGGTGGGCGCACCGGCGAGCACGACGGTGCACGTCGAGGAGCTGGACGACGACCCAGGCTGCGGGCCGCCATCGTTCACCGCTGCGCCGTCGAACACCACCCAGAGCGTTGCGCTCGGCGGTGCGCTGGCGCCGCTGGCCGTCGTGCCCTACCCGGGAACGACTCCCTACTTCGCGCTCGATGACGGCAGCCTGCCGCCAGGCGTCGAGCTGCAGCCCGACGGCACGTTCACCGGCATCGCGACGCAGGAGGGCACCTTCGTAGCGATCATCGGCGCGTGCACCCCGGCGTTCGTTGCGGATGTGCCGCCCAGCGAGATGCCAGGCACATGCGCGTTGACGCGCTTGACCGTGGTGGTCGGTGACGGTGGGCCTGCGCTTCCCGTGACGGGGTCGCGCGATGCGGCACTCGCGCTGGCTGGTGGTGCGCTCGTGCTCGCCGGAGCTGCCTTGCAGGTGCTGGCGTCTCGCTGGGAGCGGACGGAGGCTCAGCTACTCCGCTGAGGCGGAGGCGGCGATGCGCTTGGCGAGGCGGGACTTCTGCCTGGCGCCGGCGTTCTTGTGGATGATGCCCTTGGACACGGCCCGGTCGATCTTCACGATCGCCTGCCGGTGCATCTCCGCTGCATCCTCGGCGCCGGTCTCTGCGGCGGCGAGCGCCTTCTTCTTGCGGGTCGCCAGCTCGGAGCGGGTGGCCTTGTTGCGCAGGCGCGCCTTCTCGTTCTGCTTGTTGCGCTTGATCTGGCTCTTGATGTTCGCCACGAATCGATCCTGAGGTCGGTGCCGGCCGGTGCCGGTGCACGGAGGGATGAGGATAGCCAGCAACCGTCCCGGCAGGAAATCCCCGCAGGTGCGTGACCGGTCCGCCTACGGAGGGGTCGGTACGCTCGGCCGGTGGCACGGCGACGACCAGGGGGCAGGGTGCGGCACGCCGGGCTGCTGCTCGTCGCCCTCGTCGTCGTGGCGCTGTCGGTGCTCGGCGGCGCGTCGCCCGCCTCCGCGCACACCTCGCTGGCCGAGAGCGAGCCCGCCAACCGCGCCGTGCTCGATGCGCCCCCGAGCGTCGCTCGGCTCATCTTCGCCAAGGCGGTCGATCCCGAGACCGTCAGCGCCGAGCTGAAGCGTCTCGACGGAACCGTCGTGCCGGGCCTGCGTCGGACCACGCCCAACGGCAGCGACAGCTTCGTGATCGAGTTCGCGCTGCCGAGCGTCCCCGACGGCACCTACGGGCTGCCCTGGCAGGCGATCGGCCCTGACGGGCACCGGGTGGCGGGCGAGGTCGTGTTCGGCATCGACGTCGGCGGCGACGGCGCGGTGGCCGCCGAGGTCGCCGATGCCAGCTTCGGCTCGGTGTCGGGCGTGGATCGCGCCTTGGATGCATCCGGCGTGCTGGCACGCACGGTCTGGTACGTGGGCTTCGCCCTCGCGGTCGGGAGCCTCGGGGTGCTGTGGTGGCTCATCGGCTCGCCCACGGTGGCAGCCGGTCGCCTGCAGACCTCGGTCCGGTGGTGGTGCCAGCTCGGCGCCGGGCTGGCGCTCGTCGGTGCGCTCGGTCGGTGGCTCGTCGCGGCGCTCGTGCTGCGCCGCGCCGGCATCGGCGACGGCACCGACGCCGGGCGCGCCTTCGATTCGCTGCGCGAGGCGAGCGGCGGGGCGTGGCTGGTGGCCATCGTGGCGCTGGGGATCGCGCTGGTGGCGCTCGGGAACCTCGCCACCGAGCGCGCCCGCAGCGCGGTTGCGCTCCACGCAGCTCGGGTTGCGGCTGGGGCGATGGTGGTCGCCGCGCTCGGCTCGGTGTGGTCGGGACACGCCGCCGATGACGCCGCGCCGCTGCTCGGCCAGCTGAACGCGGCGGTGCACCTGGTCGCAGCCGCGGTGTGGGTCGGGCCGCTGGCCGTCCTGCTGCTGGGCACCGTCGATGCCGGCTGGCGCACCGCCGCGCCGAAGGAGCGCGACGCGGTCCTGACCGGCGCGCTGCGGGCGTTCTCACCGTGGGCGATCGGCGCCTTCGCCGTGCTGGTGCTGACCGGGGTGCGCGCCATCGCCGCCACCACCGGTGCCGCGCTCCTCGACTCGTCGTGGGGCTGGGTCGTTGCGCTCAAAGTCGGCCTCGTGGTGGCGGTCGCCGTGCCGCTCGGCGCGATGCACCACCGTCGGGTGCGCTCGGCGGCCGAGGCGCGCCGAATGGTGGACGACGAAGACGTGGCGACCGCCCGCGCCGCACCTGTCGTGACCGCTGGCGGGCTCGGCCGCTCGGTGCGCGTCGAGGCGGCGGTGCTGCTGCTCGTCCTCGGACTCGGCGCCACGCTGCTGTCGCTCACGCCGACCGCCGCGCTGAGCGAGGAGGAGCTCGCCGCGCTGCGCACCCCGGTGCTCGACGAGCAGCTGCTGTCGGGCGGCCCGGTGACCGACCTGGCGCAGTGCGTCGATCTCGAGGTCGGCCAGCCCAACTGCTACCGCGAGTACTTCGCCACCCGCATGCGCACCGATGGCGCCGATGTCGCGGTGGGCGAGATCGAGGCGCTGTCGACCACCGACGAGTTCGTGAAGCTGGACTGCCACCAGATCACCCACGACCTCGGCGAGGACGCGGTGCACCACTACGGCAGCCTGGCCGAGGCCTTCACCCACGGCGGTGCCGCGTGCTGGTCGGGCTACTACCACGGCATCGTCGAGACCGAGCTGTCGGAGCTCACCGACGAGGAGCTGACCGCCACGCTGCCCACGGTGTGCACGCCGGTGGCCGACCCGGCCTACACCTTCGACCACTACAACTGCGTGCACGGCACCGGCCACGGCGTGATGCTGCGTTTCGACGGGGACCTCTTCCGCTCGCTGGAGGTGTGCCGGTCGTTCGAGGACACCTGGGAGCGGGCGTCGTGCTGGGGTGGCGCGTACATGCAGAACGTCATCGGCCTGCAGAGCGGCGACCCCGGCATCTCCAAGGCAGACGACCTCCTGTACCCGTGCACCGGCGTGAAGGAGGACGAGGTCGAGCAGTGCCTGCTCATGCAGACCTCCTACGTGCTGTGGCAGAACGGGTACGACTACGAGGGAGCGTTCGCGCTCTGCGACTCGCTCGGCGATTGGAAGGCGTCGACGTGCTACCAGTCGATGGGGCGCGACATCTCCGGCAACTTCCTGCTGGACGTCGACGAGGTGATCTCGCACTGCGACCTCGGCGCGGAGGATCAGCGACAGTGGTGCTACGCCGGGGCGGTGCTCAACGCGGTCTTCAACGACAGCGGCACGAAGAGCGCCGACGCGCTGTGCGCGGCGGTGGAGGAGCGGTGGCGCCAGTTCTGCGAGGAGAACCGCGACGGTGCCGCCTCCACCCTCTGACCCCGTCCTCACCCGGCGCCCCACCGCCCCACCGCCCCACCGCCCCACCGCGAACCGGCGGGGACTCGACCCAACGCGCGGGCCCAATCCCCGCCGGTACGCGGTGTGTGGCGTGGGTGGGGGAGATCCGGGCGGGGCTTGGTAGCGTCGCTGGTCGCCCATGGACCTCGCTGCGCTACGCAACTTCTCGATCATCGCCCACATCGATCACGGCAAGAGCACGCTCGCGGATCGGATGCTGGAGCTCTGCGGCGCCGTCGACCCGCGCCAGATGCGTGAGCAGTACCTCGACTCGATGGACCTCGAGCGCGAGCGGGGCATCACCATCAAGCTCCAGAGCGTTCGGCTCGACTGGGGCCAGCACGTCCTGCACCTCATCGACACCCCCGGCCACGTCGACTTCGGCTACGAGGTGAGCCGCTCGCTCGCCGCGTGCGAGGGCGTGGTGCTGGTGGTCGACGCCTCGCAGGGCATCGAGGCGCAGACGCTCGCCAACTGCTACCTCGCCCTCGAGAACGACCTCGAGATCGTCGCCGCCCTCAACAAGATCGACCTGCCCGCCGCCGAGCCCGAGCGCTACGCGGAGGAGATCGAGCGGGTGCTCGGGTTGCCCGCGGATGAGATCCTGCGCATCTCGGCGAAGACCGGCGACGGCGTGCCCGACCTCCTCGACGCCATCGTCCAGCGCATCCCGCCCCCGGTCGGCGACGCAGACGAGCCACTGCAGGCGCTCATCTTCGACTCACACTTCGACCAGTACCGCGGTGTGGTGTCGTCGGTGCGCGTCGTCAACGGCGTGCTCAGCTCCGGAGCGCGGCTGAAGTTCATGCAGGGCGGCACGACGCACATCGCCGAGGAGGTGGGTGCCCGGCGCCCGGATCCGACGCCGCTCGCGTCACTGGGCACCGGCGAGGTCGGGTACCTCATCGCTGGCATCAAGGACGTGGGCGAGGCCCGATCGGGCGAGACCGTCACCGAGGCCCTGCGCCCCGCCGCCTCGGCGCTGCCCGGCTATCGCGAGCCCAAGCCGATGGTCTTCTGCGGGCTGTACCCCGTCGAGGGCGCCGACTTCGAGAGCCTGCGCGAATCGCTCGACAAGCTGCGGCTGAACGACTCCAGCTTCACGTTCCAGACCGAGTCGTCGAGCGCGCTGGGCTTCGGCTTCCGCTGCGGGTTCCTCGGGCTGCTGCACATGGAGATCGTGCGCGAGCGCCTCGAGCGCGAGTTCGGTCTCACGCTGATCGCCACCGCACCGTCGGTGGAGTACCAGGTGCGCACGAAGGCCGGCGACGAGCTCGTCATCGACAACCCCGTCGAGCTGCCCGACATGAGCACCGTGGAGGAGATCCGTGAGCCGATGCTGGTGTGCAGCATCGTGACGCCAACGGAGTACACGGGCACGATCATGGACCTCTGCCAGACGCGGCGCGGCGAGATGGTGAAGATGGAGTACCTCTCGCCCGAGCGCGTCGACATCCGCTACAAGATGCCGCTGGCGGAGGTCGTCATCGACTTCTTCGACCAGCTCAAGAGCCGCTCCCAGGGGTATGCCAGCCTCGACTACGACGCTGCGGGCTACGAGGCGGGCGACCTGGTGAAGGTCGACATCCTCCTGCACGGCGAGATCGTCGATGCGTTCAGCACGATCGTGCACCGCGACAAGTCGTACGACTACGGGCGTCGGTTGTGCGAGAAGCTGCGCGAGATCATCCCGCGCCAGCAGTTCATGATCCCGATCCAGGCCACGATCGGAGCGAAGGTGATCGCCCGCGAGACGGTGAAGGCGTTCCGCAAGGACGTCACCGAGAAGCTCTACGGCGGCGACATCACCCGCAAGCGCAAGCTGCTGGAGAAGCAGAAGGCGGGCAAGAAGAAGATGAAGAACATCGGCAAGGTCGAGGTCCCGCCCGACGCCTTCATCCGAGCGCTCCGCCTCGAGGACTGACCGCACCGCCGACGCCGCGGGTCGCCAACTGCGAGGATGGGCTGATGCGTCGCCGGCCTCTTCTCGTCATCCTCACGGTGGTGCTGGTCGCGTGCGGTTCAGACGGCGGCGACGTCGGCACCGGTGACTCGACCACGACGTCCGCGCCTGATGGGGGCGGGGACCGGCTCGAGCTCTGCCGCGACGTGGCGCCGGTCACGACCGATGTCATCGGCTCACTCGGCGGTATGGAGAACGTCGACGACATCTTCAAGGGTGTCATCGCGACGTACACCCAGGAGCACCCCGACACGTTCGCCGGTCGCTGGATCGACCGCGACGCCGGTGGCACGGTGGTCGTGGCCTTCACCGATGACCCGGCGCCTCACATCGAGGCGCTCCGGCAGCGCCGACCACTCCCCACTGACGAGGTGGGGGTCGCTCCGCGCCCGCCGATCGTCGATGATCGTCCGATCGGAGAGTGGGACCAGGCGTTCGACGTCGTACAGGTCGCGCACAGCGAGCGCGAGCTGGATGAAGCCCAAGAGGCGGTCTTGGCCGCGCTCGGTCGAGCTGGCGTCGAGTCGACGGGGTACGGCACCCACGTCAGCCGCAACAGGATCGGTGTCGACGTGGACGTGGTGACCGCCGAGCAGCTCGTCGCGGCCGCTCAGCAGCTCGAGGGCGTCGCACCGCTCGACATGGTGTGCATCGACGGCGTCCTCGACTCGGAGATGCCACCGGCGATCGATCCTGACGCACCGCTGGACGTCATCGTGCGGCCGGCTGTCGATGGCAGGTACCCCGCCGACACGATCGCCGCGTGCGATGGAGCGCGGTTCCGCTTGGGCGCTCTGGATCCGCTCGTGCCCATCGAGGACGCGGGGCTCCCCGAGCTCGCCGCGGCGCTCGAAGCGGCGCTCTCATCTGGCGAGGGCGAGTTCCTCGGGCAGGCCGGGTGGTCGGTCCTCGACGCAGGCGACGAGACGGCGACCCTCGTGAGGGTCGAGGGTGCGACGCTGTCGTCGATCGGCTTCGAGAAGGTGCGCGCCGGCTGGCGTGTGGGGGGATCGTCGGTCGGCGAGCTGTGCGACGTCGTCGTGCCCCTCCCTGACGGCTACGGAGAGGTCGAGTGGTCGATCGACGCGACGTTCGACGCACCGACGGCGACGAGCACCGAGATCCATGTTCTCGTGACAGGGACTGCATGTGCCGGCGGACAGGCGCTGGGCGATCGCCTCCTCGGTCCGCAGGTCGTCGCCACCGACGACGCCGTGCGCATCGCCTTCGCCGCGGTCCCGCTGAGCGGCGCACAGACGTGCCAGGGCAACCCGTCCGAGCCGATCACCGTCGTCCTCGACGAGCCGCTCGGCGACCGCGACATCATCGACGGACGCACCATCGGTCGCATCGACAAGCTGGTCGCGCACAGCTGAGCCGGGTGTCCGTTAGCGCACCTTCGGGGGCCTCTTCTTCGCCTGCGGCGCGCCTCCTGCAATCCACCCCGCGCCTTCGTCTGGTTAGCAGTCGGTATCATCGAGTGCCAGCCTGCTTCGGGGGCCGCGATCCGCTCGGATCTCGGCGTCGGTGCCGGAGACGGAGACGAGACTCGATGTTGGACGAGCGCAAGGCCGCCATCCTGCGGGCGGTGGTCGAGGAGTACATCAGCACGGCCCAGCCGGTGGGCTCAGGTCGCGTCGCGCGCGCCCGCGGCGTCGAGGTGTCCTCTGCCACGGTGCGCAACGAGATGGTGGTCCTCGAGCAGGAGGGCTACCTGCAGCAACCGCACACCAGCGCTGGACGCATCCCGACGGAGAAGGGCTACCGGCAGTTCGTCGACCACCTCGGCGACTCGGCGCTCGACCTCGGTGGAGCGCAGCAGGTCCGAACCTTCTTCGACCGGGCGCACGGCGAGCTCGAGGAGATGCTCTCGGACACGTCGCGCCTCTTGGCGGACCTGACCAGCTACGCGGCGGTCGTCGTCGGCGCCCCCACCGAGCAGGCGATCGTCCGCTCCGTGCAGCTCGTTGCGCTCGCCCCCCAGGTCGTCCTCGCAGTGGCGGTGCTCGCCAACGGCACCATCGAGAAGCACACCATCGAGCTGTCGGCAGCCATCGATGACGAAGCAGTCGCGCGTGCGTCATCGCACCTCGCAAGCACCCTCATCGGCCACACCCTGGTGGAGCACGTCGCGCTGGACGGCACCGGTGTCGTCGCCATCGATTCGCTCGTGGCTGACGCGCTCGGCGCATTCCAGGCCGCGCATCGCGAGTCGGGTGCCGACCAGGTGTACGTCGGTGGTGCGTCGCGCGTCGTGGCGGCCTTCGACGCGGTCGACACCGTGAGCCAGGTGCTCACCATCCTCGAGCAGCAGCTCGTCGTGGTGAGCCTGCTGCGCGACGTGCTCGACCGCGGCCTCAGCGTCGCCATCGGCTCGGAGACCGGCATGGAGCCCCTCGCCGCGTGCTCGCTCATCGTCGCTCCGTACGAGGTCGACGGCGAGGCTGCGGGCACCATCGGGGTGCTCGGCCCGACGCGCATGGACTACTCGAGGGCGCTCGCCGCGGTGGCGTTGGTGAGCCAGGACCTGGGCCGCCGGCTCACCGAGGGCTGATCGACGTGGACAAGGACCCCTACGCCGTGCTCGGCGTCGCGCCCGACGCCGAGCAGGACGACATCAAGAAGGCCTACCGGCGTCTGGCGCGCGAGCTGCACCCCGACGCCAACGGCGGCGACCTCGAGACCGAGGAGCGCTTCAAGGAGGTGGCCGCCGCCTACGAGGTGATCGGCGACCCGGAGCGCCGCGACCGCTACGACCGCTACGGCGCAGCAGGCTTCACCGGCGGTGCCGGCGATGTGTTCGGCGGGGGCCTCGGCGACATCTTCGAGGCGTTCTTCGGCGGCGGCGGCAGCCCCTTCGGCGGTGGCGGCGGCGGTCGGGCGCAGGCTCGGGGCGTCGACCTCGAGGTGGCGCTGGCGATCGAGCTCGAGGACGCGGTGTTCGGTGGGGAGCACGAGGTCGCGGTGCGAACCGCGGTGGCGTGCAAGGACTGCGAGGCCACCGGCGCCGCACCCGGCACCAGCACCACGACGTGCCCGGATTGCGGCGGTGCCGGCCAGGTGCGCATGGTGCGCCAATCGATCCTGGGCCAGATGGTGACCGCGGGACCATGCCGGCGCTGTGCAGCGCAGGGCACGATCATCGAGTCGCCGTGCCCGGCGTGCCGCGGCGAGGGACGGACGGTCGTCGACAAGACCTACACCGTCGAGGTGCCACCGGGCGTCGACACGGGCACGACGCTGCGCCTCACCGGGCGCGGGGCGGTCGGCGTGCGTGGCGCGGGCACCGGCGACCTCTACGTCGAGGTGCGCGTGCGGCCGCACGAGCGCTTCGATCGGCAGGGCGCGGACCTCGTGCACGTCCTGCACGTGCCGGTCACGCAAGCCGCGCTCGGCGCCACGGTGCCGCTCGAGACGCTCGACGGCGTCGAGGACCTGGAGATCCCCGCCGGCACGCAGAGCGGGCGGGTGGTGCGCCTCCGGGACCACGGCGTGCCGCGCCTGCGAGGTCGAGGGCGCGGCGACCTGCACGTGCAGCTCATCGTGGACGTGCCCGAGCAGCTCACCGACGAGGAGGAGGAGCTGCTGCGGCGCTTCGCCGAGCTGCGCGGCGACGAGGTCGCTCCTGCGGATGCCGGCTTCCTGTCGCGGATCCGCTCCGCATTCCGCTGACCGTGGCGCTCGTGCCCGCTTCGGGCCCCGACGGCCGCGGCGGCCCGCACGTCTTCGTCGCCGACGTCGAGGCGCCGGCGCTCACCGACGCCGACCGCCATCACCTGGAGCGCGTCCTGCGGCTGCGCACCGGCGACACCCTCACGGTGTGCGACGGACGCGGTCGATGGCGGCCCTGCGCTCTCGGCGACGAGCCCGAGCCCGTCGGCGAGATCGTCGAGGCCCCGACGCCGTCGCCGGTGCTCACGGTGGCGGTCGCGCTCGTGAAGGGCGAGCGTCCCGAGCTCGTGGTGCAGAAGCTGACCGAGCTGGGGATCGACAGGATCGTGCTGTTCGGCGCGGAGCGCAGCGTGGTGCGCTGGGACGACGCGAAGGCGCAGCGCAACCTCGATCGCCTGGGTGCGGTCGCCCGGGAGGCGTCGATGCAGTGCCGGAGGGTGTGGCTGCCCGAGGTGCTCACGCTGCGTGACACCGCCAGCGCCGCCGCGCTGCGTGGCGCGGCACGGTGCGAGCGCGGCGGCGCGGCGCTCACCCTGGCCACCCCGACCCTGCTGGTCGGCCCGGAGGGCGGGTGGAGCGACGAGGAGCTCGCACTCGACCTCCCGGGCGTCGGGCTCGGTGACCTGCAGCTTCGAGCGGAGACAGCGGCGATCGCCGCCGGCACCCTGCTCGCCGGGCTCCGTGCGGGCCTCGTGTCGCCTCGCTCCCACACCTGAACGGGGTTCACCACGCTGCGCGGTGGGCGTTCCGGTGAGATCAGGCCACGGTCTTGGCGTCCACCACGCTGCGTGGCTAGAATCATAGATTCGTGAGTCATCGTGGGTCCGCCGAGGTGGCGAGCTCGCTCGGTGGGAGGAGACCCAGCAATGGCATCGGAAGAGACCCCGGCGGACTACAGCCGTCACGTCGGTGAGCGCCTGCGGGCCATCCGTCGCCAGAAGCGCCTCTCGTTGCAGGACGTCGAGGGCGAATCCGTCCAGGAGTTCAAGGCCTCTGTGCTCGGTGCCTACGAGCGCGGCGAGCGCGCCATCTCCGTGCCACGCCTCCAGCGCCTCGCTCGGTTCTACAACGTGCCGGTCGACCAGCTCCTCCCGCAGGACGGCAGCAGCCCGAGCGTGGATCTCACCGACCGCCGCACCGACGACCGCACGGTGCGCATCGACCTGACCCGCCTCGAGATGCTCGACACGCCCGAGGCCGAGATGCTGGGTCGCTACCTGCGCACCATCCAGGTGCAGCGCCAGGACTTCAACGGCCGGGTGCTGACGATCCGCAGCGACGACCTGCGCGCCATCGCCGCCATCCTCGGCTCGACGATCGACGCCGCAGCTGAGCGCCTCGACACGATGGGCCTGCGCCTGCCGGTGTGATCCTCAGGGCAGGACGAGCACCTGCCCGGGGACGATGAGGTCGGGGTTGCCCGGCTCGACGAAGCGGTCGGCATTCTGGTCGATCAACGCCAGCCAGTAGGTGGCGACCTGCTGCGCCGATGCGCCGACCTCGCCGCGTGCGCTGAGGGTCGAAGTCGCGATGCCCCACAGGTGATCGCCGGCGCGCACCGTGATCGATGCTGCGCTGCTGTGCACGTCCGGGGTGACCTGGAGGTCGCCGGGCGTCTCAGCGCTCGCCTGCTCGGGCGCGTCGCCGAGAGGTCGACCGCTTGCCGACGTGCCGGCCACGACCGACGCGGTGGAGGTCGGCGGTGCCGACGGCTCGGTCTGCGCCTCGGTCGGCGCGCTCGTGGCGGCACGCGGCTCGAGCGGCACCGCACGAGCTGGGGGCGCAGGCGGCGGGATCGTTGCGGCGGAGGACGCCGGCGGTGCGGTCGTCGGAGCGGTGGTCGTCACCGAGGCGGACGCGCCGCCTTCCTCAACGTCGCGCTCCCAGGTCATCGTCGCCACCGGCGCATCGTCGGCTGCGGGCGACAGGTCGCTGATGGTCGTGGTCGGAACCTCGGCCGCGAGGGCGACCCCGGTTGGCGCGGCGATGGTCAGCGTGCCCGCGAGCGTTGCCGCACCGACCTGCTGCATGCAGCGGCGCACGATGGCTGGCGACCAGCGATCGGCGATGGCGACGCCTCGTGCCGACCCGACCAAACGCACCGCGATCCCGACGACGGTGGCGACCAGCAGCCAGCCTCCACCGGCGAGGGCGACCAGGCGACCGATCGCGGCGGCGTGCAAGACGGGGTCGCCACTCGTCGCCCACGCAAGCAGCGCCTCGGGCTCTGCAGGCGGCGTGGCGAGCACGCCATCGCCGAGAGCGACGAGTGCTGCGAGCAGGACGCTGGTCGACGCAACGAGCGCAGCGGGGGCGAGCACGGTGCCGGGAGCGGCAGCGTCTCCGCCGGTCGGGCAGTGGGTCATGGGAGCAGCTCCTGGCTGGGTGGTTCGGTCGGTGGCGCGTCGAGAGGTACGCCGCGGGCGGCGCCGGAATCGTCGAGCGCGATCAGGATCGGGCAGCCGTCCTCGCCCATGGCCCGAAGCGAGGTGACGGCTGGATCGACCAGGGAGGCGACCACACGCTCGTCCTCGCCTGGGGTGCTCCACCGGTCGAACACGAACACCTGCCCCTCCGGTCGTCGAAGCAGCGCAGCGGTGGCGAGGCCGTCGCAATCCCAGTCGGCCACCAGCACCTCGTCGTCGTCATCGCCGAGGACGAAGCGACCCGCAGAGGTGCGCACCGTCGCACCCTCGACGACGAGCGCGTCGGTGCAGGAGTCGCCGTCGAGGTCCACCCCCGTGGTCGGCGTGGTCGCACAGGTCGCCGGTGCGCTCGGCGTGCGGGCTGCTGGGGACGGGCGTCGAGCGTCGCTCCCTCCACCCAGGAGGATCGCGATCACCGCACCGACCGCTGCGACACCGGCAGATGCCCCTGCGACACGAGCGGCCAGCTGCAACGGCCGGCGCGGCCGAACCCTGTCGTCAGCGCCATCGGCGAGCGGGCGGAGGGACCTGGCCACGGTTCGTGCCGAGCACGGCGTGTCGTGACCGCTCAGCTCGATGCGATCGGCCACCGCGAGGAGCGCTTCGCGGCACCCCGTCTGCCTGGTCGAGCGGAGCCGGAGGTCAGCCGCCTGCGTCGAGGGCGGCTGGTGCTCAACGCCGAGGACGTCCTCGATCAGCCGCCCGAGCGCGACCACGTCCGCTGCCCGGACTGCTGGCCCGGCATCGAGCGAGCCGTGCGCGAATCCGAAGATGACCGGCTCGCCACTCGATCCGAGCGCGATGTGCGCCGCGTCCAGCGCACCGTGGGCGATGCCGCGATCGTGGAGGTCGGCGATGGTCTCGGCCACGGTTGCGAGCAGGTCTGCGAGGCGCTCGATGCGCAGGCCGAGCGTGCGCTCGAGGGTGCGATTCCCCACGTGACGGGTGTCCAACACGGCCGGGGGGCCTTCGCTCCATCTCGCCACCTCGACGACGCCGGGATGCACCGCTGCCTGGAGCACGGCTGCTTCGTGGGCGAGCCGGGCGACATCCTCAGGATCGACGGCTCGCTCTCTGGCGATGTTCTCTCCATCGATGTGCTGCAGCTCCACACGGGCTCCGGTGCTCGGGGTGCACGGAGAATACATGGAAACACATAAAAGATGTCAACCGACAGCAAGTTTGGCCGATCCATGGCCGGCGATGCGCACCGATCGCGGTGCGCCGGGCACGACCGAAGCCAGGAGGTGCGGGGCTCGGCCGGTGAGGGTGACCTCGATCGTCGTCGCGTCCACGAGACGGATCGACGGCGGTGCCGTGAGGTCGTCGAGCACGCCGCGCGCGGCGAGCGCCCCGTGCACCGCACGCTCCGCGCGCGTCGGGTCGAGCTGCAGGTCGCCCGTTCGCCGGTAGCGGTCGAGGTCGATGGCGAGGGTGGCTGCGTCGCTCGCTGCGGCATCGGCCGCGTCGACGAGCTCGCGCTGGCGGAGGTGCACCAGCGCGGTGTCCACGGCGAGGGAGCCGAGGATCAGGACGACGAGCACCGCGGCGGGGAACAGCAGCAGGACGCTGCCGCGGTCGCGGTGCGACCCCATGTCAACCGATGCAGCTGGCATCGCCGCTGAGCCCCTCCCGGAGCGGATCGACCACCTCGGTGGCGGTCGCCTCGATCTCGAAGCGGCGCCCGAACCCCCCGATCCACGGCAGGGTGATGGCCGGCACCCACGTGCTCGCCGTCGCTGTGACTCGGGCGCACCGGCCGAAGGGGCGGTCAGCGCTGAGCGCGATCTCCAGCCGAGACGGGTCGCGACCCATCCCGGCGAGCGCCTCGCGCCCGGCACGCACCGCTGCCTCGAGCGCGCTCGATCCGTCCGACGCCTCGACGGCGCTGCGCGTCGCCTCGCGCGCGGCGGTCGTCGCGGCGAGCCGCGCGTCGACGACGGCCCAGGCGTTGGCGAGGAGCAGCGCTCCCACGACGAACACGAGCACGCCGAGGGGGAGCACCTCGATGCCGCCGACCTGGCCCTGGTCGCCGCTGCAGCGACAGGTCGATGCCCTCATCGAGGGCGCTCGATGCGCACGCGCACGGTTCGGTCGACCTCGGCATCGCCGAGCTGCCCTCCGAGCGAAGGGAGCAGGCGGGGCCACGGCACGCGGATCCGCAGCGCGACCACGTCCGCGCTCGACGCCGACCAGTCGAACCGTGCGGTGGCGCCAGCGCGGCCGAGGAGCGCACGGACGTGCGCCTCGGCGTCGCGCCTTGCAGCGACGACCGCCGTCGGATCGTCCTGGTCGACCGTCGCGCCAGCCACCGCTCGGGCGCCGTCGTACGCCGCGGCAGTCACCGCTGAGGTGGCGTAGAGGCCGATGAGCACGTGGACGGCGAGGAACAGGAAGAGCAGGAACGCCGTGAACCCGGCGATGGTCCCGATCTGGCCCGTACCCCGATCGTCGAGGGCGTCGATCATCGTCCGATCTGACGCACCTGGTCGCCGGTCGTGGTCTCGGCGTCGGTCCAGATCTGCCGGAAGCCGACCCACATGGCGACACCGAGGAAGGCCATGATGAGCACGGCGATCGCAGCCGAGATGACGCCTTCGCCGCGATCGTCCGCCGCGCGGACGCGCTGGTGGCCGATGGCGAGCAGGTAGCTGAGCAGGGTGGTGGTGCTGGTCCGCATGGGACCTCCTTGTGTGCAGGAGCGGGTGAGGTGGCGCGCCTCGATCAACCGGTGAACAGGCGCATGGCTTCGAGGAAGGGCACGGCGAGGAACAGCACGCCGGGGAGCAGGGTGGCCACCGTCACGGGCACCCAGACGAGCTGGGCGCGACGTTCGAGGTCCTCGATGGTGCGACGGTGCAGCTCGAGGCGCGCCGCGCGGGCCTCGTCGGCGACGAGTCGGCTGAGGTCGCCGCCGTGGCGCTCGAGCACGAGCAGGCGCACCAGGCGGTGGATGCCTGGCAGATCCTGGAGGTCCGCCCACTCCTGCAGCGCTCGGCGGTGATCGACGCCTTGGCGGATGCGACGGACAACCCGGGCGAGGTCGCGGGCGGTGGCGCCGGACGATCGATCGGCGAGCCGTGAGAGCGACGCCCCGAGGGACCAGCCAGCTCCGAGCAGCATCGCCAGCTGCTCCTCGACCACGGGGAGCTCGTAGGCGACGCGCTCGAGGTGCGCGCTGCCAGCGGTGGCGAGCTGCTGCTCCGCGAGGAGCAGCGCGAGCAGGGTCGCGCCGAGGATCGCCGCCAGCCCAGGAGCAGCATCGACCCCTGCAGCGGTCACCAGGACCGCTGCGCCTGCGCCAGCGAGCAGGGACCGGCCGACCTGGCGGGTGCGGAACGTGGTGGCATCGATGGGCAGGTGCGCCCGCTCCAGGCGGCGCCCGGTGGGCTCAGCGATGCCGCCCGCTCGAGCCAGCGCGTCGCCGAGCTGGAGCGCGCGGGACCGAAGGAGGTTGCGCAGGTCGGGAGCGTGCGTCGCATCGGGACGACCACGTAGGTGCGGCGCGAGGCGCGCTGCCAGCCGGGGCCGGTCCAGGCGTGGGACCGAGCTGAGGACGAGGGTCGCTCCGCACCACGTGAGCACGAGCAGAGCGACGCTCACCGGTCGAGCACCCGACGAGGTTCTGGCAGGACCATGATTCGCCCCGCCCACCACCAGCACCCGAGCACCATCGCGATCGCGACCAGGACGACGAGCTGCGCAGATGTCGTCGCGTACGCCTGGCGTCCGGTGCCGACCGACATGCCGGCGAGCGCCATCCCGGCGGGCACGATGAGCACGAAGCGGCGCGCGAAGCGGGCGCCGGCCTGACGTGCTTCGGCGTCGCGCCGGTGCTGCAGCTCGCGGTCGCGGTCATCGGCGAGCGCGGCGAGTCGCTGCTCGAGGCCGCTGCCACCGAGCTCGTGCGCGACGAGGAGGGTCTCGCACAGCGTGTCGGCTGCAGGATCGGCGAGCGCGTCCTTGAGGACCTGCAGCGTCCGGGGGAGGTCGGTCGTGAGGAGCCACTCGCGCTCGGCGGCGGTGAACGCGGGGCGCATCGGGGCCGGCGCCCGTCGTCCGACCTCGAGCAGGGCCTGGGGGATGCTCATGCCGAGCGATCCGGTGAGGATGCGGAGCTCTTCGATGAGCTGCGGCCAGGTCGCCCTGGCCACATCGAGTCGCCGCGTCGCTGCACGCACGGCGGCACGTCGAGGCCCGGTCGCTCCCGCCGCAGCGAGCGCGACCGCCGGCAACGGTGCGCCGAACAGCACGACGCCGAGCGCGCCGCCCGCGACGGCCGCCGCGGCCGAGAGCAGGAGCTGGGGGCCCGCCCTGCGGATCACCTTCTCTGTGCGCATCGACAGGATGAGCAGGGGCGCGGGGCGGATCGAGCGTCGTCCGCCGAGCAGGGCACCGCACAGCAACCACACCCCGGTCCCGGCGCACGCCGCAGCCAACGCCCGCATCAGAACGGCAGCCGTGCGCGCTGCGGACCGGACGCGAGGAGATCGACGAGATCGATGCCGTGCTCCTCGAGCCGCTCACCGATGCGCACGGGGAGGTCGCCGGTCCACGTCAGGTCGCTCGACGCGGCGTCAGACGAGAAGACGTCGGTGAGCGTGAGCACCCCGCCGTCGCCACCCACGAGGTCTTCGACCGCGGTGATCGCGCTCACCTGCGGCCCATCGGGCGTCCTGGTGCTGTGCACGACGAGATCGATCGTCTCGCTCACCAGTGCGTTCAGCACCTGGTGCGGCAGGGTGCGGCCCACCTCGTCGAGGTGGCAGACGAACCGGAGGCGTCCCAACGCCTGGCGCGTCGATCCGGCGTGGATCGTTGTGTAGCCCGTGACGCCGGACGACAAGGTGAGCAGCAGCGGGAGCGCCTCGCGGTCGCGGACCTCCCCGACGATCGCGACGTCGGGTGCCATCCGCAGGAATCCGGCGACGAGGCGACGAAGGTCGATCGGCCCCCGGTCGGCTCGTGCCGCACGGGTCTGCATGCTCGCTACGTTCGCCAGGGGGATGTCAGCTTCGAAGACCTCTTCTGCCACCACGACACGCAGGCTCGGATCGAGCTCGGCCGCGCAGCAGCTCAGCAACGTCGTCTTTCCGGCGCCCGGAGCGCCGGCGAAGAGGATGGAGCACCTGGTCTGCACGCACGCTCGCAGGAACCGGGCCGCAGCTTCGGTCACCGTGCCACGCTCGACCAGCTCATCCAGGGAGCGGATGCGGACGCCGGTGAACTTGCGGATGTTGACCATGAGGTGCCCGCCGCGGCTGATGTCGCCGTGGACGAGATGCAGGCGGGCGCCGTCGTCGAGCTGGGCGTCCTGCAACCCCTCGGCAGGGTCCAGCTTGCGATGGGCCCCAGATGCGTCGTCGAGCAGCTTCGTGAGGACGCGGTCGACGTGCGCGTCGTCGTGGAACGGCTCGTCGTGGTAGCCGGTCGGGCCGCGGTGCCGTCGCACGAAGATCGCATCCGGCGCGTTGATCATGATCTCCCACACGTCGTCGTCGCGTAGGAGAGGCTCGAGGGGGCCGAATCCAGCGATGTTGCGCATCGCTCGCTCGGCGAGCTGCTCGGTGCCGGCGAGCGCGAACGGGCGGAGCCCGCGGCGGTGGTCGGCATCCCAGCGCTCCAACGCCTCGTCGACGAGGACACGCAGTGCGGTGGCGCCGTCGGTGGTGGCGGGGTCGAGGCCGACGGACTTCGCCGCGGCCTGCACCTCGACCTCGATCTCCGCCAGCGGGTTCAGCACCATCACGCCGCGTCGCCCTCAGCGTCGTCGCCGTCGGGCCACCACGACCCGAGGCTCCCTGGTGCGACGGGCACGAGGTCCGGCTCCGGCCGGCTCTTCGCGCTGCGTCGAGCGAGGTGCTGGTCGACGGCGGTGAGCAGCGGGTCGGTGACGCGCCGCGGCACACCGATGACGTCACGCAGGACAGCTTCGGTGCGTCGCACCTCTGGCAGTGCCAGCGGGGGGCGCACCTCGGTGCGCTCCATCAATGAGGCCCAGGCGGCTACGACCTCGCGCTGCCCGACACCTCGAGGGGATCGGTTCACCACGGGCACGATCGCCGCCGGGTTGACGCCGACCTCGAGGAGATCCTCGGTGGTGCGCACGAGCGCAGCGGTTCCGGCGATCCCGCAGCGCGTCGCGACCACCACCACGGCTGCGTCGAGCAGCGCGGCGCGGCTCAGCGCGTTGCGCTCCTCGAGGTCCACCGAGCCGGTCGCACGCTGGCCCTCGACATCGGGGTCGACGTCGGCGATGACGAGGTCCCACGTCCGGCGCAGGCCTTCGAGAGCTGCCGCGACCGCGCGCGGCCGCAGCGATGTCCACTCGCTCGTGCGGCGCATGCCGATCAGCAGGTCGTAGCCGGTGGTGGGCACGGCGAACGTCATGGCCCGGAGCTGCTGCGCCTCCGGCACGCCGGTTCGGAACCGCTCGACCACCTCGGGGAGCCCTGGGAGCACGGTGCCGGTGCCGTGCAGGAGTGCCAGGTCAGCTCGACGCGCCAGGTCAGCGAGCAGCACCTGGCCGTGACCGTTGCGGGAGGCGAGGCGCTCGGCGAGCCCGATGGCGAGGGTGGAGGTGCCGCACCCGCCGGTGCCGGTGATGGCGAGAAGCGGTGCGCGCCACGGCACCGCGTCGACTGCGACCTCCAGCGCGAGGTCGTCGGCCGGATCGACGGGGCGGGCGTGTGCGGCGAGCGCTTCGCCGAGGCCGGCAGCCTCGAGCGGGAGCTCGAGCACCGCGGCTGCACCGAGCTCGGGCCACGTGCCAGCTCGAGCAGCGAGCACCAGCGGCGCACACCGCGCCTCGACGCATGCCGCGATGAGGTCGCGGTCCGTCGCTGGGTGCGCAGCATCGAGCAGCGCAGCGGAGTGCGCTCGGCCACCGGCGAGACGCGATCGCAGCTCGTCAGCGGAGATGCACCGGACGAACTCGATCGGGAGCGCGCCGGCGGTGGCCCACCTCGAGACCTCCGCGAACCACGACGCGCGGGGAGGTGCCAGCCCGAGGACGACGAAGCGCGGTGCGCTCATCTCTGGGCTCCACGCACGACCGTGAGCTCTGCGGTCGCGCTGGCGTGTGCGATCGCCAGCGCCTCCTCGTCGGTGGCGATGGCGAGCGTGAGCACGACGATGCCGGCGCGAGCGAGCGAGTCGTCGGGTGCCCCCACAGACAGCACGCGAGCGGATGTCGCGACGCGCTCGGTCGTGGCGTCGGGACCCGTGCCTGCGGTGGCCAGGACGTCGATCAGCTCGCCGGGAGCGAGGCGGCCGTCGAGCGCTCGCTCAGCGGGTACCGGGACCGAGACCTCACGCACCGGTTCGGCGGTGCCCTCCGGGGCCATGAGGAGGTCGGACCCTGCGAGCAGCTGGCCCCTGCGGATCGGGCCGAGCGCGACCGCGCCGGTGACGTCGGTGCCAGCCGGCAGCGCGTGGCGTGTCGCTGGCTCGGGCAGATCGACGGCTACCACTCCAACGTCGCTGCCACGCAGTCGTACACCGACGTCGAGGTCGGCGTCGGCTACCAAATAGGAGGTCTCCGGTGGTCGGTCCGCAGCGGCTCCTGCTTGAAGCGTCACGCCGACTGCGACGGCAACGAGCAGGCCGCCGACCACCGCTCGGCTGCCAGGGACCTTCGATCGCTTGGGGATGGTCGGGCGGGGCGGGTCGAGGTCCACGGTTCTCTCGTGTGGTCGGGGGAGGAGCCCGGCGACCGTACGGAGGGAAAGGGAAGGTGTCGATAGGACATGGATCACACTGAAAGACGCTGAGTGTCGTTACACGCGCAGAGCGTGGAGCCACCGCCCACACTGTGACCGTGACAGCGCACGCTGCAGTGGTCACGCGCTGCGTGGTGCTGCGAGTCCGCTGAGCGGTGCCTCCGCAACCAAACTGCATCGGACGCTATGAAAGGCACGGGGACGTGGTGTAGGGTCGCGCCGATGTCCGACGAGATCACCTGGCTCAGCACCGCGGACGCCGCCAAGCGGCTCGGCGTCACGCCGCGCACGCTCTACCGATTCATCGACGAGGGCCAGGTCCCCGGCTACCGCATGGGGCGCGTCATCCGCCTCAAGCAGGCCGACGTCGATGCGTTCATCGAGCGGTGCGCCATCGAGCCGGGCAGCCTCGAGCACCTCTACCCCGACACGGCCGGCGCCACCGACGAGGGCTGAGCGGTCCCGCTGCGCTCAGCGCAGCAGCGCGGCGTCGATCGATTGCAGCGCCACGTGCACCACGGCGCCACCCTCGGTGCGCACTGCGGCGAGGTGCACACCGACCTCCTCGAGCGTGCCGGCCACCGGCTCCGCGGCGCCGCAACCCAGCTGCACCCGGGGCCGATCGGCCACCGCGAGCGCCAGCGCTCCCGCCAACGTCAGGTCGATGGGCGCCGGTCGATCGCCCGACGCAGCCACGCCCACCTCGGGGCGCAGCGAGGCGATGGCATCGAGCGACAGCAGCACCCGGGCCGCGCCATCGGTGCGCAGCGCCACGACGTCGTGGCCGACGCCCTCCACGGTGCCTCGCCACACCCGACCGCCACGGGTGTGCACCACCACCGGTCGGTGGCCCTCAGCGAGGTCCACGAGCACGCCGGCGAGCGTGGCGCCGGCAGCGGCCTGCTGGTCGAGCCAGTGCCGACGGGCGCGATCGGCGGCCGCCTGCGCGGTGCGCTCGTCGCGCAGCCACTCGCCGAGGTGGTGCACCTCGGCTCCCAGCTCGTCGTCGGGTGCCATCGGCTGCACCGTACGGACGGGCATCGTGTGACGGCCACGTCACCGGCCGTGGCCGTGGCCATCGGGCCCGCTCCGGCTGATCCGATGGCCGCCGGGCGCCGCTCGCCCTCTACGCTGGAGCCGACATGAGCGAGCAGATCCAGACCGTGAGGGTCACCGTCCCCGGCAACCACCTCATGGTCGGTCTTCTCGGCACGCACGACGAGCACCTGCGCGTGGTCGAGGCCGCCTTCCCCGACGCCAAGGTGCTGGTGCGTGGCAACGAGGTCACCGTCGAGGGGCTCGGCGCCGATGCGGTGGGTCGGGTCTTCGAGGAGCTGGTGCTGCTGGCCGAGGCCGGCCAGCGCATCGAGTCCACCATGCTCCAGCGCACCATCGAGATGGTGCGAGCGGACGAGCGCCCGTCTGAGGTCCTCACCCATGAGGTGCTGCGGGCCTCCAGCGGCCGGTTCGTGCGGCCCAAGACCAGCGGCCAGCGTCGCTACGTCGATGCCATCGAGCGCAATGTGATCACCTTCGGCATCGGCCCCGCCGGCACCGGCAAGTCATGGCTCGCGGTGGCGAGCGCGGTGAAGGCGCTGCAGCGCAAGGAGGTGCAGCGCATCATCCTCACCCGCCCGGCGGTCGAGGCCGGCGAGCGCCTCGGGTTCCTGCCCGGCGACCTCATGGCCAAGGTCGACCCCTACCTGCGCCCGCTGTTCGACGCCCTGTACGACATGATCGAGGTCGAAGGCGCGCAACGGCTGCTCGATCGCCAGACGGTGGAGGTCGCACCGCTGGCGTTCATGCGCGGCCGCACCCTCAACGCCAGCTTCATCATCCTCGACGAGGCGCAGAACGCCACGCCGGAGCAGATGAAGATGTTCCTGACCCGCATCGGCTTCGGGTCCAAGGTGGTCGTCACCGGCGACACCACCCAGATCGACGTGCCCGACGGACGCAGTGGCCTCATCGGCCTCGAGCGGACGCTGACCGGGATCGAGGGGCTCGAGTTCGTCCACCTCGGCGCCGGCGACGTCGTGCGCCACCAGATCGTCGCCGACATCGTCGCCGCCTACGCGCGCGCCGACACCGCTGCCGGCATCGATCGCTCGGGCAGGGACCAGCCGCGCCGTGCCTGACAGCGCCAGACCGAAGATCTCGACGAAGCCCCGGGTGGGCGGTGCGGGCGACCCCGAGGTGTTCTGCGCCGACGAGCAGCAGCAGGTGCCCGTGGACCTGCCCCGCTGGCAGCTCCTCGCCCTCGACGTGCTGCGCGCAGAGCGGGTGCGCGGCCTGGCGGAGCTGTCGCTGCTGTTCGTCGCCGAGGACGAGATCACCGAGCTCAACGAGCGCTACATGGGTGTCACCGGCTCGACCGACGTGCTCTCGTTCCCGATCGACGCTCCCGAGGCCGAGGTCGTGCTCCACGCGACCGCGCCGAGCCGGGGCCCGGACCGCGCCCCGCCCGATCTCGGCGACATGCCGCTCCTGCTCGGCGACGTTGTGGTCTGTCCGCAGGTTGCGCAGCGCCAGGCACCCGAGCACGCCGGCACCCTCGACGACGAGCTCGCGCTGCTGATCGTGCACGGCGTGCTGCACGTCCTCGGCTACGACCACGCTGAAAGGGCCGAGGGCGAGGCGATGCGTGCTCGCGAGCGCGAGTTGCTCGAGGCCCACCACTGGCACGGCCCAGCGCCGGCCGCCTTCCGCCAGGAGCAGTCGGACTGATGCTCGCCGACGCGTTCAACAACATCGACATGCTGATGCTCGTCGTCATCTTCCTGCTGTTGGTCGTGCTGGTCTTCCTGTCGGTCGCCGAGATGGGCCTGTCGCGGATGACGAAGCCGAAAGCGGCTTCGCTGGCGGATAAGGGCCAGAAGGCCGGCAAGGCGCTGGTCCGGCTCGTCAGCGATCCCGAGCGGTGGGTCAACCCGCTGCTGCTCACGGTCAACATCTGCCAGACGGTGCAGGCCACACTGACCGGGATCGTGTCGGCGCGACTGTTCGGCACAGCGGGGGTGATCATCGGCGTCGCCCTCAACGTGCTCGTCTTCTTCGTGCTCGCCGAAGCGGTCCCGAAGACGTACGCAGTGCTCTACTCCGAACGCGCCGCGCTGCTGTCGGCACGCCCGGCCAGCGCGCTCGTGGCGTTCCCGCCGCTGCAACTGATCTCGCGCGGGTTGATCGCACTGACCAACGTGATCGTGCGCGGCAAGGGGTTGAAGAAGGGGCCGTTCGTCTCCGAGCAGGAGCTGCTCGGGATCGTCGAGGCCGCAGCCGACGACGACGTGATCGAGCAGGAGGAGATGGAGCTCGTCAAGAGCATCATCGAGTTCGGCGACACCGTCGCCCGCGAGGTGATGGTGCCGCGCCCGGACCTCGTCACGGTGCAGCACACCGCCACGGTCACCGAGGCACTCGATGTCGCGATGGAGCACGGCTTCAGCCGGATCCCGGTGATCGACGAGGGCGAGGACGAGGACGTGCTCGGGGTGACCTTCATCAAGGACTTGTTCCGCGCCGAGCGCGGCGGGCAGGGCGGCCGGCCGGTCACCGACTTCGTCCGCGACGTGCGCGTCGTGCCGGAGGGCAAGCCCGTCAATCGGCTGATGCGCGAGATGCAGGAGCAGAAGTTCCACCTCGCGCTGGTCGCCGACGAGTACGGCGCGCTGGCCGGCGTGATCACACTCGAGGACTGCCTGGAGGAGCTGGTCGGTGAGATCGTCGACGAGCACGACGAGGACAGCACCGCCGTGCAACGCCTCGACAACGGTGACCTGCTCGTCGATGGGGGGATGTCGATCGCCGACACCAACGAGCTGCTCGAGCTGCACCTGCCCGACGAGGAGTGGGACACCGTCGGCGGCTTCCTGTTCGGCACGCTCGAGCACGTGCCCGTGCCCGGCGAGTCGATCGCCCACGACGGCTGGCGGTTCACCGCCGCCGAGGTGGAGGGCCGCAGGATCCGCCGGGTGCGGATCTCGCTGCAGTCGATGCCGTCTGCGGCGGACACGTCCGACGACGACCCGTCCGGTCAGGGCACGCCCACCGCGGCAGCATCGGTGCGCAGAACATCCGACCACCACCAGTCCGACTCGACCGCCTCCTAGCAGGGTGCGGAAAAGCGGGCTTCTGACGTTGTCGAACTCCCCCGGGGGGTGTCGAGCAGTCGGCGAGTGTCATTCGGTGCCGGTGCCCGGTGCCGACGGGGAGGTGTTCGCTGGTTGGTCGGCGGCCGTGACTGTCCGTCGACTCGATCGTTCAGGCGGGTGTGATGTCCAAGGCGGTGATTCTCAGGATGTTGTAGACGGCGGTGGTGATCTTGAACCAGGCCCGGTTGCGTTG
>JBBRAZ010000041.1:0-36232 GCA_038206295.1 Acidimicrobiales bacterium
AGAACCCCGGATCCGCGAACGGCCCCGCCGGCGACCCCGCGTCGCGCCACAGCACCGCGACCAGCGCCTGGCGACTGACCACCGCAGACGGTCGGAACGTGCCATCCGCGAAGCCCTGCACCAGCCCAGCATCGAACGCCCACCACACATCCGCGAAGAACGGGTGCGCCGGACCGACATCGGAGAACACCTGGACCGGAACCGGCTAGACCTCCACCGCGCCGACATCGCACGCCGAGCCCTGGGGACGCACCACCCCACGCTGATCGGTTCCCGCGCACACCCCGGCAGCATCCAGCAGCGGCGATCCCACCTGCGGAAGGTGCGTGAACGTCGAGCCCCCGTTGTCCGCCAACGGCCCCAGCAGCGGGTCGATGTCGGGAAGATCCGTCGGGTCCGTCAGCCCGCACGTCCCATCGCTGTCCGCGTTGCGGCCGCCCGAAGGGAAGACCGACCCGCCAGCGCCCCCCTCGATGGCGCAGTCGGCGCCGGAGACCTGCGGACCGAGCACCGTGTCGCTGATGGGGTCCATCGCGGCGAGCAGGGCATCCGGCGCGACGGCGATGCCCCCACCCACCGTCGCGGCGTTGGCTGCGATCGTGGTGTGCACCGCTTCGAACGACCCATCGGACGAGATGTGCAAGCCGCCACCGGTCGGCGCCGAGTTCCCAGAGACGGTCGAGGTGTCCAGGCCGAACGTGGCGAACCAGCCGAGCGTGAACCCGCCACCGCCAGAAGTCGTCGCGGTGTTGCCGGTGACCGCCGAGCGAAGCAGCCGCAGGTGCGCACCGTCTCCCAGCACCGCCATGCCTCCACCGGCATCTGCCGAGTTGTCCGCGATCGTGGAGTTGACCACCTCCACGCCCGAGCCGAGGTAGGCGCTCACCCCGATGCCCCCGCCGAAGGCCGTCGCGTCGTTGCTCGAGATCACTGCGTCGGTCACGACAGCTGCCGGATCGCTGTCGGTCAGCCCCCAGTCGGAGAGGAACGCCCCGCCGCCGTAGGTGGCGGTGTTCCCGGTGACCGTCACGCGGTCGACGGTGGCCTCGGCCCCTCCGATCGAGAGCCCACCGCCATACAGCTCGCCATCGCCGACCTGGTGGTTGTCGGTGAAGGCCGAGTCGGTGATCGTCACCCCGACGGCAACGCCCTCGGAGAACCACCCGCTGATGGCGAGCCCGCCACCGAGCTGCGGCGTGGAGGAGGGATCGTTGGGCTCGCTGGTGTCCACCGAGTTCTGGGTGAACGTGCTCCCGGTGATGCGCGCGTTCCCGTAGACCAAGGCACCGCCACCGGCTGCGCCGGGGCCGATCGCAGCGTTCCCCGACACCGACACGTCTGCGGCCCAGAGGTCGGCGGCCCATCCGGTCAGGATCCCGCCCCCCTGCGCGCAGCCGGCGCACCCCGAGCCGCTCAGGTCGACCACGTTGTCGCGCACCACGACGTCATCGAGGTTCAGGGTCTCGGCGCGCGACAGGATCCCACCGCCGCCGGACCAGCCGCTCGGATCCTCCTCGGTGATGCTGCCCCCGGCGATCGTCAGGCCCTCGAGTGCCAGGGACCTGCCGCGCTCGAAGGGGTCGAGGGGGTTGGGCAGCACGTGCAGCGCGCGGTCGAGGCCGCCGGCATCGATGATCGTCAGCGCCGAGCCCGCGCCGCGGATGCGCTGGACGCAGCAGTCGACGTCGAGGTCGCCGGTGAGCGAGCCGTCCTCCAGCGCGCCGGGGATGGTGAGGGCGAAGGTGCCCGCCGGCAGCACGATCTCGTAGGTGTCGCCCAAGCCGAGCGCGTTGCTCTCGATCACCGCGGCGCGCAGCGAGCAGTCACCGACGGCGTCCGCGCACACGCCGTCGCCGGGGTTGGCGTCGATCGTGTCGAGCGTGGTGTCCACGGTGAAGGTGGTGACCGCACCCGCGGGTGGCGCCGCGATCGGCACCACCACGAACGTCGCGACCACACCGAGGGCCGCGAGAGCGCCGAGGCGACGTCGACCTACCACGGGCTCCACAACCAGTCGTTGGCGTCACCGGGCCGCTCCAGCACCAGCTGCTGCGCAGCGGTGCCCGTCGCGTGCACCGCCACCACCTGGTAGGTGCCGTCGATCACCACCGGCACCGACGAGAACGTGCGATCCCCGTTGGAGCGCCACCCCACATCACCGATCGCGCCAGGGCCGTACAGCACCACGTCGCTATCGCCGTCGCCTTCGACGTCGGCGAGCACCGGCCTCACGCCGGGCGGGATCACCACCACCTCTGGCGTGAACGTCCCATCGCCTTCGGACCACCAGATCCGATCCGCTGCACCAGAGCTGCTCTTGTCCTGCCACAGGATGTCGTCGAACCCGTCGCCGTCGAGATCACCCGTGAATGGCGCGTACAGGCCCCGCATCACCAGCGAGCCACCACCGATCCCACCGAACGTGATGAGCCGATCGGGCACCCAAGAGGTGCCGTACAGCAGCAGGTCCGTGAGAGCGTCGCCGTTCGTCGACAACGTCCGCACCTGGTACGGGTAGCTGGTGCCCATGGACGTCGTCGTCCACCCGCCCGCGCCGTCAGAGAACCACAGCGGCGACGGCGACGACGTCGTCTCGTACCACAGGATGTCGTCGGTGCCCGAGCCGTCGAAGTCGCCGATCTTCGGCGTGAACCCATCACCGATCGTGAACGACGAGCTCCCCGACCCACTCCACGACACCACGTACGACGTCCACGGACTCGGCGCGTACAGCAGCAGATCATCCTGCCCATCACCGTTCGCGTCGAGTGCTCGGACGTTGAACGGCGACACGAACCTCTTTAGCTGACGGACGAACGTCCCATCGCCCTGCGACCACTCCACCCAGTCGCTCGCACCGCCGCGCTGGTGCACGAAGAGGTCCTCGTCGCCGTCGCCGTCGAAGTCACCAGGTGTGACGGTGGTCGAGAACCCGCTCAGGTCCAGCGCGATACCTGCCGGTTGCAACGACCAGTCCACCTCCACCGCACCGATCTCGCACGCCGCGCCCTGCGGCCTCGACTGGCCGCGCTGATCGACCCCGGTGCAGCCACCGCCCGCCTCCAGCAACGGCGAACCCGCCTGCGGCACGTGGCTGAGCGTCGCACCACCGTTGTCAGCCAACGGCCCTAGCAGCGGCGCGACCCCGGGAGCATCGGTCGACTCCCCGAACCCGCAGGTGCCGTCGCTGTCAGCGTTGAACCCGCCGGAGGTGAGGGCGGCGCCCGTGCTGGCGCAGTCCGTGCCGGTGGCCTGGGCAGCGACGACGTTGCCGACCAGCGGTGCCGCTGTGGATGCCCCGTCGCTGGTGATCCCGCTGCCCTGGCTGTCGGTGATGGTGACGTACGTCGCGCTGAACGCGGTGTCGGCGCTGAGCAGCACACCGCCCCCGCTGGGCGCGGCGTTGCCCGAGATCGTCGAGGTGTCGAGCTCGAGGATCGGTTCGTTCGTGTACGGGAAGAACCCGGTCAGGTCGCCGTAGGCCCCGATGCCGCCACCGTCGACCGTCGCGGTGTTGCCGGTGACCGACGACCGGCGCACCACGACGGAGCGCGGGACGTCTGCTAAGGGAGCGCTCGAGGCGATGCCGCCTCCCCGCAGCGCCGAGTTGCCCGAGACAGCGGCGCCCTCGATCACCACGTCGGTCGACGTGCCCAGGATCGCCACACCGCCGCCCACGCCGTCGTGGAAGTCGGGGCCCGTGAGCGCCGCGTTGCCGTCGATCGTCGTATCGGTGATCGAGAGCCCGCCGACGTCGGAGAACAGCGACGCGATGCCACCTCCGGCAGTGGCGGTGTTGCCGGTGATGGTCGATCCGGTGATCTCGACGTCCACGCCGCCCCGAAGTGCGAGCCCGCCACCCCAAAGCGTCGTGGATCCGGCGCCGACGACCGAGTTGCCGTCGACGGTGACGCCGTCGAGCGCGACGGGCGCCGTGCCGCCGGCATCCACCGAGCCCAGGACCGCTATGCCCGCGCCCTGCGACGGCTCGAGCCCGACGGAGCCCGGGTCAGCGTTGCTGACCGTGTTCCCTGAGATCGAGCCGCCGGTCACCGACAGCCCATCGGGAGACGCGAGCACAGCGAAGGCGCCGCCGCCCTGCGACCCCGCGCCCACCACCTCGTTCGCGTCGATGGTCGAGTCAACGAGCACCAGGTTGGACCCGAAGCTGCCCATCTCGCCGGTGTAGTGCACGCCGCCACCGCGAGCATCGTCGTGCTCCGCACGGTTGTGGTCCACCACGACGCGGGTGAGCGAGAGCCGCCCCGCCGAGCTACGGATGCCGCCGCCACCGCGGCCATCGGTCGTGACGCCGCCCGTGATCCGCAGGTCCTCGAGCGTCACATCCCCACCGGGGAGCGGGAAGTCACCGAACAGGATCCGAAGGTGGGTGTCCAGCACCCGATCGAGACCATCGCCGTCGATCACAGTGGTGGCACCCGCGCCCCGGAGGTGGATGCCGGTATGGACGTCGAGATCGCCCGTCAGCCCGTCGTCCTCTCCAGCACCCGCGATCGTGAGCGTGAACGAGCCGGCCGGGAGCACGATCTCGTCGGGCACTGCGAGCTCGGCCGCCGCCAGGGCGTTGGCCTCCATGATCGCGGCCCGCAGCGAGCAGTCACCGACGGCATCCGCGCAGAGGCCGTCACCAGGCACCGCGTCGACCGAGTCCACGGTGGTGCCCACGTCCAGGAAGGACGTCGTGCCCTCCACCGCACCCACATCGCACGCCGCACCCTGCGGACGCACCACGCCACGCTGATCGGTGCCGGTGCACACCCCCGCCGCATCCACCAGCGGTGACGTGTCACCGGGCAGGTGCGTGAGCGTCGGGCCGCCGTTGTCCGCCAGCGACCCGAGCGCAGGGACGATCCCCGGCAGGTCCGACGGGTCGGTCAGATCGCACGTGCCGTCGCTGTCCGCGTTGAAGCCGGCGGTCACGATGCCCGGACCACCACTGTCGTCGCCGAACGCGCAGTCGTTGCCAGCGGCCTGCGGGCCGAACACGGTGCCGGTGCTGCCCAGCGCCACGGACGGCTGGATCGCAGACGACCCGGCGATGCCGCCGCCGGTCGTGGCGCTGTTGGCCACGATGGTCGAGCGGTTCGCGTCCAGGTAGCCGTCGGTGCCGACGAAGAGACCGCCGCCGGTCGGCGCCGAGTTGCCCGACACCGTCGAGGTCTCGAGGCGGTAACCAGAGAACCATCCGTCGGTGAACCCGGCGCCGCCGCTGGTCGTCGCGGTGTTGCCGCTCACCGTCGAGCGCTCCAGCAGCAGGTGCGACCCGTCACCGAACACCGCGGTGCCACCGCCGGAGTCCGCGGTGTTGCCCGAGATCGTCGAGCTGACCACGTCCACGCCCGGACCGATGTTGGCCGCCACGCCGATGCCCCCGCCGAACCCGGTCGCGTCGTTGCCCGAGAGCTCCGAGTCGGAGACGATCGCCGCCGGGTCGCTGTCGGTGAGCCCCCAGTCCGAGATGAAGGCGCCGCCTCCGTGTGTGGCGCTGTTGCCCGTGACCGTCACGCGGTCGATGGTGGCCTCGGCCCCGAAGAGGGAGAGCCCACCGCCGTAGAGCACGCCGCCGCCGAGCTGCTGGTTGTCGGTGAAGGACGAGTCCGTGATCGTCACGCCGAGCGCGACGCCTTCGGAGAACCAGGCGTCCATGGCCAGGCCCGCTCCGTGCTGGAAGCCGGCGGAGTCGTCGAAGGGCTCGCTCGTGTCGACCGCGTTCGCGCTGAACGTGCTCCCGGCGATGCTCATCGAGCCGTAGACGTACGCGCCGCCGCCTGCCGCACCCGGCCCGACGACGGTGTTGGTATCCACCACCGCATCGGTCGTCCACAGATCGGCGGCCCAGCCGGTCAGGATGCCGCCCCCCAGCGCGCAGCGGTCGCAGCCGGAGCCGCCCAGGTCGACCACGTTGTCGCGCACCACGACGTCGTCCAGGTTGAGCGTCTCCGCTCGTGAGAGGATGCCGCCGCCCCCGGACCAACCGCTCGGATCTGGCTCGGTGATGCTGCCGCCGGTGATCGTGACGCCCTCGACGCTCAGGCTGATGCCCCGCTCGAAGGGATCGACCGGGTTGGGCAGGGTGTGCAGCGCGCGGTCGAGGCCACCGGCGTCGATGATCGTGAGCTCGGAGCCGGCACCGCGGATGCGGTTGACGTGCTCGAGGTCGAGGTCGCCGGTGAGCGACGCGTCCTCGAGCGCACCGGGGATGGTGAGGGTGAACGTCCCGGCCGGTAACACGATCTCGTAGACGTCAGGGATGCCGAGCGCGTTGGCCTCGATCACCGCCGCGCGCAACGAGCAGTCCCCCGCAGCGTCAGCGCACAGGCCGTCGCCAGGTGCGACATCGACGGTGTCGACGGTCGTGTCGACGGTGAGCACCGGCAGGGCGCCGGCGGGCGTCGCCCCCAGCGGCACCACCACGACGCCTGCGAGCGCTGTGATCGACACCACCGCAGCTGATCGAGATCGACGTCCCACAGCGCACCCCTCCCGTCCGGTCCGTCACAGACCGCACCGCGAACCTACACCTGGCCCCTCGCAGCCGACGGGGGGCGAGCGTCGGCCCACGTGCGCAGGCCGTCGATGGCCTCGCGCAGCAGCGTGCGCTCCACCTGGTCCTCGGCACCCTCCAGCAGCGCACCCAGCCGGCGACTCCAGGATCGCACCCGCTCGCCCACGAAGCGGACGGGCAGGTCGACGAGCAGCGCCAGCTCGGCGTCGAGCAGCGCCACCTGGTGCTCGACCTCGGTGTAGCGCGCCACGACCGCCGGCAGCCGATCGCGCTTTGCGACCGGGTAGCCGGTGCCCTCGACGAGCTCGTGCGGCTCGACCTTGAACACGCCGGCGAGCAGGGCCACGGTGCGCTCGCCGGGGACGCTCATGCCAGCCTCGAGGTGCGACACCGTCACGCGCGACACCGCGAGCCGCTCGGCGAGCTCCTGCTGGGTCCAGCCCAGCTTGGCGCGATGGGCCGCGATGCGGCGCCCCAGCGATTCGGACATGTGCCAACCCACTTGGCAGACGAGGACGACGTCCCAGGGTAGAACGCTGCGGTGACCAAGCGCGCACTCATCACCGGCATCACCGGCCAGGACGGCTCCTACCTCGCCGAGCTGCTGCTCGACAAGGGCTACGAGGTCATCGGCATGGTCCGACGCTCCTCCACCGTCAACTTCGAGCGGATCGCCCACATCCAGGACCGGGTGACCTTCGTGCCCGGCGACCTGCTCGACCAGATGTCGCTCATCGAGGTGCTGCGGGAGAACCGGCCCAACGAGGTCTACAACCTGGCCGCCCAGTCCTTCGTGCAGACGTCGTTCGGGCAGCCGGTCTTCACCGGCGAGACCACCGCGCTCGGCGTGACGCGCCTGCTCGACGCCATCCGGATCGTCGACCCCGACATCCGCTTCTACCAGGCGTCCAGCAGCGAGATGTTCGGCAAGGTGCACGAGGTGCCGCAGAGCGAGACCACCCCGTTCCACCCCCGCAGCCCATACGGGGTGGCGAAGGTGTACGGCCACTGGATCACCATCAACTACCGCGAGTCCTACGGGCTGCACGCCTCCAACGGCATCCTGTTCAACCACGAGAGCCCGCGGCGCGGCCTCGAGTTCGTGACCCGCAAGATCAGCCACGGCGTGGCGCAGATCAAGCTCGGGCAGGCCACCGAGCTGCGTCTCGGGAACCTCGAGGCGCAGCGCGACTGGGGCTTCGCCGGCGACTACGTCGACGCCATGTACCGCATGCTCCAGCAGGACGAGCCCGACGACTACGTCGTCGCCACCGGCGAGACGCACAGCGTGCGCGAGTTCTGCGAGGTGGCGTTCAGCCACCTCGGCCTCGATTGGCAGGACCACGTGGTGGTCGACGAGCGCTACTTCCGCCCCGCCGAGGTCGACCTGCTCGTGGGCGACCCGACCAAGGCGCGCGAGGTGCTCGGTTGGTCGCTGCAGACGTCGTTCACCGAGCTGGTGTCGAACATGGTCGATGCCGACCTCGCCCTGCTCGAGGGTCGCCTGAAGCACCTGGCGTGACCGCCCGCGTCGGCCGCTAGGTTCCGACCCGTGATCTGCGTGCTCGCCGGCGGCGTCGGCGCCGCCCGATTCCTCCTGGGGCTCCTCGACGTCGTGCCGGCCACCGAGGTCGTCGCGGTCGTCAACGTCGGCGACGACCTCGAGCTGCACGGGCTCCACATCAGCCCAGACCTCGACACCGTCACCTACACCCTCGCCGGAGCGATCGACCCCGAGCGCGGGTGGGGGCTCGCTGGCGAGACGTGGCACGCGATGGAGGCCCTGAACCGGTACGGCGATGGGAGCTGGTTCCGACTCGGCGACCGCGACCTCGCAACCCACCTCCATCGCACCCAGCTGCTCACCGACGGCGTCGCCTTGTCCACGGTGACAGCGGAGATCGCTGCGGCGTGGGGGCTCGAGCTCACCCTCCTGCCCGCCACCGACGACGAGCTCCGCACGCGCATCACCCTCGCATCGGGTCCCGAGATCTCGTTCCAGGACTACTTCGTGCGCCACCAGCACGGGGTCGAGGTCGCCGCGATCCGCTTCGCAGGGGCCGACGAGGCTGGACCCGCGCCGGGCGTGCTCGAGGCGATCCGCGACGCGGAGGTCGTCGTCGTGGCGCCATCCAACCCGCTGGTGTCGATCGACCCCGTGCTCGCGGTGCCGGGGGTGCGCGCCGCCCTCGAGGCCCGCCGATCGACGGTGGTGGCCGTGTCGCCCATCGTCGGCGGCGCGGCGCTGAAGGGTCCGGCCGACCGCATGCTGCGTGAGCTCGGACACGAGCCGAGCGCGCTCGGCGTCGCCCGCCACCACGCGGCGGTCGCCGGCACGCTGGTCATCGACGACGTCGATGCCGACCTCGCCCCCGCGATTGAGGCGATCGGCGTGCGGCCGGTGGTCACCGACACGATCATGCGCGACCCGGCGGTGCGCGCCGCACTGGCGCGCACGACGCTGGAGGCGGTGCGATGAGCGGGCTGCTCATCACCCCGGTCGGCGGCCTCCCGGAGATCGCTCCCGGCGACGACCTGGCCGCGATGGTCGCCGACGCACTCGTCGAACCCGTCGACGGCGATGTGGTGGTGGTGACGCAGAAGGTGGTGTCCAAGGCCGAGGGGGCGCTGGAGGCCATCGACCCCGACGACCCCAAGGGCCACAAGGCGATCGTCGAGCGCGAGGCGGTGCGGGTGCTGCGACGCCGCGGCGATCTGCTCATCACCGAGACCAAGCACGGCTTCGTCTGCGCCAACGCGGGCGTCGACCTGTCGAACGTGGCCGAGGGCTGGGCCGCGCTGCTGCCCGAGGACAGCGACCGCTCCGCGCGACGCCTGCGCGACGTGATCGCGGCACGTCGCGGGGTGTCGGTGGGCGTGATCATCTCCGACACCTTCGGCCGACCCTGGCGGCGGGGCGTCACCGACGTCGCCATCGGGTGCGCGGGCGTCGCGGCGGTGGTCGACCTGCGTGGGTCGACCGACGCGCTCGGACGCGAGCTGCAGGTCACCGAGGTGGCCATCGCAGATGAGCTCGCGGCAGCAGCAGAGCTGGTGATGGGCAAGGCGACGGGGGTCGCGGTCGCGGTGATTCGAGGGGTCGATCCGGGGTGGCTGCGTCCCGGCAGCGTGCGCGAGGAGATCGTCCGCGATCCCGCCGATGACCTCTTCCGCTGATCAGCCCGCCTGCGCGCGGAACCAGTCGACGGTGGCGGCGATGCCCTCAGCCAGCGTCGCCGCCGGCGTCCACCCCAGCTCCTGCTCGGCGCGGTGCGCCAGCAGCGCGGAGCGCGCCAGCTCGCCGATGCGGGGCGGGGCGTGGGTCGGCTCCAGCGTGCTGCCCGCGGCCTGCGCGATGGCGGCGTAGAGCTCGGTCACCGAGGTCTCGACGGCGGTGCCGATGTTGGCGAGGCCCGAACCGGTGGTCAGTCCGCGCACGAAGGCCTCTGCGACGTCACCCACGAAGACGAAGTCGCGCGTCTGCGACCCGTCGCCGAAGATGGTGCATGGCGTGCCGGCCAGCAGCCGCTGGGCGAAGATGGCCACGACCCCGGCCTCGCCGTGCGGGTCCTGCCGCGGTCCGTACACGTTGGCGAGCGCGAGGGAGAGCCACTGCACGCCGTGCAGGACCCGGTACGCCTCGAGGTAGTCCGACGCCACCTTCTTCGAGACGCCGTAGGGCGAGACCGGCACCTGGGGGTGCGACTCGTCGACCGGGAGGGCCTCGGGAGCCGGCTCGCCGTAGATGGTGCCACCGCTGGATGCGAACACGACCTTGCGCGCCCCGGCGCGGCGCGCTCCCTCGAGGACCCGCAGCGTGCCGAGCACGTTGATCGATGCGTCGAGGACCGGATCCGTCACCGAGACGCGCACGTCGATCTGCGCGGCGAGGTGGCACACGACCTCGGGCGCGGCGTCGACGATCGTTGCTTCGGTGCCCTCGTCGCGGACGTCCTGCTCGATGAGCTCGAGACGATCCGGCGCTGAGGCTCGAGCCTCATCGAGGTTGGCCGTGCGACCGGTCGACAGGTCGTCGAGCACGACGACGTCGTGACCTGCGCCGATCAGGCGATCCACGATCGTGGAGCCGATGAAGCCGGCGCCGCCGGTGACCAGGACCCTCATGGGCGGCCCTCCCCCTCGGGGACCCGGGCGCCGTGCAGCGCGGCGCCCGCTTCGACGTGCTCGTCGTCGCCGATGACGCTGCCGCCGTCCACCGTGGCGCCGGCGCCGACCACCGCGCGGGGCCCGATGATCGATGACAGCACCGACGCGCCGGCCCCGACGCGAGCTCCTGGCAGGATCGCGGCGTCGACCACGGTGGCATCGGCCGCCACGACGGCGCCGTCCATCACCACGCTGCGCTGCACCTTCGCCGACGGATCGACGTCCGCCCCCGACGAGACCGGCGGCAGCGACGTGGCGCGGCGCCCATCGGTGAGGTCGCGCCCCGCCTGGAGGTACGCGTCGGGCGTCCCGGTGTCGATCCAGTAGGCGTCGTCGTGGAAGCCGAACAGGGTGCCGGCCTCGACCATGGCCGGGAACGTCTCGCGCTCGATCGACACCCGCCGACCGAGCGCGATCCGACCGAGCACCGAGGGCTCCAGCACGTAGGTGCCGGCGTTGATCCAGTTCGTCGGCGCCTCGCCCGGCGGCGGCTTCTCGACGAACGCCTCCACTCGGCCATCCCCGTCGATCGGCACGACGCCGTAGCGCGACGGGTCGTCCACCGGGGTCAGCGCGATGGTGCCCTCGGCACCCGTGCGCTCGTGCTGCGCCAGCAGGGCGCGCAGGTCGAGGTCGGTGAGGACGTCGCCGTTGCACACCACGAATCGCTCGTCGATCCCGGCGGCATCAGCAGCGAATCGCACCGCTCCAGCGGTGTCGAGCGGCTCGGGCTCGACGGCGTAGACGAGACGCACCCCAGCGCAGGTGGCGTCCGGATACGCGTCGGCGAAGGCGTCGGGCCGGTAGCCGAGCGACAGCACCACCTCATCGATCCCTCCGGCGGCCAGCGCTCCCACCACGTGCTCGATCATCGGCCGATCGACCAGCGGCAGCATCTGCTTGGGGGTGCTGAGCGTCAACGGCCGCAGGCGCGTGCCGAAGCCACCGACGAGGACGACGGCCCTCACGGCGCCGTGGTCGAGGGGACCGTCGTCGCCGGCGCGTCGCCGGCTGTCGTCGTCGGACCACCGGCGACCGTGGTGGTGGGGCCGCCGGCGCCCGTCGTGGTGGGTCCACCGGGGACCGTGGTGCCCGGTGGGAGCTCACCGGGCTCGAAGGGGCCCTCCTCGCCCGGCGCGAGGTCCGAGATCTCGGCGAGTCCGGACACGTCGGGCTTGGGCAGGTCCGCTCCCTCGGCGACGAAGGCGATCAGCATGGCCGAGCCGTCCTGGACGTAGGCCAGCGAGCTGAAGTCGGTGCGCAGCACCACGTCGGGATCGGCCTCCGCGACCGTGCGGGCGTCGTCCCAGCGGGCCACGACCACCTCGCCGGGCGTGCCGCCGCAGTCGTCGCCGTTGGTGAACGTCTCGCCCGAGGGAAGGGTCAGCGAGTCGTCACCGAAGGACAGCCCGACCTGCTCGACCCAGCGATCGAGGCGGGCGTTGTCTCCCGATGCGTTGGAGGAGAAGGGGTGGATGTGCATGAGGCCGTCGCCGTGGGTGTGGATGCCCTCGGCGTCGCCGCCGACGTCGACCAGCGGCGCTTCGAAGCCGTCGCAGGTGTAGATGCCGTACGCGGTGTGCCAGTGGTCGCCACCGGGGTTGAGCCGGGGTGCCACGTCGGTGCTGTCGAGCCCTGAGCGAGCGAAGGCGATGAGCGCCACGCCTGCCACGACGATGGCCACGATCGCTGCCGGGAACCCGAGCTTCGGTCGGTTCACGGCGCTGGTGCTGCCGGCGCGCGCTGCGCGCTGCACCTTCTTGGAGGAGGAGGCCTTGCCCATGGCGGGCGAGGCTACCCCGACGCCGCGGTCAGCCCGAAGTCAGCGGTGGCCGGCGTGGCGGGCGACGAGCTCGTCGAAGAGCGCCTCGTAGCGCTCGGCCACCGCTGCAGGCGATGCCCACCCCTCGACGAACCGACGACCGGATGCCCCCATGGCGACGAGGCGACCGTGATCGCCCAGGAGATCGACGAGCGCGTCGTGGAAGGCGTCGGGGTCCTCGGGAGGCACCGCGATCCCCGCACCGGCGGCCTCGACCGTCCGCGCCACCTCGGTCCCCTCGTCCACCGACGCCAGCACCGGTCGACCGGCGGCGAGGATCGAGTACAGCTTCGAGGGGACGCTGGAGCGGGCCAGGCCGCGGCGCAGCGGCACCAGGTGCAGGTCGGCGGCGGCGAGGATGTCGGGGAGACGCTCCTTGGGCTGGAGGTCGACGAACACCACGTTGGGGAGGTCGTGGGCCGCTTCGATCAACCCGGCGCGCGCCGACCCGCCGCCGTTGACCACGAACACGACGTCGGTTCGGTCCACGAGCCGGCGAGCGGAGGAGAGCACCAGCTCCAGGGACTGGGAGTAGCCGACGTTGCCGGCGTACATCACCACGGTGCGCTCCCCCAGCCCGTGCTCGACCCGGTAGGCGTTGGCCCGCTGGCCAGGGCGGACGTGCTCGGTGTCGACGAAGTTGGGGATGACCCGCACCGAGGACGGGTCGCCGCCACCCACGACGATCTTCGCCCGCACGTTGTCCGCCAGGTCGTCGGACAGGACGGTGACCGCGTCGGCGGCGACGTAGAGCCGGCGCTCCAACCAGGACGCGGCTCGGATCACCCGCGGGCTCGTGATCGCGCCCACCTCGACCGCCACGTCGGGGAACACGTCCTGGATGTTGAACACCCACGGCGCTCGGTAGCGAGCCGCCACCACCGCCGCCCCCAGGCCGAGCGTCAGCGGCGGCGACATCGCCAGCACCACGTCGGGTCGCTCGGGTGCACGGGCCGCCAGCGCTCCCGCGAGGACGGTGAACCCGCCGAACGCCAGCGCACGAGCGGGGAGGTTCCCCTTGTCGGTGGGGAACGGGTGGACCCTCGTCACGCGGCCCCACTCGACGTCCTCGTGGCGCACCCACGACCCCTCCCACCCCCGGTCGATCCGGTGGTGGCGGTACCAAGGCAGCGACGTGACGACGTGCAGCCGATGCCCGCGGGCCACCAGGTGCTCGAGGATGCTCGACATCACCTCGCCGGTCGGCGCCACATCGGGACGCAGGTGCGGGCACAGAACGGTGATCCTCACTGCAGCGACTCCAGCACGTCGAGCTCGACGCGCTCCAGACGGGCTGCGGCCTCACCCCAGGTGAAGCCCGCCGCACGCCGACGCCCTCGCTGCACGAGCTCGTCGCGCCGCTGCGGGTCGTGCAGGAGCGAGGTCATGGCTGCGGCCCAGGCCGGCGGGTCGGTGGCACCCACGAGGAGACCCGCGTCGCCGACCACCTCGGGCAGCGCGGTGGCGTCCGCAGCGACGACCGGGCAGTCGCGCACCATGGCCTCGAGCACCGGGAGCCCGAAGCCCTCGAAGCGTGACGGGAAGAGCAGCCCGACCGCGCCCCGGTACAGCGAGTCCAGATCCTCGCGGGGGATGCGACCGGTGCGCACGACGCGCTGCGCGATGCCGAGGGCCTCGGCCTCCTGCCCCACGCGACGCTCGGAGCGCGCCGCTCCTCCGGTGAGCACGAGGATCACGTCTGCGTCCGATTCCCCGAGCCGAGCGAGCGCGTGGAGCAGCACGAGGTGGTTCTTGTGGGGGTAGGTGATCGCCGGATAGAGGAAGTACCGCCGATCGACCAGGCCGTACCGTGCGCGCGCCGCTTCCAGGCGATCCATCTCGGCGGCGCCGTCCGCGGTGGCGACACCGGAGGGAACGAGCGCGATGCGCTCGGCGGGGACGTGCAGCCGCGCCTCCAGGTCGCGTCGCGTGAAGTCGGCGAGGGTCACGACGCGGCGCGCCGCGCGCACCGATGTCGGGAGCACGACGCGCAGGTACGCGCGCTTGACCCGGGAGAAGTGCTCGGGGAGAGCGAACGGCTGGAGGTCGTGGACCGTCACGACGCCGGGCACGGAGCGCAGCATCGGCATGGTGCCGCCCAGGTGGTGCACCAGCTCCAGTCGGCGACGCCTCGCCACGACCGCCAGCCACGTCGCCTCGGCGAGCACCCGCACCGCCTTCGACGAGCCGTCGACCGGCGCCACCACCGTCTCGAACCGGGCCAGGACCTCCGGGTACGCGTCCACGAGCCGCCGATTCACCAGCAGCACGAGCTCGACCTCCGCCGAGCCTCGGTCGGCGAACGCTCCGAGGAGGCGCATCGTGTACTCCTCGCTCCCGCCCACCACCCCGGGCACCAGCCACAGGAGGTTGGCCCCGACCCGTCGCCTCACCCGAGCGCCTCGCGGTAGGCGGCGACCGTGCGCTGGGCGGTCGCCTCCCAGGTGAAGCTCGCCGCGCGGGCCGGTCCGGCGAGCGCGAGGCGCTCGGCGATCGACGGGTCCTCGAGGATCGACTGCATGGCGCCGCAGAGTGCGCCGACATCGGTCGGGTCGACGATGATGCCGGCATCGCCCGCCGCCTCGGCGGTGGCGGTGCCAGCGGAGGTGACCACCGGAGCGCCTTGCGCCATCGCCTCGAGCACCGGGAGGCCGAACCCCTCGAGCAAGCTCGGGTAGCAGAACGCGGCGGCCTCGCCGTAGAGCGCGTCGAGATCGTCGGTCGACACGAAGCCAAGCACGCGCACCCGGTCCGCCACCGGAGCGATCAGCGCGTCGAGGTCCTCGTTCCAGCCCTTCGGGCCGACGAGGACGAGGTCCACGTCGGGTCGAGCGAGCCGGCGGTACGCGAGCACGAGCGAGGCGAGGTTCTTGCGGGGCTCGACCGTTCCCACCCACAGCACGAACGGCTGAGCGAGCCCGTGGCGAACGCGCACCTCGGCCCCCCTGCCCGCGGCGACCGGGCGCACGCGCACGCCCAGGGGCACCACCCGGAGCCGGTCGTCGTCGGCTCCGGCCGCCCGAAGGTCGCGCGCGGTCGCCTCCGAGGAGCAGAGGATGAGGTCGGCATCCTGGAGGGTGAGCTCGAGCGAGCGCTCGAAGAACCGGGTGCCGTGGGCGGTGGCGTGGCCCGGGTGGCGGCGCCACGCAACGTCGTGGACCGTGACGACCAGGGGCGCGCTCCGTGGCGGCACCGCCATGCCCGTGGCGTGGATGACGTCGACCGGACCTGTCGCCCGCTGCACCGCCGGCCAGCGCATCCGGTGCCACGACTCGTACAGCGCCCGGCGCGGCAGCGGCAGCGACCGCACCGCGATCGGTGGCCGCCACGGTCCAGCAGGTGCGGAGCGGTGCGCGGCGGCGACGCCGATCTGGCGGACGCCGCCGAGATCCTCGACCGCCCGCGCCACCTCGAGCGCAGCGACCGCGGTGCCTCCGGGGACGCGGTGCCACAGCTGCTCGAGCGTGATCGCCGCGGCGAGGGGGTCCGACACGGCGTCGAGTCTCCCACGGGTGCCGCTGCGACCGATGCACCACGGCAACCGCGATGGCAGGTGCCCCGGGTGGCGCCAGGTCAGGGACGTGGCACGCCGATCGCGTGCGCGATCCACGACGTGGTGCGCTCGATCCCCTCGCGCAGCGCGACGGCCGGCTCCCACCCAAGCAGCGTGCGGGCCCGCGTCAGGTCCGGACGTCGCTGGCGCGGGTCGTCCACCGGAAGCGGCTCGTGCACGATCGGCGATGCGGACCCCACCACGTCGATGACGGCCTCGGCGAGCTCGAAGACGGTGAACTCGCCGTCGTTGCCGATGTTCACCGGGTCGCAGACGTCGGAGTCGAGGAGCGCCAGCTGCCCGCGCACCTGATCATCGATGTAGCAGAAGGATCTCGTCTGGCTGCCGTCGCCGTACACGGTGATCGGCTCGCCTCGCAGCGCCTGCACGATGAAGTTGGACACCACCCGCCCATCGCCGGGGCGCATGCGGGGGCCGTAGGTGTTGAAGATACGAGCGATGCGCACGTCGACGCCGTGGTACCGGTGGTAGGCCATGGTGATCGCCTCGGCGAAGCGCTTGGCCTCGTCGTAGACGCCGCGGGGTCCGACCGGGTTCACGTGCCCCCAATAGCTCTCGGGCTGCGGGTGGACCTCCGGATCGCCGTACACCTCGCTGGTCGAGGCGAGCTGGAACCGTGCGCCCTTCGCCTTGGCCAGACCGAGCGCGTTGTGCGTGCCCAGGCTGCCGACCTTGAGCGTCTGGATCGGCATGTCGAGGTAGTCCCTCGGCGACGCCGGGCTGGCGAGGTGCAGCACCGCGTCGACCTCGCCGGGCACGTGCACGTACGTGCTCACGTCGTGCTCGATGAAGGTGAACGCCGGCTGCACGAACAGCGGCTCGACGTTGGCGACCTGCCCGGTGATCAGGTTGTCGACGCACACCACCTCGTCGCCGCGCTCGAGCAGTGCGGCGCAGAGGTGCGAGCCGACGAAGCCGGCTCCGCCGGTGACGACGACCCTGGACATCAGTCGCGTCCGACGCCGCGGTACTCGAAGCCGAGGCGCCGCAGCACCGGGCGCTCGAGCAGGTTGCGGGCGTCGACGACGCGTCGGTGGGCGAGGGCGTCCGCGACCTTCTCGAGGTCGAGCCACTTGAAGTCGTCCCACTCGGTGAGCACGACGAGCGCATCGGCCCCAGCGCACGCCGCGTAGGGATCAGCGACGACGTCGATCCCGTCGATCGGCTCGTGCACCGCGGGATCGAACGCGGCCACGGTCGCGCCGCGGGAGCGGAGCCGCTCGATGACCTCGAGCGACGGCGACTCGCGCAGGTCGTCGGTGCCCGCCTTGAAGGTGAGGCCCCACACGGCGATGCGCTTCCCTTCGAGCGAGCCCTCGCAGATGTCCTCGACCTTGTCGGCCACGCGGTCGAACTGCTCGTCGTTCACGTCGATCACGCCCTGGAGGAGCATGAAGTCGTACCCGCCCTGCGTTGCGGTGTGCAGCAGCGCCCGCGTGTCCTTCGGGAAGCACGAGCCTCCCCACCCGGGACCCGGTCGGAGGAACTCGTGGCCGATGCGGCGGTCGTAGCCCATGCCGAGCACCACGTCGTGCACGTCGGCGCCCACGCCCTCGCACACGGCGGCAACCGCGTTGACGAAGGACAGCTTGGTGGCCAGGAACGCGTTGGAGGCGTACTTGATGGTCTCTGCGGATGCCGGATCGATGACCATCACCGGCGTTCCGGGCGGCAGGTTCTTGAACAGCGATCCGACGCGTGCGCCGGCTGCCTGGTCGTCGGAACCGATGACGACGCGATCGGGGTTGAGGAAGTCGCTGACCGCGGTGCCCTCCCGCAGGAACTCGGGGTTCGAGACGACCGCGACGTCGTTGCGCCCGACCATCTGCTCGACCAGCCGCGTCGAGCCGACCGGCACCGTGGACTTGTTCACGATGATCGCGTCGCGCGGCAGCACCGGCGCGATCTCGCGCACGGCAGCCTCGATGAAGCGCAGATCGGCCGCACCGTCAGCCCCCTGCGGCGTGGGGAGGCAGAGGTACGAGAACTCGCAGGTGGCCGCGGCCGTCGCGGCACCCAGCACGAAGGTGAGTCGCCCGCTGGCGATCCCCTCGGCGACGAGCTCGGGGAGCCCAGCCTCGAGGATCGGCACCTCGCCGGCCTGCAGGCGCGCCACCTTGTCCGCATCGATGTCGGCGCACACCACCTCGTGGCCGAGGTGAGCGAAGCACGCCCCGCTGGTGAGGCCGACGTATCCGGTGCCGATGACCGCGATCCTGCTCATGCCGCTTCCTTCCCACAGAGGTGCCGCTGACGGGACACCACACGTTAGTGGGTCAGCCGCAAGCGGCCTCCGCCGCGGCGAGCGCCGGGTCGACCGTCGTGGTGGTGGCATCGACGACGGTGGGCACCGGCGCCGCGCCGCCCGCGGTGGTCGTCGGCGCCTCGGGTCGGAGCTCGTCGAGGATGAGCAGGAACTCGTCCTCCGGGCGCGGCGCGGCGAGCACGGTGGTGAAGTCCTGGCCGGTCACCAGCGCCACGTCAGCGTCGGCGAGCTCGTCGACCAGCTCGAAGTCCACCTCGCCGGGGATGAAGCGGGCCAGGTAGACCGCGGCGACCTCGTTGCCGGCGGTGTAGCGGATGGCGGTCGTCGGGCGGGCGAGGTCCTCGGCGTTGCCCGTGCCCGTGATCGTGTAGCCCAGGTCCGACAGGGAGGCGGCCACCTCGCCGGCCTGACCTGCGGCGCCCGAGCCGTTCTCGACGCGCACCCGGATCCGCTCGAAGGTGAGCGTTCCGGCGGTGCCCCGGAAGACCTCCAGGACGTCCTGCGCATCGTCCTCCACCAGCCGCAGGATCGCGGCCGCACCGGCGGTGTCCTCCACCGTCGGCAGCGTGTAGAGCTCGAGGGTGTCGGGGTTGAACGAGCGGAACTGCATGCCGATGTCCACCAGGTCGCCGGTCGTGAGCTGGTCGTCCAGCTCGACATTCCGCTGGCCGACGCTGATGAGCTGGTTCAGCGTCACCGGGTTGCGCAGCCCGCGGCTCACCGCGCGCCGCAGCGCCCGCTGGATGAACGCCTGCTGGCGCTCGACGCGGCCGTAGTCGTTGCGTCCGTCGCCCCGCCACCCGTCGCCGCGGTCCTCCTCGAGGTGACGGGCGCGCACGTACGCCAGCGCCTGGTCCGCGTTGAGGGTGATGCACCCCGGCTCGTAGATGGCGAGGCCGGAGCTCCGGTCGCGCACCGGGTTCGGGAAGTAGACGGGCACGCCGCCGATGGCCTCGACCATGCGCTGGAACCCGGCGAAGTCCACCTGCACGTAGTGGTGGATCGGGATCCCGAGCACGTCCTTGATGCTCTGGATCAGCGTCGGGGCCCCACCGATGGACATGGCCGCGTTGATCTTGCGGCTGTATCCAGCGCCGGCGATCGGCGCGTACAGGTCGCGGGGCACCGACAGCAGTGCGGCGCGCTCGGCCGCGGGATCGATGCGCAGCACCATCATCGTGTCGGTGAGCAGGCTGCCGATGATGCGGTCGTTGCGCACCGGCGAGTCCGGGTCGAGGCCCTCCGCGCGGTCGACGCCCACCAGCAGGATGTTCTGCGCCTCCTGCGAGGCGTCGGGCGATGTGAGCACGCCGGGATCGAACGCGATGCGCTGCAGGTCCTGGAACTGGTCGTGGAGGTACACGAGCGTCACCGCTGCGGTGAGGCAGGCGACGGCCAGGAAGGTGCTGCAGGCGAGCAGGGCACGCTGCGCCCACGTCCTGCGTGGGCGCGCGCCGACGGAGCGTTGCACGAGCGGAAGGTAGCAGCGCGCCGAGCGCCGACGGTGGCGGGTCAGCCCACCGGAAGGCCGAGGCTGCGAGCGATCACGATCCGCTGCACCTCGCTGGTGCCCTCGCCGATCTCGAGGATCTTCGCGTCGCGGTAGTGCCGGGCCACCGGCGTCTCGTCGATGAAGCCGTAGCCGCCGAACACCTGCGTCGCCTCGCGCGCCGCGGTCACCGCCGCCTCGGTCGCGTAGAGCTTGGCCATGGCGGCTTCCTGCTTGAACGGCATACCGGCGTCGCGCCGGTGCGCGGCTTGGTAGGTGAGCGCCCGTGCCGCCTCCGCCATGACGGCGAGATCAGCGCACTTGAAGGCGATCGCCTGGTTGGCGCCGATCGGACGCCCGAAGGCGATGCGCTCGTTGGCGTACCGCACGCACTCGTCCAGGCAGCCCTGGATCACGCCGACCGCCAGCGCGGCGATGGCGACCCTGCCGTCGTCGAGCGTGGCCAGGAAGTTGGCGAAACCCCTCCCCCGCTCGCCGAGCAGGTGGTCGGCGGGCACCCGGCAGCCGTCGAACGTGAGGCCGTGGGTGTCCGACGCGTGCCACCCGACCTTGCGGTAGGCGGGCTGCACGATGAGCCCGGGCGTGCCGGCGGGCACCATGATCGTGCTGATCTCCGGGCGCCCGTCGTGCTCGCCGGTGCGCGCCGTGATGGTGACCACCGAGGTGATCTCGGTGCCCGAGTTGGTGATGAACGCCTTCTCGCCGTCGATGACCCACTCGTCGCCGTCGAGCACCGCCCGGGTGCGCGTGGCGCCCGCATCGCTGCCGGCATCGGGTTCGGTGAGGCCGAACGCGCCCAGCGCTCGGCCGGCGACGAGATCGGGCAGCCACCGATCGCGCTGCTCGTCGGTGCCGAAGTGGTAGATCGGGTTGGCGCCCAGCCCGACGCCCGCCTCGAGCGTGATGGCGACGGATTGGTCGACGCGCGCCAGCTCCTCGATGGCCACGCACAACGTGGTCAGGTCGCCGTCCGCTCCCCCGACCGAGCTCGGGAACGGCAGCCCGAAGAGCCCGAGCTCGCCCATGGCCAGCACCGTCGGCAGCGGGAAGGTGTGGTCGCGGTCCCACGCCTCGGCGTGCGGCGCGACCTCCTGCTGCGCGAACTCGGCGACGACGCGCCGGAACGCCTGCTGCTCCTCGGTGAGCTCCACGTGCACGATCGACCTGCTCCCTGCTCGACGGCGCAGCGCGTTCGTGCTGCCACCCGGGCCGGATCGTACGCTGCGGCGATGTCCGCAGCCGAAGCCGCGCCGCCGCTGGCCGTCGTCGGCGACCGCCTCTGCACCGAGCTGCTCGACGTCACCAGCGACCTCGCCGCGCTCGACGGCGAGGGGTTCTGGGCGGTCGTGCTCCCGTTCAGCGGGGTGCCGACGTGCGCCCGCTTCGCCACCGTGCGCCCGGCGCGCCCGTGGCCGGGCCTGCCCTGGCACGGTCCGGCGAGCGACGCGTGGGCGTCGAGCCTCGACGAGGCCGCCTTCTGCGACGGCGTGCGGTCGATCCGCTCGGCGATCGGCCGCGGCGACGTGTACCAGGTCAACCTGACACGCCAGCTGCACGCGCCCCTGCCGATGGCTCCAGCGGGGACCACCACCGACATCGCGGCGCTCGGTGCTGCGCTGGCGCGAGGGAACCCGTCGCCCTACCACGCGGTGGTGCGCCTCCCCGAGCACGGCGTCGCCGTCGCCTCCGCGTCGCCCGAGCGGTTCCTGGCGCGCGACGGCGACCTGGTGCGCTCGTCGCCGATCAAGGGCACCGCCGACACCGTCGACGGCTTCCTGCCGAAGGACCGAGCCGAGAACGTGATGATCGTGGACCTGGTGCGCAACGACCTCGGTCGGGTGTGCGAGTTCGGGTCGGTGCGCGTCCCGTCCCTGCTCGCCGTCGAACCCCACCCCGGCCTCGTGCACCTCGTCAGCACCGTGGAGGGGCGCCTGCGCGACGGTGTGGGGTGGCCGGAGCTCCTCGCTGCGGCGTTCCCGCCCGGTTCGGTGACCGGCGCGCCGAAGCTCGCCGCGCTCGACGCCATCGCCGCGCTCGAGCCCGTCGAGCGCGGCCCCTACTGCGGTGCGATCGGCTGGGTGGATGCGGACCGCCGCCGCGGCGACCTCAACGTCGCCATCCGCACCTTCTGGATCGATGAGGGCGAGCTCCGGTTCGGCACGGGCGGTGGGATCACGTGGGGCTCCACGCCATCGGGCGAGTGGGCCGAGACCGAGCTCAAGGCGCGAAGGCTCCTCGCCATCGCATCGAGCAGCGGTGCGTCAGGATGGTCGCCGTGAGCGAGCACCCCGAACCCGCACCTCGTCCACGCGACGACGCGTCCTCCGCTCCGGCTGCCGGTGTGCTCGCCGCGTGGCTCGACGGTCGCCTGGTGGACCCCGACCAGCCGCAGCTGCTCGTGACCGACCGTGCCATCACCGTCGGTGAGGGCGTGTTCGAGACGCTCGTCGCGGTGGATGGCGCGCCCTTCGCTGTGCGCCGCCACCTCGAACGCCTCCGCCGCAGCGCAGCCATCATCGGCCTCTCGATCCCGACCACCGACAGCGCCCTTCTCGAGGCGCTCGCCGTCGTCGTCGCCGCCACCGGCCGCACCGAGGCTCGCCTGCGGGTGACGGTCACCGGCGGCCCCGGCGCAGCGGGGACGCTCGGAGGCGGCGCCTCGCCCACGGTGCTCGTGACCGCTGGCGCGCTCTCGCGCTGGGCACCCGCAGAGGACGTCGTGCGCTCCCCGTGGCCGCGCAACGAGCGGGCACCGACAGCCGGGGCGAAGACCACGGCCTACGCGGACAACATCGTCGTGGCCCGCTGGGCCGCCGCGCAGGGCGCTGGTGAGGCGCTGCTGGCGAACCTCGTCGGCAACCTGTGCGAAGGCACCGGATCCAACGTCTTCGTGGAGGTCGATGGCACGCTCGCCACCCCACCGCTGAGCGACGGCTGCCTCGGCGGCGTCACCCGCGACCTCCTCCTCGAGCTCGGCGTCGCCGTCGAGCGCTCGGTGCCGTTCGAGGTGCTCGACGCGACGACCGAGGCGTTCCTCTCGTCGACGACGCGCCACGTGCACCCGATCGCATCGATCGACGGCTCACCGCTGCCAGCGTGCCCAGGCCCGCTGACGCAAGCCGCCGCCGGCGCCTTCGCCCACCTCTTCGCCACCACCCCCGACCCCTGAGAACCCCCTTCCCCACCACCGCGCTCTGGTGGGACCTTGTGCGCGGGTCGACGCGCTGGTGGCACCAGAAGGAGTCAGGTGGGAGGAGCCGGTCGGAGGTGGTGGACGTCGCCGGCGGTGATGGCGTGCTCCGCGCCCGCGTGGTCGCGCACCAGCAGCGCGCCGTCGTCGAGCACCGCCTCGGCACGGCCTGAGCGCTCGTCCCCGTCGACGAGCTGCACGCGCACCTCGGCGCCGATCGTGGAGCACGAGCGCTGGTAGGCGTCGCGAAGCCGCTCCCTGCCGGCGGCGGTCGCCAGCGCGTCGCACCACGTGTCGAGCTCGACCAGCAGCGCACCCAGCAGCGCCTCCCTGCTCACGTCCGCTGGTGCGCCCAGGTGGTTCAGCGCCGTGGCGATCTCGACCAGCTCGTCGGGCAGGTCGACCGGCCACGCCACGTTGAGGCCGAGTCCCACCGCAACGCCCTCGAGCCGGCCGCCCTCCAGCACCGACTCCGCGAGGATGCCACCGACCTTGCGGGTGCCGCCTGGCTCGATCAGGTCGTTGGGCCACTTCAGCGCCACCTCCACGCCCGCGACCGTGCGGCACGCATCCTGGGCGGCGAGCGCGACTGCGTGAACTGCGAGATGGGCGTCGGCAGGATCGAGCGCAGGCCGCAGCAGCACCGTGCACAGCAGCGACGACCCCGGCGGCGCCTGCCAGCTCCTCCCGAGACGCCCACGCCCGGCACGCTGCACGTCAGCCACCACGACGACGCCCTCGGCCGCTCCTGCTCGCGCTGCGGCGAGCACGTCGTCGTTGGTGGACCCGGTCTCCTCGACCCACCGGACGTCTGCGAATCGGGTGCCATCAACCGACGATCTGGCACGGGCCGGCGACATGCGGGTAACACTATGGCGTGCTCACCAAGGTCCTCATCGCCAACCGGGGCGAGATCGCGGTGCGGGTCATCCGCGCCTGCCGCGAGCTCGGCATCACCTCCGTCGCCATCTACTCCGAGCTCGATCGCGACGCGCTGCACGTGCGCCTGGCCGACGAGTCCTACGCGCTCGGAGGCCAGACGGCCGCCGAGAGCTATCTGAACACGGAGAAGATCCTCGAGATCATCGAGCGCTCCGGCGCGGACGGCGTGCACCCCGGCTACGGCTTCTTCTCCGAGAACACCGACTTCGCCCGCGCCATCACGGCCATGGGCGTGACGTTCATCGGGCCACCGCCCGAGGCCATCGACGTCATGGGCGACAAGGTGTCCAGCCGCATCGCCGCCCAGGAGGCCGGGGTCGCCGGCGTGCCAGGCACCACCGAGTTCCTCACCGACGCCTCCGAGGTGATCACCTTCGGCGACCTCCACGGCTGGCCGGTCGCCATCAAGGCCGCCTACGGCGGCGGCGGACGCGGCATGCGCGTGGTGCAGTCCGCCGATGAGGCCGCCGAGGCGTTCGCCTCAGCGCAGTCCGAGGCGCTGAAGGGCTTCGGACGAGACGAGTGCTACGTCGAGCGCTACCTCACCTGGCCGCGCCACGTCGAGATGCAGATCGTCGCCGACTCGCACGGCAGCTGCGTCTGGCTGGGCGAGCGCGACTGCTCCGCGCAGCGCCGCCACCAGAAGCTCGTCGAGGAGAGCCCGGCTCCCAACTTCGACGACGAGACCCGTCAGGCCATGGGCGAGGCGGCGGTCAAGGTGGCGAAGGCGTGCGGCTACGTGAACGCCGGCACCGTCGAGTTCCTCTACCAGGACGGCGCGTTCTGGTTCCTCGAGATGAACACCCGCCTCCAGGTCGAGCACCCCGTCACCGAGCTGGTCACCGGCATCGACCTCGTCGCCGAGCAGCTGCGCGTCGCCTCCGGGGAGCCGCTGTCGGTCACCCAGGATCAGATCGAGCGACGCGGCCACGCCATCGAGGTGCGCATCAACGCCGAGGACCCAGCCGGCGGAGCGTTCCTCCCGTCACCCGGAACCATCGGCGAGCTCGTGATCCCGCAGGGGTTCGGGGTGCGGTGGGACGGCGGGTTCGAGGCCGGCGACACCGTCAGCCAGTACTACGACAACCTCGTGGGCAAGCTCATCGTGTGGGGAGCCGATCGGGAGACCGCCCGGCTCCGGATGCTGCGGGCGCTCTCCGAGCTGCGCGTCACGGGCATCGCGACGACCGCTCCGGCGCACGTCGCGATCCTGAGCCACCCGGAGTTCGCTGCCGGCGAGCACTCGACGAAGTGGGTCGAGGAGCGCCTCGACCTCAGCGGCACCGCCGCACCAGCCCCTGCGGCAAGCGGCGACGAGGATGAGGCAGCGGAGCCCAAGGTTCGCCGCGACGTCGATGTCGAGGTGGACGGCAGGCGGTTCGCGGTGTCGGTGTGGGTCCCGGAGTCAGCGGCGGTCGCCGCCCCGAGCGGTGTTGCCGCCGCACGTCCGCGGCGTGCTGGAGGTGCCGGGAGCGGGCGCTCCGCTCAGGGTGCCGGGAGCGTGGTCGTGCCGATGCAGGGCACCATCGTCAAGGTCCTCGTCGAGGTCGGCGAGGCGGTCGAGGCAGGCCAGACGGTGTGCGTGCTCGAAGCCATGAAGATGGAGAACAACATCAGCGCCGAGCGATCCGGCACGGTGCGCGAGGTGAAGGTCGGCCCAGGCGACTCCGTCGGCGCGGGTGACGTGGTCCTCGTCATCGAGTAGGTCTCCCGCCACCCACGCCGCCTGGTCGCGAGCGCCCAGGAGCGTGTCAGAGGTCAGCTGCCAGGCGCGCCGGCAGGCGCCGGACACGATGCCGCCGGGTAGGTCGGCGTTCCGGGGCTGGTCTCGTCGTCGTGCCAGCCGCCCTCCCGCCAGCGGGCCCCGAACGACACGCCGTGGCCCTGATCGAGCACAGCGAGCACCGGCTCTGCGAGCAGCAGGGCGCCTGCGGGGCACAGGTGCAGGCCATCGACCTGACGAAGTCGACGGACTGCTCCATCCACCTCGGCGACCTCGAGCAACGCACCGTCGGGACCCGCGAGCGGCGCCGGGTCGATGTAGGTGAGGTCGTCGCGCTGCGCCGCGAGCGCGGCGAACGCCGCGTTCAGCGCGGGGATGCGTCGGGCCACCGCTCCGTCGACGACCGGCGGCATCCCGACCCACAGCACTGCGGCGCCGCCGGAGGAGAGGAGGTCCACCCACGGGCCGAGCAGCTCGTCGCGGTAGCGCGCCGCCCACGCCTCGCGCCCCGCAGGGGCGCCGGGGTCCTGGGCGCCCTCGACGATCATCGCCTCCCAGGTGCCCATGAGCACCACCACCACCTCGGGGTCGAACGCCTCGATCTGGCGCTCCCAGGTGAAGCGCACCGCCGGGTCGCGCAAGATGCTCGGCGTGAGGACGAACCGGCCGGTGGCCGTGCCGGACTCCTCGAACGCCGCGAGCAGCGGCGGCACGAGTCCCGCCATGACCGAGTCGCCTGCCAACACGATGCGCAGCGGTTCGGCTTCGCTGGGCGTGCGCCGCCCCTCGGTGGGTGCGGGCGCCTCGCTCGCGGTCGTCGGCGGTGACACCACTCCTGTTCCCTCGTCAGGAGCCGCACAGCCGATCACCAGCCCTGCGAGCGCGAGGATCGCTGCAGCACGGAGGAGCATGGCCGACGATGGTGGCCCGGACGAGCCCAGCGTGCAAGGAGGCCCCGTCCCCCGCCGACGTGCGGCGCTCGGCTACAACCGCACCGTGCGCCGACCTGCTGCGACCGCTGCCGCCGTCGTCCTGCTCGCGGTGCTCGCCTCGTGCGCCAGCGAGGGTGGCGAGGTCGGCGCGCCGACCACCGCGGGGCACCCGACCGAGACGGGCGCGCCCAACGACCTCGTCGCATCGCTGGACGTGACCGAGGAGGCGAGCACGACCGGTGCCACGACCCGGCGCGTCACCTACCGGTCGGTGGACATCACCGGCGAACCGTCCCTCGCCACGGCGCTGGTCGTCACCCCCGATGGCGCGGCGCCGGGCGACCCCGTCATCGCCTGGGGGCACTCGACCACCGGCACCGGAGATGCATGCGCTCCCTCCCAGCTCGGCGCTCCGGGCATCCCCGGGATCGACGACCTCCTGGCACGGGGGTGGGTCGTGGTGGCCGCCGACTACGAGGGCCTCGGCACCCCCGGTCCGCACCCCTACCTCGTGAGCCAGAGCGAGGCGCGCTCGATCTTCGATGCCCTCAGAGCGGCCGCGGAGGTCCCCGGCGCCGCGGTCTCCAGTGGCGCGCCGGTCGTGCTCTGGGGGCTCTCCCAAGGCGGGCACGCAGTGCTCGCCGCCGCCGAGCGGGCCACCACCGAGGCACCGGACCTCGACGTGCGGGGGGTGGCCGTCGCCGCACCGGTGAGCGATGTGACCGGTTTCCTGGAGCGTTCCCGTCACCCCGACCAGCTGGGTGTGCTGATCGCGATCGTCCACGGTGCCCGGTTGGCCGAACCCGACCTGGACCCGGCGGCGATCCTCACCCCCATCGGCCTCGAGGTGCTCGATGCCGTCGACCGGAGCTGCATCTCCGAGCTCATCACCGCAGCCAACCGCCCGCTGGACGAGCTGCTGCTCGCCGACCCCGCCGAGGATCCGGCCTGGCGCGAGGTCCTCGATGCGCAGCGACCCGGCGACGCCGGGACGGGGATGCCGGTCCTCGTGCTGCACGGCGCGGCGGACGAGATCATCCCCGTGAGCGACAGCGAGGCGCTCGTCGAGCGCCTCTGCGCCGCAGGCGACCCGGTGCGCTTCGTCGTGCGACCTGGCGATGGCCACGGCGTGGCGACCGGTGAGGACCTCACCGGCTGGATCGAGGCGAGGGTGACTGGAGCGCCTGCTCCCTCGGACTGCACCCCGCCCTGACCCGCGTTCGCCACGTCCGCCGATGGGCTGTGGGGTACGATCGACGCTCCGACCAGCCAGTGGGGACTGACGGGATGGCGAGGCAGCGATGAGCGAGGATCTCACCCAGAAGCTCGGCGACATCGCCGCAGCCGCCGGGATCCGCCGCGTCCACTTCCTCGCCTGGCGCGACCTCGACGACGTCGAGGCCGGCGGCTCGGAGATCCACGCCGCAGCCATCGCCAAGCTCTGGGCCGCGGCGGGCATCGAGGTCACGATGCGCACGTCCTACGCGTTCGGCGAGGCCGTCGACGTCGAGCGCGACGGGTACCGGGTCATCCGCAAGGCCGGGCGCTACCTCGTCTTCCCCCGTTCGATCATCGCAGAGCTGGCCGGTTGGCACGGCCCCCGACCCGACGCCGTCGTCGAGTACTGGAACGGGGTGCCGTTCCTCAGCCCCGTGTGGCACCGCGGGCCCCGGCTGGTGTTCATCCACCACCTCCACCGCGACATGTGGCGGATGGTGCTTCCGGCCAGCGAGCGGCTCGCCCGCCTCGGCGACGTGCTCGAGCGCCGCATCGCCCCGCCCTTCTACCGCAGCTCGCCGATCGTCACGCTGTGCGAGTCATCGCGCCAGGAGCTCATCGCCCACCAGGGGTTCCAGCCGAACCAGGTCATCGCGGTCCCGCCGGGGATCGACCAGCGCTTCAGCCCGGGAGGCCGCTCCAGCCGCCATCCGCTGGTCGTCGCGGTCGGACGCCTCATGCCCCCGAAGCGCTTCGACGCCGTCATCCGCGCCGCGGCACGAGCCCGTTCGGAGGCCGTCCCCGACCTCGAGCTGGTGATCGCCGGCGAGGGCCGCGAGCGCAAGGCGCTCGAGTCGCTCGTCGCCGAGCTCGGTGCCGAGGACTGGATCCAGCTCCCCGGGCGCATCGACGACGCCGAGATCATCGAGCTCTACCGGCGTGCGTGGGTCGTCACGTCCGCCTCCATGGCGGAGGGCTGGGGCATGACCCTCACCGAGGCCGCGGCGTGCGGCACGCCGGTGGTGGCCTCCGACATCCCCGGCCACCGCGACAGCGTGGCGGTCGGCGCGAGCGGGCTGCTGGCTGCCGACGACGGCGAGCTGAGCGACCACCTGGTCGCCGTGCTCACGGACCGAGCCCTGCGGCAGCGGCTGCAGCACGGTGCGCTCGCTCACGCCGCCACGCTGACGTGGGACGCGACGGCCATCGCCGCGCTCCGCGTGCTGGCGGACGACGCCACCCGTCGTCGCTGATCGCCGATGCCCGAGGCGACGAGCGACGCGACGCGCGCCACGCTGCTCGACCGCGGCACCGTCGCCCTGCTCGTCGCGGTGGCGTACGTGCCGCTCCTGCTGACGCAGCCCGGGCAGGTCGGCGCTGACACCAAGACGTACCTCTACCTCGATCCGGCCCGCCTCCTGCGCGACGCCACCTCGATGTGGGACCCCGGCATCGGGACCGGGACGGTCACCCACCAGAACATCGGGTACCTGTGGCCCATGGGTCCCTGGTACCGCCTCGGCGACCTCCTCGGCCTGCCCGACTGGGTCACGCAGCGGCTGTGGCTGGGCACCCTCCTGCTCCTCGCCGGCCTCGGCGTGCGGTGGCTCCTGCGCACGATCGGGTGGAGCGGCGCAGGCGTGCTCATCGCTGCGCTCGCGTACCAGCTGCACCCGTACCTGCTCGACTACTCGGCGCGGATCTCGGTGATCCTCCTGCCCTGGGCCGGACTTCCGTGGCTGATCGGGCTCACCGCGCTGTCGCTGCGGACGCGCGGGTGGCGCCACCCCGCGCTGTTCGCGCTCGTCGCTCTCACCATCGGTGGGATCAACGCGACCGCGCTCCTGATGATCGCGTTCGGCCCCGCGCTGTGGCTCGTGCACGCGTGGCTGGTCGAGCGCGAGGCGACCGGGCGCGAGGTGCTCGCGGCGGTCGGGAGGATCGGCGCGTTGACGGTCCTCACCTCGCTGTGGTGGATGGCGGGCCTCTGGGCCCAGGGCCGCCACGGGCTCCCGGTGATCCGCTTCACCGAGTCGTACCGGACCGTTGCGGAGTCCTCCACCGGCCCCGAGGTCTTGCGTGGGCTCGGCTACTGGTTCTTCTACGGGCGCGACAAGCTCGGGCCCTGGATCGAGCCGAGCGTCGACTTCACCAACCGCGTGCCGCTGCTCGCGCTGTCCTACCTGCTGCCGGTGGCGGCGATCGCCATCGGCTCGCTCACCCGGTGGCGGCATCGCTCCTACTTCCTGGCGCTGATCGTCTTCGGAGGCCTCGTCGCCATCGGATCGCACCCGTGGGACGGCCCGTCGCCGCTGGGCGCTGCGTTCAAGGACTTCACCCGGACCGAGTGGGGGCTCTCCCTGCGCAGCACGCCGAGAGCGGTGCCGCAGGTGGCTCTCGGCACGTCGGTGCTGCTCGGCGCCGGCATCGCCGGGCTGGCGCGGCGCGCACCACGCGCCGCGCTGCCCGCCACCGCCGTGGTCGCCCTGCTCATCGCCGCCAACCTCCCGACGCTGTGGACCGGTGAGATGGTGGCGGCCAACCTCCGACGACCCGAGGCGCTGCCCTCCTACTGGGAGGATGCGACCGCCGCGCTCGACGCCGCCGGCGACGAGACCCGCATCCTGGAGCTCCCCGGCACGGACTTCGCCTCGTACCGCTGGGGCAACACGGTGGACCCGATCACCCCCGGCCTGCTCGACCGCCCCTACGTCGCCCGCGAGCTGTTCGCCTACGGCTCGCCCACCTCCATGGGCCTCCTCATGGCCCTGGACCGCCGACTGCAGGAGGATGTGCTCGATCCTGCAGCGCTGGCGCCGGTGGCGCGGCTGCTCGGCGTCGGCGACGTCGTCGTGCGAAGCGACCTCCAGTACGAGCGGTTCCGCTCCCCGCGGCCCCGCCCGACCTGGGAGCTGCTGCGCACCGTGCCCGGCCTCGGCCGACCGCAGGGCTTCGGCGCCCCGACCCCGAACGTCGCTGGACCCGAGCAGCCCATGATCGATGAGATCGAGCTGGCGATGGACCCCGATCTTCCCCATCCGCCGCCGGTGGCCGCCTTCCCCGTCGAGGACCCGACGCCGATCGTGCGCACCCGCACCTCCGATGGTCCGCTCGTGCTCGCCGGCGGACCCGAGGGCGTCGTGTCCGCCGCGGCCGCCGGGCTGCTCGCTCAGGACCGTCCTCTGCTGTACGCCGCGGCGCTGGAGGCCGACGCATCGCTCGAGCGGGTCCTCGACGAGGACGCGTGGCTCGTCGTGACCGACACCAACCGACGCAGGGGCCAACGCTGGGGGACGATCCGCGAGACGACCGGGCGCACCGAGCGCTCCGGCGAGACGCCGTACGAGTACGACCCCACCGACAACCGGCTCGACCTGTTCCCGGGAACCGACGACGACGAGCGCACGGTGTCGGTGCAGCTGGGGCCAGCCACCATCTGGGGCAGCGACTACGGCAACGCCGTCACCTACACCCCCGACGACCGACCCGAGAACGCGCTCGATGCCGACCCGCTGACCGCGTGGCGGGTCGGCGCGATCGACGAGCCCGCAGGCGAGTTCCTCCAGATCGACCTGGACGACCCCGTCACCACCGACCACATCGTGCTCCTGCAGCCGATCTTCGGCATCGCCAACCGCTCCGTGCGCGACGTGCGCCTCACCTTCGATGACGGCACGGCGATCGACGCGACGCTCGGCGACGCGTCATTCACCGAGCCAGGCCAGCGCGTCGAGTTCCCCGAGCGCGCCGTGCACTCGGTGCGCGTCGAGATCCGCAGCACCGACGTCGGCCCCCTCTACCGCTACGACGGCATGTCCGGCGTCGGCTTCGCCGAGGTGAAGATCGGCGACGTCGCGATCGAGGAGCTCATCCGACCTCCCACCGCGCTCCTCGACGCCGTCGGCGCCCCATCGGCGGATCATCGGCTCAGCCTGCTGTTCACACGTGCCCGCTCCAACCCCGCAGAGCCGGTGCGCACCGACGAGGAGGTCGCGATTCGGCGCCTCGTCACGCTGCCCACCGACCGCACCTTCACGGTGCGCGGGGCGGCGCGGCTCAGCTCGTACGCACCTGATGACCTCCTCGACCGCCTGCTCGGCCTCCCCGGCGCCGCCGGCGGCGGGGTCGACGCCACCTCCTCGCTGCGGCTGCCCGGCGCGCTGGCAGCTCGGGCCAGCGCAACCATCGACGGCGACCCCGCGACGTTCTGGAGCCCCCCGTTCCAGACCACCCGCACCGACCACCTCGAGTTCGAGCTCGCCGGGTCGACGACGATCGACGAGGTGGAGCTGGGCATCGTCACCGATGGTCGGCACTCGACGCCGCGCGTCGTGCGGATCGAGGTGGACGGACAGCCGGTGAGCCGCCGCGAGATCCTGCCCGACGAGCTCCTGCAGGTCCCCGAGCCGAACGCCGCCTCGACCGTGACGATCAGCTTCCCCCCGACGACCGGGAGCAGGATCACCGTCGTGTTCGAGGAGGTGACCAAGCGCAGGACGACCGACTGGTACAGCGGCGGGAAGGTCGAGCTGCCGATCGCGATCACCGAGGTCGGGGTGGAGGGCCTGCACGTCGACGCTCCGACGGGACCGTTCGACTCCGGGTGCCGCGACGACCTGCTCAGCATCGACGCCAGACCGGTGTCGCTTCGCGTCACCGGCAGCGCAGAGGACGCGGTCGCCAGACGGAGCCTCGACGTCGCCCTGTGCGGCGACGACGCCTCGGGCGTGTCGGTGCCAGCGGGCGCGACGGTCGTGCGCACCGGGATCGGTCGCGACCTCGGGATCGACCTCGACTGGCTCCTCCTCGACGACGCGAGCCCCGTCGGCGACGAGGCGATCACCGAGCCGCCGGCGGTGGGCGTCGAGTGGACGGACGCGACCGCCGGCACGGCGCGCGTGCGCGATGCCATCGCGCCGTACTGGCTCGTGCTCGGGCAGAGCCACAGCGACGGGTGGCGAGCGACCATCGACGGCGAGGACCTCGGCGACCCGATCGTCATCGACGGCTTCGCCAACGGCTGGCGCATCGATCCCGCTGACGTCGGCGCCGATGTCGACGTGTCGCTGCGGTGGGCTCCCCAGGGCGTCGTCGACCTGGCGCTGCTGCTGAGCGCGGCCGCCGTCGCGCTGTGCCTCGTGGTGGCGTGGCGCGGCAGGCCAGCGGGCGCGCGGGGGGCGTCGACGGCACCTGAGCTCGTGTGGCCTCCCCCGGCTGCTGCACCGGTGCCCGCGCGCACCGCAGCGGTCCTCACCGCCGCGATCGCGGTGTGGGCGATCCTCGACACCCCGTGGGGGTCTCCGACGTGGGTCCTCGTGCCGGTGATCGCCTGGCTCTCGATGCGCGTGCGCTCCGCTGCATCGCTGCCGAGCGCGCTCGCTGCCGCCTGCCTGGCCGGAGCTGGTGCCTACATCACCATCCAGCAGGTCCGCTGGCGCTACCTGAGCGACTTCCAGTGGCCGCTGGAGTTCGACGAGGTCCACGTCCTCGGCGTGCTGTGCCTCCTGCTCCTCGGCGTCCAGGCCGTGCGCGACGCGCTCGCCGAGCGCAGCGCGCCGGCTGCGGTCGCGGCGGCTGCAACCAATACCATCGGTGCTCCTGAGGAGGTGCGATGAGCTCGCAGCGTTGCCTGACGGTGGTCATCCCGTGCTTCAACGAGGTGGCGACCATCGACGAGGTGCTGGCGCAGGTCCTCGCCTCGCCGTACACCGAAGAGGTGGTGGTGGTCGACGACGGCTCCACCGATGGCACCCGCGACCGCCTGGCGGCGGTGGACGACCCCCGGGTGCGCGTGCACCTGCAGTCGCACAACCAGGGGAAGGGTGCTGCGCTGCGCACCGGCTTCGCCTTGGCGTCGAGCGAGCTCGTGGTCGTCCAGGACGCAGACCTCGAGTACGACCCGGCGGACTGGACGGTCCTGCTCGGCCCGCTGCTCGACGGGAAGGCCGACGTGGTCTACGGCTCGCGCTTCCAGGGCGGCGGACCACACCGCGTCCTCTACTACTGGCATTCGGTCGGCAACCGCCTGCTCACCACGCTGTCCAACATGTTCACCAACCTGAACCTCACCGACATGGAGACCTGCTACAAGGCGTTCCGCCGCGAGGTCCTCCTGTCCTTCGAGCTCGAGGAGGACCGGTTCGGCATCGAGCCCGAGATCACGGCCAAGGTGGCGGCCGGTGGCTGGCGGATCTACGAGGTGGGGATCTCCTATACCGGCCGGACCTACGCCGAGGGCAAGAAGATCGGGTGGCGCGACGGCATGCGTGCGCTCTACTGCATCGTGCGCTACTCGGCGATCGGTCGCCGGATCACCCGGCGCTGAGGCCAGCGTGGCCGAGTCACCCTGGGGCGGCCGAGCGGTCGCCCTCGACGGGCTGCGTGGCCTCGCTGTGGCCGCGGTCCTCGTCTACCACCTCGACGTCGCGTGGCTGCCTGGCGGATTCCTCGGCGTCTCGCTCTTCTTCACGCTCTCGGGCTACCTGATCACCACGCTGCTGCTGGCGGAGATCGAGCGCACGGGCACCGTGCGCGTCGGCGCCTTCTGGGCGCGGCGCGCCCGGCGGCTGCTGCCCGCATCGCTGGGCGCCCTGGTGCTCGCAGTGGTCGTCGCGGCCACGGTGGCGGACGCCGGACCGGTGCGATCGCTGCCCGGCGACGTCGCCGCCTCGCTGGCCGAGGTCGCCAACTGGCGCTTCGTCGCCACCCACACCGCGTACGGCGCCGGCTACGAGGCGCCGTCGCTGGTCCAGCACTTCTGGTCGCTGGCGATCGAGGAGCAGTTCTACCTCCTCTTCCCGCTCCTGGCGCTGCGCCTCGGGGCTCGCTCCCCGCTGCGCATCGCGGTCGGCATCGGGATCGCGGCATCGGTCGCCGCATCGGTGGTGCTCCACGACCCCATCGACCCCGCGCGGACCTACTTCGGCACCGACACCCGAGCTGCTGAGATCCTCGTCGGCGCGCTGCTCGCCACGGTGCTGCGCCCCGACGCCGCGCGTCGCACCAGCGCGGCGGTCGCCGCGGGCGGCGTGGCTGCAGCTGCGGGGTTCGCCGTGCTGCTCGCCACCGCGCAACCAGACGACAGCTGGCTGCACCTCGGCGGCTTCACCGGGGTTGCGCTGCTGTCGGGCGCCCTCGTGCGAGCGGCGCTCGCACCCGGACCGATCGCAACCGCGCTCGCCGTGCGCCCGCTCGTCGTCGCCGGCACCATCAGCTACGGCCTCTACGTGTACCACTGGCCGATCTTCCAGGCGATCAGCGAGGAGCACACCGGGTTGCGCGGCGTCTCGCTGGCTCTCGCCCGCCTGGCGCCGACGATCGCCCTCGCGCTCGCATCGCACCGCTGGCTCGAGGCACCGATCCGCCATCACGGCGCCCCTGCGGGGGCGCGACGCATCGCCATCGCCGGCGTCGGCGTGGCGATGCTGGTGCTGGGCAGCTCGCTGGTGGTGGCGCCGCTCGCCGACGACCGCGCGGTCGCCGCCACGCCAGCGGTGACCCTGGCGGTGCCCACGACGACCACGCAGGTGCTCGCCGCACCGCTGCCCCCCCCTCGGCGCGTGCTGGTCGTGGGGGATTCGCTGCTCCACCAGGGCCTGCCGACGCTTCGCGACCGCTTCAGCACCGCAGGCGTCGAGCTCGAGGCCCTCGGCGGTCCGGGGCAGAGCCTCCTGTTCGACCAGGGCGCGTGGCGCGACGACGTCGCTGGCGCCGTCGCGAGCTTCGACCCGGACCTCGTCGTGCTGGAGAGCTGCTGCGGCTTCGGCAGCGCTCGGCTCGACGAGTCCTACGTGCTCCCCGACGGCACCCAGGCGGTACCCGACGTCGAGCCGACCTGGCTCGCGTGGTCGCAGCAGGCCGCTGCGGTGGCGAGCGCCGCGCGCAGCGGGGGCGCCGCGACCTTGTGGGTGCTGGCGCCACCGGCGCAGACCAACGGCTACTACGGCCCGGTCGAGGACCGCATCGACCTCGCCAACGATCGCGCCCGCGAGCTGGCGCGGTGCCGGGGAGATCTCGGTCTCGTGGACTGGGGCCTGCTCGCAGCGCCGGACGGCAGCTTCGCGTCGCACCTCCCCGACGACCGAGGCGAGCTGGTCAAGGTGCGTGCGGACGACGGGCTCCACTTCACCCTCGCCGGTCAGGCCCTCCTGGCCGACCTGACGGTCCAGGGCGCGCTGGCCCACTGGCGAGGCGTCGGCGGTCGCGTCGCCCCCACCGATGCGGCCGAGCGCTGCGGTGGCAGCTCGATCGGTCCGCCCACCACGACCGTGGTGCCGTCGCCGCCCACACCGATGACGGTGGGCTCGTCGACCACCAGCCCCCAGTAGCCTCCGCGAGGTGAGCGACGAGTTCGTGCTGGGCG